>CAZCEC010000044.1:0-17792 GCA_964497615.1 uncultured Anaerolineales bacterium | reverse complement strand
ACTGCCCTGACCCCAACACCTTCGGCCAGCCCGTCCGCCTGCGCACCCCCGACGGCGCCACCGTGGACCTGCCCCACACCCACGGCTTCACCGAGAACATGCGCGGCCTGGGCCTGGCCGACCTGGCCCACGCCCTGCGCGCCGGCCGCCCCCACCGCGCCTCCGGCGACCTGGCCCGCCACGTCCTCGACATCACCTTGGCCGTCTTCGAGTCCTCGCAGACCGAGCGCCACGTCCACCTCGCCACCCGCCCCGACCGCCCCGCGCCGATGCCCGTCGGCGCGACCGAACGGCGCATAGATGGCTGATCGTTACCATAGGATAAGTCCATGCCCACCTTCCCCATCGCCCTCCAAACCTACACCGTCCGCGACGACCTGGCCCGCGACTACTTCGGCACGCTCACGCGCATCCGCGAGATCGGCTACCCCGCCATCGAGACCGGCGCACCCCCGGCCGGCGTCTCCGTCGCTGAAGCCCGCGCCCACCTCGACCGGATCGGCCTGAGCGTCGTCGGCATCCACGCCTCCCTCGACAACCTGGACGCCCACCTGGACACCGTCCTCGGCCTGGGCGGGCGTACCCTGGGCGTCTCCCAGCGCTACGAGTCGCGCGCCGAAGTCCTGGCCTATGCCGAGCGCTTCAACCAGGCCGGCGCGGCCTGCCGCCAGCGCGGGGTCCAGTTCGTCTATCACAACCACAACTGGGAGTTCACCCGCTTCGACGGCGACTACGCCTACGACCTGCTGATCGAGCACACCGACCCCGCCCTGGTCGCCTTCCAGGTGGATACCTACTGGGTGCAGCGCGGCGGCGAGGACCCGGCCGCCTACCTGCGCCGCCTGGCCGGCCGCTGCCCCATCATCCACATCAAGGACCTGGAGCCTGGCCCGGAGCAGTTCTTCGCCGAGATCGGCGCGGGCGTCCTCGACTGGCCCGCCATCTTCGCCGCCGCCCAGGCCGCGGGCGTGCAGTGCCTCATCGTCGAGCAGGACACCTGCCGCCGCCCGCCCCTGGAGAGCGCCGCCCTGAGCTACGCGAACCTCCAACGCATGGGCGTCATCCATTCGTAAGATGCTGCTGGCGAATTGGCGAAGCATCCTGCGTCCACGAAGAGCCTGTCCTGAATGCAGTGAAGGATGGACGCGGCGGCCGGAAGCGCAGGTTCATCACGCCGCCTTCAGACGCGAATTTTGCGAAGCACCCCGGAACTACGCGTAGGGGCCATTCGCCAACCCTGGCGGACCGAATTCGCCAGCAGCATCTTCGTAACAGCGCCGCTTTACACCGTTGGGCGTCTCGCCGCCATCCCGACGAGCATTGTCATTCCGAGCCCGCCTCAGCCGCCCGGAACTGGCGCTGCCCTGAGGCGGGTTGCATCGCCATCCGGCCGGCATTGTCATTCCGAGCCCGCCTCAGCCGCCCGGAACTGGCGCTGCCCTGAGGCGGGTTGCATCGCCATCCGGCCGGCGTTGTCATTCCGAGCCCGCCTCAGCCGCCCGGAACTGGCGCTGCCCTGAGGCGGGCGAGGAAT
Source organism: uncultured Anaerolineales bacterium (assembly GCA_964497615.1). Taxonomy (GTDB): domain Bacteria; phylum Chloroflexota; class Anaerolineae; order Anaerolineales; family UBA6663; genus CAZCEC01. Next base: position 16,258 of record CAZCEC010000044.1, on the reverse strand, counting down.
CTTCCCCCCGCGCGCAACGCCACCAGGTGTTCCGTAATGCTTGACACGCGTTAGTCGTTGTCTTACGATAACTTTCAGGCCGCTCCTGGCCGCCCGTAGCGCCGAAATTCCCGCGAGCTAAACCAGTCCGCGCAAAACGTTCATTCTCCGTCCGCCCCCTGCGCCCCTCTCACTTCCACCTACCTCCGTAGCGCGGGTGCTCTGCGAAGCGCCCCTTTGGGGTTACGCCCCGCGACGGCGGCCGCCATTGCCGCCGCACCCCGCCTATCGCCCCCACCCCCGCGCGTCGCCCGCCCCCTGCTCCCGTAGCGCGGGTGCTTCTGCGTAGCGGCCCCGCGACGGCGGCGGTGTGTGCCGCCGAACCCGGCCACATCATTACACCGACACAGCTTGAGACGACGCCCCTTTTCTATGGGTCGCATGCTCCCGCACTAGGCCCAGTGCAATCAACGCATATGCTGTCGACGCCGACTGTATGATCGAATCACATAGGAAGATGCCGCCGGGCCGTGTTACCCACAAGGGATGTAACCAGACACCAAGCAGCCAGCGTACCAAGTCAAGCAGCAAGATCGTAGCAAACACCTTTGACCTAAACAAGAGTGACCTGAACCCGATCACCAGAACCAGCGTGAGCGCCGCGCTCGGCAGATGAAAAATGACGACCGACGCCAGGGTAACTCGATTCTCGTCAATGGTGACCAGCGCAAGGGCCAAGATCGCGGCATATATCAACATTCTTTAAGCTTCCCCTCCTTGACTAAATAGACCATTTGTTCTACAATCTCCCCATGCCCCCCTCCTTGCCCCTCACCCCTGCCCACCACCCTTCTCGCCCCATGTCTTGGAGCGACGTTTGGCTTTATGTAAAATTATGCCGGATATGCCGGATATACCACCATTTCCAAGGGGGGGGTCCCCCCAGGAGCGCACCTGCGATCCGCCGCCCGCCCGAGCCGGACGGGTCCCACTGGCTGGCAGCCCTGGCCCCGCTGGCAACGCCCGCTTCCTCGCTTCCCTTGCCAGGCCGAGACTCGACGCGAAATCAAGGCAAGCTGGCAACGCTTGCAATGCTGGCAATGCTGGCAACGCATACGCCCGTCCCCCTGGGCGCTGCACGCCCGGCCGGTCGCGCACGCCCCTTCGTGAAATTCGTGTAATTCGTGGCCAGGGCCGAATCCCCTCGGGGTTGGCGGGTTCCGTTGACACCTGGCACCCGCCGAAAGGTAGTCAAGGCTTCTCGCCACTAACTTGGCCTATAATCCCCCCATGTCCAACAACCGCCCGCTCGTCATCGGCCTCATCGCCGCCGTCGCCCTGTGCCTATGCCTGGCTTGCGCCCTGGCCGTCTTCGGCGCCTACTTCCTCCTCGCTCCTCAAGGGCCCATCACCGGCCCCACCACCGGCGAGTTCAGCGGCTACTACACCAACGGCTTCGAAGTCTCAGCCTTCGTCCCCTGCGACGAACCCGCCGAACAGTGGTGGCTCTCGTCCGATCCCGCCCTCAACTTCTACGACCAATACCAGGCGCTCGTCACCCCCGTGCTTCCGCCGTCCGGCGGCTACGTCCCCGTCTTCCTGCGTTTCGTCGGCACCGTCTCGCCGCCCGGCAGCTACGGCCACCTCGGCGCCTACACCCGCGAAGCCACCGTCGAAGAAGTCATCGAAATGAGCCTCGACGGCACCTGTGAATGAATGATGGAGGGCGGTGGGTTGAGATACTCAACCCACCACCCTCCATCATCCGCTTCAGCCGTTGACGAAACTATCTGCGGCCAACCAGCCTCCCAATCCCCGCCCCACCCACACCTCCTCCTCAAACGTCTTGTCGCTGGCCGAGGCCACGAAATACGTCACCCCCTGCACCGTCGCCCGCTTCTGCAATTCCTGCCAGAACTGCAAATACTGCGTCGCCTTCTGCGCCACCGTCGTCCCGGCCTTGTTGTTGCTCGCCTCCGTCACCCAAATCGGCTTGTAGCGGAACCGGCTGATGAAGTCGTCCAGCACCCCCACCGCCGTCTTCAGCGGGTACACCGCCGACCAGTAGATGTGCACCGCCAGCCCGTCGGCCGCCTCCACCGCGCGCCGGCTCGCCTCCAGGAACTGGATGTGATCCTGCTTGAGATTGGACACCGTTGACCCCGGCGACAGCCCCGGATAGATGAAGCGCACCCCCGGCAGCGCCTGGCGGTAGCGCCTCAGCACCTCCAGCCACCAGGCCGTAAACCCGGCCCCGTCCATCCAGCTCTTCCCCAGCCCCTCCTGGATCACGTTCGGCTCGTTGTGCAGTTCCACCACCACGTCGCGCCCGGCCAGCGCGTCCAAGGCCCGGCGCGTGTCCGAGAGCGTGTCGGTCACAAACTGCTCCGGCCCAATCGCCCGCCCCCCAAACGCCAGGATGGACCGCACGATAAAGCTCGCCTCCGGATGCTCGCGCGCCAGCCGCGCAATCGCCGCGCCTTCGTGGAACGACAGCACCTTGATGATGCCCGGCCGCAACGCCGCGAACTCCTGGAACTCCGCTTCTTGAATGCCGGGATCGGCGCTGGCGTGCAGCCCAATCCGGCAGTGGCCCACGGGCAGCGGGTCCGCGTTCGCCACGGCCTCGGGGGCGGGCGTGGGCGCGGTGGTGGTGGTGCCGGTCGCCGCCGTGCCGATCGTGCCCGTCGTCGTCCCAAAGGGCGGCTGCAAAATCCGGTCGTCCACCCGCACCGGCGTGTACTCGCCCTGCGCCGGCCCGGTGACGATCATCGCCGTCCCCGCCGGCACAAAGCCAATCGCCTGCGCGTCGCGCCGCGGCGCTTCGCGCATGTTCAACCCATACTGCCCGGCCGTCGCCGTCTCGCCCGTCACGGTCGTCTGCGTGGTGAAGACCCAGCCCGGCGTCGTGTCGGGCACGGGGGCGGGCGGCGGGGGCGGCGGCGGCGTGCCCGCCGGGAACGGGTCCGGCCCATCCACCGCCGGGCGCGGCTCCGTCAGTTCGGTCACATCGGCGGCCCGCGCCCACACCGGCGTATACGCGCCCCGCGCCGGCCCCACGATCTGCACCTGCGCCCCTTCCTTAACCAGTCCCACCTTAGCCGCGGTCTGGTCCGCCTTGGCCCGCAAGTTGCTGCCAAACTGCCCGATCACGCCCTGCCGCCCGTTCACCGTCAGGTTCTGCGTCCAGGCCCAGCCCGCAATCGTGCCCGTGGGCGGCTGCGCCGGCCCCGGCGGCGGGGTCGGCGGCGGCGCGGGCGGCGCATCCGGCAAATTCACCGGCCCCTGAAAGTCCGCCTGCTTCACCCGCACCGGCAGATACTCGCCCTGCTGCGCGCCCAGCACCGTCACCGTGCTGGCCCCGCGCACCAGCCCAATGTTGGGCGCCGTGCGGTTGGCCTGCGCCCGCAGGTTGATCCCCGCCGGCCCCACCACCGCCTGATTGCCGGTCACCGTCAGGTAGGTGGCGAACCCCCAGCCATCCACCGTGGCCGTGGTGGGCGCGGGCGGCGGCGCGGGGGTGGGCGGCGGCGCGTCGTCCGGCAGCCCCACCGCCGCCCGCGAGACCTTCACCGGCACATACTGCCCGCGCGCCTCGCCCGTCACGATCATGACCGTCCCCGCCGGCACCAGCGCGATCTTGCTGCCGTTGACGCTCGGCTCGCCGCGCAGGTTGATGCCGCCCGCGTTGGCCTGCGCCAGCCCGTTGCCCAGGGTCAGCCCCGGCAGGTAGGCCCAGCCTTCCACATACGGCCCAGCCGGCGCCGCGAACCCCAGCAGCGGCAGGATGAAGGGCGTCGGGTCGTGGATGTTGTGCGGCCAGTTCTCGAACTTGGCATCCAGCTTTTTCAGGGTCAGGTGCAGGTGCGAGCCAAAGCTGTTGCCGGTATTGTTCGCCAGCCCCAGCACCGCGCCCGCCGCCACCGTCTGGCCCGCCTGCACAAACGCCTGCTTCAGGTGCGCGTAGGTCGTCTGGTACTTGTCTTCGTGGTCCACGCGCACGTGGATGCCGTAGTTGTGCCCGTTCGGGTCGGTCCGCACCGAGCTGACCCGGCCCGGCGCCACGCAGAACACCTTGGTGCCGTCCGGCGCCTGGATATCGAGCCCCTCGTGCCCCGGCAGCCCAAACTGCGAGTAATTCTGCGGGTTCGCGCCGAAATACTGGTTGATGGTCCGAAATTCGGTCGGCCACGCTTCAAACTTAAAAGGAGACATCTTTCACCTCATCCGTCGGCTGATGGGGGCGAGTGTAGTCCCGCCGCACAGCCCCCGCAAGCGCCCCCCTTTTCCTTAAGTCCCCTGGGTCCCCCGCCCGGTGTGCGCCTTGTCCCCATCGCCTTTCCCCCAGTTCCCCCTTCTGCGATAATAGCCACACCTAATCATTGGTGCCCAAGGGAGAGTTGATCATGGCCGACACATTCGCCTCCACCCGCTACCCCCTGTATCTCACCCCCACCCATCCGCACTTTTGGCCCCTGCGCACGCGGCTGGGCCTGAACACCTGGGTGGGCAAACAGTTCGTGTCCACTAGCGGGCGCTACATCTGGTCGGTGAGCGGGCCGCTGCCTGGCACCACCGACCGGCAGCTTCACTACTGTGAGGCGAGCGCCACGAATCGCAATTTCTGCCTGGGTGACAGCTTCGCCTGGGAGCGCTGGGCCAAACTCGACAACCGCCTGGGCAAGGTGCTGCAATTCGGCGGCAACACGCCGGCCAATTCGCACTGGCGCTATGGCACCCAGCGCACGTGCCAGGCAAGAACCCTGCCCGGCTACATCTGGCCGAGCCTGGCGCCCGGCCAGACCTATGCTTACCGCTCGATTTATACCGCCGGCGACTGCCGCCCGGGCGGCTACGTGGCCCTGGTGCGCGAGCCATATTCGTCAAAGAGCGGGCTATGCCAATGGCTCTTAAGTCCCTACCCCGTGGCCCGCGCCGTCTGTGACACGTCCGTCCAGGTCCACCTGGTGTATCAGTGCTATCACCAACTCATCGCCGGGATGACCTTCACTGGCTTTGAGGGCGTGGTCTATATCTCCGGCTATCCGCAGCCGGTCGCGGGCCTGCCGGAGGACAGCCCAACCGTGCGACGCTGGTTCCGTAACGGTGAACTGCGCTTTTCGCTGTACAAGGGGCTTGATGAAGCGCCGCCGCCGGCGCCAGTGGCCGAAGCCTGGTGGCGGAGCCGGATGGCGAACGCCTTCAACCAGGGCGAGAACTTTATCTATACTGGCGTCTACAAGCTGGGCGCGACCACCTATTTCGACTCCGGCGTCGGTTAGCCGGGCTTTCCCCGCCGTAACGCTCGCCGTAACGACTCCGGGACGCCCTTCCGGTAGATTGGGTGCATAATCAATCCCGTTAAATACCGGAGAGCGCCATGACCGACCAGACCCCCAACAACACCGCCCGCGAACAAGCCAACTGGGCCAAGCCCGCCGGCCCGCTGCATACCGGCGCCGTGGACGCCGGCGCCATCAACCTGAACGTCGAGGGCCGCGCGCTCACCGGCCCGCTCAAGGGCTTCGGCCAAATGTGGCAGAAGACCTACACCGTCCGGCTCAGCGGCGCCAAGGTCGCGCCGGAGGAAGTCATCCAGGTCTGGAAGGCGGAGTTTCCCAACTTCTGGCCGGCCGGCAACCGCTTCTTCAAGCGCGATGCCGGCATCCAGCCCGGCCAGGTGGCCGTGCTGAACTTGGCGGCGCCTGGCGGGCCGCCCGTCACCATGATTTCCACCGGCATCATGGTGATCTACGCCGACGAGACATCCTTCAGCTTCATGACCCCCGAAGGCCACATCCTGGCCGGCATGATCACCTTCAGCGCCCACGAGTCCGGCGGCTGTACCGTGGCCCAGGTGCAGGCCCTCATCCGCCCCAGCGACCCGATCTTCGAACTTGCGTTCCGGTTGGGCATCGGCCACAAGGGCGAAGACAACTTTTGGCTGGCCACCCTGCGCAGCCTGGCCGCCCGCTTCGGCGTCAATGGCGATCCCCAGCTTCAAACTATCTTGGTCGACCCGCGCGTCCAGTGGAAGAACGCCGGCATGATCTGGAAGAACGCCGCCATCCGCACCGGCATGTACCTGCCGGTGGCGTGGACCAAGCGGCTGTTTCGCCGCACGCCTTGACCCCAGTTCCCGCGCCCGCGCCCTGGCTGCGCCTAGTCCGGTGGGTGGTGGTGGCGTTAGTGGCGCTCTCGATGTTGGCGGTCGTAGCGAGCGTTGTGCTGGCTCCCGCCTACGTGCGCGACCAAGGCGCCAGCTTCGCATTGAGTGAAATCTGGACGTCTGCGCGGATCGCGATGGCCGAGCGCCAAATAGGGTGGCCGCTGGGAACGGTTGCCGGGCTGGAGTTCGCGCGCTTTGTGACGCTGTATGTGAGTACGCTGGTGCCGGGATTGCTGATCCTGCGGCGCCGCTCGTACGATTGGTTTGGATTGTATGTGGTGTTCACGTTCGCTGTGGTGCCGGCCCTGGTGGCACTGCAGCCCCTCGCCGGCCGGCTGCCGGCCCTGGAGCCACTCACCTCGCTGGCGGGCGCGGCGGCCTGGCAGCTGTACTTCATCCTGTTCTACGTCTTCCCCAATGGGCGCTTTGTCCCGGGCTGGACCCGCTGGCTCATCCTGGCGTGGATCGGCATGAACTTCATTCCGGGGATTGGCGAACCAACCGAAGCCGCCGGCCTCCTGGCCCGGTTGCCCTGGTTGGCCTTGCTGCCGTTTGTCCTGGTCAGCCTAGCCATTGGCAGCCAGGTCTATCGTTACTTCTGGCGCGCCAGCGTCGTCGAACGCCAACAGACGAAATGGGTGGTGCTGGTACTGGCCGGCCTCATCGGGTTCATCGCCCTGCTGGATTCGAGCCCGGAAGCGCCCCTGCCGGGTCGCGAGGGCGCAGCGTTGATTGCGGAATTGGGTCGGTTGTGGGTCACCCTTGTCGGGTTTGCGGCGGTGCCGCTGGTGATGGTGATCGCCATCCTGCGCTACCGACTGTGGGACATAGACGTTCTCATCCGCCGCACCCTGGTCTATTCGGTGCTTACTGGGCTGCTGGCAGTGGTCTACTTTGGGAGCGTCGTTATCCTCCAGGGCCTGCTGCGCGGCCTCACCGGCGCCGAGTCGCCCCTGGTCATCGTCCTCTCCACCCTGCTCATCGCCGCGCTCTTCATCCCTCTGCGCGCCCGCGTCCAGCGCGCCATCGACCGGCGTTTTTACCGGCGCAAGTACGACGCCGCCCGCACCCTGGCCGCGTTTGGCGCGCAGGCCCGCGACGAGACAAATCTGAGTACACTCTCGCAGCGCCTGCAACTCGCTGTCCAGGAAACGATGGAACCCGCTCACGTCTCCCTGTGGCTCAAGGATAATCATCCGGCATGATCCCTCCGCGCCTGCGCCCTTTCACCCGCGCCCTGTGGCTGCTGGTGGCCCTCGCCGCCCTGGCCGTCTTCGTCTATGTCACCAACCGCGACTTCCTCGAGCCGCCGCCCGATTGCGCGACGCCCAGCGCCGTGTGCCAGGCCGCCTTCTACACCCAGCAGGATGCGGCGCTGGCCGAACAACTGGGCCTGCCCAGCCGGGCCATGGGCGTGGGCATCCTGGCCCTCGCCAGCCTGGCCCGCCTCAGCCTGGCCCTGGTGGGCATCATCATCTTCCTCCGCCGGCCCGACGACTGGCTGGCCTGGCTCATGTCCGCCACCCTGGTGAGCGTCTTTGCGGAAGGCTCCACTGGGTTGCCCGGCCTGCTGGCCCTGGCCGGGCAGTTCCTGTACTTCTGCGGCACCCTGTTCTTCTCCCCGCTGCCGTTCCTGTTTCCCAATGGCCGCTTCGTGCCGCGCTGGTCACGGTGGATAGCCTGGCCCCTGGCCGTGATCCTGGCGGTCGTCACCGTGTTGTGGCCCAACTCCGCCCTCTATTTCGGGGTGTATCTCGTGTGGCTGCCGCTGGCGCCCATCGCCATGATCTATCGCTACTTCCGGGCCGCCACGCCCACCGAGCGCCAGCAGATCAAGTGGGTGGTGGTCGCCTTCCTGGCCTCGTTCGTCATCGCCTTTAACTGGATCTTCCTCTTGCCACGCTTCCCGGCCTCGGCGCCTTCGCCCGAGCGTCTGGCATTCATGGTGGTCGGTGTGCTGTTTTACGCCATTGGCTACGGCGGCCTGGCCGTGGCCATCGGCTTCTCCATCCTGCGCTACCGGCTGTGGGATATTGACGTCCTCGTCCGCCGGACCCTGATCTACTCGGTGCTGACGGCCCTGCTGGCGCTGCTCTACTTCGGCAGCGTCGTGGTCATCCAGGGCCTGCTGCGCGGCGTCACCGGCGGCGAGTCGCCCCTGGTCATTGTCATCTCCACGCTCATCATCGCGGCCCTGTTCATCCCCCTGCGCGCCCGCGTCCAGCAGGCGATTGACCGGCGCTTCTACCGCAAGAAATATGACGCGGCGCAGACCCTGGCGGCCTTCGCCGCCAGCGCGCGGGACGAGACCAATCTCGGCACCCTCTCAGACCGTCTGCAATCTGCCGTCCAGGACACCATGCAGCCCGCGCATGTGGCGCTGTGGCTCAAGCACGCCGCGCGCGATCTGCCGTCCCGCCCCGATGCGAACTGACCACGCGCTTCGCGCCGCTGCCGACCCCGAAGCGCGCTTCGACCGCCGCGCCTGGCTCACGCTGGCCGTGGTGGTCGTGCTCCTGGGATTTGGCCTGGCCGTGCTGGTCTATCGCTTCAGCCTGCCCGCCGACGGCTGGAAAGCCTATTTCACTGGTGATACCGATACCTTTGTCTACGTCGAGAACCTGATGGGCGCGGCCTCCGGCCTGCGTCCCGGCGACGTGGTGGCGGCCGTCGCCGGCTTCCGCACCACCGATGTCGTTCCGCCTGCCCAACTCCGGGCCGCCTGGCAGGCGGGTGCCACCCTCACCTACACCGTGGTCCGCGATGGGGCTGACGTGCCCGTGCCCGTCACCCTGACCCACTGGCGCTTCGGCGCCTGGCTCCTGGCCACGCTGCGTGACCTCGGCCAACTGGCTAACCTGTTGGCCACCTACCTGCTGTTGGGCATCTCGGCCTTCGTCTTCTGGCGGCGGCCCGGCCACCCGGCCGCGGGCGCTTTCCTCCTGCTCACGTCGACGTTGACGACCTCCAACCTGCTCTCGGGCACGCTCACCTCGGCCTGGCCGGAGCTGATTGACCCGGCGATGATCCTGATCAACGGCCAGGTGGGCAACACCTTCCTCTACGGGGCTCTGATGCCCTTCGTGCTGGTTCGCTTCGCCTTGGTCTTTCCGCGCCCCAAGCCCATCGTGCAGCGCCACCCCTGGCTCGCCGCCACACCCGCCCTCATTGGCCTGGCGCTCAGCCTCATCCCCGGCAACGGCCCTTGGGGCTGGTTCTGGTTCGTCGCCTCGCTGCTGCTGATGGTGTTGATCCTGACACACACCGCCTTCACCGCCCGCGATGCGGTGAGCCGGGCGCAGGTGCTATGGGGCCTCAGCGGGTTGATTTTCGGCTTCGGCTTGCTGGCCGCCATGCTGGTCGGCAGCACCTTTGGCCTGCTGGGCGCCTTCAGCCAGACCGCCTTTGATGTCGCCACGGCCCTCGCCTTCACCGTGATGGGCCTCACCCTGGCCGTCGCCATCCTGCGCTACCGGCTGTTTGACATCGACATCCTCATTCGCCGCACCCTGGTGTATGCCGCCCTCACCGCACTGCTGGCCCTGGTGTATTTCGGCAGCGTGGTCGTGCTCCAGGGGCTGCTGCGCGGCGTCACCGGCGGCGAGTCGCCCATCGCCATCGTAGTTTCCACCCTGGTCATCGCCGCCTTGTTCGGGCCGGTGCGTTCGCGCGTCCAGCGCGCCATTGACCGGCGCTTCTACCGCCGCAAATACGACGCCGCCCGTACCCTGGCCGCCTTCGCCGCCAGCGCGCGCGACGAGACCGACCTGAGCCGCCTGAACGAGCGCCTGGTGAACGTCGTGAACGAGACCATGCAGCCGCAAGGAGTGAACCTTTGGCTGAAACACTGAGACCGTCTCCGTGGCGCGGGCTGGCGCTCGCGGCCTGGCTGCTGATTGCACTGGGCTACCTGTTCTTCTTCGTGACCGATCTGCGGCTCGACTTCGCGCAGGCCCAGCGCCCGTGCAGCGGCGCGGGCTGCAACTACATTGCCATCTCCCAGGCCGAAGGGGATGTCCTGCGCGGCTGGGGCTGGAACCCCCAGGCCTACGCCCTCATCATCAACGGGGCCACGGTGCTGGCCGTGACCGTTTCCTGGCTGCTGGGCGGCCTGATCTTCTGGCGCCAGGGGGCCACCCGCATCGGCTGGGCCGTCTCGCTGGCGCTCATCGCGATACCGGTCACGTTGATTTCTGACGTGAACAATGTAGCCGACAACCACCCCGAACTCCGCCTCCCCTCCGAGGTGCTCTCCACGGTGGGGACCGCGATCTTTCTGCTGTTCCTATATCTGTTCCCCAATGGCCGGTTCTATCCCCGGGGGGCGTTCCTTCCCTTCCTGGCGACCTGGGCGCTCTTCAGCCTGGGCACCTCCATGATGGGCTTTGGGGTTGACCAATTGGGAATCATTGAGCCCTGGCTTGGGCCACTGGTCACGGGCCTGCTCCTGGCCGCCGTCGCCTTCCAAATTCTGCGCTACCGGCGCGTGTCCACGCCTGTGGAGCGGCAGCAGACCAAGTGGATTCTGCTGGGGTTCCTCGCCGTCATCGTCGCCTTCCCCGTCTGGTTTCTAGCCTTCGGCGGGTTGGTGGACGTCCCGGCCGGGCAGCCGCGCCTGTTGGTGTCCATCGGCGGCTGGCTCGGCAGCGTATCGCTGTTGACGGCCCTGCCGCTTAGCATGGCCGTCGCTATCCTGCGCTACCGGCTGTGGGATATTGACCTGATCATCCGCCGCACCCTGGTCTACTCCACCCTGACCGCCCTGCTGGCGCTCACCTACTTCGGCAGCGTCATTGCCCTCCAGGGCCTGCTGCGCGGCGTGATCGGTTCCGAGTCGCCGCTGGTCATCGTGCTCTCCACCCTGCTGATTGCCGCCTTGTTCATTCCCATGCGCGCCCGCGTCCAGCGTCTCATCGACCGGCGCTTCTACCGCCGCAAGTACGACGCCGCCCGGACCCTGGCCGCCTTCGGCGCCCAGGCCCGCGACGAGACCGACTTCGCCAAGTTGAGCGATCAGTTGCAGCAGACCGTGCACGACACGATGCAGCCGGCGCATGTGGCACTGTGGCTGCGGCCCGTGCGCGATCAAGAGCGGCGATAGAGGCACAGACCCTGCGTATCCTCATCTTCAGCCTCGGCTCGCGCGGCGACGTGCAGCCCTGCCTGGCCCTGGCGGCCGGCTTGCGCCAGGCCGCCGCATTCCACCCAGCGGCTGGCCGCCCCGCACCCGCGTTACAATAGCGCCATGACCCCCACCGCCGAACACCCCACCCTCAACGCCGCCGCCCGCGACGCCTGGGACGCCAACGCCGCCGCCTGGGACGAGCGCATGCAGTCCGAAGGCAACGACTTCCAGCGCCTGCTCGTTGGCCCCGCCGCCGAGCGCCTGCTGGGCGTGCAGCCCGGCCAGCGGATTCTCGACATCGCTTGCGGCAACGGCGTCTTCTCGCGCCACCTGGCCCGCCTGGGCGCGCAGGTGGTCGCCTGCGACTTCAGCCCCGAGCAGATCGCCCATGCCCGCGCCCGCACCCTGGAGCACGTGGACCGGGTGGACTATCGCGTGGTGGATGCCACCGACCCAGCCCAGCTCCTGGCCCTGGGCGAGGCCAGCTTCGACGCCGCCGTGTGCAACATGGCCCTGATGGACATGGCCGAGATCGGCCCGCTGTTTAACGCCGTGCCCCGCCTGCTGCGGCCCGGCGGCTGCTTCGTTTTCACCCTCATGCACCCGTGCTTCAACGGCAGCGGCATGACCTTCCTGGCCGAGTGGGAAGATCGGGAAGGCCAGGCGGTCACCACCCTGTCGGTCAAAGTCCACCGTTACCTGCACCAGCCGCCGGCCCGCGGCCTGGCCATCAACGGCCAGCCCGTGCCGCACTACTACTTCCACCGCCCCCTGCACGTGCTGCTGGGCGCGGCCTTCGCCGCCGGCCTCGTCCTCGACGGGCTGGAAGAGCCGTCCTTCACCGCCTCCCCGCTCGAGACCCGCCGGCTGCTGAGTTGGGACAACTACACCGAGATCCCGCCCGTGCTGGCGTGCCGGCTGCGCGCTGGCGCGCCTTCCGGCGCCTGACGAGCGGCAGCGGCGGCCCACCCACAAGCGCGGCGCCGTTCACACGGTGATGACCCGCTGAGCCGCACAGCGCCGCCTGTCAAGCCGCCTCACAAGAGAGTAAACCGTATGCGCCACACGCCGGATCACCGGGCCAGTCAGCTTGCTGGGTGGATCATCTCGCTGGGCATCGCCGCGGCGGCGCTCTTCTTCATATCTCTGACGACGCACCAGAGTCGGGAGGCGGCCGTCTGGAATCGCTACTCCTGGCCGTACGCAGCCGTTGTCGCGATGGCTGGCCTGGCGCTCGCCGCCGCGGGCCTGGCTGCGCTGCGCTGGCGCGCCCGTCTGCCGGGGGCGATAGTGGCCGGGCTGTCTCGGCTGCCTGCCGATGCGGTCTTTGCTGGTCTTCTGATTGCGGGCGGCCTGGTCGGTTGGCTTTACCACTATCCGCCCTATGGCATCTTCGCCTCCGCCTGGTTCCACGGCGGGTCGCTGCTGCTGCTGATCCTGGGCGCGCTCTGTCTGGCAACCCGCTTTCTGGTCAGAAGGCTCGAACCGGCTGCGCTTGCCAGCCTTTGGGCGCTGCTGTTTGGCGCCTTGGCGGCCATTCTGGCGGCCCGGCTTGGAGTTGACCTGCATGGGGTCCGGCTGGCCGCACTCGCCGGCCCCCTGGCGGGCTACGCCATGTTCCGCGCCGTCTCGGCGCTGGCCGCGAGGCCGAGCCTGTGGACAGGCAGACTGTCCGCCGGCCCACGCCACATCATCCGATGGGCGGCTATCGGTGCGGCGCTGGCGCTCTTCATCTTGGCCGTCTATGGCCCTGCCCGCCAACATGGCCTGCTGAACAATGACGAGATTCAGTTCGTCAACCACATCGTCGCCCAGGGCGGCCTGGCCGGTGTGCTTCGGCCCGCTTCCACGGTCCTGTTCCGTCCGCTCTTTCAATTGCAGGCGTGGCTGGACTATTCCCTGTTTGGGCTGAACCATGCGGGCTATGTCCTCGTCCAGTTGGGCCTGGTCTGGCTGTCGGCAGTGGCGGTCTTCGCCTTGTTAGCCCGGCTCACGGGCCGCCTGCTCGTCAGCGGCCTGCTGGCCGCCGTCGTGATCGCGCATCGGTTCGTGGCCGATCTCGTCAGCGTGTGGGCCATCGACACGCTGACACTGAATGCCTTGTTGGCCGTGCTCGTCATCCTGTTCCAGGCCTATCGCCCAGCCAGCCGCTATTACTATGCCGCCCTCGCGCTGCTGTTGTTCATCGGCTGCCTCAGTCGGGAGAATGGGCTGGTGACTGTCGGTGCGGTGGGCTTCAGCGCCCTGCTGCGCCTGCGGCGGCCGGCGGCCGAACGGTCCCGCGCTGCCCGCGAGTTTGTGGTCACCCTGCTCGTGCTGGCGGCCTACGTCCTGCTGCGGCGCTGGTGGTTGGGCAATGATGTTCCGCCGCGTCTATTCATCCAGGAAACGTGCCTGGGCCTCAAGCTGCTTCAGCGCGAAGAACTGGCGGCCCTGCCCATGCGCCAGCAGGCAGCCACCATCGCGTATACGGTCGCCGCCAACCTGATCGCTCCGGTGGCGCCGTTCCTCTTTGGCGGCACTGGCTGTCTCACCGCCGCGAATTGGGGCGCCTGGCTGCCGCCGCTGCTGGGGGTGGTGGGCGGCGTCTGGCTGGGTCACGTGGCCGAGCGGCCGCGCGTGGCGCCTGGGCCACTGCCAACCCAGCGCAACGCTTGGGGCCTGTTGCTGCTGTCCGGGATCGTGGCTGGCGGCCCGCTCCTCTTATGGGCGGCGCCCAGCCTGGCCAGCTTGGGGCGCTCGGACCATTTGGACCTATGGCTGCACGGCGTCGTCACGCTTCTCTTACTGCTCAGCCTGGCGCGTCAATGGCCAGCCAGCCCTGCGCCCTGGCTGGCGCTCGTCAACGTCATCGGCGTCTGGCTGCTGGGCGCGTTGGTGTTCGGCCTGTACTTCCGCTACCGCAATTTCTATCTCCTCCTGTTTGGGTGGGCCATTGTGGCCGCGCTCGGCTGGCCGGGCCGCCAGCCTGCCGGCGGCCGGGGGCGCAGCCTATCCGCTTCTCTCAGCCTGCTGACCATGGCCTTGCTTATCGCAAGCGTCGCTCGGGTCCGCGGCAGCCTGCCCGTGCCCTGGCTGCTGGCCGAGAACTTCACCGCGCCAAGTGTCGTCTGCTGGCCCGGCATATCAGACGGCTTCGCCGTTGAGTGGAGCCGGGAATACCGCCTTGAAGCTGAGGTCTCAGCCTGCCGGGCGCAGGCCCGGTGCGATCCGACCACCTGGCAATTGCCCTTCACCGAGGGCCAGACGCCCTGGTCGCCGTCACCGGCGGACAATTGTGCCGTGGTTGAACCATAGTCTATACTGCGCTCCATGCTGACCCCCCTCTTCCCTAACCCTAAACCCGTCATCGCCATGATCCACGTCGCCGCGCTGCCCGGCACGCCCGCCAGCGAGTTGCCGGTGAGCGAGATTGTGGCCCTGGCCGTGCGCGAGGCGCGCCTGTACCAGGCCGCCGGGGTGGACGGCCTGGGCATCGAGAACATGCACGACCTGCCCTACCTGCGCGGCGCGGTGGGGCCGGAGATCGTGGCCGGCATGACCCTGGTGGGCCAGGCCGTGAAGGCCGAGACGGGGCTGCCCGTGGGCGTGCAGGTGCTGGCCGGCGCCAACCTGGAGGCCATGGCCGTGGCCCACGCCGCCGGGTTGGACTTCATCCGCGCCGAGGGCTTCGTCTTCGCCCATGTGGCCGATGAGGGCTTTATCCAGTCCTCCGCCGCCAGGCTCCTGCGCTACCGCCGCCAGATCGGGGCCGAGCGCGTCCAAGTCTGGACCGATATCAAGAAGAAGCACTCCTCCCACGCCATCACCGCCGACGTCAGCCTGGGCCTCACCACCGAGACGGCCGAGTTCATGCGCGCCGATGCCGTCATTGTCACCGGCAGCGTCACCGGCGACCCGTGCCGCCTGGAAGACGTGGCCGAGGCCCGCGCCCACACCCGCCTGCCCATCATCCTTGGCTCCGGCGTCACAGGTGAGAATCTAACTCAATTCTATCCCGCCGCCGACGCCTTCATCGTTGGCACCCACTTTAAGGTTGGCGGCCACTGGGCCAACACCGTGGACCCTGCGCGCGTCGAAGCCTTCGTCGCTCGCCTGGCCGCCCTGCGCGCCGCCTGACAGGCGCCGCTCGCGCATTGCCCGTCTCGTGACACGCGACACCTGTCACTCCGCTCGCCTGACATTCATCCTCTCTTCGCCCGTATAGGCCGAAGGTCCCCTTGCCCCGCTGAAACAGCCCCTTTATCATCTCGTTAACCTGCGGCCAACGTGATGCGTCGCGGGGGCCGGTTCGCCGGGGCCAGCAATTGGCGGCAACGGGCTTGACACAACCTGCCAGCCGCCCTATCATCACTGTGCGCCAACAACTCCCGGCTGCACACTCAGGGCGGACGGAGCGGGGAAGACAACCACTTCCCGGCCGCTGCCAGTAAGGGGTGTCAGGACTCAAGACCAACACGCATACGTCCGCCAACAAGCTTTGCCTCGACGACAAGACGCGATGAACCGTGGGCTGAATCTGGTCGCTAGCTGGGTCACTCACCCAGCACGGCCCACGGGGAGCGAGTAGCGAAACCGGCTGACAGGCCGGTTTTTTGTTTCCAATATCCGTTTACCTAGACCCAAGGAGAATGAAGACGATGAACGCTAACGATGATCGCAACAGCAGCAACGGCAACGACGGCTTCGTCTGGAGCCAGCGCGCCACCATGGTGGCCGGCTTCCTGCTGGCCCTGGCCCTGGCCGCCGCCAAGTTCGCGCCCCTGCTGGCCGGCCCGCTGGAATGGCAAGGCTAGTCCCGTCCACCCAACCCCATCCGCCCACTCTTTCCCCAAAGGAGATTTCGACCATGTACAACAACAGCGACAACAATAGCGACAACAACACCGGGCACGACGGCTTCGTCTGGAGCCAGCGCGCCACCGTCGTCGCCGGCTTCCTGCTGGCCCTGGCCCTGGCCGCCGCCAAGTTCGCGCCCCTGCTGG
>CAZCEC010000043.1:19190-53011 GCA_964497615.1 uncultured Anaerolineales bacterium | reverse complement strand
TTGTCGGCATTGCCAGCGTTGCCAGAGCGAATGAATTCGCTACTACGGGCGCGGCACCGGGCGTTGCCAGCGTTGCCAGAGCGAATGAATTCGCTACTACGGGCGCGGCGCCGGGTGCAGGGCCGACTGTGGATTTCAGGCGCGCCGTTTGGGGGACCCCCCCCTAAAAATCGGTGGCATATCCGGCATATCCGGCACTATTTTACATAACGTAAATTGGCACTCGATGACGTGGGGCGAGAAGGCTGTTGGGCAAAGGCGAGGGGAGCGGCGCGGAGGGCGGCATGGGAGGATTGTAGAACACATGATCTAGAAAGTCAAGGAGGAAATTGATCGGGGTCACTCGAACGGGGTTGCAGGCGCGATGGCCTGTGCCGCTTACGACACGCCGGCCCGTTCAATGAGCCGGGCGCGCTGGCTGCCCCCCGCCGCACGCAGCCCCAGCCCAGCCAGCAAAGTGATGAAGGCAACCAGCAATAGCGAGATCAAGAAGATGCCTTGCGCCCGCAGATAGGGCGTCAACACGACAACCAGCGCCGGGCCGGTCATGTTGCCCACCGAGGACAGGGTGCTCTTGAGGCCCATCACGCGGCCCTTGTGCGTGGCGGGCGCCAGGTCCAGGAACAGGGCGTTCAGCGCCGGGTCGAAGAAGGCGTTGCCCAGCCCCGCCACCGCGAACCCTACCGCGATCCAGCCGAACTGATCGCTGGCGATCAATCCCAGGAACTGCGCCGAGAA
Organism: uncultured Anaerolineales bacterium; assembly: GCA_964497615.1. Taxonomy (GTDB): domain Bacteria; phylum Chloroflexota; class Anaerolineae; order Anaerolineales; family UBA6663; genus CAZCEC01. The sequence goes on along the minus strand of CAZCEC010000043.1, from coordinate 52,273 downwards.
TAGCGCCAGCCCCAGCACGAGCACCGGCTTGCGCCCAAACCAGTCGCTCAGCCGCCCCAGGCCCAACTCGCCCAGCATGACGGTCAGGCCATACAGGCTCATCGCCAGGCCCAGTTGTGACGAGGTCCAGCCCAGGTCGTCATAGGCGTAGAACATCAGGCGGGGCTCGATGAAGGCCCAAGCGAACATGACGCTGAACGTAATCGCCCCCAGGACCGCGAAGACGCCGAGCAAGCCCGCCCACTGCCGGCGGAATTCGGCCAGCCGCGCCGCCCAATTTGTGCGTGTGGTGCCTGTCTCCGTAGGTGTGGGTATTGAGGCGGGCGTGTGCGTCTCCGGGATGAACGCTGCCGTGAACGCCAGGGTGGCGAGCGCCGCCGCCACCGCCAGGCCAAATGGCACGACGTAGCCCCAGCGGTCGTACAGCGCGCCGCCGAGCAGGGGGCCGGCGATCCACCCGAACGACGCGCCGCCGTTCACGATGCCGATGGCTTGCGCCCGCCGGTCCTCCGGCGCGATGTCGCCCACCATGCCCATCACCGCCGGGATGAGGCCGGCCGTCAGCGCGCCGGCCAGCCCGCGCACCACGATGAAGGCCGCCGCCGACTGGACCAGCATGTAGCCGAGGAATGCAAGGGCGTAGGCCGCCAGCGAGAGCAGCACCACCGGCCGCCGGCCGATACGGTCCGCCAGCGCCCCCATGAACGGCGCGGCGGCAGTCGCTGCCAGGGCGTAGGCCAGCGTGCTCAGCCCCAGCGCCTCTACGCCCGCGCCAAAGTCGCCCAGCCGCCGCGCGAAGATGGGCATGATCATCACGAAGCTGGTCATCTGCAAGCCGAGGCAGATGGCCAGCATGGCTATGAGGCTGGAATACCTGCGAGGCTTCACGCCGCCTGCCGCGTCTCCGCCAACTGCGCCAGAGCGGCCGCGATGGGGCGCGCGGCGGCGACGAGGGCGGGCGCGGCGTCGAAGGCGGCCTGCCCAGCCCGGTCGGCGGCCTGCGCTTCCAGGGTGTAGGGCAGATGGCCGAGCACCGTCAGGCCGCCCGCGTGTTGTTCGATAAAAGCGCGGTCCGCGTCGCTCTGCGCCTTGTTGCCCACCAGGAACATGCGCGTCAGGCCGATGTCCCCGGCCAGGGACTTGATCTGGGCGGCGGTGTCGAGACTGCGCCGGCCCGGCTCCACCACCACCACCAGCGCATCCACGGACGAGACCGTGGCGCGGCCCAGGTGCTCCACCCCAGCGTACATATCCAGCAGCACCACCTCGTTGCGCCGCAGGAGGATATGGGTGACCAACTGCTTGAGCAGCACGCTCTCCGGGCAGATGCAGCCAGACCCGCCCATCTTCACCGCGCCCAGTTGCAGCAGCCGCACGCCGTTCCGGGTCAGGGCAAAGCGGTCGGGGATGTCGTCCACGCGCGGGTTGAGCTTGAAGTAGCCGCCGGTGGTACCCGGCTGCGCGCCGGTGCGCTCGTAGATCAGGTCTTCCATCTCCGCGATGGGCGTTAGGGCCCTCAGCGCGTCCGGGTCAAAGCCCAGCGCCGCGCCCAGGCACGGCGACGGGTCGGCGTCAATCGCCAGCACCGTGTTGCCCTGTTCCGCATAGATGTCGGCCAACAGGGCCGTGAGCGTGGTCTTGCCCACGCCGCCCTTGCCGGTGATTGCCAGCTTCATGTCCTCTGCCTTTCGTCACGCGGGGACCAAACCCCGCCGCCGGGCCTCCTGCCGCAATTCCAGTAGAACAAGCTCCAGGTCCAGCGCGCCAATGCACCGCTCGCGCGCCGTGCGCAGCGCCGCCTCCGACCACAACGTGCGGCTGGTGAGCGCCTCATCGTCATCCATCAACACCAGTTGCAGCAGGCCCTCCAGGCTCAGGTCCTCGCCCGGCCCAACGTAGCGGGCGCAATAGGCACACCGCCCGCACCGGCGCACGTCCTGGCGCGTGGCCGCGAGCACCCGCACCCGAAGCGTATCACCGATGCCGTTCACGCGCCTGGCTCCAACACGCCGCAGTCTACAGGGCCAACTCCTGGCCCAGCCCCCGCTCCCGCGCCGCCTGGTAGATGCGGATGGCCGTCGCCATATCGTCCAGCGCGATGCCCAGGTTGATGCTCATGGTGCGCTCGGCGGCGTTCTCGCGGCCCGGCTTCAGCCCGGCGGCGATTTGCCCCAAGTCGGCGTATGGCTCGGGTGTCGCCTGAAAGTAGCCGGCGGTGCGATAGTAGCGCATCTGGTCATGGTCGTCCGTGGCGAGCTTGTCAATCTGCCTCAGCGCGCCGCCCTGCCAATAGGCATCGAAATCGACCGGTGAGGCAAACGCGCCGGGCGCCAGCCAATCCGCCTCGATAACAGGCTGCGGGTGCTTGACGATGGGGCCGCTGGTCACCACCAGGTCCAGCCCGCGCACGGCCGCCTCCGCCGTGCCCACGACCTCAATGCTCAGGCCCAGCTTCGCGCTCAGCTCGTCCGCAAACCGCTCGGCGACCTCGCGATGCAGGTCATAGCACCGCACGGTCTCCAGCGGGAACAGGCAGGCCAGCGCCTCCAGGTTGCTGCGCCCCTGCACCCCGCAGGCGATGATGCCGGCGGTGCGGCTCTCAGGCCGGGCCAGGTATTTGGCGGCCACAGCCGTTGCCGCGCCGGTGCGCATGGCGGTGATCCAGGTGCAGTCCATCACCGCCAGCGGGATGCCCGTGTCGGGGTCGTTCAGGATCAGCAGGCCGGAAATGTATGGCAGGCCCTTGGACTGATTGGCCGGGTAGCCCGACACCCACTTCACGCCCGCCGCGCCGAGGCTGGGGATGTAGGCCGGCATGGCATGGATGAAGGCATCCGGCCGGGTGTGGATGCCGGGCTTGGGCGGCATCTCTGTCTGGCCCAACCCCTTCTCCCTGCACGTGGCCTCCAGCGCGGCGATGATGTCGGCCATGGGCAGGCTCACCGCTTCTACATCGCGGCGGGAAAGATACAGGAGGGTGCCAGGGTTCATGGGGCCTCAGGCGGGCGCGAGGCCCGTCTCGATGACTTCGCTCAGCACGTCCAGGGTGTCTGGGTCGAAGCGCGCCAGCCGCAGGCGCTGGGCCAGCGCGGCGTGGTCGTAGTGCAGGTGGTGAATCTGGATGCGGCCGTCGTCCCACACGGCATAGGTCGCATCGGGCACGCCATAGCGCGGCTGGCCCAGGCTGCCGGGGTTCACGACGAGCTGGCGGCCCACGAGGCGCAGCGCCGGCAGGTGCGTATGCCCCAGCACGATCACGTCCGCGGCCACGGGCTCGAATAGGGCGCGCAGTTCGGCCTCGGGAGCGGTGGCGGGGTGCAGGTCGCCCGCCAGGGGGTCGGCGGGCGTGCCGTGGCACACGAAGAACCGCGCGCCGCCCAGCCTGACCTCGGCCGTGAGCGGCCACGCAGCCAGGGTTTCGCGGTTGCTGGGCGTCAGGCGGCGGCTGGTCCAGGCCAGCGACTCCTCGGCGGCCTGCTGCAGCCCGGCGGGCAATCCGGCGGGCGCGCCGCCATTCAGGACTGCCTCATCGTGGTTGCCCCGCACCGCGGCGCGGGTGTGGGCGCCCAGCCAGCTCACGCACGGTTCCGGGTCGGGGCCGTAGCCCACGGCGTCGCCCGCAAACAGCACGGCGTCGGGTTCGGCCTCGGCGCGCTGGAGCGCCAGCAGGGTCAGCCAGTTAGCATGAACGTCGGCGATGAGCAGCACTCGCATGGATGAGACCTATGAACCGTGACACCTGACACGTGAGACGTGATACTTACTCCACGCCTCACATCAAGCCGGCACCAACTCTCCCAGCGGCTTTGCCGGCCGCAGCCCTGCCTCCTTCACCAGCCGCGGCACGATGCTCTCCCAGCCCACGGCCATGAAGTGGATGCCGCTGACGCCCGGCAGGCGGCGCACTCGGTCCACCACTTCCAGCGCGATCTGCACGCCTTCTTCCTTGGGGTCCTTGGCCGCGTCCATGCGGTCAATCAGGACTTGCGGCACCTTCACGCCCGGCACCTCGCTCATCAACCGCGCAGCCCTGGCGCTGCGGATGGGGGTGATGCCGGCCAGCAGGTAGACGCGCCCCAGCACGCCGCGCTTGTCCAGCGCTTCCAGGTAACGCTCAAACCCGTCCACGTCGTAGATCAGGTTGGATTGGAAGAACTGCGCGCCGGCATTGACCTTCTTCGCTTCGCGCAGCGCCTGGAAGCGGTCGTTGGCGGCAAAGGGCGAGGAGGCAGCGCCGATGAACAGCGGCGGCGCGGTCTTCAGATCGCGCTGATCGAGGAAGTGGCCCTCGTCGCGCATCCGCCGGAACATCCAGATCATCTGGATCGAGTCGATGTCCCAGATGTCCATGCGCCCGTGCGGGGAGGGGCCGAGCCGGGGGTGGTCGCCCGTCAGGCATAGCACGTTGCGGATGCCCAGCGCCGCCGCGCCCAAGATGGTGCTCTGCACGCCCATGCGGGTGCGCTCGCGCGCCGCGATCTGCATCACCGGCTCCAGGCCGTTTTGCAGCGCGATGGACGAGCATACCAGCGACGACATGCGCGGGGTAGCGGAGGGGTTGTCGGTGAAGTTGGCGGCGTCGATGTGGTCGCGCAGCAGGTTGACCTTCTTGACCACGTCTTCCGGGGAGGCGCCCAGGGGCGGGGCGATCTCCGCTGTCACCACGAATTGCCCATCCCTCAGCTTGGCCTCCAGCCCGGAGACGGGCGCGTGCTCCGGCGCGGGGTGCGGCTGGGCGTCGCCCTGCCACCAGTCGGGCTGGCGGATCTCGCGGAAGAAGTTGTCCCAGGTCTCGGCGCGCTCGGCCTTGGGCGCGCGCACGGCCTTGAGCGTGGCCCGCACCCCGCCGAACTTGCGCCACTGCCGGTACACGTCCATCCAGGTGTCGGTGCCCACTTTTTCCCAGTCCAGCGGCGGCAGCACTTCCATCAGCTTCTCGGTGCGGCCCAGCTTCTCGGCCCGCTCATAAATCTTGTACCAGATGCACGGCCGGGTGTTATCCACGTAGCAGCGCTCGGGCGTCGAGCCGCCGCACGGCCCGTTGCGCAGCCCCTTGGGGCACTCCATCGGGCAGATGAAGGCGGTCTCTTGCAGCAGGCAGTTGCCGCACATGCGGCAGCCGAACAGCGCGCCCTTCGTGAGGCGCTCCACGGCCTCCACCGCCCGGTCGAATGGCGGGTCCTGATGGAAGGGGAAGTAGGCTGGCTGCCAGCGTCGGCCTGGGGTAAATCCGGGCATGTGCGCCTCCTGTCGTTCTGATCGGCCAGACCTGCCAGGTTTGAGTTGCCGTGAGCCGCTGGATGCCGGCCCGCGAAACCTGGCAGGTCTTTGCCAAAGCTACAATCGCAAATACGAGTCGGTGTAGATCACTTTGTTCAGCAGCACCTGGACCGTCTTCCACACTTCCACCTGGGCCGGGTCGGCCATGTCCACGTCGGTCGGTTCCAACTCGGCCCCGGCGGCTACGGCGTCGTGCAGCTTGAGCAGCAGGCCGCCCAGCGGCGTGGCGGCGTCGCGCTGCTGGACGATGCGCAGCCACTCCATCAGGTCCTGGTCCATGGGGTCCAGGATGACGGCGTCCACGCCGACGGCCATCAGCATCACCAGGTAGGTGCGGTTGATGAGCGGGCGCATGGCGGCCGGCACCGCGTTGGAGACGTTCGACAGACCCACGTTCACCATCGGCGGCGGGTCGCTGACCATCTTCAGCATCCGCACCGCCTCGATGCAGTGCGGCACATACTCCTGGCAGCCCGAAACCGTGAGCACCAGCGGGTCGATCAGCAGGTCGCTCATTGGCAGGCCCACTTCCTCGGCGCGCGGGATGAGCTTGTCCATCGCCAGCGACACGCGCGCATCGGCCGAGACCGGGATACCCTCTTTGGCCATCGTCAGCGCGATGAGCTTGGCGCCATACTGGACGGCCAGCGGCGGCACCAGCGCCAGCCGCTCCTCCTCCGCTGAGGTGGAGTTGATGATGGCGTTGGCGTGGCCGTTCTGCTTGTGCTTCTTCAGGCCCATCTCGATGGCGGCCAGATTGGTGGTGTCGAATGACAGCATCATGCCGGGGCCGACGGCCTCGTGCATGCAGTCCACCAGCCAGTCCATCACCTCGGGGCCGGCCTTCTTTTGCGGGCCGATGTTCAGGTCCAGGGCGTCGGCGCCGGCGGCTTTTTGCTGCCGGGCCAGGGTCACGAAGAAGGCGCCGTCGCGGGCGGCCAGGGCTTCCTTGACCTTGGGTGAAATGATGTGGATGCGTTCCCCGATCAGCAGCATGACAACCTCCTTGGCTGTGCCGCCCGCCGCCGGTCCCCCGGCCTGGGCGTCTACGCGTCTCTGGCGCGGCTTACGCTCGCAGACCTGCCAGGTTTTGCCTTGCGCGCCCGCCGGTTGATCAGACTCGCGAAACCTGGCAGGTCTTGGCTGGACGCGCAAGTGCAATTCGGTTTAGTTCAAATAGCCGGTACCTCCGCCGCCTGGGCCAGCAGTTGGCCGGCCAGCGCTTCGACGGCGGCCAGGGCCGGCGATTCGGCGTCGAGCATGATCAGCGGCTGGCCCTCGGCATCGAGCGCGCCGACCGCCGGGTCGTTCGGGATGATGGCGGCCAGCTCCGCCGGCAATTGATCCAACTGGGCGCGCAGGGTGGGGGGCAGTTCGCCGCTGGCGCGGTTGACCACCAGCAGGGTCCGGCCCACGTTGATCTGAAGCTCATCGGCCAGCTTGAGGATGCTGGCGGCGGCCGTCACCCCGCGCACGGTCGGATCGGTGACCACAATCAGCACGTCCACGTCGCGCGTGGTGCGGCGCGACAGGTGCTCCATGCCGGCTTCGTTATCAATCACGACAAAGGCATACTGGCGGCCCAGCCGGTCGATGATGTCGCGCAGCATGTGGTTGACGGGGCAGTAGCAACCTTGACCCTCCGGCCGGCCCATGACCAGCAGGTCCACCTGGTCGCCCTCTTCCACGGCCAGCCGCAGTTCTGTGTTGAGATAGTCGTGGCGCGTGATGCCGGTGCCCACGGCGCCGGCCTGCACCCCGGCCAGCATCCCCTCGCGGATGTCGCCCACCGTGGCCGCCACGGGCAGGCCCAGCGCCAGGTTCAGGTTGGCGGCCGGGTCGGCGTCAATGGCCAGCACCGTGCCCAGGCGCGTCCGCACCAGATAGCGGATGAGCAGGGCCGCGATGGTGGTCTTGCCCGTGCCGCCCTTGCCCGCCAGGGCAATGGTCAGGGTCGGGCGTTCCTGGCTCGTCATTGGGCGTCACCGCCTTCCTTGGTTGTCGGGTCTGTGTGTCCGTTGTGGTTCCCGGAGCTTAGGCGCGCCACCGAGGGGAACCGGTCCAGTTCGGTGTGCGGCAGGAACAGCGCGCTGGTGAAGGCGTCGTAGAACGTGTTGTCGGCCGATAGTTCCACGTAGGTCATCTTGGCGGCGATGGCCTGCACCGCGGCGCGCTCCCGGCGCGACAGCAGCGCGCGGTAAGCGCCCATCACCGAGGTGTTGCCCAGGAATGTGAAACGTTCCCACGGCAGGTCGGGCAGCAGGCCCACCTGCACCGCCTTCTCCACGTTGATGTATTGGCCGAACGAGCCGCCCACCAGCAGCCGTTCTACGTCCGCCAGATCCACCCCCACGCTCTGCGCCAGCACCGAGAAGCCGGCGTAGATGGCGCCCTTGGCGCGCAGCAGGTTGTCAATGTCGACCGCCGTCAGGGTCAGGTCGTGTCCCACGCCGGTCTCGGCCGCCCAGGCCACCACATACTCCGGCCCATGCTCGCCCTGGCGCACCCGCGGCGTGTTAAGGTCGAGCTTGATGCGCCCGCCCTTATCCACCACGCCCGTGATGAACATCTCCGCCAGCAGGGCCAGCAGCCCGGACCCGCACAGCCCACGCGGGGCCGTTTCACCGATCACTCGGCAGGTCGGCTCATAGGTGCGGCTGTTGATCCACACCTCCTCAATCGCGCCGCGCGTGGCCCGCATCCCGCTGAACACGCCCGCGCCCTCAAACGCCGGACCAGCCGAGCAGGCGCACGTCACCAGCCAGTCGCGGTTGCCCAGCACGATCTCGCCGTTGGTGCCTACGTCAATGAACAGAGTCAGGGCCTCCGCGTCGGCCACGCCCGCCGCCAGCACACCCGCCGTGATGTCCGCGCCCACGTAGGAAGCGACGCCCGGCAGGCAATCCACCGCGGCCAGGGGGTGAATGTCCAGCCCGGCCTCCGCCCCTAGCACCGGGGCAGGGTGGTTGGCGGCCGGGATGTAGGGGGCCAGGCGGATGGAGGCCGGGGGTAGGCCCAGGAACAGGTGCAGCATGGTGGGATTGCCGCTCACCACGGCTTTGTAGATCGCGCGCTTCTCGATGCGCTGGCGGTCGGCCAGCCGCCCGATGAGGGTGTTGATGGTGCCGTGTACCAGGCCGCCCAACTCGCCCAGGCCGCCGTTCTTGCCGGCGTAGATGATGCGCGAGATGACGTCCTCACCGCGCGCCACCTGCCCGTTATATTCCGCCGCCGTGTCGAGCACCTGCCCGCTCAGCAGGTCCACCAGATAAACCGTCACCGTCGTGGTGCCGATGTCAATCGCCAGCCCATATAGGCCGCCAGCCGTCTCGGCGGGAGCCCCGGGCAGCAGCTCGATCAGCCGGGGCGGGCCGGCAGGGCGCAGCCAGTTGTCAGTCTCCACGATGGCAGTGACGTCCCAGTCGGCCTCGCGCAGCCGCGCGCCCATGCTTTGCATGAGGGGCAGGGGGATTTCCAATCCCTGCATGCCAAAGGCAGCCAGGCCGCGCGCCAGGCGGGAGTAGTCGTCCACCGCATCGTCGAGGGTCGGTGCGGGCAGTTCCAGCGCGAAGGCGCGGACGGTCTGATCCTGGGCCGGATCATACGGGAAGGGCAGGGTCACGCGGCGGGCGCTCTTGTCGGTGACCATGCGGTGCTCGATGGCGGCAGCCTCAGGCACGCGCACCACCGCATCGCCCTCCACCACCGCCTGGCAGGCCAGCGCATAGCCAGCGTCCAGGTCGGCGGCGCTCAGGCGCAGGGTGGACCGCCGCCGCACCGCTCCGCTCTCCACCACAACGGCGCAGCGCCCGCACCGGCCCTGGCCGCCGCACGGCTGGCCCAGGTCCAGCCCGGCCAGCCGCAGCGCCTCGGTGAGCGTTGCGCCGGTGGGCGCCTGGACGGCCGCCCCGGAGGGCCGGAACTCGATCGTGTGAACGGTCATCGGTCAGTCATGCGTTATAGGCGGCCGTCACGGCCTCGGCCGCCTGCCGGGCCGCTTGCTCGTCGCGCAGGGCCGCCAGCCGCAGGAGCGAGAAGCCCTCGCACCCTGCCTGGCCGATCCAGCGCATCATGCCGCGAATATCGGCGTGCTGGCGGCAGTTGGTGATGCACGGGGCCGGGTCGGCGCATTGCAGGCACGACAGCGCGAACCGCATCGCGATCTCGGCGTCGTAGCCGGGATAGGGTTCTGGGCCGACGATTATCTCAGTCATCGCGCATCCCGCCTTTCTCCCCCTCATCCCCCGGCCCCTTCTCCCCCAGGGGAGAAGGGGAGTCATACGGCCTTTTCCCCCCACATCACTTTCAAGTACCCCGGCAGGTCCACCGCTTCCTTGGGGCCGACCATGATCTCCCAGCCGGGCAGCGCTTCCTCCAGTTCGCCGGAGAGCACCGCCACCTGGCCGGGGAGGATGACGCGCCGGTGGTTGACCTTGTTCTCCACCGCGCCGGTCTTCACCGCCTTGGCGATCCGGTCGGCATCGAACTTGCCCGCTGCCCAGGCAGTGAGCACGCTCATGCCCTCGGCATCCGTCACCACCAGCCACGCCGGCCAGCCCGAGCTTTCCACTTCGTTATTGACGGCGAAGTAGGTGATGGAGAAGTTGGTGGTCACCAGCACCGGCGCCTCGGCGGTGGGCGCGTTGATCTCGTACACGCCCGGCTGCACCTGGATCGGCTTCTGCGGGTCGGTGTAGATGTTCTGGCGCAGCACCAGCAGCGGGTACACCGTGGCCGGGTCGAAGCCATCGAGCACGATGAAGCCTGCGTACTTGGCGATGTGCAGGGCGGCCGCCTCGGCCGCGCCGGCTGTCGTCGTCTCGCCGGGGAAGGTGATGATGGGGTAGCCCAGGTCGCGCACGTTCTTCTCAATCGCCAGCCGCCGCAGTTGCGTGAGCGCGGCCAGCGCCGGGCCGGGTTCGCGCTGCAGCGGGTCGAGCACCAGGTCCTCGACGCCGGCTTGCTTTAGGCCGGCGGTCAATTCCGCCAGCTTGTCGAGGCTGGCGGCGCGCACGGCGAGGGGCGCCTTGGCGGCCTTGGCGACATCGGCCATCGCCTGCCAGTTGCCTTCGTCGGCGGCATACAGCAGCGGGCGCGTGCCCGCGGCGGCCTGCACACCGGCCGCCATCACCGCCGGGTCCGCCGCCATGAGGATCAACGGCTTCTGGGTGACCCCGCGCACTGCGCCAATGGCCGCCGCGAAGGCCTCGGCCGAAGCCGCGCCCGCGTCCACCGCCATCCCGTCCACGCCCAGCTTGATGCCCACGTAGTCCACCACGTAGGCGCCGGCCGCGGCGGCAGCAGTCCCCACCACCTCCGGGCCGTCCTCGGCGCGCAGCCGGATGAACAGGCCGGGCCGGTGATAGAAGGTCTTCTCGTGCCGGAACAGCACCGTCTCGTTGCCGGCCTGCGCCTGCCCGCCTTCGGCCTTGATCGCCACCAGCCGGATGGGCGGGGTGGAGGCGGCGTCGAGCTTGGCCTTGGCCGCGTCGGTCACATAGGGGCACTGCTTAAGTTCGGTCTGCTTGGCGGCCAGCTTCATGGCAAAGGCCAGGCAGGTGGGAAACCCGCACTCCTTGCAGTTGGTCTGCGGCAAGAGCTTGTAGATTTCAAGTCCGCTAAGGGCCATCATTCACCTCGGTCTCAGGCTTCCGCCTTCATTAGGGCGGACACGAATGCGCGCAGGCGGGCCAGCGATTGCGGGTGACGCACCACCACCAGGTCGGCGCCCGCTTGCAGCAGGGCCGTGCTTGTCAGCGTTTCCCAGTTGATGGCGCGGGTCTCCCAATCGCCCCACGCCTCGGGCACGCCCTCGCCCACCTTGCCTTCCTTCGCCTTCCAGGTCTCCTCGCCCGGCGTCACCAGCATGGGCGCCTGGGTCATGGCGTCGCCTTGCAGCGCGGCCAGCCGCAGCCGCTCCATCACCGAGTAGCCGTACTCCACGCCGTAGCCCAGCGCGCCGGTGGTCGGATCCATCACGATCCGGTCCAGCGGCATGCCCATGTCGTGGATCAGGATGATCAACTGCTTGGCGAGGTTCACGTCCATGGGCGTCTTGGAGGAGACCAGGTGGTCATTCGCCATGGCCGCTGCCACCAGGGTGCGGTAGTTCTTGTCCTCGCAGACGCCCAGCAGCAGGCGTTCGCCTTTGGTCGCCTCAGCCACTGGCACGAGCAGGGTGTTGTCCATCTCGGCCTGGCCGGGACCAAAGACGGCCACGGGCAGCCCAGTGGCTTGCAGCACTTTCCGCACCGCCTCCACCGCGACGGCAGGCGTGTTCGGCTTGCCATCCGCCAGGGTGAGCGAGAGATTCAGCACCAGCAGATCGGCCCCGGCCACCTCGGCCGCGTGGGCCCAATCGCCGGGATCGTCCATGGCCTCGCCCCAGGCCGCATACAGCAGCGGCGACCAGTCGTCCGGGCGGCGGTCGCGGATCTCCACCGCCAGCGCGGGCGCATGCGGCATGGCCGCGCCCTCGAAGTGCAGGAAGGGCAGGCTGGCTTCGCCGCCCAGGGTGAGCGTGCGGGCGCGCGTGCCGCCCTCGGCCGCGGTTGCGCCGATGACGACCTCCCGCACGCGCCCGGTCCACTTGTCCTTCGGGATTTCGATATTGAGTGGCATCTGGTTCTCCAAAACGTCGCAGAGTCAGGCTCCGCGCTCGACCTCAAATTGACGAGCGGCCTCCGGCGCGAGCCGCACCTGGACGACGACCGACCGGGTGGCTGTCTTCTCCGCCAGCTCGGGCGAGATGCGCGGCCAAAGCTGCTCGATCGCGGCCACTCGGCCAGCCTCGCTCAGCTCGATCACCTCGGCGCTGCCCGCAACCTCCCGCCCGCGCAGCCATAGGCGCACGGGCGCGCCCGCCCGTACGTTGCGCCACCACGTCTTGTCGTGCCGCGTGATGAGCGTGAGCGAGTCCCCGGATTGGTGATAGCTGATGGGCAGGGTGTAGGCCCGGCCGCTCTTCCGCCCGGCGACGGTGACGAGCACGGTGCTGCCGCTCATCAGCCCATGCAGGGGCGAGCGCAGCAGCCACGTCACCAGCGGGTTGTACCATTTGCGATCGCTCATTCATGCTCCGGTGCCAATTCGAGACGGCGACGGCTCACAAATGCTGAGGGCCGCCCCTCGCCTGGCCAGGCGTGCATCAAGAAGCCGTATTCGGCGTGTTGATCAGACAGCAGTTGGGCGGCGGCGCCGACCGGAATCTCCGGCGGCAACACAGGGATGTCTTCAAGCATGATGGCGCTCATGGCGTCATCGGGCGCAGCCCCTGCTAGCAAAGTTCGTGGCGCCCATCCTACCGACCGGCCTTGCGCATCCATGACCATCACCACTTCGCCGCGCTCGCCTTCGGCGGCCAGCCGCGCCGCCACCGTGCCGCAGCTTTCGGCCGCCCGGCAGATGGGCACGCCAATGATCATCACGTCCCGGACCAGTCTTTCGGTCATCCTAACCCCCATCCCCAACGGCAGCGGCCAGCAGCGCTTCCAGCGTCGCCGTGTCGTTCAGGGCCAACGCCTGCCAGCCCGGCCGCAGCCGGTTGAGCAGAAAGGCCTGCGCCATGCCCGTGTAGTAGAAGCGGGTCTCCCCTTGCTGCCCCCCCTGCAATTTCAGTGTGACCATTTCCTGCGACCAGCGGCTGTCGAACGTGCCGTAGGCGCGAAAGGCGGGGTCGGCGCTCAGCGCGGCCACCGGCGTGTAACCCGGCGTTGTCGCCCCGGCTCTCCAGACAGCCAGCTCCACGTACTTCGCTAACCCTTCTTCCCATTCCAGTTCCTGTTCGTAGGCCACGAGATTGGCCGGCAGCCCTGCGGCCCGGCGCGCCTCGCGCGCCGCCAGGAACTGGGCCGCCAGGTCGCGGGCCTGGTCGTCGCTGTCCGCGTCCAGCGCCTGCGCCAGCAGGTTGATCTCATCGCCCCACGCCCCGGAGCCGCTCTCTTCTTCTGCCGCCCAGTAGGCGTCGCCCAGGGCATGGGCGGCCTCGGCCGCCTCCAGCCGCGCGGGCGCTACCTGGGCCTGGTACACGTGGAACGCCTCGTGCAGCAGGCCGCTCAAGTGCGCCTCGGTTGGCTGGAGCAGAAACCGGAACGGGAAGATCGCCTCCAGCGGGCCGGGCAGCATGTCGCGGAACTGGCTCGTCAAAAACTGGTCCATCTCCCACTTGGTCGCCAGGCTGGCCACCCACTGGTCGCCGATGCGGATGGCGAAGTTCTGCGGGTCGCCGCCGGCCTGCCGATAGTAGGGCTGGCCGTTCCAGGTGTCGCCGGGCGTTTCTTCCCACCCGCCTGGCGCCTGGTCGAAGCCGGTCAGGAAGGCGTACTCGTGGTTCCAAACCAGCAGCGGAATATCGGCCGCCGCCCAGCCTTCCCAGGCGGCATCGCCCACGGTCTGCCGCAACTGCACGGCCTCATCCAGCCGGGCTTTGTCCAGCGCATCCAGCCGGTCGAGCGCCGCCGGGCCGGGGGGCAGGGTGGTATTGCTCCAGGCCGAGAGGCTGGCCGCCGCCAGGCACAGCAGCAGCAGCCCGGCGGTTACCGCGAGCACAATGCGGCGAACGCGAGACCGGCGCTTCACGGCGCTATCACCTTCGGCAGCTTGCGGGCATTCGCCACGGTCGAACTCACTTCCTTTGGCAGCGGCGGTATGCCGTCAAAGCCAGTGCGCTCCACGTACGCCGTTACCTTCTTCCGCAGGGCCTCCGGCTCCCAGCGCGCCAGCTTCTCCACGCTGTCAATCCCGGCGTCGTAGTACAGGCGGGCGCGGATGCCCTTTACGCCCGGCAAACGCGCCAGGTCCGCCAGCTTCACCAACTCCAGGATCGCCGCCGCGGGTATGCCCAGGGTCCTAGCCAGGCTCGATCGCTGCTGCCGGGTTCGGCCCGCCCTCAGCAACTGGTCGGCGTTCTTGATGCCCAGCCCCGCCAGTTTCTCGACGTGCGCCGGCGCCACGCCCCGAAAGTCCCGCAGCTTGAACGGGTTTCGCCCGCGGCTGCGCCTGGGCGTTTGCCCTGCTTTCATCGCCGGTCGTCTTTCGTCCTCTTTCACTCGCTCACACCATCAACCGTTCGCCGTCGTTCGTCCTTCGTCCTTCGTCATTCGTCCTTCGTCGGTCTCCCGTCATCCTTCGTCGTCTCGCCTCACAACAGCGACGGCATCGTCAGCGCCGGGTGGTTCTTCTCGGTGACGTACGCCAGCAGCCCTTCCACGTCGGTCGCCACCCGCTCATCGCAGATGCGGTCAACCAGGTCCGGGTCGCCCTCGCGTGCAGCCACTTCCTTGAGCTGCTCGGCCAGTTGGGCCTTGAGGATGGACGACATCCACACCACCCGCTTGAAGCCGCCGTCGGCGGAGATGAACTTGGGGCTGAGCAGGTAGAACTTGCCGTGCCCCATGATGCCCGGCGTTTGCAGGCCGCCGCCGGCCATGCCGGCCAGTGTAGAGAAGGTCATGCCGGCCGGTGTCATGCTGGTGTCCTCGCGGCTCACCACCATCACGCCGTTGGCTTCGGGGATGACCATGGCGATGCACTCGAAGCAGCCGCAGGCCGTCATCGGGTTTTCCATGATCGAGTACACGGCCACTTCCGCCACCTGCTGATGCGAGGCGCTGTCCAGGTACTCGTTTGTCCCGGCCCAGTAGCCCTTCACCGGGTCGAGGGTGGCGCCCTTCTTGATCGGCTGGTTCGGGCCGGTGGGGTTGATCTGGAAGGAGGCCTTGCAGTCCAGCCAGTTGTAGGCGCCGCACAGGCCCAGCCGTTCGGGCGAGACGATGCAGACGTGATTGGGCGCGAACGACTGGCACAGGGTGCAGGAATAGAACTCCTCCACGCTCTCGTCGGTCATGTTGCCCAGGCGCACATTCCGCTCGTCGTAGGCCGCGCGCGCCTGGTCCAGCCAGTGGCCCACCTGCGCCGGTTCGGTGTAGATTGTCACCTGCACCTTGTCCACAATGGCGCCGAAGTCGGCGTGGAAGCGGGCGTGCAGGATCGCGCCGAAGTGCTTCAGGTCGAAGCCCTTCTCGGCCGCCGTCTTGGCGATGCGGATCCAGGTGATGTCGCGCTGGCCGATGTGCTGTATGCCGGACGCGCCGTTGACGAAGTGGTGGATCTGGCGCTCCAGCACCGGCTCGAAGTCCTTCTGCATCTTGCGTCCGGCCACATCCACCACGATGCCCATGTCCATGGCTGCGCCGAGGGGCTGGTCGGCGAAGTCCGGCCCCACCACCGCCACCTTGCCGTCTTCCACCGCGTCAAAGTCGCGCATGCGCAGGTACTCGAAGCAGCGCGCGTGCTTGCCGCCGAACTCGACGCGCATGTCGTTCTTGCGCACCACCTCGCCCTCGAAGGCCGAGCCGTAGGGCACCGGCACCGGCACTTCGGCCAGCCGGATCTTGACGCCGCGCACCTCGATGCACTTCTGCACCAGCCGCTCGGCGCGCTCCAGTTCATCCGCGCCGTCAATTTCGTCGAACGGCATCGAGACCACATGCTCGTACTGGGTGACGCCGGTGGGCAGGATCTCTGGGATGACGGTGTCGGCGATGACGGGGAAGCCGAAGTTGATGGCGCCCGCCGCCGTGGCGTACTTCAGGTCGTCCACCTCGCCCAGCGCCAGCACAAAGGCGAAGACGCGGTTCTTGTTGTAGAGCAGGATGTCGCGCGCTTGCCCGCCCTTCAGCCCGCCAAAGGTCAGGGCCGAGCGGGCCGCGAAGCCCAACGCGTAGATGGCGCTGACGGTGTCGGTGCCGAAGGGCACGGTGTAGGTGTCGTAGCCAAGCTCCACCCCTTCTTCCATGAGTTGGTGAATGATGCTGCGGCCGTTGACGTTCCCGGCCAGGAAGGTGAGGATGTTACGCCGCTGGAGCTCGCGCACGATCTTCACCGCCACCGCGTTGGAGCGCGCGCAGCCCACCACCGCCGCGAAGCCCGGCATCCGGCCGTCCACCAGTTGGATGCCCCACGAGCGCAGTTGGATGTCGTCAATCGGGCCGTTCAGATGCCCGTTGCCGTTGCCGTTGAACTCCGGGTTGGTGAACGACGTGCCGCCCGCCAGGTGAAAGCCCGGCAGCAGCTCGGGCTGCTGGCCGTAGGCGAAGCGCATGGCCTCGATGGCCTCCTCCGCCAGCAGCGTAGCCATGCCGGCGTCCAGGGTCTCGCCCAGGTAGGGCGTCCAGCGCCGGTCAGGCGGCACGGCATGCAGGAGCTTCTTGGCCGTGTCCAGGACCGGCGGCAGGTCGCCCAGTTTCTCCACGCCCTGGCCCGTCATCGCCAGGATCAGGGGCAGGTGGTAGGCGGTGTTGGGGAAGGCCAGGGGGGTGTCGGGGCCTTTCTCCCTCAGGGCCTGGCCCAGCAAGCCCTCGAACTCGTTGACGATGGCATTTGCGCCGCGGATGGCGCGGGTCGCGATGTAGCGGCTCACTTCACACCTCCGTAGGCGGCCTCGGCCTGCGTTTCGACGGGCAGCGCCAGCAGCGCCTCCATGCGGGCATCGCCGCTGCGCCCAAAGCGCTCCGGCTCATAGGCCGGCAGACCCAGGGCGGCGCGTTTCCTGTCGATGTGGGCCAGGGACTCGCGCAGCATGCCCTCGTCGTTCTTGACGAAGATCATCCGGCCGCCCAGCTCTTTCTCCCACACTTCATCCATGATGCGGGTCACGGCCTCGCTGTACTCCACCGGCGAGTCCAGCCCGAAGACCACGCACGCGCCCGAAGCGGCCACATACGCGCCGATCGCCAGCGCCTTCTCGCTCATCCACTCCGGCGCCAGCCCCACCGCCGGCACATCGGAGATGTCGTCGCCCAGCCCGCCCTCCTCGGCCATCTGCGTCAGCACGGTCAGGATACGGGTGTTGTCCACGCACGAGCCCATGTGCAGCACGGGCGGCATCCCGGTGGCCTCGCACACTTCGCGCAGTCCCGGCCCGGCATATTCCAGCGCGGCCTCGCCCGTCACCAGCCCCATCTTGCCGGAGGCCAGCGCGCCGCAGCCGGTCTGCACCACCAGCACGTCGTTCTTCAGGAACTCGCGCACCAGCCAGGTGTGCGACTGGTCCTGGGTGACGCGCGGGTTGTTGCAGCCCACGTCGGCCACCACGCCCCGGATGCGGCCGGACATGATCGCATCGTTGAGCGGGCGGAACGAGGCCCGGTAGCTGCCGCCCAGCATGTAGTTGATGTACTCGTGCGAGAAGCCGGGGATGATGTCCTGCGTGTCCTCGGGGATGACGACCGGCCCGCGGTTAGGGTAGTTGTCGATGGCGAGACGCACGATCTCGCGGGCGATGTCCAGCGCGCGATGCTCGTCGAACTCGATGTGCGTGCCGCCCTCGATCATCACCTTGGGCGAGGTGGTGATAAAGCGGGTGTGGAAGCGGTCCGCCAAATTGGGCAGGGCCTGCATGATGCACTGCACGTCCACCACCATCGCTTCCACTGCGCCGGTGATAAGCGCCAGTTCCTGGTTGAGGAAGTTGCCGGCCGAGGCCACGCCCTGCCGTAATAAGATTTCGTTCGAGGTGCAGCAGATACCGGCCAGGTTGATGCCGGCCGCGCCCTTGGACTTGGCGTATTCGATCAGTTCCGGCTCGCTCGCCACGGCCACGATCATTTCCGACAGGGTGGGCTCGTGCCCGTGCAGCACAATGTTGACCTCGTCGGTCTTGAGCACGCCCAGGTTCACCTGCCCCACCTTGGGGCTGGGGGTGCCAAACAGCACGTCCGAGAGGTCGGTGGCGATCATCGAGCCGCCCCAGCCGTCGGACAGCGCGCAGCGCAGCGCGCCCTTGAGGATGTGCTCCGGGTCCTGGTCGTCGCCCATGTGCGTGCGGTGCAGCACGTCCACCACCTCGCGGTCCACCCCGCGCGGGACGATGCCGTAGCGGCGCCAGGCGTCCTGGCGCTTCTTGGGCGCGCGCTTAACGAAGGCCAGCTCACCCTTCTGCTGGCCAAACTCGGCGATGGCTTTTTGGGCCACGTCCTTGGCCAGCACTTCGGGCGTCTTGCCTTCCGCCGGCACGCCCAGGCGCTGCGCCACGGCCTTCAGCTTCACGCCGTCGCGGATCTGGTAGCCCTGGGCCTGGCCCTCGGCCGCCGCCAGCAGGGTGAAAGCCACATCGCGGCCATGGTCCGAGTGCGCGGCTGACCCGGCGGCGATGGCGCGCGCCAGGTTGCGGGCCGCGATCGTGTCGGCTGTCGCGCCGCACACGCCCACCTGCCCGTCCTTCGTCAGGCGGCAGGGGCCCATGAAGCAGTTCTTGCAGCAGATGCCGTTGACGCCCAGGCCGATGGGGCAGGCGGCCATGGCATCAGCCCGGCTGAAGGCGGTGTCCAATCCCAGCTCATCGGCGCGGATGAGCAGTTGCTGTGAGGCATGATCAATCGACCGCTCGGGGGCGGTCCGGCGCTTGGGCATGTGGTTGGCCTCCTTCCTAATCGGTCCGGCCCGCCGAGGCGGCCGGCTGGTCGTCGTCCGCGCTGCGCCCGTGGGGCCGCAGGTAGACGGTAGGTTCCAAATAGTCGGCCACCTCGGCGCGGACGGCTTGCCGCAATAAGTGGCCGGAGACGTGCATCAACGTGTCGTGGTAGTCGCTGTCCTGGTTCATGCTGGCCAGGCACGGGTAATGGTGGTGAAGCATCCCGGCCTCAAACTCGGCCTCGCTGGCCGGCGTCCCCGGCAGCCCGTGGGCCACGTGCCGGGCGCAGCCACAGGCCGAGTCGCGGCTGATCAGGGCCACGCTCACCTGGCCCTCGACCACGCTCAGGAACAGGCTGGGCCGCCCGAACTGCCGCGCGAAGCGGCTGATGAGGGGCTGGTCGTAGTGCTCGACGATGGGTGGCAGGTTGTAGCTGCAGTCGGTCAGCGAACAGAAGGGCTTGGGGAAGACGACGACCGCGCCCAGGTCGTTCAGCCAGCCGCGCAGCTGCTTGACCAATCCCGGCGGCAGGCTCTCGTTGCGGTCAATTGGGGCGATGACGGCGGTGGCGCCGGTGAGGCGTACGACATCGGGGATGAGTTGCGCGGCGCCGGGCGTGTCGCCTAGCGCCAGCACCAGGTCCGCGGGCGGCAGGGTGGGGGGCAGGAAGTCGAGCCCGTCGTCTATCACCAGGGGCAAGGCCGGGGGGGCCTTCCACCGGTTGATGAGCCAGCCTGACGGACTATGCTCATCCAGATTGTCCGCAATGCGCTCGCCCCACACGCCCTGCGTGAGGATAAAAATACGAAACGGCGCCTGGCCCTGCGGTGGAGCCTCAGTCATCGGACCTCCGGACGGCATGCGGACGCGACCTTCGGCCAGCATACGGGTCAGGACGGCCTCCGGACAGTGGTACTCGTCACTAATTAAGGGTGACAATCTCCGCTATGGCCGCGCGCCAAATACACGCCCCCAGGGTACAATTCACAGGCGCGATCCCCTATTCGATTGGACGACTGCCCCGCTATGGACTCAAGCTCACCTGCCGTGCCCTGTCAGCTCACTAACTCGGCCTACATCCTGACCGTCGCAATTCTGGCAGGCCGGGTCCAAATTCGCCTCCACGACCGGCTGACGGATCAAGGCCTGGCGGACGGCCCCTACCTGTATCGCGCCGCGCGCCCGACGGACGATGGCCTGGCCGTCTCCACTCGGCTGCGAGAGGCTGCCGTGCGCGTCGAGGGCGAAGCGATCATCATCACCGGCCAACTCGCGGGGCTGGACCTGGAGCATCGGCTGAGCGTGCCCGCCGATCTGCCCATCCTGGAGGAGACACTCACGCTCCGCAATCCTTCCGGCGATACCGTCGCCTTGGCGGACCTGGCATGCGCCTTCCAGCGCCGGATCACCAACTCGGTTGGCAGCTTGCGGCCCGATCTGCGCGGCGACCGCCTCACCGCCGTCCCCTTTCGGCGCCGCACCACCGACCCCGTGGGCGGGCTGAACGACTTCGCGCTGGCTGACTTCCTCACTCAGCCGGGCCAGGAAGCGCGCGTGGACGACCTGGCAGCGGTGGAGCACGGCTATGTGCCCTCCCTGCACCGCAAGTCCGAGGCCTGGGCCTGGACCCACGGCGAACATGTCGTCGGTATCTTCCATTTCAATCAATCTGGGATGACATTCAGCACCCTCGGGGTGGAGGTGGATGCGGACGGCGTTAGCCTCCGCTTCGGCGGCGCCGCCCTGGTGAATGGCGAGCCGGCCGCCCTCACGCGCCTCGCGCCGGGCGAGCGCGTGACCTTGGGCCTCACCCGGCTGGAGACCCATGCGGGGGGTCACGAGCAGGCCGCCTATGCCTACCGCGCCTTCCTCGATGCGCGCGGCTGCCGCTTCCCGGCGGACTACAACCCGCCCGTCCATTGGAATGAGCTATACGACAACCCCGAGTGGAATGTGGGCACGCCCGGCCGCCCGCCCTTGCCGCAGATGACGCGCCCGCAGACCTACACCCGCGCCCTGCTGCTGGAAGAGGCCCGCAAGGCTCGCGACTACGGCTGCGAGGCCCTTTACCTGGACCCCGGCCGGGACACGGACTTCGGTACCTTGCTATGGGGTGAGGCTTGGCTCGGCGACTGCGCGGACTTCATCGCCACGGTGCGCCGTGAATATGGTCTGTCCGTCTCGCTGCACTGCCCCCTCGCCACCTGGGCCGCCCGCGATGGCCGCGCCGTGAGCAGTTGGCCCGAGGCCGCCTTGCGCCGCGACCCCGCTGGCAATCTTATCTATTGGGATACGTGGAATGACTCGCGCGCTCCATCCCTCTGCCTCGGCGCGCAACAGTACCTGGATGAGGCCGAGCGGCGGCTATTGGCCCTGTGCGACGCCGGGGCCAGCTTCCTCATGTTCGACGGCAACTGGTGGAACGGCGGCTGCTGGAACCCCGATCATGGACACCCCATCCCCTACACCCTCGAAGACCATTGCCAGGCGCAGATGGACCTCGCCCGCCGCATTCACGCCCGCCACCCGCAGGTGCTGATCGAGATGCACGACACGATCAGCGGCGGCAGCGTGATGCGCTATACACCGGTGTACTATCAATATGGCTTGCCGGGCAGCTTTGACGAGAATTGGGGCTTCGAGCTGATGTGGCAGCCGATGGAGGACATCCGCAGCGGGCGGGCGCGCGCCCTGGTGGACTACAACCGGGCCTGCAATATCCCTGCCTACCTGCATGTGGACCTACGCTGCGACAACGCCCACGCCCTGGTGCTGTGGTGGTATGCCTCCACCTGCCGCCACCTGGGCATCGGCGGCGCACACGAGGACCCGCTGATCGCCCAGCAGCACCGCGCGGCCATGCAGCGCTACCGCCGGCTGGAGCGCTTCTACAAGCGCGGCGAGTTCTTCGCCCCCAGCGACGAGGTCCACGCCCACGCCTTGCCTGCCGAGAACGCTTTCGTCGTCAACCTGTTCAACCTGTCGTCCGAGACGCGCCTCATCACCGGCGTGCTCGATCTCAAAGCGATGGGCCTCGACCTGGACCGCTGGTACGTCACACCCTACAATCTCGCCGGCCGCGGCTACGACCGCCACGCGGGGACCTTCACCGCCAGCCGCCGCCTCGAACCCTGGTCGGCGCAGGTGATGGAAATTACCTCGCTGACTTGATAAGGAAATTCGCCATGCCCCTCTCCCTCCCCCGCAGCCACGGCTGCCGCCTCTCTACCGACTGGACCTACAAAGGGATGCGCACGCTCATTCTCGAAAACGAGCTGCTGCGCGTCACCGTCCTGCTAGACAAAGGCAGCGACATCGTCGAGTTCCGCTACAAGCCGCGCGATCTCGACTTCCTGCTGTTCCAGCCGGGCGGCATCCGCAACCCCGCCCGCGAGGTCCCCTCGGCCTACACCGACGGCCCGTTCCTGGACTACTACAGCGGCGGCTGGAACGAGATCCTCCCCAACGGCGGGCCAGGCGTCACCTACCAGGGCGCGGCCTTCGGCCAGCATGGCGAGATCAGCCTCATCCCCTGGGAGTGCGCCATCCTCGATGACTCGCCTGAGCGGGTGGCCGCGCGCCTCTGGGTCCGGCCCATCCGCACCCCGTTCTTCCTGGAGAAGACCTTGAGCATGGAACCAGGGCGCGCTGTCCTGCGCATCGAGGAACGTTTGGTGAACGAAGGCGGCCAGCCCCTGCACCTGATGTGGGGCCAGCACATCGCCTTTGGCCGCCCATTCTTGGATCACGACCTTGTGATCGACGCCCCGGCTCGCCGCCTGCTGACGAACCCCGACAGCCCCGCCTTTGGCCCGCGCCGTTTCCAGCCTGGCGCCGACGCGCCCTGGCCCAGCATCACCACGCCCTCTGGCGCGCCGGTAGACGCCAGCCGCGTGCCCGGCTACGGCGCGGAGAGCGCGATGGAGATGGCCTACCTCACTGAGCTGACCGAGGGGTGGTATGCCCTCACCAACCCCACCCTCAAGCTAGGCTTCGGCGTCCACTTCGACCATGACCTTTATCGCTATATCTGGATGTGGCAAAACCTGGGGAACGTCTCGCAGGGGTTTCCCTGGTGGGGCCGCACACATTGCATGGCCCTGGAGCCGTGGACCAGCTACCCCACCGGCGGCCTGAACGACGCCATCGCCAACGGCACCGCCCTCCTCCTCCAGCCCGGCGAAGCCCGCGAGACCACCTTCACCGCCGTGGCATTCGAGGGGCAGGGCGGGGTGCAGCGCATCACCGAAGGTGGTGAAGTCACTTTGTAGTCAATAGGCACCGGCGGCAATGTAGGGCGCGTCCTGCGCGCCCTACATTGCCGCCGGAATCCTCAATCCATCCCAAGCTCACAGGCACCCCTTCCCTTGTAGGCCATGGCCCCCGGAACGCAGTGGAGCAGGGGAAGGGGGCGGGGGGTTAGGTCGGCGGACCTAATCGAAGAAGTCCTTATCCTCCTCCCTCAAGTACGCCACTGCCTTGTCCTTCACAAACTCCACGCCCAGCCCGGGGCGGTCCCACACCTCGATCAGGCCGTCCTTGACGATCGGGTCCGGCAGGCCGGTGACGATGTCGAACCACCACTTTGGCTGGATCAGCGGGTACTCGAAGGCGATGAAGTTCTCCGGCAGGGTGGCGCACACCTGCACCAGCGCCGCGATGCCAAACGCCCCGTCAATCACCCCGTGCGGGGCCATCAGGATGCCGTGCAGGTCGGCGTACTCGGCCACCCACTTCAGCTCCGCCATCCCGCCAATGTCGGCCGGGTCCGGCCCGACGATGTTGACGGCGTGCCCCTCGATCAGTGACTTGAAATTCTGCCGCAGGTAAATCTGCTCGCCGGTGTGGATGGGCGTCGAGGTGGCGCGTGTCACCTCGCGGTACACATCCGCCAGGGTGTAGGGCACGTAGTCGCCGGTGATCAGGTCTTCCAGCCACATCAGGTTCAGAGGCTCCACCGCCTTCGCCAGCCGGATGGCGTCGGGCACCATCCAGCCCGGCCCGCAGTCAATCGCCAGCCCCACCTCGTCGCCTAGGGCGGCCTTCATGGCCTCGATGCAGGCCACCACATGCTTGAACCCCTTCTCGGTCAGCGGGCCGCGGTTGGGGTGGGCGGGTCCGGTGCGCACCTCGCCGTAGGTAAAGTCGGGCACGGCCTGCGGCATGCCGCTGTGCCAGCCCACGCCCTGCTTGACGATCTTGAACCCCTCCGGCCCCGCCTTCTGCCGCGCCACGATCTCGGCATAGCTTTCGGGCGTCTGATCCCTCAGCGGCACATAGCCGCCCGTGTTGTAGGGGCGCACAAAGTCGCGCACCTTGCCGCCCATCAGCTTGTACACCGGCAGCCCGGCGGCCTTGCCGGCGATGTCCCACAGCGCCCACTCGATGGCGCTGACGGCGGACCCCCACGGCTTGTGGCTGCCCAGCCGCCGGATCTTGCGCATGACGCGCTCGACGTTGGTAGGGTCCTCGCCGATGACGTAGTCCTTGTAGAACAGCACATGCGGCTTGAGATACGGCTTGGAGTTCTCGGCCTCGCCGTAGCCCTCAATCCCCTCGTCCGTCACCAGCCGCACCACCGGGTTCTGCCCGATGATGGCGCACTTCACGTCCACGATCTTCATGCCCAACTCCTGTGTATAGAATGCACAATTTGATCTGAGGTAGTATACTCCCGCCTGTCAACCTGTTCATCTGTGCGGCTCGCCGTGGGCCGCCATCCCCATCTCACACTTCAGGAGCGCTTTCGTCATGCGTATTGCTGTGACCGGCTGCACCGGCCGGATTGGCCGCGTTATTGCTGAAATGGCTCTCAACCAGGGCCACACCGTGGTTGGGCTGGACCGGCTGCGGCCCGACCCCGCTCTTATGCCCGCCGTTGTTGCCCATCCCAAGTTTTCTTTCCACCAAGTTGAAATGTCGGAGTATGCGGCCCTGGAGAAGGCTCTGCGCGGCTGCGATGGGCTGATCCACATGGCCGCCATCCCCGCCCCCGGTTATCATCCCGATCACTGGGTGCACAACGACAACGTCGTGGGCAGCTACAACGCCCTGCGCGCCGCCGCCGAGGTGGGCATTAGCCGCGTGTGCCAGGCGTCCAGCATCAACGCCGTCGGCAGCGCCTACAGCCGCCGCCCGCGCTTCGACTACTTCCCGCTCGACGAGTTGCACCCCACCTACAACGAAGACCCCTACAGCCTGTCTAAGTGGATCTGCGAGGCGCAGGCCGACTCGTTCGTCCGCCGGTACGATATGGTCGTTGCCAGCCTGCGCTTCCACGGCGCCTTCCATTCGCGCTTTGTGGGCGGCGACGACGCCCGCAACCCGGATGGCATCACCGCCAAGGCGCTGTGGGGCTACTGCACCTTCGAGGCCTGTGCGCGCGCCAGCCTGCTGTCGCTGACCGCCAACATTGCTGGCCACGAGGTCTTCTACATCGTCGCGCCCACGACCATGATGGACGCGCCGTCGCTGGAGCTGGCCCAGGCTGTGTTCCCGGAAGTGCCCGTGCGCGGCGACCTGAGCGGCAGCCGCGGCTTCTTCGACTGCTCCAAGGCCGAGCGCCTGCTGGGCTGGAAACACGACCCTGACTGACCCCGATGCACCGCATCTGGTTTGAGCGCGCCGTCCCCGCTAAGTTCCTGCCTTTGCTGGAGGGTCAGGCGCTGGCCGTTGGCCCGGCCTCGGCCACACCTGAGGACCCGCTCAGCGCCCTGCACGGGGCGCAGGCCGCCATCGTCGGCGCAAAAATCCGCTTCGATGGTCCCTTCCTGGACCGCTTTCCGGCCCTGCGCGCCGTCGTCCGCACCGGCATCGGCTACGACAGCATCTCGGTGCCAGACGCCACCGCGCGCGGGGTGGCCGTCATCAACGTGCCCGACGGCCCCACCATCTCCACCGCCGAGCACGCGGTGGCCCTGCTGCTGGCCGCCGTCAAGCACCTCAAGGCCAGCGACCGCGACCTGCGCCGCGGCGGCAATCCTGACGCCTACCAGAACTTCGACGGCCTGGAGCTTTACCAGCGCCGCTTGGGCCTGGTGGGGCTGGGCCGCATCGGCCGGCGCGTGGCGCGCGTGGCCCTAGCGCTGGAAATGGTGGTCATCGCCTACGACCCCTTCGTCACCCTGGAGCAGGCCGCAGTGCTGGGCGTGGAATTGGCGCCCTCCCTCGATGCCCTGCTCGCCGCCGCCGATGTCGTCTCGCTACACGCGCCCCTCACCGCTGAGACCCGTCACCTTATCAACGCCCGCTCCCTGGCGCAGATGAAGCGCGGGGCCTATCTCGTCAACGCCGCCCGCGGCGGACTGGTGGATGAGGCCGCCCTGCTGGCCGCCCTTGAGCGCGGCCATCTGCGCGGGGCCGCGCTGGACGTGTTTGACCCCGAGCCGCCGCGCCCCGACCATCCGCTGTTGCTGCGCGACGACGTGATCGGCACCGGCCATGTGGCCGGCGCCACGCCCGCCGGCAAGGACCGGCTGCTGGAGGGCGCGCTGCGCCAGGCGCTTCAGGTGCTGCGCGGCGAGCGCCCGCCCTACCTCATCAACCCCGATGTGTGGCCGTTACTGGAACGGCAATTCAAACCTACCGAGGCGAATCATGTGGACGAATAAGGCGAAGGCCAAGCTCAAGGCCGGCGCGGCCGTTTACGGGTGTTTCCTGCGCTACCCTGACGCGGGACTGGCCGAAGTGCTGGCCTATCAGGACTGGGACTTCATCGTCTTCGATGGCGAGCACGGCACCTTCGAGCCCCGCGACTGCGAGCATATGGTGCGCGCCGTCGAGCTGCGCGGCGGGACGCCCCTGGTGCGCGTGCCCACCAATCAGCCGCCCATCATCCTGCGCTACCTGGACACCGGCGCCTATGGCCTGCATGTGCCGTGGGTCAATTCCGCCGCCGAGGCCGAGGCCGCTGTGCGTTCGGTGAAGTATCATCCACGCGGCAACCGTGGGCTGGCCGGGGTCCGCGCCTCCGGCTACGGCCAGGCTGGCCCGTTGGGTGAGTACACGCAGCAGGCCAACGCCGAAACCCTGGTCGCCATTCACATCGAGACGATGGAGGCTGTGGAAGAAGCGGCGGCCATCGCCGCCATTGACGGGGTGGACGTGGTCTTTATCGGCCCCACCGACCTGTCGCAATCGCTGGGCGTTCCAGGCCAGACTCAGCATCCGACCGTGCTGGCCGCCATTGACCGCATCATCGAGGCTGTCGCGCCATCGCCCGCCGCGCTCGGCATCATGGCCCCCAATCCCGCCGCCCTGCGCCAGTGGCGCGACCGCGGGGTGCGCTACCTCACCGCCACCTATGATTCGATTGTCAATCCCGCCATCAAGGAGTTTCTAAAGGCCCTGCACGCGGATTAGCCCCGCAGATCGGCCGCACTCGCCACTGTGGCCTGCGCCGCCGCTTGCAGCATCCACTCATCCCCCGCTGCCAGCAGAATCCGCGCCCCCTGAGTGATGCGGTGACGCATGCGCGGCAGATTGTTCGCGTCATAGATAATGCCCGCCGCCTTACCTGCATGTTTCGCCGCTCCAATTACTGTTTCCGTCGCGGCCATCACCTTTGGGTGCCCCATCTCCAGGGGCACGCCCAGTTCAATGGACAGATCGGCCGGCCCCATGATCACGCCATCCACGCCCTCCACGGCCAGGATGCTGTCAATGTTCTCCACCGCCTCGGCGGTCTCGAGGACGAACAGCACCACCACCTGCGGCCCGCGCGCGTAGTAGTCTTTGTCGAACCCCCACTTGTGCGCCCGCGACGGCCCGTAACCCCGCGTGCCCTTGGGCGGGTAATAGCAGGCGTTCACGGTCTTCTCTGCATCTGCCGCCGTGCGGATCAGCGGGATCAGCACCCCGCCCGCGCCCATATCCAGGTATAGCCGTATCTCGTCCGGGTCGTTGCGCCCCAGCCGCACGATGGGCGTGCAGTCATAGCCGTTCACCGCCTGCAACTGGGCCTGGATGCCCACCGGCGTCTGCGGTGCGTGCTCGCCGTCCAGGATCAGATAGTCAAACCCCGCCGCCGCGAACAACTCGGCGATGCTGGGCACGCCCAGCCGCAACTGCGCGCCGAGGGCAACTTTGCCTTCGGCCAGTAGGGTCTTTAGGTGGTTGTTCATGGGCCTCATCGTTGTAGTAGCGAAGTCATTCGCTCCCACTCGCTATTTAGAGCGGCCGCGAATAAATTCGCTACTACGGGAATGGGTCAGGAAACTACTTCCGGTTATCCTCGCACGTCTGCACGATCTCTTTCAAGTTCTCCACCGTCGTCTGGAGCGGCACCGCGCACTCGGGCGCGATGATGTTCACCCCGGCGTCAATGGCCCGCTGGGCCTCAAACCGCACTTCTGCCGGCCCCTTGGAGAACAAGGTGACCGGGTTGTTCACGTTGCCGGCCAGCTTGATCTTGCCCTGAGTCTCGGCCACGGCCTTGTCCGGCGGCACCTGCGACTCGAAGTGGAAGGCCTTGAAGCCCGCCTCGCGGAAGAACTGGATCCGGTCCAGCGTCGGCCCGCAGCAGTGCAGGATGACGGGCGCCGGCACCTGGGGGATCAACTGCTGGTGCAGCGGCAGCAGAAAGTCGCGGTACATCGTGTTGCGCACCAGGTCGCCGGTGGCATGGTCGGCCCATACAATCGCATCGGCGCCAGCCTCCAGTTGGGCCTTGGCAAACGCCACCGGCACCGGCATGAGCGTATCCAGGCTCTTGCGCACCCGGTCCGGGTCCAGCAGGGTATCCAGCAGGAACTCCTGCACGTTGTACAGATGATAGGAGAGCGTCCACGGCCCCATCACCTTGCCCAGGATCATCACCTCGTCGCCGAAGTGCTGCTTGAGCAGGCGGATGGCGTCGATGGCGCAGCGCACATACTTGTCTTCCAGGAACGAGTCGGGGAACCCGTCCGGCAGCTTCGGCTCCACCGAGCGGTCTTCCCAGGGGTGAGTGGTGGGCGTGGGCATCATGGAGTCATCGGTCCAGTCCACCTCGCACCCCAGCGCCGTGGCCTCCTGGGCGATGGAGAAGATGGGCATGACCGAGTCGAACCCCATCACCTCGTGCGCGCCCGCCGCCAGCGTCGCCATCGGCTCCGGTTCCGTGTTGGCCGCCGGGAAGTGCGGGCCCACGATGTCCATTAGTTCATAGTTGATGACCGAGACGATGCTGGCGGCCGGCGGCCGGTCCACCGGCTCGCCCCGCAGCGCCGCCAGGAAGCGTTGCTTGCCCGTCATGCGTTCCATCGCGCCTCTCCCTTTGCAGGGATGTATTATATACTCCGCCCCTCGGTCCAAGAAACATAGAAAGGAACCTGGCATGTCTGCTCCCACCCTCCGCCTCACGATGGCCCAGGCCCTGGTGAAGTACCTCCAAGTGCAGTTTAGCGAGCGCGACGAGCGCCAGCGCCGCCTGATCCCGGCCATGTTCGGCATCTTTGGGCACGGCAACGTGGCTGGGCTGGGCCAGGCCCTGTTCGAGTACGGCGCTGACCTGCCTTTCTATCAGCCCTGCAACGAGCAGTCCATGGTGCACACCGCCATTGGTTTTGCCAAGGCCAACCAGCGCACCGCCACCCTGGCCTGCACCGCCTCCATCGGCCCCGGCGCCACCAACATGCTCACTGGCGCCGCCACCGCCACCGTCAACCGCATTCCAGTATTGCTGTTACCCTCCGACTACTACGCCACCCGCCACCAGGGGCCGGTGCTTCAGCAGTTGGAGCACCCCATCTCCGCTGATGTGAGCGTGAACGACGCCTACCGCCCGCTCAGCCGCTTCTTCGACCGCATCACCCGGCCCGAGCACCTGCTCACCGCCCTGCCCGAAGCCATGCGCGTGCTCACCGACCCGGTCGAGACCGGCGCCGTCACCCTGGCGCTGCCCCAGGACATCCAGGCCCACGCCTACGACTACCCCGCCCACTTCTTCGAGAAGCGCGTGTGGCGCATCGAGCGCCGCCTGCCGGACCCGCGCCGCATTGACGAGGCGATTGAGCTGCTCCGCGCCGCGCGCCGCCCCGCCATCATCGCGGGAGGCGGCGTGCACTACGCCCAGGCGTGGGAGGAACTGCAAGCCTTCGCCGAAGCGTGCGGGATTGCTGTCGGCGAGACAATGGGGGGCAAGGGCGCCATCCGGCGCGACTCACCGTGGCTGGTGGGCGGCTTTGGCGTCACCGGCAACCCGGCCGCCGGCCGCATCATCAGCCAGGCCGATCTCGTCCTGTGCATCGGCACCCGCCTGACCGACTTCTCTACCGGCTCTATGTCGGCCTTCGAGCATCCCGAAGTGAAATTCATCAGCCTCAACGTTGCCGGGCACGATGCCTTCAAGATGGGCGCCCTGCCCATCGTGGCCGACGCCCGCGAGGGCCTGCGCGCCCTGCTGGCTGCGGCGCAATCCGCCGGTCTGCGGCCCGACCCGGCCTACGCCCAGGAGATTGCCGCCGCCAATGCTGCCTGGGCGGACCAGAAGGAGGCCGAAATCTTTGTGGACCGCCCCGGCGAGGCCATGAGCCAGGGCCAGCTCATCGGCGCGATGAACGCCGAGGCGCGCCCGGCCGACACCATCCTCACCGCGGCCGGCGGCCCGCCCGGCGACCTGCACGAACTGTGGGACGCCACCGCGCTGCGCCACTGCTACCTGGAGTTTGGTTTCTCCTGCATGGGCCACGAGATCCCGGCAGGGCTGGGGGTGCGTCTAGCCCAGCCGGAGGGTGAGGTGGTGGTCTTTATTGGCGACGGCACCTACCTGATGAACCCGACCGAGTTGATGACGGCCTTGCAAGAGGGGCTCAAGATCACCGTCGTCATCGCCGAGAACCACGGCTACCAAATCATTCGCCGGCTGCAGATGGCCCGCGCCGGCCGCAGCTTCGGCAACGAGTTCCGCGCCCGCGACAGGGACCTCAACCGTC
Organism: uncultured Anaerolineales bacterium; assembly: GCA_964497615.1. GTDB lineage: Bacteria > Chloroflexota > Anaerolineae > Anaerolineales > UBA6663 > CAZCEC01. Next base: position 21,670 of record CAZCEC010000043.1, on the reverse strand, counting down.
TGGAGGGCGAGTATGTGGCGATAGATTTAGTGAAGAATGCCGAGAGCCTGGGGGCCCGCACCTGGCACGTCTTCACCCCGGCCGAAGTGCGCCAGGCGCTTCAGGAGGCCCGCGCCGAGAGCCGCGCCTGCGTCATCGTGGCCGAGGTCGAGAAGCACCGCTACCTGCCCGGTGGCGGCATCTGGTGGGATGTGGCCCCGGCTGAGACGACCCAGGACGGCGTGACCCAGGAATTGCGCGCGGCCTATGAGGAGGAGCGGGCGCGGCTGCAGCGGCTCTATTACTAACTCACTCCTTTGATTTACCGCAGACGATAATTCTCTCGCCCCACTACGTCCGGGTTGATGATGTTGCTCGGCCTCTCGCCCTTCAGCGCCTGCACCACCCGGCCCACCGCCTTGTGCTGCAACTCCTCGATGGCGGACTCGGAGTAGAAGGCGGCATGCGGCGTGATGATAACGTTCTCCAGCCCGAACAGCGGATGCGCCGGATCGCCCGGTTCCTGGCTCAGCACGTCCAGCGCCGCCCCGGCGATGACGCCCGAGCGCACCGCTTCCGCCAGGGCGCCTTCGTCAATCACCGGCCCGCGCGAGGTGTTGATCAGGAAGGCGGTTGGCTTCATCAGGCGCAGAGTATCTTGGTTAATCATCCCGCGCGTCGCCTCGGTGAGCGGCACATGCAGCGACACGTAGTCGGCCTCGCGCAGGAGGCGTTCCAGGTCATCCGTCCACGCGTACGGGGCCACTCGCTCCGGCGTGGCGCGCGGGCTGTAGACCAGCACCCGCAGCCCAAACCCTGCCGCCTTGGGCGCCAGCGCCCGGCCAATGTACCCGTAGCCGATGATGCCCAGGGTCTGTTCGCGCAGCCGGGGCAGGGGGCGGCCCAATTTCACGTCCCAGCGGCCCACCTTCGTCGCGTTGGCGAACTTCACCACCTTGCGGGCGCAGGCCAGCAGCAGCGCCATTGCGTGGTCCGACACTTCCTCGAAGCAGTAGTCGGGCACGTTCGTCACGGGGATGCCCAGGGTGGTGGCATGTCCCACAGCGATGTTGTCCACGCCCACCCCGTACCGGCTGACAATGCGGCACTCGGGCGCGGCATCGAGGACGGCCGGCGTCACGCGCTTCCAGTTGGTCAGGATGCCGGCCGCGCGCGGCGCCAGCTCCACCAACTCGGCCTCCTCGCCCGTCTGGGCCACCAGCAGTTCGGCCCCGACCTCCTCAAACAGCCGCCGCTCGATATCCAGGCTGGGCCAGGCATAGTCAGTCACCAGGATTTGTGCTGTCATTTCTCGCGGAGCCTTTCTTCGTCGTCAAATGCGTGTCCGTTGCGGCTGCCTCCTGCGTCCACGAAGGCTGCGGAGCGCGCGGCGGCCGAAGGCCTTTAGGCGCAAATTCTACTCGCCGGTCCTTGGGCGAAGCCAAGGTTACCTTATTCACCTCCAGAAAGAAAGCCATGTCCCGCCGCCTCAAAGTCCTGTTCCTCCCTCACCCCACCATCACGCATCTCTTCAAGCCCTGGGGCGAGGACGTCGTCGCCGCCATCGGCGACCGCCACGACCTGCGCCTCCTCGACCACAGCCAGCCGCTCGGCCCGCAGTTTGAGGGCGTCGAGGTCGTGATTGACCACGGCGGTTCGGTGGGCACACGCGAGATGCTGGCCGCCGCCACCTCGACCAAACTCTGGCAGGTGCTGGGCACGGGCCTCGATCACTTCGACCTGGCGCATTGGCGCGAAAAGGGGATGCCGGTCGCCAATTGCCCCGGCCCCTTCAGCGCTGTGGCCCTGGCCGAGTGCGCCATGATGTTCATCCTCATGCTCACCCGCCGCTACCCCGAGGCCCTGGCCCGCCTGCACAAGGGCGAGATGTACGGCCCCCTTGGCCTGGAGTTGGCCGGCCTCAAGCTCTTGATTGTGGGCTTTGGCGCCAGCGGCATCGAGCTGGCCCGCCGCGCCCTGCCGTTCGGCCTGAAGGTTTCGGCCATTGACATCCGCGACATCGGCCCCGACGAAGTGCGCGTGTTTGACCTGCAGGCCGCCGGCAAACCCGCCGACCTGGACCGCTTGCTGTCCGAGAGCGACATTGTCTCCCTGCACCTGCATCTCAACGACGAGACGCGCCATACCATCAACGCCCGCCGCCTGGCGCTGATGAAGTCCACCGCCTTCCTCATTAACGTCGCTCGCGGCGCGCTGGTGGACGAGGCTGCCCTGGCCGGGGCCCTCGCCAATGGCCGCCTGGGCGGCGCGGGGCTGGATGCCTTCAGCCAGGAACCACCCGACCTGTCGTCGCCGCTGTTCCACCTGCCCAACGTCGTTGCCACCCCGCACATTGCCGGGGTCACCGACGGCACTTCGCGCAAGCGCGCCCAGTGCTGCGCCGACAACGTGGACCGCATTGCGGCCGGGCTGGAACCGCTATACCGCGTGGCGTGAGCACAAGGAACCCATTGATGGATAAGCTCCTTGAGAATCAAGCC
>CAZCEC010000043.1:0-19180 GCA_964497615.1 uncultured Anaerolineales bacterium | reverse complement strand
GCCCTCATCACCGGCGCCGCCTCCGGCATCGGCCGCGCCACCGCCCAGCTGTTCGCCCGCGAGGGCGCGGCCGTCGTCCTGGCCGACATCAACGACGCCGAGGGCGAGGCCGCCGCCGCCGGCATTCGCGCCGAGGGCGGCGAGGCCCTCTACATCCATGCCGACGTGAGCCGGATGACGGAGGTCGAGGCCCTGGTGCGCGCCGCGCATACCCGCTACGGACGGCTGGATGTGCTGCACAGCAATGCCTTTGCCCAGCGGCGCGGCACCGCCATTCAAATCTCCGAAGCCGATTGGGATTTTGTGCTGGACGTTGACCTCAAGGCTACCTGGATGCTCGCTCGGCACGCGGTGCCCATCATGCTCCAGCAGGGCGGCGGCGCCATCGTCATCACCGGCTCGGTGCATGCCCTGCGCGGCTATGCGGGCTACGCCGCTTATCAGGCAGCCAAGGGCGGGCTGCTGGCGCTCACCCGCTCGCTGGCGACCGACTTCGCGCCCACGATCCGAGTCAACACGGTCCTGCCCGGCGCCATCGTCACCGGCGCGTGGCAGGGCGTCACCGAGGAACAGATGGTCCGTGTGGGCGAGATGTGCCCCCTGAAGCGCAACGCCGCCCCGGAAGAGGTCGCTACGGTGGCCCTTTTCCTGGCCTCGCGCCTGTCGTCGTACATGACCGGCACCTCCGTCGTCGTGGACGGCGGCCTGACTGCCACCATCAAGGTAGCGGATGACCTATAACTGGAGGCTTGCATGAACATCACCATCGGCAGCGCGCCCGACAACTGGGGGGTCTGGTTCCCCAGCGATCCCTTGCAGACGCCCTGGAACCGCTTCCTGGACGAACTCGTGGAGGCCGGCTACCAGTGGACCGAGCTGGGGCCGTACGGCTACTTGCCCACCGACCGCGACACCTTGCACGCCGAACTGGAGCAGCGCGGCATCAAGGTCTCCGGCACCTTTGCTCTGGCCGACCTGAGCGACCCCGCCGCCTGGCCGGACTTGGAGCGGCAGGTGGTGGGGGCGGGGGAACTGCTGGCCTCCTTGGGCGCGAAGTACCTGGTGCTGATTGACGACCTGTACTCCGATATGCGTACCGGCCAACTGCTGCGCCCGGCCCGCCTGGACGATGCGGCCTGGCAGCGGCTGGTGGACACCACCCACCGCGTGGCCGATATCGCCGGATCGCGCTTCAACCTGCAAGTCGTCTTCCACGGCCACGCCGAGACGCATGTGGAGTACACCGACCAACTCGAGCGCCTGCTGGCCGACACCGGCGACCACGTGGGCCTGTGCTTCGACACCGGCCACCACGCCTATCGCGGCGGCGACCCCGTGGCCTTCATGCGCAAACATCACGCCCGCATCCCCTACCTGCACCTCAAGAGCGTGGACCGCGACATCCAGCGCCAGGTTGAGGCCGAGGGCATCCCGTTCGCCAAGGCGGTGGGGATGGATATGTTCTGCGAGTTGTCGCGCGGCGCGGTTGACTTCGCCGCCTTCCGCGACGTGCTGCGCGACATTGACTACCAGGGCTACGCCATCGTGGAGCAGGATATGTACCCGGCCCCCTTCGACAAGCCCCTGCCCATCGCCAAGCGCAACCGCCAGTACCTGCGGGACATGGGATTGGGGTGACCACCCTCGTCATCGTCGAGAGCCCCACCAAGGCCAAGGCCCTGCGCCAGTACCTCGGCGCGGGCTACACCGTCCGCGCCAGCTTCGGCCACGTTCGCGACTTGCCGCCCAAGGACCTGGGCGTGGACCTGGATGCGGGCTTCAAGCCCACCTATCACCTCGTCCCCCGCGCCCGCAAAACCCTGGCCGAACTGCGCCAGGCAATGGCAGGCTGCGACACCGTCCTCCTCGCCACCGACCCGGATCGCGAGGGCGAGGCCATCGCCTGGCACGTGGCGCAAGCCTGCCAAAAGGAACTCAAGGGCAAGCGCGTCCTCCGCGCCCGCTTCCACGAGATCACGCCGGACGCCGTGCGCGCCGCCGTCGCCAATCCCGCCGCCCTCGACATGCATCTCGTGGATGCCCAGCAGGCCCGCCGCGTGCTCGACCGGCTGGTGGGCTACCAGGTCTCGCCAGTGCTGTGGAAGGGCATCGCCGGCCCGAGTGGCCTGTCCGCCGGGCGCGTGCAAAGCGTGGCCCTGCGCCTCGTCGTCGAGCGCGACCGCGCCATCGAGTCTTTTGTCCCGGAAGAGTATTGGACCCTCGACGCCGAACTCTCGAAGCCGGACGAACCGCACTTCCTCGCCCGCCTGTACCGCATCGGCAAGCACAAGCCCGACCTCAAGACCGAGGCTGAGGCCCAGGCTGTCATCGCCGCCCTGGATGGCGCCGAGTGGCGCGTCGGCGACGTCACCCAGGCACGCCGCAGCCGCAACCCCTACCCGCCCTACATCACCTCCACCCTCCAGCGCGACGCCTCCGCCCGCCTCCACTGGCCCGCCAAGAAGGTGATGCAGATCGCGCAGCAGCTTTACGAAGGCGTCACCCTGCCGGGCGAGGGGCAGGTGGGTCTCATCACCTATATGCGCACCGACAGCACCCAGGTGGCGCCCGAGGCCCAGCAGGCCGCGCGCGAAGTCATCGAGCGGCTGTATGGGAAGGGCGCTCTCACGGCCTCCCCGCCCAACTACACCAAGAAGGTGAAGAACGCGCAGGAGGCCCACGAGGCCATCCGCCCGACGAAGCCCGGCCGGCTGCCGGCCAAGATTCGCGAGAATCTCAGCCACGATCAAGATGCGCTCTACACCCTCATCTGGCGGCGCTTCGTCGCCAGCCAGATGAAGCCTGCGGTCTATAACGTCACCACCGTCACCGTGCTGACGCGGCGCGACGGCGCGGACCTGCCCTACATCTTCCGCGCCACCGGCCGCCAACTGCTCGACCCCGGCTTCCTGCGCGTCTACGATGTGAGCGACGACCCCGCCGACGAAGACTCGGCCCATAACGAGCAGTTGCCGCCCCTGGCCAAGGGCGACGACCTGCTCTGTCACAAGCTCATCCCCCAGCAGCACTTCACCAAGCCGCCGCCCTATTTCACCGACGCCGCGCTGATTCAGGAACTGGAGCGCCTGGGCATTGGCCGCCCAAGCACCTTTGCTTCCATTGTGGATACGCTCTACCAGCGCGAGTACGTGGGCAAGGTGCCGGAGGGCCGCGGCCTCAAGTCCACGGAATTGGGCCGCGTGGTGTGCGACTTTCTGGTTGAACGCTTCCCGACCGTGTTTGAGGTTGGCTTCACTGCCCGCCTGGAAGACCAACTCGACGATATCGCCAACGGCGAGGCGCGCTGGACCGCGGTCATGGCGCAATTGTGGGACCCGCTCTCGGTCCTGATCACCCAGGCCCAGGCCGCCGTTGCCGCCGCGCCCAAGATCAGGGTGGCGGCCTCGCCAGGGGCGTCGACGTCCACCGCTGCCGGCCCGGTCGTGGACTCAAGTTCTCCGTCGGCCCGGCGCGGACGGGGCGGGGGGCGCAAGCGTGCCGCCAAAGGTGGATACAAACGCACCGGCTCCAAAACTGCCGCCAAGCGGGCTGGCCGCAAACGCGCCGCGAAAGCACCGGCCCAGCCCTCGCTGCTGGCCGCCGCCGAAGGCGCCCTTGGCAACTGCCCCGAATGCGGCAAGCCCCTCGTCCAGCGCACCAGCCAATTTGGCCCCTTCGTCGGGTGCAGCGGCTTCCCCGCTTGCCGTTACATCCAGCGGACGCCGAAGCGCCCAACGCCGCCGCCGCCGCGCGACAACGAAACCCCCTGACCCTCGCTTCAGGTTGAGCGCATCGCAGCCCTCCCTGGCCTCCCACCTCCTCCGCGCGCGACACATCTCGGCGGTTCACCGTCGCAGCTCCTTTGCCTGTCCTCCTGCGCAGAACGGGCTGTAACGACTCTCCCTGTGTCCTTCGTCTTTCGTCGGATGCACTATACTACCCAAACCCCATGCCCCCTCACCCCGTCCCGATCGAGAAGCCCGCTCATATTGACGACCGCCGGATGCGGCACATCGCCGACGCCGATCTGTTCGCCGCGCTCGATCTCGCGCGCCCCGGCCTAGCCGCGGTCCGCGCCGCGGCCGAGAGCGCCGATTGGCCGTCCGCGCTGGCCGCTTGGGGCGCGTATGTCGCCCAGCGTTCCAGCCCGATAGGCGTGCACAACGCCAATGCTTACGCGGTGCTGCCCGCTGACCTGCGCGCCGAGCGCGGCGCGCCCGTCATCGCGGAGGCCCGCCGTCTGGCTGCCGCCGAGATTGGGTTCACTGCCGCCCACCACGGCCGCACGCCTCTGTATGGCTTTCACTATATGCTCTGGATGCAGCCCTTGCTCCAGGCTTACGCCCTCGACCGCGACCCCGCCCACGCCGCCGCCTTCCTGCGCCTCTTCAACCAGTGGTACGCCGAGCGCGACAACGTTCACGGCGAGATTGAGTCGCTCGACGTCATCTGGTACACGCTCGGTCTTGCCATCCGCTCGCTCATCTTCGCCGATGGCCTGTTGGCCTTCCGCCATCTGCCCGCGCTTGATCCATCCACCCACGCCCGCCTGCTCAAGACCTTTCTCGGCGCGGCGCGCTGGCTCGCCGAGGAGCACGACCGCTATCGCCCTGGCAACTGGCAGGTAACGGGCGCGGCCACGCTCTTTGAACTGGGCGTGCTCTTCCCCGAGTTCCACGAGGCCGCCGTCTGGCGTAACCAGGGCTGGGAGCTATTGTTGGCGCACCTGGAGTTGGACGTGGATGCCGACGGCGGCCACCACGAGCGCTCGCCGTCCTATCATCGCCACGTCCTGGCCTGCCTCTCCCGCGCCGCCTCCGTGGCCGAGCTTAACGGCTACCCGCCCATGCAGGCCGTGCCGCGCTTCGCCCGCATGTACCGTTGGCTAATGGAGCGCACCTCCCCCCTCGGCTGCGCCGACAATCCCAACGACTCGCACGTCGTCTGGGTGGGTAGTTGGGCCGTGGCCGGTGCGGTCCTGTTGGAAGACCCCGCTCTCAAGTGGCTCGGCGAGCAGTTCGGCGCGCCCGGCGACATCGCCTGGGCGCTGGCCGCGTTGCCCGACCGTCCCGGCGGCCGTTCCGCCGCGCAGGTGTACGCTAGTTTGTCCGCCTCGCCGCCCAGCCTCGGCAGCGTGCTCCAGCCCGCCTCCAAATTCGCCCTCATGCGCTCCGGCTGGGGGGCGGATGACCTGTTCATGGCCGTCAACTTCGGCCCGCTCGTCGGCCACGAATATGAGTCGCACAGCCACCGCGACGCGCTCTCGTTCACCTGCTTTGGCTATGGCGTTCCCCTGGCCATCGAAGCCGGCCTGCCGCTCAAGTCCTACGACGATCCTCTTTATCAATCGTGGATTCGCTCGGCCCTCGCCCACAACGTGCTGGTGGTGGATGGCGAGGAGCCCGCCGAGGCATTTAAGGAAGGCGACCTCAACGTCTGGTCTTCCACCGCCGTCGCCGATCTATTCGAAGCACAGCACTGGGGCTACTACCCGCAAGGCATCGTCGCGCACCGCTCGATTTTCTTTGTCAAAGACGGGTACTGGATCATCTACGACAAAGTGCGCGGCTTGCGCCAGCCGCGCCGTCTCGACTGGCTGGTGCATATGCCGCAGCCATTCACCCTAGAGGCGGGCAGGGTGCTGCCCACATCCGGCCCGGGCCTGGCCGTGCTGCCGGTGCTTCCGGCGAAAGGTGGGCGCATCGAGCCGCGCTCCGGCTTCATGGCGATCCCCACGCCGCGCGCCTTCGACGCCGTTTCGCCCTTTCGCGACGTGGGTGGCCTCAGCCACGTGCAAGAGACGACCGGCCAGGACGCTGCCTACCTGCACGTGCTGTATCCGGTGGCCGAATCCGCGCAGGCCGCCCGGCTGCGCGCCTTGCCGGTGAAACGCGGCGGAGACGCGCTGGACTTCGCCTGCCAGATCGAGACCGGCGCGCATACCGATATCTTCTGGTATGGCGGCAGCTCTCAGCTTAACATCGGCGCTTGGCGCGGCGGCGGCCGCGCGGCCTGGCTGCGCGCGCCTGATCATTGGGCCTTGTACGGTTCCGGCGGCATGGTGAACGCCGATGGGCTGGTCTTTCACGCCTCCTACCCCCCGGACGTCTTCACCCTCGCGCCGGCTGAGCACGGCTGGCGGGCCGAAGCCGACGTCAAGCGCCAGACGAGCCTGATCTTAAACATCAACGGGGCCAAGGGCGATGTGCGCATCAATGGTTTCCGGGTGCAGCCTCCGCAGTCGGATCTGCCGGGCCTGCCTCCCGGGACGGATGTGCCGGGCTTGCGCCTGTTGCTGCCGAGCCCCGGCCGCTACGTCATCGAGTTGCAGCGCCAATAGCTGCCCATGCCGCCTCGCACCCTCACCCGCTCCGCCGCCCTCTTCGCTCAAGCCCAGCAACACCTGGCTGGCGGCGTCAGCAGCGACGCCCGCCGCAGCGTTCAGCCTGTTCCCCTGTACGTCAGCCACGCCTCCGGTGCTCGGCTATGGGACGTGGACGAGAACGAGTATCTTGACTACGTGCTGGGCCAAGGGCCGCTGGTGCTCGGCCACGGCCATCCGGCCATCGTCGAGGCCGTCAAGGCGCAGCTTGACCGTGGCCAGGTCTTCTCCGCCCAGCACGAGTTGGAGATCGAGGTCGCCGCCGCCGTGTGCCGCCTGGTGCCGTGCGCCGAGCGCCTGCGCTTCAACAGCGTCGGCTCGGAGGCCATGCACGCCGCCTGGCGGCTGGCCCGCGCCTATACGGGCCGCGAGAAGATCCTCAAGTTCGAGGGTCACTATCACGGCTGGTTCGACTCGGCTCTCTACAGCGTAGCCCCGCGTCTCGACCTGGCCGGTCCGCCCGAAGCGCCTGTGCCCGTGCCCGGCACGCGCGGCCAGGCCCGCAGCACCGCAGGCGACCTGGTCATCGCCCCGTGGAACGATCTGGACGCCCTCGCTGCTCTGCTCGACCAGCATGGCGCCGATACCGCCGCTGTCTGTATGGAACCCATTCTGTGCAACACCGGCTGCATTGCGCCGGTGCCGGGCTTTCTGGAAGGCGCGCAAGCCCTCTGCCGCCAGCATGGCTGCCTGCTGATCTTCGATGAAGTCATCACCGGCTTCCGCGTGGCGCTGGGCGGCGCGCAATCGCTGCTGGGCGTCACCCCGGACCTGGCCGTCTTCGGCAAGGCGCTGGCCGGCGGGTTCCCGCTCTCTTGCCTCGCCGGCCGGGCTGAGGTGATGGACCTGATCTCGCGCGGCGAGGTAGGCCACGCCGGCACCTTCAACAGCAATCCGGTGGTCATGGCCGCCGCCGCCGCCTCGCTGCGCGAGCTTGAGACGAACGCCGCAGAGATCTACCCGCGCCTGACCGCGCTCGGCCAGCGCCTGATGGCAGGGATGCACGACGCTGCCGCCGCGGCGGGCGTGCGGATGCTGGTGGACGGACCCGGACCGGTCTTCAGCCTCTACCTCACCGATCAGCCCGCCGTTCGCAACTACCGCGACTTTGCCCGCTGCGACCTGGCGGGCATGGCTCGCCTTCATCGGTTGCTGCTGGATCACGGGATCAATTGCGTGGGGCGCGGCCTGTTCTTTCTTTCGGCGGCGCACACTCAGGCTGATATTGACCTGACCCTCGCGGCCTGCGCGGAGGCCCTGGCGGAGTTCAATCAACAACCGTAGGAGGCGAGTCCCATGTCCGCAAATTACGAAGACCGACTGCGCGCGCTGGGCTATACCCTGGAGACCGTTGACCTGGACAGCGGGCGCTTCATGCGCGCCGTGCGGACGGGCGGCCTGGTGTACACCGCCGGCCACGTTTCCAACTTTGGCGGGCGGGCCATTAAGGGCAAAGTGGGCGCCGACCTCACCGTGGAGCAGGGGTACGAGGCGGCGCGGCTGGCGACCCTCGGCGCGCTCCAGGCGATCAAGTCACTGGTGGGCGACCTGGAGCAGATTACGCATTTCGTGAAGGTGCTGGGCATGGTGAACGCGGCCCCTGGCTTTGACGACACGCCCGGCGTCATCCATGGATGCAGTGACCTGCTGCGGGAAGTCTTTGGCGAGGCAGGCCGCCACGCCCGCAGCGCCGTGGGCATGGTCATCCCGCACAACTTCGCAGTCGAAATCGAGTTGATCGTCGAAGTGAGCTAACGCTCTGCCAATGCCAGCAGCCGCCGGGCGTTGCCGCCCAGCACCAATCTCAACTCAGCTTCGTCAAGACCGGCAAACACCACCCGCCCCAGTCCATAGCGCAGCTCGATAAACGGGAAGTCGGAGCCGTAGAGGACGCGCTCCGCGCCCGCCGCCGCCACCATGCGCCTGATCCACAGCCCCGTGGTGAAGGACCCGCACAACTCCAGGTACAGGTTGGGGTGCTTGGCGGCCACCGCCATCGCACGCCGGTGGCCCTCGCCCGTCACCCCGGCGTGGCCCAGGATGATGCTCACCTCCGGCCAGCGCGCCGCGATGGCCTCAAACATCAACGGATCGGAGAAGGCCGAGTCCGCGTAGGTGTGTGTGAGGATGGGCACGCCGCGCCGCGCCGCCAAATCGAAAGCCGGCGCGTACAGCGGTCCGCCCACCGCGTAGCCCTGCACATCCGGGTGAATCTTGATCCCCACCATCCCCGGCGCGTCGAGCGTGCGCTCCACATCCGCCAGGCTCTGTGGCAAATGCGGATTGAATACCGCGTACCCTGCGAAGCGCCCCGGATGCTGCCGCGCCATCGCCGCCACCTCGGCGTTGCCGGCCTCCACCTCCCCCGCGATGGCGTGCGTGGCCGAGACCACCGCCAGCCGCACCCCGCAGCGGTCCATCACCCGCAGCATCGAGTCGGCCGTCGGCTCGGGCGTGAAGAAGTTGAACCACGGCCCCACGTGCGCATGGGCATCCACGATATCCCACCCCTCAATCGGCCCGCCGGAGAGGACTTGCGCCGCGGGCAGCAGGGCGGAAGTGTGGGAGTGTGGGTGTGTGGGGGTGTGCGGAGGTGTGGAACGTGTGTAGGTAGAAGATGTGTAACGTACCCCAAGCAACCGCCCCAAATTGCCTGCCCCAATTGCCTCCCGATCTGCTTCCGGTAGGTCGGCCAGCCGCAGCCGCGTCACCGCGCCGCCGCCGTCAATCACCGGCGCGCCCGTGCCGAAGAGCAGCCGATGGGCATAGCCGCGCTCAGCCAGCCATTCAACCGCCTGGTGCGAGCCGAGATAGGAGAGGTCAAGGTACACATTGGGCTGCCGCGCCAGCACCCCGGCATAGCGCCGCAACCCCCGGTAGCCGACGTTGCAGACGACCAGCGGCAGGGCAGGGAACGCCGCCGCCACTCGCTCGATCTCCTCCCAACTGCTCTGCTCCAGGTCGAGCAGGGTCAACGTTGGGCGCCGCGCCAGCAGGCCCAGCAGTTCGGCGGCATCCGGCCCGCTCAGGCTGTAGTTGTGGTCGCGGGGATACAGGCGCACCGCGCGGAGGCCGTGCGCGTCCAGTGCGCTTGCCAATTCGTCCGCCGTGCCCATCTCGCCGGTGGCGAGTGGCGCCAGCGCCCAGCATGGCCACAGCCGCGCTCGCGCCTCGGGCGGGGCCGCCTCCAGCGCCTCCATCAGCCGCGCATTGCCGACCACCGGGTCAAAGTGCAGGCAGTCGGTGTGGCCCACCACCGCGCGAGCGATGCCGAGTTCATCCATCCGCGCCACGAGCCCTGCCACGTCATCAAACAGCAACTCAGCGGTGGGCCAGCGCCCGATCAGGCAGTTCACGTCCCATAGGTCCGTCATGTGTTATCGCCTATAATGCCCAACATGGAATACAGACAACTCGGCCACTGGGGCCCGCGCGTCAGCGCCTTGAGCGTCGGCTCCTACCTCACCCTCGGCATGAAGACCGGCGACGATGACACCTTCGCCATCGTGCGCCAAGCCTACGAAGCCGGCATCAACTACTTCGACACCGCCAATGCCTACAATCGCGGCGCGGCGGAAGAAGTGCTGGGCCGCGCCCTGGCCCAGTTCCCGCGCTCCGGCGTGTTCGTGCTCACCAAGGTCTGGGCGCCGATGGGGCCGGGCACCAACGACCGCGGCCTCTCGGCGAAGCACCTCCGCGAGCAGTGTGACGCTTCCCTGCGCCGGCTGGGCATGGATTACGTGGACGTGTACATGTGCCACCGGCCCGACCCCGCCACCCCGCTCGAAGAGACCATCCGCGCGATGGACGACCTGGCGCGCGCCGGCAAGATTTTGTACTGGGGCGTCTCCGAGTGGCCGGCCTGGATGATGGTCAAGGCCCAGGCCCTCGCTCGCGAGCTCGGCGCGCGGCCCCTCGTTGTCAACCAGCCCCGCTACAACTTGCTCTACCGCTACCCCGAGGCGGAGACCTTCCCGGTCTCGCGTCTGGAAGGCATCGGCAGTGTCGTCTTCTCGCCCCTGGCGCACGGCCTGCTCACCGGCAAGTATCTTCCGGGCGCGCCCGCCCCGGAGGGCACCCGCGCCGCCGACCCCGACCAGAATGCCGTGATGCTCAAAATGTACTGGACCGAGGAGAACAAGCAGAAAGGGCAAGCCCTGGCTGCGCTCGCCGCCCAGGCGGGCACTACCGCCACGCGCCTGGCGCTGGCCTGGACCCTGCGCCACCCGGCGGTCAGCAGCGTCATCCTGGGCGTGCGTACGCCCGAGCAGTTGGACGATAACCTCGCTGCGTTGTCCGTCACGCTCTCGCCCGACCTCGTGGCAGAGATTGAGATGCTCTACCCGATGCCGCCGGTCACGCCGCAGGCGTAGGTTCAACGATTCAATACGGCCGGATTAACGACCGCCCGCGGCGGCTCGCCGCGCAGCACCCGCGCCACGTTGCGGGCCGTGTCGCGCCGCAACTGCTCCAGTGACTCCGCCGACAAGCTGGAGGAGTGCGGCGTGAACAGCACGTTTGGCAGCCGCAAGAGCGGATCGTCCGGCGCGGGCGGCTCCTGCTCCAGCACATCCAGCGCCGCCCCGGCAATCACGCCGGCCTGCAAGGCCTCTACCAGCGCCGCCTGGTCCACAATTGGGCCGCGCGCCATGTTAATCAAGTAAGCGCTCGGCTTCATACGCGCCAACTGGGCCGCACCGATCAGGTGGCGCGTCTCCTGCGTCAGCGGGCAATGGACGCACACATAGTCGGCGCGGGCCAGCAGTCCGTCCAGGCTCACCGGCTCGGGCCCGGCGGCCCGCACCTGTTCGTCCGATAGATAGGGGTCATGTGCGATGACGGCCAGCCCCACGCCCGCCGCCTTGCGCGCCACCGCCCGCCCAATCTTGCCCAGCCCCAGCACGCCCAGCGTCTGCGTGTTCAGCCGCGCCGGCATCCCGCCCGGTGCGCCCGCCCACTGGCCCGCCGCCACATGCGTGTGGTGCGGCACCAGCCGCCGGTTCAGCGCCAGCACGAACGCCAGGGTGTGCGTGCTCACCTCATCTATGCAATAGTCGGGCACGTTGCAGACGGGGATGCCGTGCGCGGTGGCGGCCTCCAGGTCGATCATGTCCACGCCGATTCCGTAGCGGGAGATGATGCGGCACTGCTTGAGCGATGCGATTAGCGGCCGCTGGACCTGCGCCCAGCCCACCATCAACGCGTCCGCGTCGTGCACGTGCGGGGCCAGGTCGTCGCCGGGCTTCCAACTCAGCCGCACAAGTTCATAGTCGATCCCGGCGGCGCGGAACTCAGCTTCCTCTAGCTCCTCGCCCGGCAAGCCAAAGTCGGTGATGACGATCTTGAAGGGTCCGCTCATCTCAGCCCTTCCCGCCCACGGTGCCGCCGGCGTTCATCGCCAGGTTGCCGCCGTCCATCGGGATGATGGCGCCGGTGATCCACGCCGACGCGTCCGAGGCCAGGAAGATCATCAGGCCCTTGATGTCGTCAGGCTGGCCCAGCCGCCCGGTGGGGATGCCGCGCAGGAACGTCGCCTCCAGGTTCGGGTCGGCGGCCATGCGCTCCTCCAGGCCGGGGTTGCGCACCTGCGCCGGCAGGATGGCGTTCACCCGCACCCCGCGCCCCGCCCACTCGGTGCTCAGCTCGCGCGTCATCTGCGCGATGCCGCCCATGCCGACGCTGTAGGCGAAGTTGCCGCGCCCCAGCGCCGTGACGCCGCCGATGGAGCTGATGTTGATGATGCTGCCCTTGCCCTGTGCCAGCATCCGGCGGCCCGCTTCCTGGCACGAGCAGAACCGCGCGATGATGAGCGCGTGGATGATCTCTTCCATTTGGTCCAGGGTGATGGTTTCCGGTTTCTCAATCAGCCCTGGCCCGGCCACATTGGCGGCCACATCCAGCCGGCCGAACTCGGCATCCACCCGCGCATACAGCGCCCGCACTTCGTCCACCACGGTGATGTCGGCTGCCATGGCCACGACTCGCAGCCCCAGCCCGGCGATGTGCGCGGCGGTCGCGGACAGCCCCTCCGCGTTGCGGTCGGTCACCAGCACATCCGCGCCCGCCTCCGCCAGGCCAATGGCGGTGGCCCGCCCCATCCCCCGCGCCGCCCCCGTCACCAGCGCCACCCGCCCCGATAAGTCAAACAAAGGATGCGTCATAGAGACCTCTGCTATTGGACCAGCCACACATACGGCTGCTCGACTAACTGCTTGACGCGCTGGAGAAAGCGCGCGGCCGGCGCGCCATCCACCAGCCGGTGATCGAACGTCAGGCTCAGGAACACCATCTGCCGGATGGCGGTGCGCTCGGCTCGCTCATCCACCACCACCACTTTCGGCTGGATGCGCCCCAGCCCCAGGATGGCGCACTCCGGCAGGTTGATGATCGGCGTGAAGGCGTCAATCGCGTACGGGCCCAAGTTGGTGATCGTGAAGGTCCCGCCGCGCATTTCGTCCGCGCTCAGCCGCCCGGCTCGCGCCCGTTCGATCAGCGCCCTCGTCTCCTGCGCGATCTGCCTCAGCCCTTTGGCCTGCGCCTCGCGCACGACCGGCACGAGCAGCCCGCGTTCGGTGTCCACCGCCACGCCGATGTGCGTCGCCGCCGACTCGATCAGCGTGTCGCCGTCGAGGCGCGCGTTCAGCGCCGGGTGCTCACCCAGCGCGTGCGCCGCGATCTTGACAAACAGGTCGGTGTAGCTGGGGAGGGGCAGGGCGCTGGCCGTTGGGTCGCTGCGCAACTGCTCCCGCAAACGTACCAACTCGGTCGCGTCCGCCTCGGTGGTCAGCGTCACTGGGGCGGTAGAATGCGCCCCCGCCAGCATGCGTTCCGCGATCACGCGCCGCGTGGCTGGCATCGCCCGGTTCACTGGTCGTGCCGCCTGCGCCGCCCGCACATCGCGCTCCACGATGCGCCCGCCGCGCCCGCTGCCCGTCACGGTCGTCACGTCCACGCCCAGCTCATCCGCCGCTCGCCTCGCCCGAGGGCTGATCTTGTGGCGAGTGCTCCGGCCTATCTCCGCCCGACCGGGTGCGCTATTCATAGCCGGCGGGTTCATCCCGCCCGGCGCGCCCGTGGCGTGTGCAGTTTTCGTAGTGGGCGGGTTTACCCCGCCCCACGCGCCCGCGTCGCGTGCCGCCTTGGTGGACTCTGACGCAGCCCGCGCAGGCGGGCTTTGTGCCTCCGTTGGCGCGGGTTCCATCCGCCCGGCCTCCTCCTCGAACGGCGCCCGTTCGCCCCGCTGCACGATGTAGGCCAATAGCGCCCCCACTGGCACGGTCGTCCCCGGCGGCGGCGAGTCCGGCGGGAGGCGCAAAATGCCATTCTCGAATGACTCGACCTCGTTGAGGGCTTTGTCGCTTTCCACGATGAACAGCACGTCACCCACCTGAACCGTATCGCCGTCCTGCTTGGCCCACTCGGCCAGCACGCCTTCCTCCATCGTCCAGCCCAGCTTGGGCATCACGATCTCAATTGCCATGATGCCCTCACTCCGCCATCAACTCGCGCACGGCCTGGGCCACGTCCGAGGCGCTCGGCGTCACGGCGGCCTCCAGGGGCGGGCTGTAGGGGGTGGGCGTGTGCATTCCGTTCAAGCGGCGCACCGGCGCATCCAGGTCGTCAAAGCCCTCTTCCATCACCCGCGCCGCAATCTCCGCGCCGATGCCGCATGGGCCAAAGGCCTCATCCGCCACCAGCAGCCGCCCTGTCTTGTGCAGCGATTCCAGGATAGCCGGCAGGTCCAGCGGGGCCAGGGTGCGCGGGTCAATCACTTCGATGTCTATGCCTTCGCCAGCCAGTTGCTCGGCGGCCTCCAGTGCCCGCCGCGCCATCACACCCACCGCCACCACCGTCGCGTCGCGCCCCGCTCGTGCCACTCGGGCCTGGCCGAAAGGGATGCTGTAGCTCTCCTCCGGCACCGGCCCCTTGGTGTAGAGCAGGGTCTTGTGCTCCAGGAAGATCACCGGGTCGTCGCCCGCCAGCGCCGTGGCGAACAGACCCTTGGCGTCGTGCGGGGTACACGGCACTACGACGCGAAACCCCGGCACGTTTACAAAGGTGGAGTAGTAGCTGCCCGAGTGGTGGGTGGCCGCCGCCCCGCCAATGCCGATCGCGCCGCGCAGCACCATCGGCATCTTCAGCCGGCCGCTGCTCATATACTGCACTTTGGCCGTCTGGTTGATGAGTTCGCCCAGCGCATCCAGCAGGAAGTCCACGAACATGAAGTCCACCACGGGCCGCGCGCCGGCCATGGCCGCCCCCGTGCACAGCCCCACAAAGCCGCGCTCTGCGATGGGCGTGTCGCGCAGCCGCTCCGGTCCAAAGCGGTCGTACAACCCCAGGGTGGTGGTGAAGTTGCCGCCGCGCGCGCCGATGCCCTCGCCCACCACGAAGAGGGACGGGTCCCGCGCCATGGCCTCGGTCAGGGCTTCGCGCGTGGCTTCGACAAACGTGATCTCACGCATGGCCGCTGATCCCCGCGCCGCTAAAGATATGCTCGGCCGCCGTGCTGGCCTCCGGCCACGGGCTGGCCTTGGCGAACTCGACGGCGTCTGCCACCACCGCCGCGACCTCGGCCTCCATGGCCTCCAAGTCACTGGCTGTCGCCGCGCCGTCGGCCAGCAAGGACGCGCGCAACTGCTGGATCGGGTCGCGCGCTTTCCAGGCCGCGATTTCCTCCGCTGTGCGATAGGCGCCGTCGCGCATCCCCTCCGCATGGGCGCGCGTGCGATAGGTGCGGCACTCGATCAGGCTCGGCCCGCCGCCCGAGCGCGCCCGCGCCACCGCCTCGCCCGCCGCCGCGTGGACGGCCAGCACGTCGTTGCCGTCCACCTGCGCGGCAGGGATGCCATAAGCTGGCCCGCGGCTGGCGACGTCCGGGTTGCGGGTGGCGTAGGCGAACGGCACCTCCGTGGCGTACAGGTTGTTCTCGCATACGAACACCACTGGCAGTTGATAGATGGCGGCCAGGTTCAGCCCTTCGTGAAAGGCGCCGTTGTTCACTGCGCCATCGCCAAAGAAGCCCACGCTCACGCGGTCGATCTTCAACAGTTGGAACGTGTAACCCGCTCCCGCGGCTTGGAGGATGTTCGGCCCCACCACGCCAGTCGTCCCCAGCAGCCCCACCTCCGGCGCAAACAGGTGCATGCTTCCCCCGCGTCCGCGCGAACAGCCGGTGGCTCGTCCAAACAGCTCCGCGATCAATTCGCGCGGCGTGACGCCCTTGGCGAGCGCGTGCCCGTGGCCCCGGTGCGTGCTGAAGACGACATCGTCGCGCCGCAGGTGCGCGCACACGCCCACCGCCACCGCCTCCTGGCCCACATAGGTGTGGCAGGGCCCTGGTATCAGCCCGGCCTGGTGTGACTTGGCTAACTGCTCCTCGCAGCGGCGGATGAGCAGCATTCCGCGCTGCAGTTGCAGCAATGCCTGCGTGCTGGGTTGGTTCGCCATGCGTTAGCGGTTCTCCTGAGTGGGGCCGAAGTATAGCCTCAGCGGGCCGCGGCGCATAAGGTCAAGTGGCCGCGCTTGTGGTATGCTTGGTCTGCGTCCGGAGGTGATTATCAAACGAATCCTGCTCATTCATTGGGATGCCCCCGAGGCTCGGGCACGCGTCAAGCGGCTGGAGTCGCTGGGGTACAGCGCATCCTACGTCAACCGCCCCGGCCCGCCGCTCATGCGCGGCGTGCTGGCCGATCCGCCCAGCGGCGTGGTCATCGATCTCTCGCGCCTGCCGCTCCAGGGCCGCGACGTGGCGGTAGATTTGCGCGCGCATCCGGCCACCCGCGCCATCCCCATCGTCTTCGTGGACGGCCTGCCGGAAAAAGTGCTGCCTGTCCGTCAAAGCCTGCCGGACGCTGTCTACAGCACCTGGACCCACCTGGCCGAAGACCTTGCCAAGGCTCTCAGCCGCCCGCCGCGCGCGGTGGTTGTGCCGGAGACCGCCAAGCCGGCCAGCACCCGGCAATCGCTGGCGGCCAAGCTGGGGATCGAGCCGAACAGTATCGTGGCCCTGCTGGGTGCGCCGCACGAATTCATGGACGCTCTGGAGCCGCTGCCGAAGGGCGCGGTCGTGCGGCGGCAGATGGGCGACGACTGCACCGTGATGATCTGGTTTGCGCGCTCGCGCCGCGAGTTGGAACAGGGCATGCCGCTGCGCGCCGCGCGCCTGGGCGCGGCCCGGCTGTGGGTGCTGTGGCCTAAGCAGGGCGCGGGGCAAAGTGGCGATGTCTCGCCCGACTTTGTGCGCGGAGTAGCCGAGGCACAGGGTCTGGCCGGCGACAAGCCCGCCTCGATCGACATTAAGTGGGCGGGCATTCGCTTCACGCGCGCCACGTGACCGCTCACGTTCGCCGTAATCATTGACGCCTGAGGCCGCGATGACCACCGCTCTGTCCTACCTGTTTGCTGACTGGGACCTGCACCAGCGCCGCTTCGTCAACATGATCGCGCCGCTGACGCCGGAACAATTGCTCTTGCGCTCGGCCCCGCACATGTGGCACGTCAGCGGGTTGGCTGCTCACGTGGTAGGCGCGCGCTCGTTTTGGTTCCACCACATCATGCATGAAGGGCCGCCGGAGGTGGGGCGCTGGCTGGGATTGGATGACGGCCCCGAATCGGAGCGGACGGTGGAGCGGATCGTGCAGGGCTTCAACGAGACCTGGGACATGATCGCCGCCATGCTGGCCCGCTGCACCGTGGCCGATCTGGACGACACTTTCGACCGCCACTACCCTGACGGCCGCGTCAAGACCTTCACCCGCCAGGCGCTGATCATGCGCGTCCTCACCCACGACGCCGCCCATGCCGGCGAGATTTCACAGATTCTGGGGATGCACGGGGTGACGGGATTGGACTGGTAGCTAGTCCACCGCCCGGAACGCCGCCTCTGCGATGCTCATCGCATCAATGCCAAAGTGTTGGTAGAGTTCATCCCGCGCGCCGGATTGGCCGAAGTCATCCACGCCCAGCGACGTAACGCGGGCGCCGTTGATGCTGCCCAGCCAGGCGAGCGTGTGCGCGGCCCCGTCCTGCACGGTGACGAGGGGGGCCTCGGCCTCGGACTGGGGCAATAGCCACTCCAGCGGGCGCGCACCGGCGCGGCCCTCAGTGGCGCGCCAGGCCTCGAACAGCCGGCGCGGGCTCGTAAGGTTGAGCACGTTGGCGGCAACTCCCTCTTCCCACAAATACGCGGCCGCAGCCAGCGCTTCAGGGATCATCACCCCGGTTGCCGCGATCTGCACCACCGGCGCGCCGCCGGCCTTTGCCTGCTCTGGCGCTTCGGCCAGCCGGTAGCCGCCAGCCAGCACCTGCTGCCGCAAGGCGGCCTCGCCCAGCCGGGCGAGCGCGGCCTCGAACGGCGCCTGCTCGATGGACTTGGTGGACAGCCGCAGGTAGGTCGCCAGACCCTGCTCCCGGTCGAAGCAATGGCGGATTCCCTCCAGCAGCATCCATTCCACCTCGCGCGCATAAGCCGGCTCAAAGCTATTGAGCTTGGGCAGTTCGATTCCAATTGAGGGCGTAATGGTGCTCTGGTGCGCCCCACCCTCCGGCGAGAGCGACACGCCCGACGGCGTGCCCGCGAAGATGAACTTTGAGCCCGAATACACGCCATAGATCAGCGCATCCAGGCCGCGGCACACGAACGGGTCGTATACCGTGCCGATGGGGATGAGCAATTGCCCGCACAGCTCCGCCGACAGGCCCAGCATCCCCAAAGCCATGAACAAATTCATCTCCGAGATACCCAACTCGATGTGGTGACCGGCGGGCGAGCGCTTCCAGCGCATCAAGCTCTGCGCCTCGGCCTCGTAGTCCGGCTCGTCCTGCGGGGTGTACACGCCCGTCTTGTTGATCCACCCGGCGAGATTGGTGGAAACCGATACATCCGGCGAGCAGGTGATGATGCGCTCGCGCAGTTCGGGGATATCGGCCAGGCGCACCAGCAGGCGGCCAAACGTCTCCTGGGTGCTGGCGGCGCGGGCCGCGGGTAGCCCCACGTGCTCGGGCAGGTGGCTGACCTCCGGGATGACGGCGGCGGGTTGCGGGGCATAGAGGCGCGCGGCCACTTCGGCGCAGCGGCGGCCGGCCGGGCTTTCGGGCTCAAACCCATCCCAGGCGCGCTCAGGCGCGATGCCCATGCTGTCGCGCAGGGCTTCGATCTGCTCCTCGGATAGCAGCATCGAGTGATTGAGGGGATGGCCCGCGAACGGCAGACCCCAGCCCTTAATGGTGTAGGCGAACAGCACCGTGGGCTGCTGGGGGCCGTGCTTGATCTGGTCCAAGACCGTCAGCAGTTCCTCCAGGTCGTGCCCGCCCAGGTTGGCTAGCACGGCTGGCAGGTCGTCGTCGCTGACGGCGGCTATGACGGGAGCCACGCCAGGGTGGCCGGCATCGGCCAGGCGCGGGCGCAGTTCCGCGCCGGGCAGGCGGATGAGGGCCTGGTACTCCTCGTTGCTCATGTCGTCGATGCGCTGGCGCAGGGCCTTGCCTCCCCGCTTGGCAAACAGCGCTTGCAGCCGCCGGCCATACTTGGCCTCCAGCACCTGCCAGCCGGTTTCGGCAAAGAGCTTCTTGAGCCGCGAGGCGCGGATGCCGGGCACCACCCGGTCCAGGCTCTGCCGGTTCAGGTCCACGATCCACAGCAAGTTGTCCAGCCCGCCCAGGCTTTCCTCCAGCAGCGCCTCCCAGACGTTGCCCTCATCCAACTCAGCATCGCCCACCAGCGCCACGAAGCGCCGCGAGGTCACCTCGCCAAAGTGCGCCTGGGCATAGCGGTGGGCCACGGCCGCGAAGGCGGGT
>CAZCEC010000042.1:39602-54099 GCA_964497615.1 uncultured Anaerolineales bacterium | reverse complement strand
CGCTGCCTCTTTCGTTAGCCCCGGAAACCCATACCGTCGCGGACTTGATCCGGGACCTATTGGCCTGACCAAGCCATGCGGAACCGCCATTGGACCCCGGGTCAAGCCGGGGAGGGGCATCTTGGCGTGCTCTCGCCCTGTCCCTTCCCCCTCATTGCCGGGCTCGACCCGGCAACTCATGCCGTCGTTCCACGGTCGAAAGCAGCGCGGCTGACCAGAAGCGGGCGGTGCCGCCCTCCGCCGAGCAACGGGGACGATCCCAGCGGCCCGGCATCATGGGCCACCGGGTCGAGCCCGTTGGTGACGTGAGGTTCTGGTCAGCGGCGTGATGCGCGAGCCGAGGGGCGATTGGGCCAAGATCGATCTGCTGCCGAGGAGCCGCGGCGCGCCAATTGGCTCGGTTGCCGCGCGCTTCGACCCGGTGCTATAGGCGGCCTCCCGCAAGGTTTTCTCGAAGGTCCGCCGATGTCCGTCGACACCGCCACCGTCAAGCGCGTCGCCCATCTCGCACGCATCGCCGTCACCGACGCCGAGGCCGAGGCGTTGCGCGGTTCGCTGAACGATATCCTGGGCTTCGTCGAGCAGCTGAACGAGGTCGATGTCGAGGGCGTCGAGCCGATGACCTCGGTCCAGCCGATGGCGATGAAGAAACGCCGCGACGAGGTCACCGAGGGCTACCGCGCGGAGGACGTCCTCGCCAACGCGCCGATGACCGAGGACGGCTTCTTCGTCGTCCCGAAGGTGGTGGAGTAGGGCGTGGCCGACACCGAGAACCCCACCCCCGAGGAAGTGGCGCTGGGCACAGCCACCGCCACGACGTATGGCCTGCTGGCCCGGCTGGCGCAGCGCCAGCACTTGCTCCAATACGCCGCCGCCGCCGACCAGGCCCATGCTACCCTGGCCGAAAACCTGCTGGTACGGGCCTATCCCGATTCGCCCCGCATCTTTACCGTCGGCTGGGAGCGCGACGACACCACCCAGACCGAGACCATCTCCTTCGACCTGGGCCGCAACCCCCTGCGCGTGCTCGCCCATCCCGGCCAGACCGATGTGGGGCGGCAGGGTTTTGCGTTCTGGCGCGGCCTGCTGGATATGAGCCTGGAGCACGAACTGCTGGCCGCCATCGCGCCCGAGCCGGTGGTCAGCGTGGCCGCCGTCTTCAACCAGGCCATCGCCGCCGATCTGGAGTTCGAGCGCGTCACCCTCGGCACCCTGGATGACCTCGACGCCCTGCCCCTGTCTGCCCAGGCCAAGGCCCGCATCAGCACCGCGCTGGTCGAAAACCCCGACCTGTATGTCCTCGTCCCGGCGGAAATGGTCACCCTGCCCGGCGCATCCGAGCCCACCATTGGCTGGATTCAGGTGGATCAGATCACCCTGGAAGTCGTGGACGTGATGGAGAACGGCCAGCACCTGGCCGCCCTGGAGTATGCCCCCTTGGGGCTGTTCTCCCAGAAGATTGCCAGCTTCCTGGGCGGCTTCGCGGCCGGCTTCTTCAGCTATGTGATGGGGTTCTGGATCGGCTTCTTCGCCGCGATGCCGCTTGGCAGCCAGGACATCCAGGACGTCATCGCGGCCTCCAAGGCCAGCGCCGAAGCCTGGGGCAACAAGGCCAAAAAGGCCTGCAACAAGAAGTCGGACAAGAAATGGTGCAAGGCCGGTGTCGGCGCGGGCAACGCCCTCGGCGCGGCCATCATCGGCGACGACCCGCCTTTGCAGGACGCCCTGTTCAGCCTGCCCGTGGACGCGCCCCTCGGCAATGCCCAGGCCAGCGCCCTCGTGGCCGAGACCGCGTCACTGAGCGGCAACACTATCAGCGCCAACCTCAGCACCGCCCTGGTGGGCGTGCATGGCACGGCCGATTTCGCCTGGACGACCGGCGCCGCTTCCTCCTTTGCCTTTGAGCAGTTGACCCTCAGCGCCGCCCAGGTCTACAGCGGCGGCGTGCTGCTAGCCAGCGGCCCGGTCACGGCCACGCCCAGTGCCGGTGCCGCCGTAGCGCTCGCTGGCGCTGGCGTGACAGTGGACGGCTCTGGCTCGGGAAACCTGGCTCTCCACGCGCCCGCCTTGGATGATCTGGGTGCGGGCAGCCAGTGGGCCTCCTACGCCTTCACCCTGGACTCGGCCGGCAGCTACACCCTCACCCTCACCGGCGCAACCGTGACCGTGGATGGCACGAACTATACCGGCAGCCTGGACCTCGTCACCAGCAGCCCCGCCCTCCTCCAGGGCAACGGCGCCGCCGCCGTTCCCGACTTCGCCGCCAGCGTGGATATTGACTCAGCCGGCGCCGGCTTCACCGTGGCCGATGCCAGCGGCACGCTCACGGTTGGCGGCAGCCCCGCGCCCGCCGCGAACGGCTTTGTGCTGGGCAACGCCAGCGGGACGGCCGGCGTGGACCCGGCTGGCGCGTCCACCGACGCCTTCACCTTTAGCGGCACCGGCGACTTCTTCGCCGTTACCCTCGACAGCGCCTCCAGCAGCATCCCCGCCAATGGCACGGCCAGCTTCGACGCGGATGTGGCCGCCAACTTTGCCGGGACGTACACGATGACCGTCTTCGCGCCGGATGGCTGGGATGTGAGCGTGGACGCCGCCGGCGAGGTGACGGCCGCGCCCCCGCTCGGCGCCGCGCCCGATGACTACCTCCTGATCGTCACGGCCCAGTCCGCCGCCTATCCCGCGCTACTCGCCTCTGCCGAGCACACCGTCACCGTCACCGGTGTGGATGGGGTGCAGGTTAGCGTGGCGCTCGATCCCCTCATCACCGTGCCCTGGGGACCCGCGCACGACGTCATCAACTTCGACCCCCTGGAAGGGCGAGTGCAGTTGGCGGGCGCGGCCTTCGCCGCCACCATCACCAACACCTCCTCCTCTGCCCGCACCTTCGACGTGGACGTAAGCGGTCTGCCGTCCGGCTGGGTCATCTTGGGCGGCATCCCCGGCAGCGAGCATCTTGAAATTGAGCTCGCCGCGGGCGAGGTGGTCCGCCTGGGTCTCTACATTTCGCCCACGGTCTCCAGCCTGCCCGCGCCCGGCACGAATTATCCCTTTGATGTGACCGCCACCGCGCAGGACAACGGCGGCGTCACCGAAACAGACGACGGCCTGTTCACCATGCCCGCCGTGGCCTATCCCGCGCTCACTGTGGACCCGGCGGAGTTGTTTACCGCTTCCAACAGCGACGCGGCCTTTACGCTGACCGTCAGCAACATCGGCAACGTGGCCGGCGACTTCCCGCTCGAGGGCACCGTGCCCGTCTCCGGCTGGCAGCTCTCCACCCTTCAATCGCCCGTCTCGCTCTCCCCAGGTGCGTCCGCCTCGCAGGCGGTCACCGTCAGCGTGACCGTTGGCGATGCGGCCGCCGATCATCCTGTTGCCATCGGGGCGGGCGCGCCCGGCCTGCCCTACACGCCCACCACCGCCGTGGATGTGTACGTGGTGGGCCCGCTCAGCAGCCCGGTGTTCGAGGCCGCTCAGCGCATCGCCGCCGAGTGCCCGCTGAACTTTGATAACCTGTCCGGCGCGCTGGAAACCCTGGCGTTCGCTATGAGCAGCCTGGAAGGCTCGTGCGCCGACGGCGACTGCATTCTGTTCTACCGGGATGAGGTGGTCAGCGCCCTGGAAGGCGCGGCCTACTACGCCGGGGCGGCCTCGCCCCTCGTCACCACCGCCGCCCCGCTCTCGGCCCTGGCCGCCGCGATGGCGGGCCACACCAGCGACGTGGACCTGGAGCAGGACCTGGCCGACATCAGCGCCGCGGTGGACGACCTGAGCGCCGAAGTGTGCGAACTTTGCCAGCACCAGCCCGCCCTGCGCTGGTCGCCCGCCTACGACGCCGGCCTGCCCGGCATGACCGTGACCTATACCCTGGAAATCGAGAACCAGGGCACCGTCACGACGACTTATTTCATCACCCTCACCCTGCCTTCGGGCAATGACTCCTTCACCACCACCGTGGCCCCCGGCGCAACCGACCTGGTGACCGTGCCCACCAGCGCCCTCGCCCTGGGCCTGCACGACCTCATGGCCGAGGCCACCGCCGCCGGCCCGGACGTGACCCTGCCCGACCTCACCACCAGCGCGCTGGGCCGCCTCAACGTGGTGGACCGCTTCGTGCAAGTCACCGCCGTCACCGCGGACCCGGCCTTTGTGGAAACCGGCGTCAGCTCCACCACCTTGAGCGTGGACGTGACCAACGTCGCCAACGTCGCCCGCACCGCTCTGGCCCGCACCAGCATCCTCGAACCCGGCGGCGGCATCACCAACACCAACGACATCACCCTGACCGTGCTCGTCGGCGCGCCGCGCACCTATGCGCTGGGCACGGTGGATACCTCCGGCTGGGCCGAAGGCGTGTATACCGTCACGGTGGACCTGCTCGACGCGGACGCGGACCTGATCCCTGACGGCAGCGGCTACGGCTACTTCGCCGTCGGCCAAGCCCTGGTAGCCTCCCAGGCCGTGTCGCCCACCCTCGTGGCTCCCGGAACCGCCACGGTCACCACCGTCATCACCACCGAAATCCAGGCTGATTTGCCCTTCGCGCCCGACGCGCCGCCCAATGGGGGCGCGGTCCCCGCGCCGGTGCTGGGCAGCACTTCCGGCCCGGTGGTGTTTGGCGGCGACCCCGCCTGGGGCGGGCGTCCGCGCTATGCGCCGGTGGCGGCGCCCGTGGCCCAGCCTTTGTTCGCGGTGGCCGGCCTCACCCGCACCGAGCAGAACAGCACCACCATCACCTACAGCGGCGCGTGGAGCGGTTTCAATAGCACCCTCGCCAGCGGCGGCAGCTACACCCGCTCGGCGGTGCTCAGCGCCACAGCCGAGTTTGCCTTCGATGGCGCCTGGATCAACCTGGGCTTCCTGGGCGGGCCGGCCAGCGGCAAGGCCGAGGTCTACCTGGATGGCGCCAGCCAGGGCACCATTGATCTGTATCGCCGCGAAGACACCGCCCTCAGCTTTGTCTATGACGCTTTCGCCGCCGGCCCGCACACCCTCACCGTGACGGTGCTGGCGACCCGGCACGTCAACTCCACCGCCAACAACGTCCAGTTTGACTACGTGGACGTGTGGGATGGCACGGCCCTGCCCGATGGCACCTTCGAGCAGGACGACGAGCGGGTCTACCTGAGCACCGGCTGGGGCAACGTCAACGACGCCGACGCCAGCGGCGGCTCGCTGGTGGACAGCTCCGCGGCGACAGCGTGGTTCATCTTCATTGGCGACTCGGTCACGTACCAGGCGCTGGCCCGCAGCAATGGCGGCCGGGTGCGCGTCTATCTGGACGGGCAGTACCAGACCACGCAGGACCTGTATGCCGCCGCCGACATCACCCGCACCCTGTCGTTCACCGGGTTGGTGAGCGGGCCGCACATCCTGCAGGTCAGCACCTACTGGTCCGAAGGCAATGTCGATGCCTTCCTTACGCCCGGCGTGGCCCCGTTCTTCACCCCCACCGTGCCCGCCGGCTTCACCCGCTATGAGGACGACGACCCGGCCCTGCTCTACAACGGCCTGCCCTTCACCCAAACGGCGCAGACCTGGTCCCGCTCCAACCCCAACCTGCTCATCTCTGGCTGGACCAGCGCCGGCCAGTTCACCGCCTCCGGCACGCCCAGCGACACCGTCAGCCTGACCTTCGACGGCGTCTGGGTGAGCGTGGGTTTCTCGGGCGAGGAAGACAGCGGCCGGGCCGAGATCTACATTGACGGCCTCAGCCAGGGCATCGTGGACCTCTATCGCAACGAGAGCGACTCGATCAGCTTCACCTACGACGGCCTGCTGACGGGCACCCACACCCTCAGCATCACCGTGCTGGGTACGCAGAACCCGCTTGCCAACGGTGACGCCGTATCGGTGGACTACATTGACGTGTGGGACGGCGCGGCGCTCGCCAGCGGCAGCGTCGAACAGGACGACGCGCGCGTCTACCGCAGCAGCGGCTGGGGCCAGAGCAGCCACGCCAACGCCAGCGGCGGGACGTACCTCAGCGCCGGCTTAAACGCGACCGCCTGGTTCGCCTTCACCGACGACTCCGTCACCTTCCAGGCCTTCGACACCAGCGGCGGCGACCAGATGGTGCTGCGCCTCGACGGCCAGTTCGCGGACTACGCCGACATCCACGTCACCACCAACCAGACCCACACCTACAGCTTCGACGGCTTGAGCGCGGGCGTGCACGTGTTGCAGGTGCGCCAATACCGCAACACCGCGAGCATGGACGCCTTCCACGCGCCGGCCATCACGCCGGCCGCCCCACCGCTCACCCCCACCGTCTTCACTCGCTACGAGGAGGACGACCCGGCCATCCTGTACAACGGCCTGCCTTACACCATCACTGCCCGCTCCTGGGACCGCTTCGACAATGTCACCTATGCCAGCGACGGCCAGCACTTCGGCGCTGACGTGGACGCCGACACCGTGAGCTTCGACTTCTCCGGCACCTGGGTCCGTGCCGGTTTCATCACCGGCGCCTCCGGCGGGCAGGTCGAGGTGTTCATTGACGGAACGAGCCAGGGCACGGTGGAGCTGTACACGCGCGACGCCGGCACCCTGGCGGAGACCTACAGCGGCCTGGCCGATACCAGCCATACCATCTCCGTCACCCTGCTGAGCACTCAACACCCCAACGCCAGCAACAACTGGCTGTATGTGGACTACTTCGACACCTGGGATGGGACCTCGCTGCCCTCCGGCACCTACGAGGAAGATGCCGCCGAAGTCTGGCGCGGCAGCACCCACGAGGACTGGACCTCCACCGCCAACGGCGGCGCCAGCGGCGGCAGCTACCTCACCCGCAACAGCCTCCAGCCCGACAGCCGGCTGTGGTTCGCCTTCACCGGCGATTCCATCGCCTACCAGGGCATGGCCAACACCGGCGGCGGCCGGGTGACCCTCGTGCTGGATGATGTGTCGCAAGGCACCTTCAACCTCTATAACGCCAGCACCGTCACCCGCACCTTCGCCTTTGAGGGCCTGGGCGCGGGCCCGCACATGCTGGAAGTCCGCTACTACCGAGGCGCGCCCACCCTCGACGCCCTGATCGTGCCCGGCGCGGCGCCCTTCTTTACCACGCCCGTCTACACCGGCGTGGTACGCTACGAGGAAGACCACCCCGCCCTGGTCTACGGCAGCGCCTACGACTGGGCGCGCCGGCCGCAGGCCTGGAGCCTGGGCACCAACGCCAGCCAGGTCAGCGGCGCGCGCTACGTCGCCGCCAGCACCGTCAGCCAGACCGTCAGCCTGACCTTCTCCGGCCGTTGGGTCAGCGCCGGGTTCCGCGCCGTCAATGGCACCAGCCAGGCCCGCGTTTTCATCGATGGCGTGGACCAGGGCCTCGTGGACATGGATGTGGACGCCGAAGACGTCATCTCGTTCGCCTACGGCGATCTGATCACCGGCACGCACACGATCTCGGTGGCGGTGGCGGCGGGCACCGTCAACTTCGACTACTTCGACGTCTGGGACGGCCAGGCCATGTCGGATGACTTCCAGAACGCGCGCCTGGCCGAAGACAGCGGCCGCCTGCACTACGGCACCGGCCTGGCCGACGACACCAACCCCGCCGCCGCCGAGGGCGACCTGGTGCGCTCCGGCCTCCTCAACAGCAACGCCACCCTCTGGTATACCTTCGTCGGCGACTCGTTCACCCTGCTGGCCGTCAGCCGCACCGGCGGCGGCACCGTCAACGTGCAGATTGACGGCGTCCTAACCGACACCGTTGACCTGGAGTATCCCTTCAGCGAGACGCCGTTTGCCGTCCACTACGGCGGCCTGGAATACGGCCCGCACACCGTGGCGGTCCGCAATGGCCTCAACCTGAGGGTGGACGGCTTCTCCTCCAACCCGGCCAGCCTGTTCGCCTACGAGCCGCGCGCCGAATGGTGGGACAACAGCCTCGGCGTCGCCGGGGTGTGGGGCGGCATCATCTCGCCCATCGCGGTGGGCGACCTGGACGAAGACGGGCTGGTAGAGCTGGTGGCATCGAGTGCCGCCCCGCCGCCCTACAACGGCACGGTAGCCGTCTACCGTGGCGACGGGCAAGACACCGGCGACGGCGATCCGATCTTGTGGAGCGTATCGTATCCTGCCCTGGTCGGATTCGCGGCCTTTGAGTCCATGCCGTCGGTCGCCATCGGCGATCTGGACGGCGAAACTGGGGCCGAGGTCGTGGTGCCCAATCCCCACGGCCTGTATGTCTATCACGCCGATGGCTCCTCCTACTGGTTCACTGATACCATCCAGACCTTCCGGTTCTTTGGCTCACCCGCCATCGGCAATCTAGACCTGGAGCCGCTGCCCGAAATCGTTGCCAATGGCGACGACCGGCTGTCGGTCTATGAACATGATGGTGCACTGGCCTGGTCAGTCGCCAACATTGACGGCTATCATCACCCGGTGCTGGCCGACCTCACCGGCGACGGCCTGCTCGACATCCTGGCCGTTGGCGGGGACGATACCCTTACGCTCTGGGACTACAACTTCGGCACACCCCAATTGGAATGGACCGTGGCCTTCACGGAGGAGATCGCTGTCTATGGCGGCCCGGCCGTGGCCGACATCGACGGCCAGCAGGGCGGCGACCTCGGCCCCGAGATCGCCGTCGCCATCAGCGGCACCCTGCACATCCTGGATGCCGACGGCACGCCCGTCTGGACAGTCCCGCTTGACCCCGGCCGGCCCGGCGGCGTCTCCATCGCCGACCTGGACGGCGACGGCGAGGTTGAGATCCTCGCCAGCACCCAGTACGACGGCGGCCGCCTGGTGGCCTACAACGCCGACGGCACCGTGCTGTGGAACATCGAAGCCGTGGACAACTCCCCCGCCAACGCTTCGCTCATGGACCTCGACGGCGACGGCGACTACGAAGTCGCCTGGATCGGGCCGGACGGGCTGTTCCTGTTCGACGGCGTCGATGGCTCGCTCCTGTTCGATGAACCGGCCGTCACCTCGCTGACGGGCCTGGACTTCCCAGTCTTCGCGGACGTGGACCTCGACGGGTACGGCGAGTTGGTGGTGCCCGGCCATTCAGGGCCGCGCATCTTCGGTTGGGACGGCGTCTGGGGCGAGGCCCGGCCGCTGTGGAACCAGCACAGCTATCACATCACCAACATCAACGACGACCTGAGCGTGCCCGTGAGCGAATTGAATAGCTGGGAGGCGCACAACACCTTCCGCACCCAGTTTCCTGCCTCGGTGGTCCTGCCGGTGTACGACGTCAGCCTGGCCTACACCGAGGGCCTCAGCAGCACGCAGGTGCTCACCGACACCTTCAACGTCACGCCCACCCTGTCCGCCGACCCGCTCTTCACCTGGGATTACACCCAAACCTGGGCCGACACCGCCATCACCCGCACCTTCAACAGCACCCTCACCGATCTGCGGCCCGGCGAGGCGCGGCGCGTCTCGGAGGGCACCGAGGTCACCTACACCCTCCCCAGCGGCACCAACCACCTCACCCTGCCGCCCCTGTACGTGAGCGTGCCGCACATCATCGCGCTCTCGCCCGAAACGCGCACCGTGGGCGCGGGCGGCGTGGTGACCTACGCGGTCGAACTGAGCAACCCGGCTGTGGCCGCCGATACCTACACCCTCACCGTCTCGGGCGTGCCCGGCGGCTGGGCGGCCCTGCCCGCCTCAGTGCCGGTGAGCGGCCAGAGCGCGGTGACGGTGACGCTGACCATCACCGTGCCCGCCGATACCGCGCCCGCCAGCCTGCTTGTGATCGTGACCGCCGAAAACGAGGTCGGCGGCAGCGACCAGGCGCAGGCCGCGCTCGACGTCATCGAACTCTTGGAGGTCGACCTCAGCCCGGCGGCGCAAACCGCCGAGACCGGCGCCGTGGCGGCCTACACCCTGACGGTAACCAACCACGAGGCCCAGGTCCGCACCTATGACCTCTACGCCCTCGGCCTCGCGGACGTTACCCTGCCGCCCACCATGACGGTGCCTGCTGGTGACAGCGCCTCGGTCCTGGTGCTGGCCTCGGCCAACACCGAAGGGCCGCACCCCTTCACCGTGATGGCCAGCAGCAGCCTCGCCAGCGGCAGCGACAGCGCCACCCTGGAGACCAGCGGCCAACGCGTGGTGGGGCTGGACCTGGCCCCGCCCGCCAACGCCGCCGGCCCCGGCTCCACCGCCATCTACACCCTGACGGTGACCAACCTGGGCACCGTGACCGACACCTACGATCTGAGCACCGACCTGCCCTCCGGCTGGACGGCGCAGATGGACACGAATGGCACGCCGGTGAGCGCCATCAGCTTGCCGCCCGATCTCTTCAACAGCGCCCAGGTGCGCCTGGCTGTCTCACCGGATGCCGCCGCCGCGCCCGGCCTTTACGTCATCGAAGTCATGGCGCAGTCGCAGGCGCTGCCGGGTGTGACGGCCACGGTCACGGCGACGCTCGAAGTGCTGAACCACGGCGTGCAGGTGGCGCTGAGCCCGGCCCACCAGACCCTGAACCCGGTCACCGGCGGCCAATGGCAGGTGACCATCACCAACACCGGCAGCGTGGCCGATGTGTTCGACCTGACGCCCGTCGGCATCGTGGCGCTCACCGGCCAGTTCACCGCGAACCCGGTGGCCCTGAACCCCGGCCAGTCCACGGTGGTGGACCTGAACGCGGGCGGCTTTGGCTTTGCCCTGCCGGCCACCTACCCCATCGGCGTGGCGGCTGTCTCCCAGGGCGACGACCGGGCGCAGGACGAGGCCACGGCCAGCCTGACGTTTGACAGCTTCGAGGCGGTCCAGGTGAGTTGGAACCCCATCAGCCAGACCGTGTCCGGCAGCACCGCCGGGCTGGTGCTGGTGCTCACCAACACCGCCAACGTCAGCACGATCTACGCGCTCACGCTGGACGCGCCCGGCCTGAGCGGCGGTCTGGCCCAGGTGGAGATAGACTTGCCCGCACACGCCACGGCGCTCCTGCCCCTGTTCGTGGAGGCCGCCGCGCCCGGCACATACTCAATCGAGGCGCAGGCCGATTCAACCACCAGCCCCGCCAGCGGCAGTGCCACCGCCAGCATCACCTTCAACTTCGAGGCGCCGCCGCCTCAGATGCGCGTCTATCTGCCGTATGTCTCCACCCAGGAGGACGACACGCCGCTGCTCTTCGAACGGATCTTCCTGCCGCTGGTGAGCAAGTAACCGCGGCTCGCCCTCCCGAAAACCATCCCCGCCCGAGCGCGGCAGTCTGCGCTCGGGCGGTTTCCGCTTACGGCCCTGCCGCGGGCATTTCGGCGGCTGCGGCCCCACGCCGCCCATGTCCTACTCCAGACTTGCCTTCTGTCCCCCAAAAAGTGGACAAATGACAGTGCCCCAATCCGCCCAAATTGCGTAGTCTTGTAATTGCCGATGACCTCGGTCTACTTTGTTTATGGCCTGGCGTTCTTTAGCCTGGGCCTGGCGGTGGCGCTGGAGGCGCGCCGGCCCAGCGCCCTGGCCCTCAGCCGCCATCTCACCTGGCTGGCGGCCTTTGGCCTTACCCACAGCCTGGTCGAATGGGCCGATATGTTCATCGCCACCGGCCCGGCCGAGAATGTGGCGGCGGTGCTGTCGGTCGCCCGCACCGTCCTGCTGCCCCTATCCGCCGCCCTGCTGGTCCGGTTTGGCGCCGGTCTGCTGGGCGAGGCCGGCCCGCTGCCCGATTGGGTCACTTTCGCCCCACCCGCCCTGCTCGTCGTCCTGGCGCTGGTCGCCGGCTACGGCCTGGTCGTCGCCCTCACCGAGCCGCCCATGGCCCTCGCCGCCGAAGTGTGGTCCCGCTATTTGCTCTACTTCCCGGGCTGTCTGTTGGCGGCCGCCGGGTTCGTGCGGCAGGCGGTCCACTTGCCGCAGGCCGGCCTGGGCCAGGCCCGGCCCCTGCTGTGGGGCGCCGCGGCCGCGTTTGGACTAAACGCCCTCGTGGCAGGGCTGCTCGTGCCGCCGGCCCCCTTTGGCCTGGCGCCGTGGCTCAACAGCGACCTGGCGCTCAGCTTCACCCGCCTGCCCGTCCAAATCTGGCGCGCCCTGTCGGCCGTCGCCGTCACCCTGCTCGTGATGCGAGCGATGGGCGTGTTCGAGGCTGAGCGCCGCCAAACCCTGGCGCGCTTGACCGCTGAGCGCGAACGGGATCAGCAAAGCGCCCTGCACGCTCAACTGGCGGCGCGGCGCGCGGCGGAGGATTGGACCCAGACCCTGGTGGGCATTAGCCGCGGCGTGGCGAACATGGACGACGTGGACCAAGTGCTGGCCGCCATCGTGGAAGCAGCCCGCCGGCTGCTCGACGCCGATGTGGCGGCGCTGGCCCTTTGGAATGATGCCGGTCTGTCGCTGGAGTTGCGGTACTCCGCCACGGCCGGCGCGCCCGAAGCCGCCGCCGAATGCCATGCGCCCATCCAGGATGCCCTCATTACGCGCGTGGTGCGTGAGGGCCGGTCCATCCGCCTGCCCCAGGCCGCCTCGGAGTCGCCCGTGGGCTGGCTGTGCCCTGCCCTGGGCCGCCCCATTCGCGCCGCCTGCATCGTGCCCCTGCGGCTGAACGAGCAGTCGCTCGGCGGCCTGTGGGTGGGACGCGAAGCCACCCGCCCCTTTGCCCCCGGCGATCTGAGCAGCCTCGAGCGCCTGGCCGACCAGGCCGTCATTGCCCTGGAACACGCCCTCATGGCCGCCCGGCTCCAGTCGCTGGCCGTCACCGAGGAACGAGCGCGCATTGCCCGCGAGATGCACGACGGCCTGGCACAGGTGCTGGGCTATCTCAGCCTGCAAATGCAGACCCTGGAGGCGCTGGTGCGCCGGGGCGATTGCCCCGCCACCCTGGCGGAGCTAAAGCAGGCCCGCGCGCACATTCTCGAGGCCCAGGCCGATGTCCGCGAGAACATCCTTAGCCTGCGCACCACCCTGGCCGGCGATATCGGCCTGCTGCCGGCCCTCCAGCAGTACCTGGACGAGTTCCAGGTTCAGACGGGCATCGCGGCCGAACTGGTCAACGCGGCCCCCGGTGCGCCGCGTCTTTCGCCGCTGGCCGAGGCGCAGTTGGTGCGCATCGTCCAGGAAGCGTTGACGAACGTCCGCAAGCACGCTGGCGCAGGCCAGGTGCAGGTGCGCCTGGCCGCGGCCGAGGGCGAACTGCGCGTCGCCATTGCCGACAACGGCCAGGGCATCTCCGCGCCGGAGGATGGACGCTGGCGCTTTGGCCTGTCAACGATGCGCGAGCGCGCCGAGAGCGTTGGCGGCGACCTGTCTATTCACTCCGCCCCAGGCCAAGGCACGACGATCGAAGCCCGGCTGCCCCTGGTGGCCGCCTGAGCTGCGCAAGGAGGTTTCACGCCATGTTGCCATTGCGAGTGCTGGTCGCCGATGATCACCGCCTCTTCCGGCAGGGCCTGATCGGCCTAATGCATACCCGCCGCGACCAGGTCGAAGTGGTGGGCGAGGCCGCCACCGGCCTGGAAGCGGTGCGGCTGGCGCACCTGCTCCAGCCCGACCTGGTGCTGATGGACATCAACATGCCCGAAGCCACCGGCTTGCAGGCCGCCCAGGCCATCCGCCAGCAGTTGCCGCGCGTCGCCGTCGTCATGCTCACCGCCTCCGAATCGGACGACCACTTATACGAAGCCATGCGTCTGGGGGCCGCCGGCTACTTGCTCAAGAGCCTGGACGCCGACGAGTTGTTTGAGTTGCTGGCGGGCGTGGCCTTGGGCGAGCCGGCCCTCACGCGGGCCATGGCGGCGCGGCTGGTCAAGCATTACACCCGCCCCGCCGGCCAGCCGGCCGCGGACGGCACCGAAGCCCTCACCGACCGCGAGGTCGAGGTGCTGCGCATGGTGGCGCAGGGCGCCAGCAACCCCGAAATCGCCCAGGCGTTGTGCATCACGGTCAATACTGTTAAGGTCCACATTCGTAACATCCTCGACAAACTCCAATTACACAACCGCACCCAGGCCGCCACCTACGCCCTGCAAAACGGCCTCCTCACTGAAACCCCTCTGGCCCCTCTCAGCGCCTGACCTCCAGCCGCCCCCCAAGCTGAACCGGCCTCACCCAATAGGGTGAGGCCGAATTATTCCATCGCGGGATGTAATTCTGCGCCGGCGGGCATATTCTAATAGCGCCCTTATTGTGCATTCTGGCACAATTCGACGCTTGAGGAGAACCCTATGCAAGAACACCCACACTGCGTTTTCATTTCGGGGGAACTGCCGGCCCCCGCGCACGACCTCCCGGCAGAATCACCTTTCGGAGGACATTCAGATGAGTGAAGAAAACTTCCTCACCAAAGCCCTCACCGATACCGTCCTCACCCGGCGCAGCTTCCTCAAATGGAGCGCGGCGCTGGGCGGCACCGCGGCCCTGGCCGGCGGCCTGTCCTACGGGCTGCAGGCAGCACAGACCGCGGCCGTGGCGGCAGCCGGTGAGAGCAAATGGATGCCAGTCGCCTGCTGGCACAACTGCGGCGGGCGCTGCGCCAACTACGCCCTCGTCGAGGACGGCGTCGTCCTGCGCCAAAAGACGGACG
>CAZCEC010000042.1:0-39592 GCA_964497615.1 uncultured Anaerolineales bacterium | reverse complement strand
CTGCACCCCGACACGCCCGACTATCCCCAGCAGCGCGGCTGCGCCCGGGGCCGTTCCCAGCGCCAGCAAGTCTTCGGCGCCGACCGGCTCAAGTACCCGATGAAGCGCAAGAACTGGGCGCCCGGCGGTGGCGACCGCTCGCTGCGCGGCCGCGACGAATGGGTCCGCATCAGTTGGGACGAAGCGCTCGACATCGTCGCCAGCGAGCTAAAGCGCATCAAGACCGAGTTCGGCAACGCCTCCATCTTCCTGCCACGCACCAGCAGCCGCCTCATCAACGCCTTCGGCGGCGGCATGGATAGCTGGGGCGTCACCTCGGAAGGCGCCTGGCCGCAGGTGCGCAACTTCATGACCGGCGGCCTGTACGGCGGCAACGACCGGCTCCAGTATCGCAAGGCCAAGCTGGTGGTGCTGTGGGGCTCCAACCCCGCCGTCAGCAGCGGCGGCAACCCCGCCTACAACCACTTCCAGGCCAAGCAGGCCGGGGCCAAGTACATCGTCGTCTCGCCGGAGCACAACCACTCGTCCCTGGCCCTGGCCGATGAGTGGATCCCGGTGCGGCCCTCCACCGACGCGGCCTTGCTGCTGGGCATGGCCCACTACATCATCACCAATAACCTCCAGGATCAAGAGTTCCTGGACAAGTACACCAGCGGCTTCGACGCCCAGCACATGCCGCGCTGGAGCAACGCCACGCACAACTTCAAGGACTATGTGCTCGGCACCTTTGACGGTGTCCCCAAGACGCCGGAGTGGGCGTCCGCCATCTGCGGCACCCCGGTGGAGACCATCCGCAGCTTCGCCCACCAAATCGCGACCACCAAACCGATGACCATGCTATCGTCGTCGGCCGCGGCGCGCACCTACTATGGCGAGCAGTTCTGCCAGGCCTTCCTGACCGTCGGCTGGATGACGGGCAATGTTGGCTTCGAGGGCGCCGCCATCTGCCACAACTACCACAACGGCGCCAGCTACGGCGGCCCGCGCCTGGTGAGCAACGGCGGCTCCAAGCTGCCCAGCATCCCCAACCCGCTGGCTGCTGGCATCGCCGTCGGCTACGGCTTCTCCGATCCCAAGAACCGCGAATTCCAGGCGATTGCCTACGAAGAGTTCTGGGATGCCATCCTCAACAACCAGTACCACGCCACGGTCCGCGGCCTGATCCCCTGCGACCTGCGCATGATTTACCGCGTGCAGGAAGGCAACGGCGGCAACGCCCTCAACCAGGCCTCCGGCACCATCAAGGGCATCGAGGCCTACCGCAAGCTTGAGTTCGTGGTCGTCAGCGACATCGTGCTCTCGACCACGGCCAAGTACGCCGACGTGGTGCTGCCGACCACCACCCCCTGGGAGCAGGATTTTGGCGGCTTCAACTCGGGCAACCCGGAGATGATCCTGTGGTACGAGCAAATCACCCAGCCGCTGTTTGAGGCGCGCGACTGCCAGTGGATCGAGCGCGAACTCGCCACGCGCCTGGGCCTGGACCCGGACGCCCTCTACCCCATCAGCCGCAAACAGCAGGTCTTCAACCAACTGGCCGGCGCCAAGGTCGTCCTGCCCGACAACTCCGGCACCGAACTCCTGCTCACCATCACCGCGGACGACATCGCCGCGCTGGGTGTCGAGGGCGAGCCCCAGGTGGGCCGCATCACCCTGGCGGAGTTCCGCCAGGCCGGCGTGTACCAGGTGCCACGCTCGCCCGGCGACGCCTTCACCTACATCGCTGCGCAGGCCTTCCGGAACGACCCCGTGGCCAACCCGCTCAAGACCGAAAGCGGCAAGTACGAGATCTACTGCCCGGCCTTGGCCGAGCAAATCGCCGCCTACGGGTTCACCACCATCGCGCCTGTCGCGCAGTACACCCCGCCGGTGGAAGGCTTCGAGTCTACCTTCAGCGACTTCCGGGCCAGGATCAAGGGCAAGCTGCCGCTCCAGATCTGCAACCCGCACAACCTGCGCCGCAGCCATTCGGTGTTCGACAACATCACCCAGCTGCGCCGCGCCTTCCCGCAGGAAGTCTGGATCAATCCTGTGGACGCGGAGGCGCGTGGCATCCAAACCGGCGACACCATCCTGGTGAAGAGCCAGTGGGGCAAGATCATCCGGCACGCGCTGGTCACCCCGCGGGTAATGCCGGGCGTGGTCACCCTCAGCGAGGGTGCCTGGGTGCAGATGGATGAGGACCGGGGCATTGACTTGGCGGGCTGCACGAACGTCCTGTGCGGACAGCACCTGGCCGGCCAGGGTCAGGAGCCGTGGAACAGCTGCATCGCCGAGGTCGAGAAGTACACCGGCCCGGCGCTGGACGCGGACTACCTCTGGCCCCAGCGGATTCCAATCTCGGAGGCATAACGCCATGGCAAAACAACTCGGCTTCTACTTTAACGCGAGCGCCTGCACCGCCTGCAAGGCCTGTCAGGTCGCGTGTCAGGACAAGAACGACTTATCCGCCGACCTCGTCTGGCGGCGCGTGTTCCAATACGGCGGCGGCACCTGGGTGCCGCAGGCCAATGGCGTGATGGCGCCCAACGGCGTCTTCGCCTACGGCCTGTCCATCGCCTGCATGCACTGCCAGGATGCGCAGTGCACCCAAGTGTGCCCAGCCGGCGCGATGACCAAGCGCGACGACGGCGTGGTGCTGATTGACGCGGACAAGTGCATTGGCTGCCGCTACTGCGAGTGGGCCTGCCCCTACGGCGCCCCCCGGTTTGACGAGGCCAAGGGCGTCATGACCAAGTGCACCGCCTGCGAGGACCTGCTGGCGCAGGGCCAGAAGCCCGCCTGCGTCGACGCGTGCGTCATGCGCGCGCTGGACTTCGGCGACTTGAACGAGCTCCGCCTCCGCTACGGCGGGGTGGATGCCATCGAGCCGCTGCCCGAGGCCGCCTACACCCAGCCATCACTGGTGATCACCCCCCACCCGTCCGCGCAGTTGAGCGGCGAGGGGACCGGCGCCATCCTGATGCTGGAGGAGGAGCTGTGACATGAACGTCCGTGAATGGTCCCTCATCGCCTTCACCATTCTCAGCCAGATGTCGGTGGGCGCGTTCGTTGTCCTGGGCTTCGTCCACTTCTTTGCCGCGCGCAAGGCCGGCGAAGCGGAGGCCGACCGCCTGAGCGACCGCGCCCTGCTGGCCATCGGGCCAGTGATCGTGCTGGCGCTGCTGGTTTCCCTGTTCCACCTGGGCAACCCGCTCAACGCCTATCGCGCCGTCGCGAACGTCGGCCAGTCTTGGCTCAGCCGCGAGATCCTGGCCAGCGTGTTGTTCGCCGGCACTGGCGCCCTGTTCGCTTTCATGCAGTGGCGCAAACTCGGCAGCTTTGCCGTGCGGTCCGTGATCGCCGGGATCGCTGCCCTCATCGGCCTGTTCCTGGT
The DNA here is from genome assembly GCA_964497615.1 of uncultured Anaerolineales bacterium. Lineage (GTDB taxonomy): Bacteria > Chloroflexota > Anaerolineae > Anaerolineales > UBA6663 > CAZCEC01. Next base: position 36,216 of record CAZCEC010000042.1, on the reverse strand, counting down.
CTTCAGCATGGCCATGGTCTACCAACTCCCGCTGCAGCCGGCCTGGAACACGATCGGCACCCCGGTGGCCTTCTTCACCACCACGCTGCTGTTGGGCGTGCTGGCCCTGGGCGCGGCCTTCGTGGCCAACTACGCCTACGTGCGGCGCCAGGCCGCCGACTGTGCGGAGGCGCAGTGCGCGCTGCTGCGCGGCGCACTGCGCTGGTTCGCCGTCGTCTCAGTCATCCTGATGGGGATTGAGATCGTCGTCGCCCCGCTGCAGGTGGCCTACTTGGCTGCCATGCCCGTTGACGCCGCCCGCACCTCGGCGGCGCTGATGTTCAATGACTTCGGGCTGGTGCTCGCCCTCCGGTTGGTGCTCGTTTTCGTGGGCGCGGGCCTGCTGGGCGTGTTCCTGTATCGCAATGCTGCCAGCGCCGGGCGCGAGAACGTCCTAGGCAACCTGGCCTACGCCGCCTTCGCGCTGGTCCTGGTCTCGGAGGTGCTCGGCCGCTTCATGTTCTACGCCGCGCACGTCAAGGTCGGCCTGTAGCGCCGGGCGGCCTTGACCGCAGTTTGTGTCTGCCAGGGGTGCTTCCCAGTGAGGCGCCCCTGGTTTGAGCTTGTCCCATGCGCCTCCCCATCGCGTCGCCCGCCTTGCTCAGCCTCGCCCTAAGCCTGCTGCTTGCCCTCGGCATCAGCCCGTCCGCCGCGCCGCTGGCCGCGCCACCGCTTGACTCAATCATCACCCTGTCGCCCACCGGAGCCGGCCGCGCCCATGCGCTGGCCTATTCCCCCGATGGGCTGTTGCTGGCCGTCGGCACCGACAGCGGCCTCGTAATCTACGATGCGCGCCAGTATAGTGAACTGCGCTTCATCCCCAGCCCCGTCTGGGTGCGCAGCGTGGCGTTTTCGCCGGACGGACAGACCTTGGCTGCCGGCTACTACGACACCACAGTGCGGCTGTGGCGCGTGAGCGACGGCGCGCTGCTGCATGAGCTTACCGACCACGGCAGTTGGGTGCGGAGCGTGGCCTTCTCGCCCGACGGCGCGGTGCTCATCACCGCCTGCGACGACGGCGCCCTGCGCTGGTGGCGCCCTGGCGATGGCACCCTGCTGCGCACCGTCTCCGACAGCCTGACCGGCTTGCGGGTAGTAGCCTTTTCGCCCGATGGCCGCCTGCTGGCCGCCGGGGCTGGCGACAATCAAATCCACCTGCTGAATGTCGTCGACGGCACACTCGTGCGCCGCCTGGCCGGGCACTCGGCCTGGATTCGGGCGCTGGCCTTCTCGCCCGATGGGCAGACTTTGGCCTCGGGCGCGTTCGACGCCACAGCCCGCTTATGGCGCGTCAGCGACGGCGCATCCTTGCTGACCCTCACCGATCATGCCTTTAGCGTGCTCAGTGTCGCGTTCTCCCCCGATGGGCAAACCCTCGCCACCGGCTCCGTAGACAAGACCACCCGCCTGTGGCGCGTGTCCGACGGCGCGCCCCTGCGCATCCTGATCGGGCATGACAACTTCGTCTTCGGCGTCGCCTATGCCCCCGACGGGCACCTCCTCGCCACCGCCGCGGCCGACAACACGATCCGGCTATGGACCGTGGAACCAGGCGCCCCCGCCTCCCCCACGGAGCCCCTCGAAGCGCCCCCCAGCGTAGACGCGAGTTGCGTCACCTGCCACCATCCACGCGGCGACCTCTCGCGGCCCAATGGCGTCACCAGCCCGCCGCCGGTCGTGGACGTGGCCTGTGGCGCTTGCCATTGGGAGGGCTCGCTGGGGTTGAACTGGTGCCCCGCCTTCCCGCGTTCAGCGGGGGACAATACCCTTTACGGCACGATTGAGGATCTCGCCTATCAAGTGGGCGTACAGCGCGCCACGCGCGCCCTCAGCGTCGGCCTCTCCGCGCCCGGCAACGGCGAGCACCTCTATGTCCCCAGCCATCACACGGCCTTGCCGATCAGCGGCCGGGTGTTCGCCGCCGCGGGCCAGCCTGCTGACCTCGAAGTGCGCCTGGAAATCTGGTCGGGCGGAGTGCAGACGGCAGCCGCCACCACGCAGGCCGAGGTCGACGGCCGCTTCTACTTCATCACCGACCTGCGGCCCGATGGCATCGTGCTGGAGGTGCCCATCGAAGAGCGCGGCTGCGTCATGTGCCACGACGAAACCCTCGCTGAAAATCCATTCCTGCCCCCCGGCGATGTACGGTTGGTCGTGACGGCCGTCGGCGCAGACGGCCAAGTCGCCTCAGATGAGCGCTGGATTACCGTGGATCGCAGCCAGAGCGCCAGCCTGACCGTGCAGGCCGTGCTGGAGGGCGGCGCGGCGCTGCCTGCCGCAGACTTGCTGGTGCAGGCTCAGACTCGCCTATACGATTGGCGCGGGCGCTCGTTCGCAGGCATGACTGATGCCGGCGGCGCTGCGGCCCTGCAAGTGGAGGCGCTCTCCGAAGTGCCCACCCACTACTCAATCAGTGTGCCGCCCAGCATCGTGGATGGCGTGCGGTACGAGAGCCTAGCGCCGGTCGAGTTGACCTTGCCCGCGGGCGCGGTGGAGGCGGCGCCATTGACGCTCGTCGTTCGCGCCCAGCGCGGCGCCATCACGGGCCGCCTCTCCGGGGCAGCCGCCGATCTGACCGGCATCCCCATCTGGGCCGTTGACCCTACCAGCGGCGTCAACGTGCAAACTCTTGCCGGCCAGGATGGCGCCTTCGCCTTCGCCGATCTGCCTATCCAGCCTTACTTGATCGTGGCCGAAGCCGCCGCCCTCGCCGAGCACGGACTTACCAGCCCGGCCCTGGCACTCGATCTCACCATCACGCCTCAAGCCGAGGCCACGCTGGCGCTCGCGCCGCTCGAAGGCCTGACCCTGCGCGGCGTGGCGCGCAATAGCGCTGGCCGTCCCCTGCCCTTCGCCTGGGCCGCGGTGGATGGCAATCGCCTCGCCAGCACCGTCGGCCCCGCCACCGGCGGTTGGACGATGTGGGAAGCGCCCGCGCCGGGCCGGGCCGTCATCGTTAGCGCGCCCGGCTACTTCAGCCAGGCGCAGGCCATCTCGGGGGCGGCCGACCAAACGGGCGCGCTGAGCTTCGACCTGATCGAGCGCCCTGGCACTCGGCACCTGCCCTGGGGCAGCGGCGAAGTCATCCTGCCTGCTGAGAGCCTCGCCGTTTTGGAGGGACACACGCTCGCCTTGGAGCGCGGCTGGTCGTGGGGCCAATCCGCCAGCCCCGCGCCGCTCACCCTCGAAACAGCCGGCGTGGCCATCACCATCTCCAGCGGCCGCTTCGCGCTGGAGAACGTGCTTGGGCAAACCGCCTGGCTTTACGTTCTCGAGGGTGAAGCTGGGGCTCGCAAGCTGGACGATACCGGTCCGATTACGGTTGTTCCAGCCAACTCGATGCTGGCCCTAGATCCTGAGCATCTTCACCCCGCTCCCCTGGACGAAGCGATTCTTGCTGCCCTCCGCCCCGCCACGGCCATGCCCATCTCTGCCGTGTGGGAGCCAAGCCCCGCCGCGCGGGCGCGGAACTGGCTGGCGCGCATGGGGATAAATACGGCTCAAATCATTACATTTGTCACCTATTCGGCGGTGCTTGTGGCCCTATTCAGCCTGCCGGTGCTTGGCGTAATCTGGTGGAAACGGAAAGCCCGCTCGGACTCGAAGAAAGCCCCATGACCCTCCCCACTCCCACCCTCACCTCCACCGGCGCCGCCTCGCCGCAGCCCGCCGTCCGCGACTGGGCGCCCCTGCTCACCGGCGAAGCGCTGGTCTGCGGACTGCTGGGCCGGCTGCTCTACGAGGAGCCCCAGGCCGCCTGGCTCCATTCCCTAGCCGCGGATGGCGTGTTCGACGACATTCCGTTCGGCGCCGGCCAGCCCGCTGTGGCCGCCGGCCTGGAATTGCTCCAGGCGTGGAGTGAAGAGCACCGCGCTGGCCTGTCCACCGACGCGTTGGCCGAGTTGCGCATCGATTACACCCGCCTCTTCGTGGGCCCCGGCAAAGTGTTGGCCCCGCCGTGGGAGTCGGCCCAACTGACCGTCGAGCGCCAACTCTTCCAGGGGCACACCCTTCAGGTGCGGCAATGGTATCGCCGCTTTGGGCTGGAGGCTGCTCGCCTGCACACCGAGCCTGACGACCACCTGGGCCTCGAATTGTCCTTCCTGGCCCACCTTGCTCAGCGCGGCCTGGAGGCTCTGGACCAGTCCGACGAGCCGCGCCTCCATGAGACCCTCACCGCGCAGCGCGACTTCCTCCAGGCCCATCCCCTGCGATTCGTGGCGCAGTGGAGCGATGAGGTGGAGCAGCACGCGCACACCGACTTCTATCGCGGCGTCGCCCGCGTCACCCGCGGCGTCCTGGGCGAGCTGGCTACGGCCCTCAACGTGCCCCTGCCCAAGGAGAAGGCGCGGTGAACCTAGCCGCGATGGCCGAGCGCGTCGCGGCCATTGAACGCTCCACCGTCACCCTGAACGCGCCGCGCTGTCTGCATGCGCGCGGCACCTTCTCCGCGTGTCAGGTCTGCGTGGAGCTTTGCCCCACCGCCGCCATCCGGGCCGGCCGGCCGCCGTCTCTGGATGCCGACGCCTGCGAGAACTGCCTGGCCTGCCTGCCTGCCTGCCCCACCGGCGCGCTCACCGCCGATGACCTGGTGCCGGCCTTGCTCAATTGCGCCGCCCGCGTGGATGCCCCGGCCATCGAACTCATCTGCCAGCGCCACCCGCGCGCCGATGTTGGACTGGCGAATGACTACACCGCCATCCGCGTGCGCGGCTGCCTGGCGGGGCTCGGCGTGGGCGCCTTCGTCGCCCTCAGCGCGCTGGGCGTGCAACAAGTGTACGTGCGGGCCGATGCCTGCGAGCCATGCGGCTGGGCCTCGCTCCTGCCTCGCCTGGAGCAAAACCTCGAACAGGCGCGCCGGCTGCTGGAGCCCTGGGGCCGCTCAGCCGCCCTCGTCCTTGTGACGACCAGCCCCACGCAGCCGGCCTGCGAGCGCCCGGTGTGGGAAGCCGACAACCCGCCCCTCTCGCGCCGCGACCTGTTCCGGATGGCCTCCCGGCGCGGCCAGGTCGTCGCCGCCCGCGCCATAAGCGACGATGCCCCATCCGCGCAACGCACCCCCTCCCGTGAGCGGCAGCGGCTGTGGAAGGCCCTCGAACACCTGCCGCGCGATCAGCGCCAAGACCCTGGCCCCCTGCCCGCCGGCCCCGGCTATGCCGCCGTCCGCGCCAGCGACGCTTGCAGCGCCTGCGGCGCCTGCGCCCGCCTCTGCCCCACCGGCGCCCTCCAGCTCCTCCTGCAGACCGAGGCCACACCCAGTTTTCGCTTGACGTTTCTGCCCTGGGCCTGCATCGGGTGCGACGCCTGCCGCCAGGCCTGCCTGCCCGGCGCGCTGACGCTGGACCCCGCCCCCACGCTTGACGCCGTGTTCGGCCCGCGCGAACCAGCGATCCTGCAAGCGGGCGAGTTGGTACGCTGCGCCCGCTGCAATACCTGGATGGCGGCCCGGCCAGGCACAAGCCTCTGCCCCACCTGCGACTTCCGCCGCCAGCATCCCTTTGGGGCGCGGCCCGTGCCCGCCAAGCGCCAGGTGTCTACATGATCCAAGATATCGACCGGGCCGCCCTGCCCGCCATCCGCAACCCCGATCTCCGGGCCTATGCCGCCCGCTACGTGGACATCTACGACCACTTCATGACCCAGGTGCGCGCCTCGGGCATCGAGATTGACCCGCACGACTACGCCGCCGAAGTGGCCCAGCGCCTCGAGCGGCTGCAGGCCCTGAACGCTCGCTTCCGCAATGACGGCAAGAGCATCGTCGCCAACTCTCTCTCCCCGGCCTGCGTGGCCTGCCAGCAGGGTCTGGGCAGCGCGACTTTCTTCATCTCGCTCCAGTGCCACCGCTCGTGCTTCTATTGCTTCAACCCCAATCAGGAGGGCTACACCCACTTCTCCGCCCACCAGCGCAACCTGCCGGAGGAATTAGCGCAACTCCAGGCCAGCGGCCAGCTCGTGCGGCACCTGGCGCTCACCGGCGGCGAGCCCCTGCTGCACCCGATCGAAACCGTCGAGTTCTTCCGGGTCGCGCGCGAGCGCTTCCCCCAGGTCCACACCCGCCTCTACACCACCGGCGATCAACTGACGCCCAAGCTGGCCCGCGACCTGCACGACGCCGGCCTCGATGAGATTCGCTTTAGCCTGCGCCTGCACGACACCGACCGGGCGCGCGCCCACACCTACAGCCGCATCGCCCTGGCCCGGCCCCTGATCCCGTCGGTGATGGTCGAGATGCCCATTCTGCCTGGCACGCTCGCGGAGATGCAAGCCGTGCTGGTCAAGCTGGACAGCCTGGGCGTGGACAGCATCAACCTGCTGGAATTCTGCTATCCCTTCAACCAGGCGGAGGTATTCAACCGCAAAGGCTACCAGGTCAAGGCGCGCCCCTACCAGGTGCTCTACAACTATTGGTATGGAGGCGGCTTACCCGTCGCCCGCAGCGAGCTGGACTGCCTCGACCTGGTGATCTTTGCGCTGGAGACCGGGCTGAAGATGGGCGTGCACTATTGCTCGCTGGAGAACAAGCACACCGGCCAGATTTACCAGCAGAACGCTGAGCAGCGGCTGCCGCCCGCCTACACCTTCTCGCGCCGCGACTACTTTTGGAAGGCGGCCAAAGTCTTTGGCGCCGATGTGCGCCCGGCGCGCAAGGCGCTGCGCAGCGCCCCCGGCGGCGCGCCCGATGTGCAGGAGGAGCCAGGCTGCCTGATCTTCCCCGCCCGCCACATCGAGGCTTTGCGCGGGCTGGACCTGGAAATCGGGCTGTCATTCAACGTCATGGAACCGCGCGCCGACGGGCAGTATTTGCGCGAGCTCAAAATCGCCCTGGCGCATCCGGCCACCTTTAGCTTTGAGCAGGACATCTAGCTCTGCCGCGGAGGAACTCACATGCCCTTCAACATTCACGGACCCGAACTGATCATTCTCCTGATCGTCATCATCCTACTCTTCGGCGTCGGCCGCATCGGCAAGATCGCGGGCGAGTTCGGCCAGGGCCTGCGCGAGTTCCGCAAGGGCCTCTCCGGCGAGGAAAAGCCCGCCGAGGAAAGCAAGCAGCCGTAATCCCATGAGCACCGCCCAGGCCCGCCTCAAGCGGCCGCGCCGTTCCTGGCGCGATTTCGCCCAGGCGCTGGGGCGCTCGCACCGCAAGGCGCGCCCCCACCTCGCCTCCTCGCTGCCCCTGCTCCAGCATTTGGAGGAGCTGCGCCGGCGCCTGTTCCGCGCCCTGGTGGCCCTGGTCATCACCACCGCGCTCAGCTTCGCCCTGGTGGAGCCGCTGATGGACTATCTCACCGCCCCCATCGGCGGGCGAGAGGCGCTGGTCTCCATCGAGGTGACCGAGAACATCGCCATCTTCATGCGCGTCTCGCTGTTGGGCGGCATTGCCCTGGGCCTGCCCTTCGTCGTCTATCAGGCCATCGCCTTCATCCTCCCCGGCCTCACCCCCGGCGAGCGGCGCTGGCTGCTTTTCAGCGTGCCCCTGGCCGCCCTGCTCTTCCTCAGCGGCGCGGCCTTCACCTGGTTTGTCATGCTACCCGTGGCGGTGCCGTTCCTCACCAGTTTCCTGGGCATCACCACCCAGGTCCGGCCGTCCAACTACTTCGGCTTCATCACCTCGCTCATGTTCTGGATCGGCGTGAGCTTCGAGATGCCCCTGGTCGCCATGATCCTGGCGCGGCTGAAGCTGATCACCGCCCGCCAACTGGCCCGCGGCTGGCGCTATGCCATCGTCGGCATCGCCCTGGTGGCCTCGGCCATCACCCCCACCGTGGACCCGGTGAACATGGGCCTGGTGATGCTGCCCTTGATGGCCCTGTACGTCGTCAGCATCCTGCTGGCGGCGCTGGCCCGGCGCGGGAGGTAGGCTGAGATGGACCTCTTTGGCATCGGGGGCACCGAGTTCCTGCTGGTCGTGCTGCTGGCCGCCATCGTGCTCGGGCCCAGCCGCCTGGCGCTGGCCGCCCGCGAGTTGGGCAAGCTCATCCGCAATCTCAAGAGCTACTTCAAGGCCCTGTCCGACGACCTGGGCCGCGAGTTGGACCTGCTGGAAGAACTCAAGGACGTGAAGGACGAGCTGAAGAAGATTTAGACTCTTTTGTTTCCTGCGCCGCCCGAGGGCGGCGCCGTCTCCGAGCCCGGCTGCCTACCGGCGCGCCTGCCCAAGGCGCCGGGCCGAACCTCCGCCAACCGGAGGGGGGCGCGCTGTGTGCGCCTCGTGGGCCAGGCTGGAAACAGCCCGGCCTCCGCAGCCTTGGAAAGGAGACGTGTCCCTCAGCCTCCGGCTGAACGGGCCGTCTTCCAGTGAGGCGGCCCGTTTTCTTGGAGGATAGTGCCATGCCAACGCTTACCGACTTGTTGAACACCTCCGCGGCGCTGCACCATCACCTGTGCCCGCGCCAGGTCATTGGTGTGCGCATGAGCCTGCACGCCGGCCAATTGCTGGGCCTCAGCCTCCCGCAGGCCGACAAGCGCTTGTTCGTCATCGCGGAGACAGATGGCTGCGCCGCCGACGGCCTCTCGGTGGGCGCCAACTGCTGGGTGGGCCGCCGCACGATGCGCGTCGAAGACTATGGCAAGGTCGCTGCCACGTTCGTGGACACCCGCACCGAGCGCGCCCTGCGCCTCGTGCCGCGCCCGTCCGCGCGCGACCAGGCCTCCGCCTGGGCGCCCGAGGCCGCCAACCTGTGGGAAGCGCAGTTGCTGGGCTATCAGCGGCTGCCGGCCGAGGAGATGTTTGACGTGCAGCCGGTGCAGTTGCGCACGCCTATCGGCCGCATCATCAGCCATCCCCGCCACAAAGTCCTCTGCGCCTGGTGCGGCGAGGAGATCCGCAACGAGCGCGAGATCGTCCGGCCCGACGGCCCCGTGTGCCGGGCTTGCGCCGGCGACGCCTACTACCGCCTGGTCGAGCCTGAAGCCGCCCCCGCTGAAGTTGTGACCGGCCTGGCCGCCTGAGATGAACGCCTTACGCGATTCGTTTGGCCGCCGGATTGATTACCTGCGGGTGTCGGTCACCGACCGCTGCAACCTGCGCTGCGTCTATTGCCTGCCCCATGCTGGCGTCCGCTGGCAGCCCCGCGCCGACCTGTTGACCCTGCCCGAGCTGGTGCAGATGATCGAAACCGCCGCGGCCTTGGGCATCCGCCGTGTCCGCCTCACCGGCGGCGAGCCCCTCGTCCGGCCCGATCTGCCCGACCTGGTGCGCGCCATCGCCCGTCTGCCCGGCATCGACGAAGTGAGCCTGACCACGAACGGCATGCTGCTCGAACGCCTGGCGGCACCCCTGGCGGCGGCCGGCTTGCGGCGCGTCAATGTCAGCCTCGACACGCTTGATCCGGCCAAATTCCACCGGCTGACACGCTGGGGCAGCCTGGACCGCGTGTGGCGCGGGCTGGCCGCCGCCGAACGCTGCGGCCTTACGCCCATCAAGCTCAATACCGTCGTCGTGCGCGGCCTGAACGACGACGAGTTGTGCGATCTGGCGCGGCTGACCGTGGAGCGCGCCTGGCACGTCCGTTTCATCGAGTTGATGCCGGTAGGCAACGGCGGCGATTGGGGTCCTGACTTCCCGGCCGAGGCCCAGCGCTACTTCTCGGTGCACGAGATGCTGACGCGCCTGGAGCCGCTGGGCCTCGCGCCCGCTGCCGGTCCAGCCGGCAACGGGCCGGCGCGCAGCTTCCAGATTCCCGGCGCGCTCGGCACGGTGGCCTTCATCTCACCCCTCGGCGAGCACTTCTGCGCGGCCTGCAATCGCCTCCGGCTCACCGCCGATGGCCGCCTGCGCCCGTGCCTCCTGCAAGCCGACGAGGTCCCCGTGCGCGAGGCCCTACGCGCCGGCCAGGACGTCGCTGCGCTCCTCGCGCAAGCGGTGGCCCACAAACCAGAGGGCCACACCCTGCTGGCGGCCTCCGCCTATTCTGCCAGCGACCGCGCCATGTGCCAGATCGGCGGCTGACCGCGCCGCCCGCACGCCGCCGGCCTCAACCCACTCGCCGCCGCCGCCCGCCAATCCGCGCTCGGCGCGTTATAATGCGCGCCACAAGCGATCGGACCAGGCGTGAATATCGGCAAACTGATTCGTCTCAACCGGCTGTTCAGCCACCCCTCCGGCAAATTCTGTTCGGTGGCCGTGGATCACTTCATCGGCTACGGCGACGGCCTGCCCCAGGGCATCCGCCAGATCGTGCCCACCCTGCAAGCCCTGGTGGCCGCCCAGCCCGACGCCGTCACGATGCACAAAGGCATCGCGCTCACGGCCTGGGCGCCCCACGCCGGCCGCGTCCCCCTCATCCTCCAGAGCATGGCCGCCCGCCCCGACGACAGCGCCTGCGCCCTCCTGGCCACCCCCGAGGAGGCCATGCGCCTCAGCGCCGACGGCTTCGCCATCTCCATCTTCGTGCGCGGCGCCACCGAGGCCGATCACCTGCGCCTGGTGGCCGACGCCGTCCGCCAGGCCGCCCAGTTCGAGATGCCCGTCATCTGCCACGTCTACCCGCGCGACTTCAGCGGCGGCGTCGCCAAAGTCTCCTACGCGCCCGACGACATCGCATGGGCCGTGCACTGCGCCTACGAAACCGGCGTGGACGTGGTCAAGGTGCCCTATTGCGGCGACCCGGCCGCCTATGCCCAGATCGTGGCCGACTGCCCGGTGCCCGTCGTGGCCGCGGGCGGTCCTCAATCGCAGACGCTGTTGTCGGCGCTGGCGATGATGGCCGAGGTGCGCGGCACGGGCGCGCGCGGGGCGACGATTGGCCGCAACGTATGGGGATTCGATAACGTCACCGCCGCGGTGCGTGCCTTCCAGGGCGTCATTCACGGCGGGCTGTCGCCGGAGGCCGCCGCCCAGGCCGCCGGGATCTAAGCCATGCTCAAATACCGCCTCATCCATCCGGAACTGCTCGCCGCGCTGGCCACCGCCGGCCACGGCAGCCGCGTCCTGCTGGCCGACGCCAACTACCCGCACGACACCGGCGCGGCCCCCGCCGCCCGCCGCATCTACCTCAACCTCGCCCCCGGCCTCGTCTCCGTCACAGACGTGCTGGCCGTCCTGGCCGACGCCGTCCCCATCGAGGCCGCCCATTTCATGCTCCAGGACGACGGCCAGCCTGCCCCGGTGGTGGCCGAGTTTCGGCGCTTGCTCCCCGGTGTGGACCTCCAGCCCGTGGAGCGCTTTGCCTTCTACGACCTTTGCCGCCAGCCGCTCACCTCCATCGTCGTCGCCACCGGCGAGCAGCGCCTGTACGCCAACCTGCTGCTCACCATCGGCTACATCATCCCCGCCAGCGCCTAAGTTAGTGGCGAGAAGTCTTTACCACACCGGCTGTTGCCAGCGTTGCCAGCGTTGCCAGCGTCGCTAGTATTGCCAGGATTGCCAGCCTTGCCAGCCTTGCCAGCACTGCAAGCGTCGCCAGCAATGCCAGCGTTGCCAGGATTGCCAGGATTGCCAGCCTTGCCAGCGTTGCAAGCGTCGCCAGCATTGCCAGCGCTGCCAGCATTGCCAGCGTTGCCAGCATTGCCAGCATTGCCAGGATTGGCAGCTTGCCTTGATTTCACGTCAAGTTTTGGCCAGGCGGGGGCAGCGGGTGCTGCCAACCGGGCCAGGAATATCAGCCAGTTGGGGCCGCCCGGCTCGGGCGTCGGGTAGGAGGCGTGCGGGAAGGCGGTGGTGGGCGGGTCCACGGGATGATTATAAGAACATTAGTTCTAGTCGTCAAGAGGGAAATCTTCTCGCCCCGGCCACTTCTCCGCCATTGCGCCCCTCCCAACACACCGGCTACAATACGCCCCTTGAACCCATGCCCGCTCCCCTTTATCAGCGCCTCGTCGTCAAGCTAGGCACCTCCACCCTCACCGCCGGCACGCCGCGCCTTGCGCCCTCGCGCATCGTCGAGTTGGTGCGCCAGATGGCTGAGTTGGTCGCAGCCGGCCGCCAGGTGATCCTGGTCTCGTCCGGGGCCATTGCGGCTGGGCGCGAGCGCCTGGGCCCGGACGCCGTCCCGAGCGCCACAATAGTGCCGCGCCAGATGCTGGCCGCCGTCGGCCAGCCGCGGCTCATGGCGCTCTACGAACAGCTCTTTGGCCTGTATGGGCAAGTCGTGGCCCAGGTGCTGCTCACTCGCGGCGACTTCTCGCGGCGGCGCAGCTATCTCAACGCCCGCATGACTCTCAGCGCCATCCTCGAACAGGGTGTGGTGCCGGTCGTCAACGAGAACGACACCACCGCCACCGAGGAGATCCGCGTCGGCGACAACGACAACCTCTCGGCCATGGTCGCCAGCCTGGTGGATGCCGACCTGCTGCTCCTCCTCACCGATCAGCCTGGTCTCTTTACCGGCGACCCGCGCCGCGACCTCTCCGCCCAGTTGGTGAGGGAAGTGACCGAGCCAGAGATTCCGCCCGCCTTGTGGTCGGCGGCCGGTCGGTCCGAGGGCGGGCTGGGCGTTGGCGGCATGCTCACCAAGCTCCAAGCCGCCGACCTGGCCCGGCGCGGCGGGGCCGCCACCATCATCGCTCACGGCGGCGAGCCTAACGTCATCGCCCGCGCCGCCAGCGGCGAACCCATCGGCACCCGCTTCCCGGCCCTCACCACCACCCTCGACAGCCGCCAGCGTTTCATCTGGAGCGGGTGGGACGGCCAGGCCGGCGTGGTGATTGATGATGGCGCCGCCGAGGCCCTGCGCGGCGGCGGCAGTTTGCTGCCCGTGGGCATCACCGCCGTGCGCGGCCCCTTCGAGCGCGGTGACCCGGTGGCCGTGCTCGATCCCGCCGGCCGCGAAGTGGCCCGCGGCCTGGTCAACTACGACTCTGCCGACGTCAGCCGTTTGCAGGGCCAACGCTCGACCCTCATCGAAGGCCTCCTGGGCTTCTCTTACGGCGACGAGGTCATACACCGCAATCAGCTCGTCCTGCGCGAGCACCGGAAAGAGACACCATGACCGACCTGCATGCCATGGGACAGGCCGCCCGCGCCGCCTCCCGCGCGCTGGCCCGCGCCAGCAACCACGACCGCTGCCGCGCCCTCGATGCGCTGGCCCTCAGCCTGGTTGATCAGCAAGCCAGCCTCCTGGCCGCCAATGGGCTGGATGTGGAGGCCGCCGTCCACAATGGCCTGCGCGAATCGCTCGTGGACCGCCTGACCCTGACCCCAGCCCGGCTCCAGGGTATGGCCGCCGATCTGCGCACCATCGTCAACCTGCCCGACCCCATCGGCGAGCGCTTCGACGAGCGTACCCTGCCCAACGGCCTACGGGTCCATCGCCAGCGCGTGCCCATCGGTGTCCTGGGCGTGATCTACGAGTCGCGCCCCAACGTCACCATCGACACGGCCGCCCTCGCCATCCGCACCGGCAACGCCGCCATTCTGCGCGGCGGCAGCGAGACCCTGGCCTCCAACCGGGCCCTGGTGGAATTGGTTCGAGCCGCGCTCCTCAGCGCCGGCCTGCCCGCCGCCGCCATTCAGTTCGTGGACGACCCCGACCGGCGCTTTGTCACCGAATTGCTGCGTCTGCAAGACTATGTGGACGTCATCGTCCCGCGCGGCGGCGCGCAGTTGCACGCCTTCTGCCGCGAGCACGCCAACATCCCCGTCATCACCGGCGGCATGGGCATCTGCCACCTGTATGTGGACGCCAGCGCCGATCTGGAGCGTGCCCTGCCCGTCGTCGCCAATGCGAAGGTGCAGCGCCCGTCGGTGTGCAACGCCCTCGACACGGTGCTGGTCCACGCCTCGGTCGCCGGGGCCTTTCTGCCGCGCCTGGTGGACCACCTGGATGCGCTGGGCGTCACCTTCCGCGCCGAGCCGCGGGCCCTGGCCGCGCTGGGAGATAACCCACCCCCCAGCGTCCAGCCCGCCGGCCCGCAGGACTTCGATACCGAATGGATGGCCCTCATCCTCGGCCTCAAGATAGTGGATGACCTCGACGAGGCGATGGCCCACATCACCACCCACACCACCGCCCACTCCGACGGCATCCTCACCCAGACGCCCGCCCACGCCGACCGCTTCGTGGCCGAGATCGACTCGGCGGCGGTGTACGTCAACGCCAGCACTCGCTTCACCGACGGCGCGCAGTTGGGCCTGGGCGCGGAGGTGGCCGTGAGCACCCAGCGCCTGCATGCGCGTGGCCCAATGGGCCTGCCCGAGTTGACCACCTACAAGTGGGTCGTCCGCGGCGACTACACCGTCCGAGCCTGAATCCATGTGGCGCTTTAGGACTGCCCCCGCCTTCGACCTGCCCGACGCCGCCCTCTTTCTGGCGCACCTTAACGGCGCAGGCGCCTTCTTCGACCCCGCCCAGCCCTTGGCTGCGGCCCGCGCCCCCGGCCGCCTCGACCTCATGGGCGGCATCGCCGACTACTCCGGCGCGCTCGTGCTCGAACTGCCCCTGGCCTGCGCCACCTGGGCCGCGGCGCAATGGACGAACGCGCCCGCCATCACGGTCCGCAGCGCGAATGCCGCTGAGGTCGGCGGCGCGCCGCAGGTGGCCGTCCCCTTAGCGGACCTGCTGGGCGGCTATGCCCTCGTGCGCCAGCGCCTCGCCCTTAGCCCCGCCGAGCACTGGGCCGCCTACGTCCTGGGCGCGCTCACCATCCTGCATGGCGAGCGCGGCCTGCGCTTCCCGCGCGGCCTGAACGTATTTGTCGCGTCGGACGTTCCCGCCGGCAAGGGCGTCAGTTCCTCCGCCGCGATTGAAGTCGCCGCCATGCAAGCCCTCCTCGCCCTGCTGGACCTGCCCCTGCCCGCCCGCGATTTGGCCCTGCTGTGCCAGAAGGTGGAGAACCTTATCGTCGGCGCGCCCTGCGGCGTGATGGATCAGATGACGGCCGCCGCCGGGGTGCAGGGCGGCCTGCTGGCCCTGCTCTGCCAGCCCGCCGAGCTTCAGCCCGCCGTCCAGTTGCCCGAGGCGCTGGAAGTGTGGGGCCTCGACAGCGGCATCCGCCATGCCATCTCCGGCGCGGACTATGGCTCGGTGCGCGTGGGCGCCTTCATGGGCTACCGCATTGTGGCGGCGCTGGCTGGCCTCCCTGCTATACCCCAGGGTGAGAGCCGCGTGTCCATTGACGATCCGCGCTGGCAGGGCTATCTCGCCAACGTGGCCCCCTCCGAATGGGAGGCCCGCTTCCGCGATCGCGTGCCGGAGACGCTCACCGGCGCGGAGTTCCTGGCGCGCTATGGCGGTTTCACCGACCTCGTGATGCGCATTGACCCGGCGCGAACCTATGCCGTCCGTCAGCCCGCCGCCCACCCCATCTACGAGCACCATCGCGTCTCGCTCTTCCGCACCCTGCTCCAGAAGCCAATCTTGGCCGAAGACGACTTCGCCCTGCTGGGCGAGCTAATGTATCAATCGCACCTCAGCTACAGCGCCTGCGGCCTCGGCTCCGACGGCACCGACCGGCTGGTGGAGATGGTGCGCGCCCTCGGCCCCGCCCGCGGACTGTACGGCGCCAAGATCACCGGCGGCGGCAGCGGCGGCACCGTGGCCGTGCTCGCCCGGCGCGGCTCCGCCGAAACCGTGGCCGCCCTGGCCCGCGACTACGCCGCCCAGACCGGCCGCGCCGCCCACCTCCTCGGCGGCTCCTCCCCCGGCGCCTTACAGTTCGGCACACATTGGGTGATCCATGAATAATCCAACTGCCCCCCTCACCGTCCCACGCCTCGGCCTCGGCGCCGCCCCCCTGGCCAAGATGTACACCCCCATCTCCGAGCCCCAGGCCCGCGCCACCATCCAGGCCGCCCTGGCCGCCGGCCTCACCTTCATCGACACCGCCCCTTACTACGGCACCGGTCTGAGCGAGAAGCGCGTGGGCGCCGCCCTGGCCGGCGTGCCCCGCGACCAGATCGTGCTCGAAACCAAGGTGGGCCGGTTGGTGACGGTCGAAGACCTACCCCCCGCCCGGTGGGATGACGGCATCGTCTTCGACTACAGCCGCGACGGCGTCCGCCGCAGCCTGGACGACAGCCTCAAACGCCTGAACGTGGACTACGTGGACATCCTCCTCGTCCACGACCCCGACCTCAACCCCGAGAGCTACCGCGCCGCCGTGGACGAGGCCTTCCCGGCCCTGGCCGATCTCCGAAGCCAGGGCGTCATCAAGGCCATCGGCGCGGGCATGAACCAATGGGAGATGCTGGAGCAGTTTGCCCGCCACGCCGACCCGGACTGCTTCCTGCTGGCTGGCCGCTACACCCTGCTCGAACAGACCAGCCTGTCGTTCCTATCCATGTGCCAATCGCGCGGCATCCAGGTTTGGCTGGGCGGCGTCTTCAACAGCGGCATCCTCGCCCGCGGCGCCGGGCCGGAGGCCAAGTACAATTATCAAGATGCCCCAACCGTGATCCAGGCCAAGGTGCAGCGCCTGGCCCGCGTGTGCGCGCGGCATGGCGTGGCGCTCAAAACTGCCGCCCTGCACTTCGCCGCCGCGCACCCCGCCGTCAAGTCACTCATCCTCGGCATGGAAACGCCGGACGAGGTGGCCGACAACCTGGCCGCCTGGCGCACCCCCGTCCCCCTCGCCCTGTGGGCCGACCTGCAAGCCGAAGGTCTGCTGGTCGAAGGCTCGCCCGTCCCCACCCAGGAACTGCCATGACCCTCCGCGTGGACGCCCACCAGCACTTCTGGAACCGCGCCAAGGCCGACTATCCCTGGCTTACACCCGCCCTCGGCCCCATCAACGCCGACTTCTTCCCCCGCGACCTCGAACCCCACCTCCGCGCCCTCGGCATCCACCAGACCGTCCTGGTCCAGGCCGCCAACTCGTCCGACGACACCGTCGCCATGCTCACCCAGGCGGAGGCGCACGACTGGATCGGCGCCGTCGTCGGCTGGGTGCCCTTGCTCGATCACGGCCTCGCCCGCCGCGCCTTGGAGCGCTACACACAGCATCCCAAGTTCCGCGGCGTCCGTCACCTCATCCACGACGAGCCCGACCCCGACTGGATCATCCAGCCCGCCGCCCTGGACGGCCTGCGCCTGCTGGCCGAGTTTGGCCTGTCCTTCGATGTGGTGGCCGTCTACCCCAACCACCTCAAGCACGTGCCCTTCCTCGCCGAGCAGGTCCCCGGCCTGCCCCTCATCATTGACCACCTCGCCAAGCCCCCCATCCGCGACCGCCAGATGGGCGCCTGGGCCGAGCAGTTGGCCCTCGCCGCCCAACACCCGCAGGTGTATGCCAAGATATCGGGCCTCAACACCGCCGCCGCGCCCGATTGGTCCGCCGTCGATCTGCGGCCCTATATTGAATTTGCGATTGAGAAGTTTGGCCCGGCGCGCGTGCTGTGGGGCAGCGACTGGCCGGTGTGCAACTTGCAGGGGGATTACGCCCGAGTGTGGAACGAGTCGGTCAAGGCGCTGGAGGGCCTCTCCGCCGCCGGCCGCGACCTGGTGTTGGGCGGCACTGCGGCCCACGTCTACCGGCTCGGCCAGCCTCCAGGCCCCAACAGCCTCTAGCCCCCGTCCGCCGTGCGACTCCCCTCTCCCGGCGGGAGACCATGGCACCCGGAACGAAGTGTAACGGTGGGGATCGGGGGTGAGGGCGAACTGCCCCTACATCAATACGCTGATCTCGTCCCCCTCCACCCGCACCTCCCAGGTGGGCAGCCGCCGCTTGGGGTAGGCCAGGCACTGGCCGGTCGTCACGTCATATTCCATCGAGTGCCACGGGCAGACCACGATCTCGCCCTCGCGCCCCCAGGTGCGTTTCCAGCCCGTCTCAGCGTTAGCGATGAGGGTGCCGCTGACCGCGCCCTTGCACAGCGGCCCATTCTGGTGAAAGCACGCGTTCGGCAAGGCATAGTAGCGCCCGCGCACGTTGAACAGGCCGATCTCCCGCCCGCGCACCGCCACCACCATGTGCTGGCCCTCGGGCAGGTCGCCCACCTTCGCCACCAGGTAGGCCCGCCGATCCCGATCGGCCGTCATCGGGCCGGCTCCTTCAGCCCAAAGAGTTTCATCGCGTTCAGCCCCATGATCTTGCGCCGCACCTCGTCCGATACCGGGATCTGCAGGACCTTGCTCGGATGGTCAAAGTCGTGGTGCGGCCAATCGGAGGCGAACATCACCGAGTCCTCGCCCCCGAACAGGGTCAGCAGGGTCGCCATATCGCCCAGGTGTTCGGGCTCCTCGATTGGCTGGGTGGCGAAGTACATCTTGCGCACATAGGTGCTGGGCCGGTCCTTCAGCACCGCCACGTCCCGCCGCCGCTCGGCGTATTCCTTGTCCATCCGCAGCATGATCCAGGGCACCCAGCCGATACCGCCCTCGGTGAAGGCGATCTTGAGTTCCGGGAACCGCTCCGGCACGCCCGTCTCCATCATGCTCACCAAATTGGCGATTAGCGAGAACGGGTGCGCCAGCAAATGCGTGGCGAACAGCGTTTCATAACCCTGCAAGTTGAACGGGAAGTTGGGGTGCACCACGGTCACGCTGTGCAACATCACCGGCAGCCCGGCCGCCTGCGCCGCCGCGAACATCGGGTCGTAGCGCCGGTTGCCGTACAGCGGGTCCACCGTGCAGGTCGGCAGATACACCGCGACCACGTGCGGGTGGCTGGCGTAGCGCCGGATCTCCTCGGCCGCCGCTTCTGGGCGGTGGTGCGGCGCGATGATGGCGCCCTTCAGCCCGTTGTCCTGCGTCAGCCACTCCTCCACCAGCCAGCGGTTATAGGCCCGCGCCAGCGCCACCGCGTAGTCGTCCTGCTTGATGGCCGCATGCGACAGAAGGTGATCGGGAAAGACCACCGCGATGTCCACCCCCAGGTCGTCCAGGTCCTGCCGCATCTGCGCCGCCGAGGTCACCGTGGTGCGCCGGTCGCCCCCGCCCTGCGGGAACAGCGGCACGGTCGTGATGCTGGGCGCGAAGCCGGGGATGTCCAGGTAGCGCGCCGGCACCGAAGCCGCCAGGAACTCCAGGGTCTTGCGCCACGGCATCTCGCAGTACGGCGCCAGCGCCGCCGGGCTTTCGTGGGCGTGCACGTCCACGTCCACCACGGTCATCCCGTCCTTCTTATGGGCATGGCCCGAGAGGGTGCTGTCTTTCACGGCTGCATTCCTTGTCTATAGGTTGAACACCATATACTATACCCTCGGAGGTGATACCATGCTCTTGCATCTCGACCGCGCCCGTGACTTCATGCGCCGCTGTAATCTCGACGCCCTCGTAGCCGCCTCGTGGGTCAACATCACCTACCTCACGGATTACTACAACTGGATCGACCCCCTCTTCCGCGAGTACATGATGGCCCCCGGCGCCCCATCCAGCCTGGGCCAGGGGTTCGCCGTCCTGCCGCTGGAGGGAGAGCCGGCCTTCATCATCAGCCCCCTGAACGTCGTCAACGCCGCCGATCTGTGGGTCCGCGATATTGTCACCTTCGGCGCGCACGGCCTGGATGAGACGGTCTCTCCTGCCGCCCTCACCGGCGAGGGTCCGCGCCTCCTGGCCGCGCTCACCCAGCCCGCCGTGGCCGCCTCCCCGGTCCAGGCCCTCGTTCACGCACTCCGTTCCCGTGGCCTGCTCGACGCGCGCCTGGGCCTGGATAAGGAAGGCCTCACCGCCTCCGTCAACGCCGCCCTGCCTGGCGTCCTGCCCCGCGCCCAGGTCAAGGATGCTTCCAACCTCTTCCGCCTGATCCGCGCCGTCAAAAGCCCGGAGGAGATCCGCCGCCTCGAACGTTCCGCCCAGATCAATGAAGACGTGGGTCTGGAAACCCTGGCACTGGCCGCCACCGGCCGCTCCGCGCTCGACCTCGTCCACCACTACCGCGCCCGCGTCGCCGCCCTCGGCGCGGACTACGATCACTTCTCTTTCAGCCCGTGGGGAATGGGCATCACCTCCGAGGCCGCCTGCACCTTCGCCCCCGGCGATATTCAGTTCGTGGACTTTGGCTGTCTCTACGGCCGCTACTTCTCCGACACCGGCATGACGTTGGCTGTAGCCAACGTCATGCCCGCCATGCTGGAGCGCCACGCCGCCCTGCGCGCCGCGATGGCCGCCGGCATGGCCGCCATCGGGCCGGGCATCAAGAGCTCCGCCGTGCGCGGCGCGATGTGGCAGGCCCTCAACGACCACGGCGTCACCGCCTCCAACCCGCACGGCCACGGCCTGGGCCTGGAGATCCGCGACTACCCCATCCTTGTCCCCGACAACGGCCTGCGCCTGCGCGACGACTGCATTGACGAGCCTTCCGACCTGCCCCTCGAAGTGGACATGGTCTTCAACCTGGAGTCGGCCATCTTCACCGCGGGCGCCGGCTCCGTCCACATCGAGCGCACCTTCGTCGTGACGCCCGCCGGCTGCCGCCCCCTCGTCCAGCAGGACCGCTCCGGCGTCATTCAGAGATAGCCCTCACCCCCACACCTGCGGAAACCGCTCCCCGCCCATCGCCTCCCCATCAGCCACGGTGATGAACGGCTTCATCAGGTGGTCACCGCTCGCGTCATACACCGTCCGTTCGGTCATGTAGTGAATCCCAATCGCCCGGCGCGGGCGGTTGCTGTGGTTGGTGCCGGAGCCGTGCCACGTCAGCGCGTGATGAAAGTGCACATGCCCCCGCTTCACCGGGCACATCATGATGTGCATGTCGTGTCCTTCAAACGTCTCCGGCAGCAGCTCGCCCTCCGGCTGCTCCGCGATCCAGGCCTGCTTGTCGCCCCACTTGTGCGAGCCGGGCACCATGTACATGCAGCCATTGTCGGCGTCGGCGTCATCCAGCGCAATCCAGGCCGTGAGCTGCGCGTCCTTGGGCTGCAAACTCGGCCACAGCGGCGAGTCCTGGTGCCAGGCCAGCCGCCCGCCCAGCGCCTTGGGCTTGTACTGCACCTGGTCGTGCCAGATGCGCAGGCGCGAGGCGCCCGCCAGCGTCGCCGCCATCTCCGCGATGCGGGGGTTGCGCACCAGCTTGTTGAACGCCGGGCTGGCCTCGTAGATGTTCACGATCTGCCAGATGGGGTGCGCCTCGTCCGGCGACAGGTTTCGCAGCAGCACCGGCTGGGGCACATCGGGCTTGTCGCGGTCGTCAATCACCCGCAGCACCTCCGCCTGCAATTCTTCCACTGCCGCCTCGTCCAGCACCGGCCCTCCGTTCACAAAACCACTGCGCCGGAATTGCTCAATCTGTTCTGCCGTAAGCACGCTCTGCCTCCGTGAATGAGTAAGTTGAGTTGGAAAAGCGCCGCCATTCTATCGCAGGCGCAATTATCGGAAAAGCTTTTGGAGCGTCTTGCAGGCGCGAGCGCCGTGCCGCCCTCACCCCGCCTGCGCCACCCGGTCAAACCGCTTCACGTCCTCCCACCGCTGCTTGACCAGCCGCGCCAGTTCCCCATCCGGCTCGATGCCGCATACCGCGCGCAGTGCCGCGTCCAGCCCCCGCTCCGCGATCAGCCGCTGCAACTCCACGGCCGCCGGGTCAGCCGGGTTATCGTATTGCAGCGCCGCCGCAATCGCCAGCGCCAGGTTCCACGGGCGGATGCCGTGCTCCAGCGCCAGGCTCGCCGGCCCGATCAGCCGGTCGTGCCGCCCCAATTTGCGGATCGGGTCGCGCACCTGCCGCTCCACCGGGTCCGCGATTTTTGGGTCCTGATACTTCGCCAGCGACCGTGCCGCGAAAGCCGCCTGGTCCTCGCGCGTGTAGCCGTGCTTGGCGCAAATCGCCGCCCCCGATTCCTCATACACCCCCCGTGCCGCCTCCAGGATCAGCGGGTCCGTCGCCGCCTCGTGCAGGAACTGATGGCCGCGCCGCATCCCCAGGTAGCCGATCACGGCATTCCCGGCGTTGTAGGTGAAGAGCTTGCGCTCCAGCGCCGCGTGAAAGCCCTCCACCGGTTTCAGCCCCATCACCTCCGGCAGCGGCTCCACTAGCCCCTCGGCGTCAATCTGCAATTCCCAATAGTCTTGCGCCTGCACCGCCAATGGGTCCTCCGCGCGCTGCGTCTCCGTCGGCTCAATGCTCGACCGCAGCACCGTGGCCTCAGCGATGCCGATTCGCTCCGCCAGGTAGGCCCGGTCCTCATCGCCCAACTGCGCCGCGAGCGCCTCCCGCAGCACCTCCGCGGGTTTGCGCCAATTCTCGCAGCAGACAATGTTCAGCTTCCGGCCCCCTGCCCGCCGCCGCGCCCCGATGCCGTTCCTCAGCGCCGCCCCCACCGCCGGCAGGTTTGGTCCGCCCACCGAGACAAAAACGATCCCTGCCTCCACCACGGCCTCGGCCAACCGCGGGTCCGAGCTGTGCAGCGCCCGAACGTTCGTCACTCGCATGGACTTCTCCGGGCTGCCCAGGATGTGCACCTGGTAGCCGCCGCGCTCGTTGATCAGCCGAACCAGCGCCTCGTTCACGTCCACAAACGTCAGCGGATGCCCCGCCAATGCCAATAGATGTCCCACGTACCCGCGCGCAATCTTGCCGGCGCCCACGATCAGCACCGGCCGCTTCTCAGTCGTCATTCGTTTTCGTCCTCGCCTACATTGAGGGCCGCTAACTCGGCATAGGCCGGCCGCAGCCGTGGATACAGGTTTGCATACACCGCGAAGTAGTCATTGTACCGCGCCGCGCGCCGTGCGTCGGGCACGGCCTCATCCCCTGGCCGCACCATCGCCTTCGCCGCCTGCGTCGCGTTGGCGTGCCAGCCAATGCCCACCGCCGCCAGCATCGCCGCGCCCAGGCAGGCAGCGTGCGTCACCTTCGTCGCCGTCACCGGCCGGCCCAGCACCTCGGCCTTGATCTGGTTCCAGAGCCGCATGCCCGCCGGACCGCCCGAGGCGCGCACACTCCCAATCGTCGCCCCCGTCGCCGCCTCAACCGCCTCCAGCACCTGCCGCAGGCTGTAGGCCACCCCCTCCAGCACCGCCCGCGCCAGGTGCGCGTGCCGGTGCCGCCCGCTCAACCCAAGGAACACGCCCCGCGCATTGGCATCCCAGATCGGCGCGCGCTCTCCATGCAGATACGGCAGAAAGAATAGCCCGCTTGCTCCCGCCGGTGCGCCCGCCGCCAGCGCCTCCAGCCGCGCCGCCGCGTCCTCGGGCAGGTCCAGCCCATACGCCCGCAGCAGGTCCGGCACGAATTGGCTGGCATACCACTCCAGCGACCCGCCCCCCGCGGATGTTACGCCGTAGCACACCCGCCTCGCGCTGCCCTGGTCCGCGCTCAGGTAGGGCGCCAGCATCAGCTTGTCCGCCCACTGCGGCCCGCCATCGGCTCCCAGCGCCACCCCCAGGTGCTCGGTCGTCCCGCCGATGTCGAACCCCTGGCCCGGCCGCGTGATCCCGCTTCCCAGCAGCCCGCAGTTCAGGTCGTGCCAGCCCGTTACCACTGGCGTGCCCGCCCGCAGCCCCGTCGCCTCCGCCGCCGCGCGCGTCACCGCCCCAATCACCGTCTCCGGCGCATAGCGGCGCGCAATCAAATCGCTCGGCAGCCCCAACTCCCCCAACAAGTCCGCCGCCACTTCCAACCCCGGCAGCCGCAGGATTCCCCGCCAACTGGAAGCATCCGTCGCCCACTCCCCCGTCAGCCGGTTGACGATGACGTCCTTCATTTGCGCCAGCCGCCGCGTTCGCGCCAAATCTCCCGGCGCGTGCTCTTGGAGCCACAGCAGCCTCGGCAGCGGCCACGCCGGGCTGGGCGGCAGGTCAATCCCCAGCGCCTCCCGCAGCCGCTCCCGCCCCACGCGCTCCTGCAAGCGCAGCGCTGCCTCGCCCGAGCGCGTGTCCTGCCACGAGAGCGCCGGCCGCACTGGCTCCCCCGCCGCATCCAACGGCACCTGCGTCCCCACCTGCCCCCCCCCCCCCCCCCCCCCCGGTCCCCCCCCCCCCCCCCCCCCCCCCCCCCCACCCCCCCGCCGCCCTCGCCCCTCACCCCAGCCTGCGCCAGCGCCGCGCGTGTCGCGCCGCCCACCGCCGGCCACCACGCCCCCGCGTCCATCTCCGCCCGCCCATCCGCTCCGCGCTCAATCGCAAACGCCGCCGTGCCCAGTCCGAGGACCGTGCCGGCGGCGTCAAACACCCCCACCTTACAGCTCGACGTGCCCAGGTCAATGCCCACCACACCCGCCGCTGCCTGCGCCATTGGACCTATCGTATCACTCTTCGCGTCCGCTGATCCGGTGACGCGGTCTCATCCCACCTTCATTCTTTTCGTTCCCCTCAGTCCCCCGAGGCCCCTCGTTCCCCATTTCCCTTATTTCCCGTATTTCCCTTGTTTCCCGTTATACTTCCCCCCCATGCGCCCAACCCTCCCCCCCGCACTCGACGAGAAACTGATTCAGCCCGCTTTCTATCAAGACCCGTACCCCGTCTACGATGAACTGCTGGCGACCACCCGCCTCGCCTGGAGCGAAGCCCTCGCCGGCTGGGTGATGCCCCGTTACGAGGACGTGCAGGCCACCCTGCTAGATACCGCCCACTTCTCCAGTCGCGGCCGCGTCACCGCCGTCCTCGATCGCCTGGACCCCGACCTGCGCCAGCACTTCGCGCCCTTCGAGAACCATTTCTCCAGCGGCCTCATCAACGCCGACCCGCCCGACCACGCCCGTCTGCGCGCCCTGGTCACCAAGGCCTTCGCCCCTAAGGCCAGCGAAGCCCTGCGCCCACGCATCCAGCAGTTGGTGGACGGCCTGCTCGACGTCGCCCAATTGCGCGGCGAATTCGATGTGATCTGGGACTTCGCCTACCCGCTGCCGGCCATACTCATCGCCGAAATCCTCGGCGTGCCGCCCGAGACCCGCGACGACTTCCGCCGCTGGTCCGACAGCGTCCTGTCCTTCCAGGGCGCGGGCGTCGTCTCAGCCGAACTGCTCGACAAGGTGCAGACCGACCTCGTCGCCATGCGCAAGTTCCTGGCGCAATTGCTGGCCGACCGCCGTGCCCATCCGCGCGACGACCTACTCACCCACCTCGTCAAAGCCGAGATCGAAGGCGACCGCCTGACCCGGGCTGAGTTGCTCACCACCTCTGTGCTCCTGCTCATCGCCGGTCACGAGACCACCACCAACACCATCGCCAACGGCCTGTACACCTTGCTCCGTCACCCGGAATCCATGGCCCGCCTACGCGTCGACCCTAGTTTATTGCCCACTGCCGTCGAGGAAGTGCTGCGCTACGAGAGCCCCCTCCAGCGCAACCCGCGCCGCATGTCCATGGACTATGAGTACCTGGGCGTCCCCCTGCACAAGGGCGACTACGTCCTGCAGATCTTCGGCTCGGCCAACCGCGACCCGCGCGTCTTCCCCGACCCGCACCGCTTCGACATCGCCCGCCAGCCCAACCGCCACCTCTCCTTCGGCTTCGGCATCCACTTCTGCGTCGGCGCGCCCCTCGCCCGCCTGGAGGCCCCCATCGCCA
Organism: uncultured Anaerolineales bacterium; assembly: GCA_964497615.1. GTDB lineage: Bacteria > Chloroflexota > Anaerolineae > Anaerolineales > UBA6663 > CAZCEC01. Next base: position 10,852 of record CAZCEC010000042.1, on the reverse strand, counting down.
TTGGCACCGTCCTGCGCCGCTTCCCCTACCTGCGGCTGTCGGGCCAGCCCATTGCCTGGCGGGTGCACGGGCTAATCCGCGGGTTGGACCGGCTGCCCGTCACCTTCTAGCCCGCCTGGAAATATAACCGCGCCAGATGGTGACCCATATCTGGCGCGATTGCTAGTTCCAGGCCCGCCGCTCCCTGGCTCCCCTTCCCTTGCAGCGCTCGAAGAGCGCCGGGATGGGGCCGGGGGTTAGGTCTTCAGCGGATACACCCCGAACTTCTTCGCCTCATCGTACATGGCGACGATGTTCTCCGGCGGGATGTCATGCTGGATGTGGTTGGCCGGGGCCAGGATGAAGCCGCCGCCCGGCCCCAGCGCCCGGATGCGGGTCCGCACGTCCTCGCGCACCGTCGCCTCGTCCTGGTTCAACACCGTCTGCACGTCCATCGCCCCGTGGAAGCTCAGCCGGTCACCAAACTCCGCTTTGAGCTTGAACGAGTCCATGAGCCGCGCCGAGGGCTGGATGGGATTGAGCACGTCCACCCCCGATTCGATCAGGTCATTGATCATCGGGTGCACGTTGCCGTCGGTGTGGAACACGATCTTGGCTTGCGGCGCGAGCTTGTGCACGCGGTCAAAGATATACTTCTGCGGTTCCTTGAAAATCTCGCGCCAGGTGTTGGGCGAGATCAGCGGCTGAAGCTGCGCCCCGATGTCGTCCTGCGCCTCCACAATCTGCACATACGGCCCCACCTCGCGCAGCACCAGCTCATACGTGTCGGCGTAAATCTCGGCCAGGATCTCGCACAGCGCCCGGCAATAGTCAGGCGACAGCGCCAGGTCCATCATGAACTGCTCCATCCCGCGCAGGTCGCCGCCCTTGTCCAGCAGTCCGCCGCGAATCCCCGGCCGCCGCAGCGCGATGGCGTAGTCCGTGTTGTTCCACAGGTGCAGGGCCTGCTCCTTCAGCCCCGCCGTCGAGCCAAACTGCTCCGGCTTGGGCCACGGATAGTCGCGCAGCGCCTCGACCGTGTCGATCTCCACCAGCGGCGGCCCGGCCGGGTGCGTGTACCCCGGCCCGGAGAGATACACCGTCCCCCAGGCATCTACGAACTCGGACTCCTCGTCGTTGATGGGCTTGAGCTCCACGTCCGGCTCGAAGAACACCCGCCGGAAGTCGATGTCGAACGCCTCCAGGATCCGCTCGTCGTAGTAGTTCGCCCCCAATCCCTTGCGGAACGGCTCGATGTCGCCCGTGATGCCCAGATAGTCCTTCAGCGCGAAGTAGGCCCGGTCCGTCAGCATCCCGGCGTGAAAGTATAGGTCAATCGGCACCCGGTCCGGTTCTTCGTGGTTCAGGGCCTTGATGACGCGCTCGCGATGAGTGAGCATAGATTCCTTTCAAAGCTGGCGAATGGAATTCACACCTGATGGCCGTTGGCCGCCACGTCCGCCTACGCGGGCGCAGGAGGTGTAAGCCGCGAAATCCGTTGGAATTGCCAACGGCTCAGTCTTTGAACGATGCGTACCGCCGCCTCGCCACCGCAAGACGGGTTGGCTCACATGCGCACGCGCTCACGCGCCCACACCCCCCACCTACACACCTTCCACCGTCTTCCCCGACTCCACCCGGTCCCACGTCTCCATCAAGCTCTCCATCGCGCTCACCGCCGCCTCGGTCTCCGCCGAGACCGCCTGCCCGCCGCTGACGTCGTAGCCCATACTCGCCAGCAGGTTCTTCGCCAGGGCCACCGTGGCGCTGGCCGTCGCCGCGTAGCCGTCGGCCCCCACCTTGTCCGCATACTCCTGCGTCACCGGCGCGCCGCCCACCATCACCTTCACGCCCGCGCGCAGGCCCGCCTTCTCCAGCGCCTCCATGTTCACCTTGAACATTGGCATCGTTGTCGTCAGGAACGCCGAGAAGCCCACCAACTGCGGCTGGTGTTCGCGCACCGCGTTGACGATCTTGTCGATGGACGTGTTCACCCCCAGGTCCACCACCTCGAACCCGCCGCCCTCCAGCATCATGATGCACAGGTTCTTGCCGATGTCGTGCATGTCGCCCTTCACCGTAGCGATAACGACCTTGCCGATGGGCTTGGCGCCGGTCTGCGCCAGCAGCGGCCGCAGCAGTTTCAGCGCCTCCTGCATCGCCTTGGCCGAGATAATCATCTCCGGCACAAAGTAATCGCCCACCTCGAAGCGCCGCCCCACCTCCTCCAGCGCCGGGATGAGCGGGCCGAACAGGATGTCCAGCGGGGCCATGCCCATTGCCAGGGCTTCCTCGGTCAGCGCCTTCACGTCGGCCGCGCGTCCGTACAGCGTGCCGTCAAACAGCCCCTGCCGAACTTCCTCTTCACGCGTCATGCGTCATGCGTCCAGGTCTCCCATGGGTTAGCCGGTATGACCGGCATTATTGAACTTTTCCATAAATTTGTCAATTAGTATCACAAAACCGCCATTTCGGGCATTATTTTGACGGGTGATTGACAAGATTTCACCCAGCGGCTATAAGTAGAGCGTGCCACCGATCTACAAGACCGAGCGCAAGCAGGACGTCCTTGCCCTTCTCCGCGAGCGCGGCTTCAACTCCACCCAAAGCCTCGCCCGCCACCTCGGCGTCAGCCAGACGACGATCTATCGCTATCTCACCGAGTTAGAGCGGGAAGGACTGATCCGCAAGCAATACGGTGGAGCCACCCTCGCCCCTGCGGCCTCCGCCAGCGTGGACTTCGACTACCGCTGGCGCCAGCGCGAGCACCCGCAGGAGAAACTGGCCCTGGCCGCCCGCGCTGCCCGCCTGGTTGAGCCCGGCGACACCCTGATCGTGGACTCGTCCACCACCGGCGTGGCCTTCTGCCAGCAGTTGGCCCGCCTCAGCCTGCCGGATGTCACCATCATCACCAACTCGGCCCGCATCGTGCTGGCCATGCACAGCCATCCCGAGTACCGCGTCATCTGCACCGGCGGCGCGTATCTCGCCCGCCACGACACCCTGGTCGGCTCGCCCGCCGAGGAGTTCCTCGCCACCCTCACCGCGAATAAGTGCTTCATCTCCGCCTACGGCGTCACCCCCGAAGCCTGCACCGACAGCGACCCCGCCGATGTGCGCGTCAAGCGCCTCATGCTGGCCCGCGCCCAAACCAAGATCCTTCTGGCCGACCACAGCAAGTTTGGCCGCGCCACCACCTTCACCGTCATCAACCCCGCCGAGCTGGCCGCCGTCGTCACCGACGCCCTGACCCCGCCCGAAACCCTGGCGCCCTTCCGCGCCCTCGGCCTCACCGTCCTCGTCGCCGCCCCCCATCCCGCCTAGCCCTTTGCCCGGTAGTGTCATGCCGAGCGCAGCGAGGCATCTCCCTTCCGCACCATCCCCCGAGTCCCCGGAGCCCCCTCCCCAATTTCCCTCATTTCCTCCATTTCCCTACCCCGTCACGCTATAATCTCCCACATGCTCTCCCTCCCCACCGCCCGCGCCCTCCACGCCGCCGGCCTCGCCTGGCAGCCCGCCGAGTTCGACTTCTTCCTCATCCCCGACCGCGACCTCGACGACCGTGTCTTCGTCATCAACCGCATGCCCGCCGGCCGCGCCCTGCTGCACGGCCAGCCGGTGTTCACCTTCGATGGCGCCGCCGAGTGGGCGCTGGACTACATCGCCGCCGGTGAGGTCCTCTGGCTGCCCACCGAAGCCCAGCTCCGCGCCCTGCTGGCCGAGCGCCTGGATGCCAGCGACGGCCCGGCCCTCAGCCTGCACGCGCAGCCCGAGACATGCTTGTGTGAAATTCGGTATCGTGGGGAAACGTTGACGTTCGAGGCCGCTAACGGCGCCGAAGCTTATGCCGCGGCGTTGTTGCACGTGCTCCAGACATCTCGCACTGCGTCGTAGCTGCCATCACTGACCGCTGCGAAGCGCCGCGCCCCCGCCCCCTCCAAAATCGCCCGCCCCGCCGCGTCCTGGTGCATCGTCGTCAGCGCCCGCGTCAGCCGCCCAAACGTCTCCGCGTCCAGCCGCGCCGAGGCCACCACTGGCGGCATCGGCATCGGCCCAATGCTCTCAATGATGCGGAATGCTGCCGCCCGCTCCGGCCGCTGGCGCAGTTCCATCTCCAACACCACGCTGTCAATCGCCGCCGCGTCCGCCTCGCCGCTCTCAACCCAATCCATTGACCGCGCATGTGAGCCAGACTCCAGCATCGCCCCAAAGAAGCCCAGGTCTCGCCCCAGCTTGATCAAATGGTGGCGCGGCAGCACATAGCCCGAGAAGGAGTCGGTTCCGTTGTACGCGAATCTCGCCCCGCGCAGGTCGTCCAGCCGCGCGAACGGCGCCTCCGCCCGGACGATCACATCGCTAAAGTACACTGGCCGGTCCGCGTAGCGCTCGCCCATCATCACCAGCGCCGCCAGCGGCCGCGCCCCGCCCGCCGCCGCATAGTGCCGCACATACGGCAGCCCGCACGTAAACGCCCCCTCCAGCCGGCCCAGCGCAAACGCGCTGTCCTGCGAAGGGGGCGTATTCAGCATCGTCACCGGCAGCCCGGTCGCCTGCCCGAGATAAGCCACGACCGCCGCGTAGAACTCCCGGCCGTTATCGCCCAGGTACGACGCAAAGCGCAGCATGAACGTAGTTATACTCGAGAAACAACATGGGCGATGCGCTGCATCGCCCATGTTGTTTCTCGGGGAGGCAAGCAAGGGCAGCGGCTAGACCCAAGGCGAATGGCTGGTCGACCCGCCAAACGTCCGCCCCTCAGCGTACCGGTCAAACGTGAACGGCTCCAGTTCCGGCACCCGGTCGCCCATCAGGAACTTCGCCAGCAGCTTGCCTACGCCCAGCATCTTGAACCCGTGATTGCTGTCGGCCACCATGTACAGGTTGGGCAGCACCCAGTCGAACACGGGCACGTTGTCGGGCGTGAACGCGCCGATGCCGCCGTTGCGGCGCTCGCGGAAGTTGGCCCGCATCCCATCGAAGCGCGGCATAGTGTGCGCCATCGCCGCCACGAAGTAGTCGGCGAACCAGTCGTCGGCCTGGTACTCGTCGTTGGCGTGGCCGTACGGGTCCGTCCTCGCCTGCGGCCCAATCTTGACCGGCACCGTGCCCCCCTGCAATCCCGGCCGCGGCATCCGCTCGGTGCCATTCTTGAAATACACGTACAGGTAGTCGCCCAGCTTCTTGCCCGTGGCCTTTTCCACCACCGGCTCCGAGGTCTCAATATGCAGGATGGGCGGGTTGAGTCCCTCCGGCGTCAGGTAGGGCCGGTCGTCAAACACCTCGCCTTCCAGCAGCCGCCAGTAAGTCCACATGTCCTTGGTCACCGTCACCCCATCCGGGTAGCGGCAGTCGATCTTCATGGGCTGGCCCAGCATCTCCCAGTGCTTGGGCAGCCACGCCCCCAGCCCCCAGATCACCAGGTCGCACTTGACGTCGCCCTGGTTGGTGTGGACCGCCTTCACCTGCCCGCCCTGGATGTCGTAGCCCGTCACCTCCACCCCGGTGAGGATGCGCACGCCGTGGTCGCGGCACTTCTGCGCCAGCCCATTCACCGCCTGCCGCGTCCCGGCGTAGCCGCTCACCTTCTCGTGCAGGGCAATGTCAATGTTGGTTGTGTTGAAGTCCGGCCAGATGTTCTTCAGGAAGCGCTTGGCGTCGGCGCCCACGTGCAGGTCAGACTGGTACCCCGCCGCCCGCTGGCTGGCGTGCACGCGCTCGTACTGTGCCTGCTCCTTGCCCTCCGCCGCGCCGATGTAGCCCACCTGCTGGAACCCGAACGCCACCGGGTCATACATCCACACGTCCACGCTATGCCGCAGGATCGCGTGCAGCGGCTCGGTCATGTACAGGTTACGCACGCACCCGCACGCGATGCCCGAGGCGCCCGCCCCCACCCCCGTCTTGTCCAGCACCACCACATCCGCGCCCGAGCCGCGTTTGCGGTTCTCTAGTTCCATCGCCAGGTGCCAGGCCGTGCTCAGCCCATGCACCCCCGCCCCGATGACGACGTATTTGACTGATGTGGGAAATTCGCTCATGGTCATCTCCTCTTCTGACTTGCGCATTCCGCAACCCCTCCCGTATAATCCGCAAGTCACCGGAATCTAGGCCCGAAGCCCGCCCTTGTCAAGCGCCGCCACCCCCCGCCACCGCCGCAACTTCCTCAAGACCCTCGACCGCGGCCTGCGCGTCCTGGCCGCCTTCACCCCCGACTCGCCCAGCCTCACCCTCACCGCCCTGGCCCGCCGCCTGGCCCTCGACCCCGGCACCGCCTTCCGTTTCGCCTACACCCTGGAGCATCTGGGCTACCTGCGCCGCGCCCCCGACGGCGCCTATCACCTCACCGGCCGCGTGCGCGACCTCGGCCGCGCCGTCCCGCAGCCCGGCGACCTGCGCGCCCTGGCCCTGCCGCATATGGAAGCCCTCGCCCATCTTGTTGAAGAAACTGTCTCCCTCGCCGTCCGCGAGGGGGCCGAGATCGTCGTCATCGAACAGGTGGAGTCCCCGCGCCCGGTGACGGTGCGCCGCCGCCTGGGCGAGCGCCAGCCCACCCATGCCACCGCCCAGGGCAAGGTCCTGCTGGCCTACCTGCCCGCCGCCGAGCAGGCCGCCCTGCTCCGCGCCATGCCCTTGCCCGCCTACTCGCCCCGCACCCTCACCCAGCACGCCGCCCTGGAGGCCGAACTGCGCCGCACCCTCCAGCGTGGCTATGCCGTCAACAACAACGAGATGGATGCCGGCCTGCGCGCCGTGGCCGTCCCCATCTGCGAGCCGCCCGGCCGGGTCCTCGCCGCCCTGTCGGTGGATGTGCCCGTGGGCCGCCTTTCTCTGGCCCAGATGCAGGCCGAGCTGGTCGCGCCCCTGCGCCGCGCCGCTGGTGACATCTCCGCCGCCTTAGGATACGTGCCGCATGCCTCCTCTTGAAATCCTGTTCCTCTCCAAAGAAGACGTGGACCAGCTTGACCTGGGCCTGGGCGAAGTCATGGATGCCATCGAGGCCGGGCTGCGGGCGCACGGCCGGCGGCAGGTCATCATGCCTTCCAAGGACCATCTGGCCCTCGACTATCCTTACCGGCTCTTCAACATTCTCAAGGGCTATGTGGAACCGATCAACGTCGCCGGGGTCAAGGTCATCGGCGATTTCGAGCGCAACTACGAGCACGGTCTACCCTCCGAGCTGGCTCTCATCACCCTCTACCGGCCGGAGACCGGCGCGCCCTTCGCCATCGTGGATGGCACGCTCATCACCTGGATGCGCACCGGCGCAGTGACGGCCGTCGGCGCAAAGCACCTGGCCGCCGGGCGCCCGCGCGTGCTCGGCCACATCGGCGCCCGCGGCACCGCCTGGTACAACGTCGCCATGCTCGACCAGCTTTTCGACTTCGAGGAGATCCGCATCACCAGCGCCCGGCCCGCCTCGCGCGAGCGCTTCGCCGCCGAGATGGCTGCCCGGCTGGGCAAGCCGGTCGCGGTCAAGGAGACCTCCGAGGCGACGGTGCGCGACGCCGACATCATCATCGACGCTTCGCGCCTGCTCACCCATCAGGTGCTGGTGGAGGATGCCTGGGTCAAGCCCGGCGCGCTCATCCAGCCTTATGGCGCGGTGCTGTCGGTCGCGCCCAGCCTGCCCTTCAGCGTGGACAAGCTCATCGTGGATGACTGGAATCAGTGCCAGAAGTCGCAGTATGGGCAGTTCGCGGGCCTGATCCAGTCCGGCGAGCTGCGCACCGAACACGTTTACGGCGAGATCGGCGAGGTGGTGGCCGGCGTCAAGCCTGGCCGCGAGCGCCCCGACGAGCGCATCCTGTTCTGGCATAAGGGCTTCGCCGTCAGCGACATCATGCTCGGCCATCTGGCCTACACCAAGGCCGTGGCGCGCGGCATCGGCACGCGCCTGCCCTACTACAGCCGGCCGCAGGATATGTAGCGCGTGGCTGTCGAGACCCTCTCCCGCGCCGAGGCCCGCAGCCTGATGCTCAACGCGCAGGGCCTCGCCCAGCCCCTGCGGCGCCCCGCCCGCAAGCGCGACGTGCTGGTCGCCATCCGCCGGATGGGCGTGCTCCAGATTGACACCATCAGCGTGATCGCGCGCAGCCCCTACCTGGTGCTCTGGAGCCGCCTGGGCGACTACAACCCTGCCTGGCTGGAGGAGCTTCTGGCCGAAGGCGAGTTGTTCGAATACTGGGCACACGCAGCCTGCTTTCTGCCGCGCGAGGCGTATCCCCTGTTTCGCCACTACATGCTCGATGGACTGCCGGCCGGCGGCTGGAAGACCGTGCCGGCCTGGGTGCGGGAACACCGCCCGCTGGTGGATGGGATTATGGACCGCATCCGGCGCGACGGCGCCGTGCGCTCCGCCGACTTTGAGAACCCCGAACCGCGCGCCGGAAGTTGGTGGAACTGGAAGGACGAGAAGACCGCCCTGGAGTGCCTGTGGATCTTGGGCGAGTTGATGGTCGCGCGCCGCCACAACTTCCAGCGGGTATACGACCTGCGCGAGCGGGTGCGGCCCGATTGGCAGGACGGCCCCGCCGGCGCTAACGTGCCTTCGCGCGAAGCGGTGCTGCGGGCGCTCACGCTCCAAAGCGTGCAGGCGCTGGGCGTGGCGCGGGCGGCCTGGGTGCCCGACTACTTTCGCCTGCCCAAAACCGGCAACCTTCAGCGGCTGGAGGCGCTGGCGGACGAGGGCTTGCTGACGCGAGTGGAGATTGAGGAACTGCCTGGCCCCGCCTACCGCGACCCGGCGGCGAAACCCGCGCAGACGCCCACCCTGACGACGGTGCTGTCGCCCTTCGATCCGCTCATCTGGCACCGGGACCGCCTGCGTGAGTTGTTCGACATCAACTATGTGCTCGAAATCTACATCCCGGCGGCCAGGCGGAAGTTCGGCTATTTCACCCTGCCCATCCTGCACCGGGGGGCGGTGGTGGGGCGGCTGGACCCCAAGGCCCACCGGGCACTGGGGCAATTCGAAGTGAAGTCGCTGGCATTGGAGCCGGGCGTCGAGGCCACCGATGAGTTGGTGGCCGAGGTGGCGGCCCTCCTGCGCCGGCTGGCCGCCTGGCACGGCACGCCGGACCTGGTGATCGGGCGAACGAAGCCAGCGAGCCTGGCGAAGCGGCTGAGGGCAGCGGTGGCAGCGGACTGAATGTCCGAACCGGCAGCCCCCAGCGCGCGAAGACGCAGGCGGCAAGCGGAGCCTGGCCCGGCAGCGGCAGCGCGGCCAATCCATCGCGCCTTCCCCCCGCTCAACATCCTGTCCGAGGGACAGGTCGAGCAGCTTGATGCCGCCGCGTTGCGCATTCTTGAAAGCATCGGCATCCAGGTTACCAGCCCCGAGGCGGTCGAGGTGTTCCGCCGGGCCGGCGCACGCCTGGACGGCGAGGCTGGGCGGCTCCGCTTGCCACGCGAGTTGGTGCGGCACGCCCTCAGCACCGCCCCCAGCGAATACATCCTCCACGCCCGCAACCCCCTCAAGGATGTGCACATCGGCGGCGACGACTGCGCCCTGATGCCGGCCGGCGGCCCGCCCTACGTGCGCGATCTCGATGGCGTGCGCCGCCCCGGCACGTTCGCCGACTTCGAAACCCTCACCCGCCTCAGTGCCCTGTCGCCCGAAATTCACGTGCTGGCCCGCAAGGTGGTTGAGGCCCAGGATGTGCCTGTCGCTATCCGTCACCTGGAATGCTGGCGCGCGGCCCTGCTGCTCGGCGACAAGCCCATCACCGCCGGCTTCGTGGGCGGCCGCCCCGAGGCCCACGACGCGCTCGAAATGCTGGCGGCGGTGTTCGGCGGCGAGAGCGCCCTCGACGGGCATCCCGTGGCCCAGTGCAGCCTGAACGTCAACAGCCCGCTGCTCTTCGACCGCGCCATGGTGGAGGGCCTGCTGGAGTTCGCGCGCCTGGGCCAGCCCGTCATCGTCACCCCGTTCGTCATGGCCGGGGTGATGGGACCCGCCACCCTGGCCGGCGCGCTGGCCCAGCACAACGCCGAGGTGCTGGCCGGGGTGACGCTCACGCAACTCGTCCGGCCGGGCACGCCGGTCCTGTACGGCACCGCCACCAGCAACGTGGACCTGCGCAGCGGGTCGCCCGCCACCGGCAGCCCGGAATCGGCGGTGTGCGTGGCCGTCGCGGCGCAATTGGCCCGCCACTATGGGCTGCCCTGCCGCGGCGGCGGCGCGCTCACCGATTCGCCGGTGCCGGATGCCCAGAGCAACTACGAGCGGATGATGCTCCTGTTGACGTCCGTGCTGGCGGGCGTGCACTTCATGCTCCACGGTGCGGGCAGCCTGGAGTCCTATCTCACGGTGGACTTTGAGCAGTTCGTGATCGACCTAGAGCTGATCGCCATGCTGCGCGAGTTGGTGCGCCCGCTGGAGATCACCCCCGAAACCCTGGCGCTCGACACCATCGCCGCCGTGGGGCCGGGCGGTTTTTTCCTGGACGCGCCGCACACCCTGCGCCACTACCGGCAGGCGCATTTCCTCCCGGCGGTCAGCGTGCGCCAGCCCTACGACCAGTGGCTGGCAGCGGGCGGGCAGGATGCCGCCCGCCGCGCCAACCGCCGCTGCCGCGAATTGCTGGCGAGCTACGTCGAACCGCCCATCGAGCCCGCCGCCCGCGACCGGCTGCACAACTTTGTCGAGCGCCGCAAAGCTGAGTTGCTGGGCTAAGTTTTTGGCGAGAAGTCTTGACCACGTTTCGGCTGTTGTCAGCGGCCGGGAAGGTGCCAAGGAGGCCGGCGGAAGCATTGCCAGCATTGCCAGCATTGCCAGCATTGCCAGCATTGCCAGCATTGCCAGCGTTGCCAGCATTGCCAGCATCTTCTCGCAACTTGTCTTGTTCAAGTTCCTTTTCTGCATAACAGCGGA
>CAZCEC010000041.1:0-55109 GCA_964497615.1 uncultured Anaerolineales bacterium | reverse complement strand
GGGTCTTGGCCTCGGCCTCCATGAAGTCTGTGCCGCTTTGGGTCAGGCCGCCGACCTTCACGGTGACATTCGCCAGCCAGCCTTTGTCGCCGCCCGCGAACTTGCGCACTGCCGTCTGCACCATCGTGGTCGTCGGCGCATAGTGGCCGCTCTCGTCGCTCACTTCCGTGATCCGGCTGCCGCTCATCTTCAGCGAGCCGGCGCTGCGCACCGGACCGCCGGAAAAGAAGGAGGAGTGATTGAACGCACCCCTCACACCGGCGCTGGCCCGGCCCTTGCGGCCGATGTACACCTTATTGTCGGGGCCGATAACGAAGAGGATTTGCCCACTGCCGTCCAACTGCCCGCCGGTGACGTTGCCCTTGCTCACCGTCGCCGCATACGGCTTGCGGGTCTCGTCGTCCAGGTAAATCATCAAGCCCCCGGCCGTCCCGCCCGATTGGACCACCCGGCCGCCTTCAACGCCGATCTCGCGGCTGGTCAGGTGCCGGGCCTCGTCCACCCCAGCCACGCCGCGCATGTCGGCCTCCACCGCGTCCAGCCAGCGGCTAAAGCTCATCTTCGGGTCAGCCTTCTGGAAAATGTCCCACAGCGGCTTGAGGTAGCGCCCGTAGCGGTTCTTCTGGTGGTCCAGCACCTCGCCGTGATAGTCCACCTGCATGGGCGTCAGCCCCTGGGCCTTGAGCTTCTGCTGGGCGTAGTCGCCAATGCCCAGCATCTGCGCCTTCTTGGCCGCGCGCAGCAGCCGGTCGCGCAGGCTCACCCCCTCGTCATCGGTGCGGTTCATCACATTCCGCAGGCGCGACTTGCGCAGCTCTTCCGCTTCCTTCCCCAGCCGCTCCAGCTCCAGCCGCGTTTCCTCGACCTCGCGCTCCTGCTGCTCGATCTCTTCCTTCTTCGGCCCGCTGGGTGGCTTAACCTGCGCCTCCTCCTTCCCCTTAGAAGGTTGGCGCGTGAGTTGGGGGCGCAGCGGGGGCTGCTCTTCTTCCTTCCCCTTGGAGGACTGGCGCGTGAGCTCGGGGCGCGGCTTGAGCACCGGCTTCGGCCCTGTGGGCAGCGGTGGCTTCACGCGCGACCCGCTGGTTGTGAGCTGGCTCACCGGGGTCACGCCGCTGCCTTGTCGGGCGGTCTTCAACTGCTCGCGGCCCTTCTTCCGCTTCTCTAGGTCATCCAGATCCTTCTGCATTTGCTGCCGCTCAAGCTCCCGCTTGATGGGCTCGTACTTGTTGACCTTCGTCGGGTAGCTCTTGACGGCCACCGCGTCAATCTCGATGTCGCCCAGAAACTTCTTCTCCTTGGCGCGGATCACCAGGTCGCTGCCAATCAGCCCCAGCTTGACGTAGCCGTTCTTCAGCTTGGGGTTCTGCTTGGCCAGCATGATGGCGCGGCGGATGCCGGCCTCATTCACGTACTCATTCGGCCCGATATTTTCGCGGATGAGCTGGAAGACCTGCTTGAAATGCACTTCGCTAAAGCTCGCCAGGGTCACCGAGCGCCTCTCGCCCCAGATGACCTTGCTCTTGTGCATTGCCTTGCCCATGTCAGCCTCCCGGCCGCCGGCTCAGACGTTGAGGGAACCGCTGAGCGTCAAGTGTATTCACGCAAAAAAATGTGTCAATTGTCCGGTTTGGCAAAGCCGCGGCCCATGGCCGCCGCGCTGGTGAGCGGCCCGGCGGCCGGGTATACTGGCGGCAGAACACCATGCCGCCCAAGTTTGTGACCATCCGCCTGGTCTGGCTGGCCGCCGTGGTCCTGGCGCTGAGCCTGGCCGTGGCCACCCTGCCCGTCCTCCTCCGCGAAGCCCGCACGGTCGCAGCGCCTTCCGAGCGCACCTTCAGCCAGCTCTCGCCCGCCGAGGCGCAGGTGCTGCAGCAGTGGGGCCTTTCAGTCGACGCGTATGCGGTGTATGTGGCCGCCTGGACGCTCAGCCCGCTGCTTATCTACCTTGCTGTCGCTGCCATCATCTTCCAGCGCAGCCCAGACCGAGGGGTGGCGGCCCGCATCTCCCTCTTGCTGGTCATCATCGGCAGCGCCATGCCCTATCTCGGCGGCATCACCGACTTTGGCGCGCCCTGGCAGCCGGCGGTTAACCTCACCCGCGCGCTCGGCCTATCGGTGCTGCTAGGGCTGTTCTATGTCTTCCCCAACGGCCAGCTTGTGCCCGGCTGGGTGCGGCCGCTGGCCTGGCTGTGGGGGCTGTGGATGGTCTACTGGCTGGTGGCGCCCCGTTCGCCCTGGGTGCTGCTCGACACCACTGGCGCTCTCACCCCGGTCGGGGTCGTCGCCGCGCTGGCGGGTTGGGGCGCTGGCATCTACGCGCAAGTCTACCGCTACCGGCTGGTCTCCACCTCGCTCCAGCGGCAGCAAGCCAAGGTCTTTGCCTTCGGGTTTGGCGCCGCATTCGGCGCTTATGCCGCGGCGGTCGCGCCCTTCTTCATGCTCCCCGGCGTGCGCGAGCCGGGCTGGCCCTATCTGCTGTACGGCTTAGTCTGGGTGCCCCTGCTCACCCGCCTGGCCTTCGCCCTCATCCCGCTCATCATCGGCTTTGCGGTACTGCGCTACCGCCTGTGGGATATTGATCTGATCATCCGCCGCACGCTCATCTACAGTGTTCTCACCACTTTGTTGGCAGCGATCTACTTCGGCGCCATTGTCGTCCTGCAGCCGCTCTTCACGCTCGTGACGGGCCGGCAGCAGTCGCCGCTCCTGACCGTGCTGTCTACCCTGGGCGTCGCCGCCCTGTTCAGCCCGCTGCGCGGCGCCGTCCAACACGTCATTGACCGGCGCTTCTATCGCCGCAAGTATGACGCCAGCCGCGCGCTGGCAGCCTTCAATGCCTCGGTCGCCGATGAGGTGGATGCGCACCAGCTCACGCATAAGCTGATTACCGTCATTGGCGACACCCTGCAGCCGGCGCATGTCTCGCTGTGGCTGAAGGCCGCCCCGCCGGCTAGCCCGCAGCCGCCGCCGGAACCTGCCGCCAGCCCAGGGCGGTAGTCTCGCCAAGCATTTGTCTCGCCGGGAGTTACATGCTATCTTGCACTCCTCGCGAGAGGCGCCTTCCGCCGCGCCAGGCCGCCAACCCAATCAGGAGACCGAACGATGATGCGACGGATACTGCTTGCCTCCGTATTTTGCGTAACTGCCTCCGGTTTCACCGTCCAGCCGCCCGCCGCGGCTCAGCCCGCCGCCCCACTCCCCGCGTTGGCCCCCCCGCCCGCCCTGCCCCTCGCCCCTCAGGGCCAGGACTTTGCGACAGAAATCGAAGCGAACAACGCCTACACCACCGCCACCAGCCTACCCTCCACCGACCTGGTGCTGCTGGGCAACATCTACCCGGCGACAGACGTGGACTACTTCAGCTTCAGCGCCAGCGCCGGCGACCGGCTGTACGCCGCCGTGATGACGGGCTTCGACGCGAGTGCCGGCGGCGACTCGGTCCTCACGCTGTACAACACCAATGGCACAACCGTGCTGGAAACCGATGACAATGACGGCACCCTGGGCGCCTCCGCCTCGTCCATCGCCGGGACGGTGCTGCCCGCGACAGGCACCTACTTCTTGCGCGTCTCGGAGAGCGGCGACAACAGCACCCTGCGACCCTATCACCTGCACGTGCGGGTTCAGAGCGGATCGCCCACGGCCGAGGTCGAGCCCAATAACATCCCCGGCACTGCCCAGCCTCTGCCCAACTCAGGCTGGATCAGCGGCGTCCTTTCCGCCACGACCGACGACGACTTCTATGCCATCGCGCTCCAGGCCGGCGACACCCTCTTCGCCAGCCTCGACCTAAACCCCGCCCGGGCGGAGGTCGAGTGGGCCGGCGGCCGGTTGGGCATAGGGGTTTTTTCCAGCAACATCCTTGTCGTCGACGATGCCGGCAGCAGCCCGCCCTCGTCGGAGGCATTCTTCCTGACCGTCAAAGACGCCGGCACCTACTACATCTTCGTGGACACCAACGGTGCGGGCGCCGGCGCCTATCACCTGAGCGTCAGCGTGCACCCGCCCAGCGACGATGGCGGCAACTGCGCCACCTACACCAGCACCGACGTGCCCAAGATCATCGGCCCCGGCCCCAACGTCATCACCTCCACCCTCACCATCCCCGACCGCTTCCTCATCGCCGATCTCGACGTGTCCCTGGCGCTGACCCACACGTTCATGAGCGATATTGATGCGGTCCTCGTCTCACCAGCGGGCAACACCAACGGGTTGTTCACAGACGTGGGGTCCGCCGTTTCCGGGCAGAACACTACCATGAACATCCGGCTGGACGACGAGGCCGGTTTTCGGATTGGCCTCTACGTTATCCTCGCCGGCATGGTCTTGCAGCCCGAGTTGGCCCACCGGCTGAGTTGGTTCGACGGCGAGCAGGCTTTTGGTCAGTGGTCGCTGGTGCTGCACGACGACGCAACGGGCGACGGCGGCCAGCTCCAGAGCTGGAGCCTCACCGCCTGCAAGCCGCCGGACCCGCCCGTCTGCCCGGCCGGCTCCTTCGAAACCACCGTGTTCTCCACCGACTTCGAGGCCGGCGCGGCCGGCTTCACCCACAGCGGCGCCGACGACGAGTGGGAGTTGGGCACACCCACCTTCGTGCCGCTGGATAGATGCCTCAGCGGCTCCAACTGCTGGGCCACCGACCTCGACAATACCTACAATGCCAACAGCAACCAGACCCTATCTTCCCCGCCGATCTCGCTGGCCGGCTACGTCCACCATGCGTGGATCACCTGGGCGCAGCGCTACCAGTTGGAGAGTGCCACCTTTGACAACGCCTATGTGGAGGTGCAGGATGGGCAAGCCAACACGCAGCGGTTGTGGGAATGGCTGGATGCGACGATGAACGTGCAGGTGGGCAACCCTGCCAACACCATCCAGGAGAGTGCCGGGTGGGGCATTCACACCGCCAGCCTGAACGACTTCCTGGGCCAGGAAATCGAGTTCAAGTTCAATCTCCAGTCCGATACCACCGTCCAACTGGGCGGGTTGGCGATTGACGACGTGACCGTGATGGCCTGCGGCACCTATCCGCTCTTCCTGCCGCTCATCGCCAAGTAGGCCCAGGCCCCCCTCCGAACGGCAGGCGGGGCGGCGTGTTTGAAGCCGTCTTGGCCGATTTGCGGTCGCTGTTGCGGCTGGCGGCGGGTCGCTCAACTCGCTTCGCGCACCGGCCGGCTCACGGCCGATATCTGAAGTGAACCTCTGGTCGAGAGTGAAGCAGCACCCCAGGCTGGCCGTGGTGCTGCTGGCCTTCATCGCCTTCGTCGCGCTCGGGCTGCCGGATGGTCTGCTCGGCGTGGGCTGGCCTTCAATCCGGACAGGCTTCTCCATCCCGCTGGATGCGATCGGCCTGCTGCTGACCGCCTCCGTCGCCGGTTACATGACCTCCAGCTTCCTCAGCGGCTTCCTGCTGGCGCACGTGGGCGTGGGCCGCGTTCTGGCGGCCAGTTGCTTGCTCACCGGCCTGGCCCTCACCGGCTACACCCTCGTCCCGCAGTGGTGGATGATGGTCGCGCTGAGCGTGTTTGGGGGGCTGGGAGCCGGCGCCATCGATGCCGGGCTCAACACCTATGTGGCCACCCACTTTGGCGACGGGCTGATGCAGTGGCTGCACGCCTGCTGGGGAGTCGGCATCACCCTTGGTCCCATCATCATGACAGTCGGGCTGACCACCCTGAACACGTGGCGCTTCGGATACCAGGTGGTCGGTGGTTTTCAGATTGCGCTGGCGGCCGGCTTCGTATTGACCCTGGCGAGGTGGCGCCAAAGCCAGACCGCTGGCGGGAGCGAGGCGGCGAAACGGCTGACAGACTACCAGACGCCGCTCGCGGAGACGCTGCGGCAGCCGCAGGTGTGGCTGAGCGTGGTGTTGTTCTTCCTTTATGTGGGCGCGGAGGGCGGGCTGGGCACCTGGACTTACACCCTGCTGACCGAATCGCGCGGCGTGGATCAGACGCTGGCTGGCTTGTTTGCGGGCAGTTACTGGTTGACCTTCACCGTTGGCCGGATCGCAGCCGGCCTGTTTGCCAGGCGCCTGGGCATCCACAGGCTGGTGCTGGGCGGGCTGGCCGGGGCGCTGCTGGGCGCGAGTCTGCTGATCTGGAATCCGTCTGAATGGGCAAACGTGCTGGCGGTGGCCGTCATCGGCCTGTCAATCGCGCCCATTTTCCCGGCGATGATGTCCGGCACCAGGACCCGGGTCGGCGACCATTACGCCGCCAATACGATCGGGATGCAGATGGCGGCCACGGGTTTTGGAGCAGCCGTCATCCCCAGCCTGATGGGTGTGCTGGCGCGGCAGACCTCGTTGGAGGTCATCCCGATCTGCCTGCTGGCGGTGTATGCCGGATTGCTTGTCGTCTATGTCCTGTCAACAAATGTCATCCCCAGAGTGATTTTCGACACTTGGCACCGCCGCGGGCCGATGGGATAGTGAAGAGTGCCTGGTGGAAGCGGATGCGCGGCGCATTCATCCGAGTCTATTTGGCCCTAATTCGTCCGATCTGGCCCGCGTCGTCCGCCGGCCCCTTCCGTCGGCGTTAGCAGGAGAACTCATGAAAGCTTATGTGTTGGCCAAAGTCCAAACGGGGCAAGTCGGCGAGGCGCTGAGCCAGTTTCGCGCGTTTACCAGCGTGACCAAGGCCGATATGACGTTTGGGCCCTACGATCTGATTGCCACTATCGAGGGTGCGGACCTCAATGCGCTGGGCCGGACGATTGCCTGGGAGATCCAGTGCGTGCCCGGCGTAATGGAGACAGTCACCTGCTTGGCGGTCGAGCCTGGCGGGCCCGCCCGCTGAGGCCGGTAGGCTGTCCCTGGCGCTTGCCCCATGCATGAATTGGCCGCGACTGAGAGCCTGTTAGCACAAGCCGAACAACAGGCCTCATCAGCCGGCGGACGACTGACGGATGTGCATGTGGTGCTCGGCGAGCTCTCCACGATCACGGAGGAGGCGGTGCGGTTCTATTGGAACCTGCTCAGCGCCGGCCGGCCGAGCGCCGAAGCCCGCCTGCACTTTCGCCCCCAGCCGGCGGCCTGGCATTGCCTGGACTGCGCGCAAGGCCGCGGCGACGGTCTGACAGAGCGCTGTCCGGCCTGCGGCAGCTACCGGCTGCACGTAACCAGCGGGCAGGACTGCTACCTGGAGGCCATCGACATCGCCGACCCGGCGGCAGCCGATCTGCCTCCGGCCCCGCCCTGACCACCGCTACCCACAAGCACCAGCGTCGTCCAGGGCACCGCCCCCCCATTGGCTCCACGCTGGCTGGTCAGGCCGCTGCTCCCGGCCGCCCAGCACCTCCACTTGCCGCGCGTGGCTTGCGTCCCTCATCTCTGGGCCGGCTGCATCTGCCGGGTAGGAATGGGCATACAGGCGGCGGTGCTCGGCGCGCGCCTTGATGTTCCCGCGAGATAGCCGGTCGGAATTGTCGCCCTGCACCAGTGATCGCCGGCGGTCCCACCTGGCGCAGGGCTGAATGTCACTCGGCGGATGCCCGATATACACTACAGTCGCCGTCAGAATGTCGCTAGACTGGCATAAGGTCCATGGACGCAAGGCGCAGCACCTTACCCGCTCCATCTGCCCTGCTTGAAGCGGTCCGCCAGGCAGAAACCGAAGCCAGCCGGCGCTTGGCCGCCGAACGCGAAGCGATCGCGACACGTCTGGCGGAAGCCGGGCGCGAAGCGGAAGCCCGCGTGGCGGCGGCTGAACAGGAAGGGCGGCTGGAAGGCGAGCGGCGGCGGCAGGCCGCCCTGGTCGAGGCCGAGCGCGAAGCCGCCGAGATCGTTTCCCGGGCGCAGCAGCAGGCAGCGGCGTTGCGCCTGGCAGGCTCCACGGCCCAGCCAGCGGCCGCCGACAGGGCCCTGGCCTTCATCCTGGAGGGCGACCATGCGGCTTGAGATGGTCCCGATCCAGATCGTCGGCCTCAAGCCGCTCTTGACCGCGACCATTAGCTGTCTCCATCGTCTTGGCTGCGTCCAACTTGAGAAGCTATCGGACCTGGCCAGCCCGCCGGTCAGGCCATTGCAGCTCGAGGCCGAAGCGATTCGCGATCAGGAAGAACACGCGCACCTGTTAGCCCGGATCGAAGGGCTTTTGTCGCTCCTGGGCAGCAGCCGCCGCGGCAGTCCAACCGCCATCACCGGGAACGGCGCCGATCATCGGGCTGAAGCGCAGACCGGCGCCGACGAGCTGGCGCCGCAGGTCCATGCGCTGGTCGCCCGGCGCGACGCCCTCCAGGCCGACCAAACCTCCCTGCCGCGCTACGCAGCGACGCTCAGCCGCCTGCTTCCCTTGCTGCCGCCGTCGGCCGCAGCCCCGGCCAACACCTCGGTTGCCGTTCTGGTCAGCCGCTCCCAATTGGCCGTGCTCGATCTGGTGGCGCAGCGCGTCACCCAGGTCACGGGCGGGCGCGCCGTCATCGTCAGCGGCGATGTGGACGCCGCCACCCGGGCCATGCTGATAGTGCTGCCGCGCGAGTGCCTGGCCGAGGTCCAGAAACTCCTTGGTCGCGAAGACATCTCGCGCCTGCAACTGCCCCAGGAGTACGCGGGGCAGCCGTTGAGCGTCGCGTTGAGCGCGCTGCGCGCGCGGCTGGCCGCCATCCCCGCCGACCTGGCACAGGTGGAGGCCAGTCTGGCCGAGCTGGCCGAAACCTGGCGCCCGCGCCTCGAGCGCTGGCGCCGGTCCCTGCGCGCCAAACTGAATGAATTTGCCGTGCTCGCCGGTCTGGGCGAGACGCAATCCACCTTCGTGCTGTTTGGGTGGGTGCCGGCCCGAGACCTGCCTCGCACGGAGGCCGCCCTGGCCGCCGAAGTCGGCCCGGGGCTCGTGCTGCAGCGGCTGCCCCTGGAGCCGCGCGACGCGGCGCGCGTGCCCGTGGCCCTGGACAACCCGCCGCCAGCGCGGCCATTTGAGAGCCTGGTACGCCTTCTGGCGCTGCCCCGCTACAACGGCCCCGACCCCACCGTGCTGATGGCCTTTGGCTTGCCCCTCTTCTTCGGCATCATCCTGGGCGACGTGGGCTATGGCGCGCTGCTGCTCCTCATCAGCCTGCTGTTGCTGCGCCGCTTCCGGCAGCCCGGCACGGCGCGCGACATTCTCCGCGTGCTGGCGCTCGGCTCGGTATCCGGCATCGTCTTTGGCGTCCTGTACGGCGAGGCGTGTGGCACCCTGGGCGAACACTGGGGCATGCGTCCCCTGTGGCTCGACCGGGCTGACGCCCAGCAACTGCCGGGCCTGCTGCTCTTCAGCATCGCGCTGGGCGCGGTGCACATCACGCTTGGGCTCCTCCTCGGCGTCTGGGAGGCCTGGCGCGCGCGCAGCCGCAGCCACCTCCTCGAACGGGGGGGCATGCTCGTGGGGCTCATCGGCCTGTTCTGGATCGTGGCCGCGCTGGCGCGCTGGCTGCCGGGCGGGATCACGCCTGGCGTGGCCGTGGTAACGGTCGGCCTGGTCCTGCTCGGCGCCTCGTATGGCTGGCTCGGGTTGGTGATCGGGCCGCTCGAGTTTGTCGGCGTCATCGGCAACATTCTTTCCTATCTTCGCTTGGCCGCCATCGGCCTGGCCTCGCTCTACCTCGCCCGGGTGGCCAACGATATGGCCGGACAACTCGGCAACCTCGTCGTGGGCGCGATTGTGGCGGTGCTCATCCATGCGCTCAACCTGGTGATGGGCGCCTTTAGCCCATCCATCCACAGCCTGCGCCTGCACTATGTTGAGTTCTTTCGAAGGTTCTACGAAGGCGGCGGTCGTCCGTATGAGCCGTTCAAGCTCGTACCTTAACGGCGTCGCCGGCGCAGTTTGAAATCAGGGAGGCAGATATGGACTCAGGTGGGTTGATTGCCATCGGCGCGGGATTGGCCGTGGGCCTGGCCGCCATTGGAACGGGGTTGGCGCAGGGCCGGATCGGCTCGGCCGGCGTGGGCGCAGTGGCCGAGAAGCCGGAGATGTTGGGCTCGGTGATCCTGCTGGTAGCGATTCCCGAGACCATGGTCATTCTGGGCTTTGCCGTCGCGGCGATGGTGCTGCTCCTCAGCGGCGGAGGCGGCGGGTGAGCTTGGAAGCGATCCTGGCCGCGATCACGGCCTCCAGCGATGCGGCTGTGGCACAGGCCCACGCGGAGTTGGAGGCGCAATTGTGCCAAATCGAGGCCGAAGCCGAGGCCCGCGCGAAGCTGCGCTTTGAGGCAGCGGGCCGCGAGGCGCTGTTCCCGGTTGGGCGGGAGTGCGCCCGCCGGCTGCACCGGGCGCGGCTGGAAGGCTTGCGCCTGTTGGGTCAGGCCCGGCACGAGTTGATTGCGGCCTCCCTGGCGGAGGTCCAGCAGCGCCTCAGGGATGTCCGGCAGCAGGCTGGCTACGCCGAGTTGCTGCAGCGGCTGCTCTCCCAGGCCTTCGCCGCGCTGGGACCGGAGGAAGTGGCCGCGAACTCGCCCCATGTCATGCTGGACGCCCGCGACGAGGCCCTGGTCCGCGCCTGCCTGCGCGCCAATGGCGGCGCGGCCCAAGCGGCGCTGGACCCATCGCTGGAGTGCTGGGGCGGCGTCATCGTCCGCAGCGGGGATGGGCGGATCACCGTTGACAACCGGCTGGAAACGCGACTGGAGCGGGCCATGCCCGCTTTGCAGCGGGAATTGGCGGCGGCCTTCGAGCGCGCGGCGGCCGGCGTACAGGCCGACGGGCTTGTTCCGGCTTAGGCCCGAGGAGGCCGGGTAGGCGATGACGGACTTCGACTACGCCAACGCACGGCTGCGCGCGATGAGATCACGTTTGCTGCCTCGCCATGCGCTCGATGCCCTGGCCGGCGCCGACAGCCTCCGTGCATTCTTGCTGGCGTTGGCCGGCACAGCCTATCAGGCTGCGGTCCAGGCGGTGCTGGCCCAGGCGCCCCCGGGGGCCGTCGGGGCCGAGCGGGTGGCCGAAGCTCTGCGGCAAGATCTGCTGCAGACGATCGGCCGCGTTCGCCGCTTCTTCTCTGGCGGCGAGCAGGCCGAGAAACTGGCCGCGCTGGCCTTACGCCGCTACGACGTGCACAATCTCAAGACCATCTTGCGCGGCCTGGCGCAGCAGGCGCCGCCAGCCCAGATGCTCGACAGTACCATGCCGGTCGGCGAACTGCGCCCGGCAGAGTTGGCCCTACTCGCGCGCGCGCCGCATGTCAGCGCCGCCCTCGATCTGCTGGCCACGTGGCGCCTGCCGCTGGCCCGCCCGCTGCTGGAACAGCGCGCCGCTGATCAACACGTGGCCGAAGTGCCGGCGATGGAGCTGGCCCTGGAGCGCTGGCATTTGAGTTCCGCCCTCACCGAGGCCCAGGCAGCCAATGGCGACGGCGTTTCGCTGTATCGGGCGCTGCAATGGGAGGCGGATATCGGCAACATCTTGACCGCATTGCGCCTGGCTGGCGCGGCTGAGCGGCCCCGGCCCAGCGAAGCTCCCTACGCCGGCACCGGGCTGGTGCCGCTGCCGCAGGTGATGGCCGCGGCCGCGCGGCCTTCCGTCGCCGAGGCAGTCAACACCCTGGCGCCAACCGCCTACGGATCAGCGCTGCGCGCGGCGCTGCCGGAGTACGAGCGCAGCCGGCGCGTGAGCGTATTCGAGCTGGCCCTGGTCCGGCTAGAGCAGCGCTTGCGCGTCCAGCAGGCGGTGGACGATGTTCTGGGCATTGGGGTGCTGCTGGCCTACCTCGCGCTAAAGACAAACGAAGTTGCCGACCTGCGCACCATCACGTATGGGATCGCCCTGCAAGTGACGCCGGACGAAATGCGGACCGAATTGCTGGCGGCGGCATGACCAGCCGGCCACCCGCCGCCGCGCCGACCGATAGGATAGACGCGTGAGCCGTTTGTTGATCGTGACCCGCCCATCGCTCGCGAGCGGTTTTCGACTGGCAGGTGTAGAGGCCCACGCCGCCGCCTCGGCCGCCGCCGCTCAGAAGCTCATCGCCGGCTGGATCGAGGCCGGCGAGGGCGGCTTGCTGGCCGTGGACGACGAACTCCTGGACGAGTTTCCACAAGCGTTTCGCCGCCGCCTGGACGCTGCTGTCCAACTGCCCTATGTGGCGCTGCCCGGCGGCCAGGCGCCTGGGCAGGAAGGCGCAGTCCGCCAGCAGATGGTGGAACTGATCCGGCGGACGGTGGGCTACCACATCACCTTTCGCGGAGAACAGTCATGAAGGCAGGCGATCGGCTGGAGGCTGGCGCGGGGCCGCCGGGGACCATCGTCCACATCGCCGGACCAGTTGTATCGGCCGCCGGGCTGACCAACCCGCGCCTGTACGATGTGGTGCAGGTCGGCCATCTCGCCTTGGTCGGCGAAGTCATTCGCCTGGCCGGCGACCTGGCGACTATTCAGGTGTACGAGGATACAAGCGGACTGCGGATTGGCGAACCGCTGACCGGCACCAGCCAGCCGCTCGTGGTGCAATTGGGGCCTGGCCTGCTGGGCCAGGTCTACGACGGATTGCAGCGGCCCTTGGCGGCGCTGAGCGAGGGCCGTTCCAGCTTCCTCCAACGCGGCGTCGCCGCCTCGCCGCTCGACCCAAACAGGCGGTGGGCATTCCAGCCCCAGGTGCGGCCCGGCCAACAGGTGATGCCGGGCGACATCCTGGGCGTCATTGCTGAGACCGAAACCATCGAGCACCGTCTGATGGTGCCGCCGGGCCTGCAGGGCCGCGTTCGAGCCGCCGACGCCGGCCAGTACGCGCTCGACGAAGTTGTCGCTGAGATCGTGCCCGAGGGCAACCACACCACGGCCAGCCGGCTGATCACCCTGCGGCAGGATTGGCCCGTCCGCCGCCCGCGGCCCTATCAGGCCAAGCGCAATCCCGACTGGCCGCTGCTGACCGGCACCCGCATCATTGATGCCCTCTTCCCAATCGCCAAGGGAGGTTCGGCTGTGATCCCCGGCGGATTCGGCACGGGCAAAACCGTCATGGAGCAGTCGCTGGCGCGCTGGGCCTCGGCCGACGTCGTCGTCTACATCGGCTGCGGCGAACGCGGCAACGAAATGGCCGACGTGCTGGGGGAGTTCCCAACCCTGCAGGACCCGCGGCACGCGGCGCCGTTGATGGATCGCACCGTGCTCATCGCCAACACTTCGAACATGCCCGTCGCGGCGCGCGAAGCCAGCATCTACACGGGCATCACCATCGCCGAATACTATCGCGACATGGGTTACGACGTGCTGGTGCTGGCCGACAGCACCTCGCGCTGGGGCGAAGCGCTGCGCGAGATTTCCGGGCGGCTCGAAGAAATGCCGGGCGAAGAGGGCTACCCCGCCTACCTGGCCACACGGCTGGCGGCGTTCTATGAACGCTCCGGCCGCGTGCGCTGCCTCGGCCAGCCCGAGCGCAACGGCTCGGTCACGCTCGTGGGCGCCGTCTCACCGCCGGGCGGCGACTTCTCCGAGCCTGTGACGCAAAACTCGCTGCGGGTGGCCGGAACCTTCTGGGCGCTGGATTACGAGCTCTCGCGCCGCCGGCACTTCCCCGCCATCAACTGGACGCGCAGTTACTCCCTGTACGAGCTGCAGGGCTGGTTTGCCAGCGAAATCGCGCCCGGCTGGCCCGGCCTGGTGCGGGAGGCCGCCGCCTTGCTGCAGCGCGAGGCCGAGTTGCTGGAAATCGTGCAACTGGTCGGACCCGACGCGCTGGCTGACCCGCAGCGCGAAGTGCTCGCCATTGGCCGCATGCTGCGCGAGGATTTCCTCCAGCAGGGGGCGTATGATGAGGTTGACCGCTTCTGTCCGCTGGACAAGACCTACGCCATGTTGCAGGTCATCATGGCCTTCCACCGGCACGCCGCCGAAGCGGTGCAGCGCGGCGCCGGGCTGGAAAGCTTGCTGGCCCTGCCCGTCATGGCCGACATCTCGCGGATGAAGAGCCTGCCGGCCGGGCAGGCCGCACAGCAGTTGGCGGTGCTCATCGAGCGCCTGCCCGCCGAGTTTGACGCCCTGCGCGGCGCCGAGTGACGACCAATGGAACAGCGCTTGAGCTCCCTCGTCACCAAGGAGTACCGCACGCTGACCCGCATCGCTGGCCCGCTGGTCTTCGTCGAGCGCATTCGGGACGTCAGCTATGGCGAACTGGTCGAGATCACGGGCCCCGACGGCCAGGTGCGGCTGGGCCAGGTGCTGGAAGTGGACCAGCGCCGGTCGGTCGTCCAGGTGTTTGCCGGCACCAGCGGGCTGGACCTGGCCCGAACGCGCGTCCGCTTCACGGGCGATGTCGCGCGGCTCGATGTGGCCCTGGGCATGCTGGGACGCGTCCTCGATGGCGCCGGCCGGCCGATTGACGGGGGGCCGCCGATCCTGGCTGAAGCCTCCCCCGACATCAACGGCCTGCCGATCAATCCGGCGGTCCGCCGCCACCCCAGCGAGTTCATCCAGACCGGCGTTTCGGCCATTGACGGCTTGAACACCCTCACCCGCGGCCAGAAGTTGCCAATCTTTTCGGGGGCGGGCCTGCCCGCCAACGAACTGGCCGCTCAAATCGCTGCGCAGGCCAGTGTGCCTGGCCGCGCTGCCGCCGGCCTGGCCGGGGCGGTCCACGACCCATTCGCGGTGGTGTTCGCCGCCATCGGCATCACCCATCGTGAAGCCGCGTTCTTCATGGATCGCTTTCAGGCCAGCGGCGCCATGGATAACACGGTGCTGTTCATCAACCGGGCCGACGATCCGACCATCGAGCGGCTGCTCACCCCGCGCGCCGCCCTTACGGCCGCCGAGTTCCTGGCCTTCGAGCACAACCGGCATGTGCTGGTGATCCTGACCGACATGACCAACTACTGCGAGGCGCTGCGCGAAGTGGCCGCGGCGCGCGAGGAGGTGCCCGGCCGGCGGGGCTACCCCGGCTATATGTACTCCGACCTGGCCAGCCTGTACGAGCGGGCCGGCCGCCTCCACGGCAAGACCGGCTCGGTCACCCAGCTCATCGTGCTCACCATGCCGGACGACGACATCACGCACCCCATCCCCGACCTGACCGGCTATATCACCGAAGGCCAGATCGTCCTGAGCCGCGAACTGCATCGCAAAGGCTGTTACCCGCCGATTGACGTGCTGCCCTCGCTGTCGCGGCTGATGAACGCCGGCCTTGGCGAAGGCAAAACCCGCGCCGATCACCGGGCAGTGGCCGACCAGCTCTATGCCCTGTATGCCGAAGGCCGCGACCTGCGGCGGCTGGTGGCCATCATCGGCGAAGCCGCCCTGTCCGCTGAAGACCGCCCGGTGCTGGCTTTCGCCGACCGCTTTGAGCTGGAGTTCATCGGCCAGGGCCAGCAGCCTCGCACCATCGAAGAATCCCTGACCGCCGCCTGGAGCCTGCTGTCGGCCATGCCGCGCTCGCGGCTCAAGCGCATCCCGGCCGCCCTGCTCGACGAGCACTATCATGCCTAGCCTGATTGCCACCCGCATGGAATTGCTGGCCAAGAAGGCGCAGCTCGCCTTGGCCGCACAGGGGCAAGACCTGTTGGAGCAGAAGCGCCTGGCCTTGCTCCGCGAGCTGAGGCGTATTGTGGATCGGGTACTGGCCGGCCGCGAGCAGCTGCAGGCCTCGGCCGTGGCCGCGCAGCGGGCGCTGGCCCGGGCCGACGCCTTCGCCGGGGGCGAAGCGGTGCGTTCGGCCGCGATGGCCGCGCGGGCCGAATTGACGCTCGACGTGCAGACGGTCAACGTCATGGGCGTCAGCGTGCCCGCGATCGAGCGCCGCCGCGTCACGCGCTCGGTGCTGAACCGCGGTTACGCACTGGCAGGCACCTCCGTCACCATTGACGAGGCCGCCGCGGCTTTCGAGGCCGAGGTGGACCAACTGCTCGAATTGGCCGAGAGCGAGCTGCGGCTTATGCGGCTGGCGGCCGAAATCCAGCGCACCTCGCGGCGCGCCAACGCCCTCGAATATGTCGTCATCCCGCGCCTGACGGCCGAACGGGACGCCATCCGCATGGCGCTGGACGAGCGCGAGCGCGCCGATCACTTTCGGCTCAAACGGATCAAGCACACGCTTGAAAGCCGCCGGGCCGCCGAAGCACCCTGAACGGGCCGCCGCCCTGGCGCCGCTGCCGGGCCGTTGCTCTGAGTGCCGGCTCGTCACATTCCCGGCATGACGCCTGTCACTTGTGGCCGTCCAGATGGGCGCTAACAATAGGAGACAGCAGGTTCTATTGCCGGCGCAAACGCCGGCTGCCCAGCCGGTGGCCGGGTTGCGCAGGAGGAACGCCATGACAACCTCCGTGCCCGAGTTGGCGCCTGAAGTGCTCCGCCGCTTCTGCGATCCGGGCGGCTTCGATTTCGAGACGACTGCCAGCCTGCCTCCCCTCACCGAAGTATTGGGCCAGCCCCGCGCCTTTCAGGCCCTCGCGTTTGGCACCAGCATCGACAGCCACGGGTTCAACCTGTTCGCGCTTGGCATGCCGGGGTCGGGCAAGACCACGCTGATCCGCGAGTTCCTCGAGCGGCAGGCCGTCCAGCAGCCGGTGCCGCCCGACCTCTGCTATGTTCACAATTTCGCCGACAGCCGGCGCCCGCAGGTGCTGGAATTGCCCCCCGGCCGGGCCAGCCGGCTGAAGCAGGACCTCGCGACCCTCGTCGGCGAATTGCAGGCCGCGATCCCGCGCGCCTTTGAAAGCCAGGAGTATACGGCCCAGCATGACGCCATCACCAATGAGCTGGACGAGAAACGCCGGGCCGAGCTTGCCCGGCTGGAAGAGCGGGCCGCGCATTTCGGGTTCAAGCTGATCAAGCTGCCGGTCGGGTTGGCGCTGGCGCCAGCCATCAACGGCAGCCTGATGTCCGAGCGCGACCTGGACCAACTGAGCCCCGAACAACGGGAAAAGCTGGCCCGCATCCGCGAGAAGCTCGAATCCGAAGTCGAACAGGGCCTGCGGCGCCTGCTAGAGCTGGAGAAGGGCGCCCGCGACGCGCTGCGCGCCCTCGACAGCGAGACGGCCCGCTTCGCGACCCAACACCTGGTCCAGGCGCTGCGCGAGGCGTATGCCGACCTGCCCCAGGTGCTCGCCTATTGGACGGCGCTGCAAGCCGATGTCATTGAGCACGCGGACAACTTTCGCAAGGGCCGCGAAGCCGCCGCCCCAACGCCCCTGCCCGTTCCTGCCGAGTCCCCCTTCACGCGCTACCAGGTGAACATCCTGGTGGACCACCACGAGCAGACCGGCGCACCGGTGGTGGTGGAGAACAACCCCACCTACCACAACCTGATCGGCCGCATCGCGCATCAATCCTTCTGGGGCGGGGTCGTCACCGACTTCACCCTGCTCAAGGCGGGCGCGCTCCACCGCGCCCGAGGCGGCTATCTCATCCTGCCGGCGCGCGAATGTCTGCTGAACCCGTACGCCTGGGAAGGCCTCAAACGGGCCTTGAAGGACCGGCTTATTCGGCTGGAGGAGCTTGGCAGCCAGTTGAGCCCGCTCAGCACCGTCACCCTGGAGCCCGCGCCGGCCCCGCTCGAAGTCAAGGTCATCCTGATCGGCAGCCCCCTGCTCTACTATCAGCTGTACGCCTACGATGAAGACTTCCAAAAGCTCTTCAAAGTCAAGGCCGAGTTCACCACCCGCATGGACCGCACCCCCGAGAACGAGCAGGCCTACGCCGAGTTTGTCGCCACGATCACGCAGCTCGATCATTCCCTGCCCTTCGACCGGGCGGCGGTGGCGCGCATGGTGGAGCTGGGCTCGCGGCTAGCGAGCGATCAGGAAAAGCTCTCCACACGTTTCGGCGAGATCGCGGATCTGATCCGCGAAGCCGCACACCACGCGAGTCAGGAGCAGCAGTCCATCGTCACCGGCCACCACGTCCGCGCCGCGGAGGCCGCCCGCCGCCATCGCCAGAACCTGCTCGAAGAGCAATTGCAGGAGGCCATCCAACACGGGCTGCTGCTGATCGAGACGGAAGGCTCTGCCGTGGGCCAGGTCAATGGCCTATCGGTTGTCAGCCTGGGCGACTACGCGTTTGGGCATCCCAGCCGCATCACGGCCACGGTCGGGCCAGGACAGCGCGGCGTGGTCAGTCTGGAGCGCGAGGTCGAGCAGAGCGGTCCCATCCACGGCAAGGGGGTGCTCATCCTGAGCGGCTACCTGGCCCGCACCTATGGTCAGAACCACCCCCTCAGCCTGGCCGCCAGCCTCGTGTTCGAGCAGTCGTACAGCCAGGTGGAGGGCGACAGTGCCTCGCTGGCCGAGCTGTACGCTCTGCTATCCGCGCTGGCGCAGGTTCCCCTGCGCCAGGATATCGCGGTGACGGGCTCGATTAACCAGCACGGCCAGGTGCAGGCGGTCGGCGGCGTGGACGAGAAGATTGAGGGCTTCTTCGACATCTGCCAGGCGCGCGGCCTGACCGGCGGGCAAGGGGTGCTGATACCCGAGGCCAGCCAGCGCAGCCTCATGCTGCGCGATGAGGTGGTGGACGCGGTGCGCACCGGGCAGTTCCATATCTGGGCCATCCGGAGCGTGGATGAGGGGCTTCCCCTCCTGACCGGCATGCCCGCAGGCGAACTGAAAGCCGGGCAATACCGCCCCGGCAGCCTCCACCGGGCAGTGGCGGATCGGCTGGCCGGTTATGCGGAAGTCTTGAGGTCCTTCGCGTCTGGACCGACAAATGGCCGCCAGGCCAAAGTAGCCGTACGCCACAAGTAGCGTCGAATTCCCGCCAGCCGCATCGCGCCCGGCCGCCTCAGCAAGCCCATCAGCCGCGCTGCCCGTCGCTGGCGTCATTGCCCGGCTGCGCCAGACCGCCGCCGGCCAAGTTCAACGCCTGAACCAGCGCCGGCGGCGGCCTAGAAGTTGCTGTGCGCCCGAAGACCAATCTGTCAGGCCGGATGATGGCTTCCCTGCATGGGGGAACGAGTCTGCCGGCCCGCGAGTTTGGCCCCTAACCCATACCCATCTTGACCGCTTCCATCAGCGAGAGCGTGAGGAACGGTTCGGCCAGCAGCAGGGCCAGGCTGTGCGCCAGGATGACGGGCGTCAGGCTGCGCTTGCCGAGGACAAACAGCCCGCTCAGCAGCAGCCCATACACGACGCTGAACGCGAAGCCGAAGATGTTGAACCCCCAGAGGGAGTGGTACAGCGCGAACAGCAGGCTGGAGGCAGCCACTTGCAGCCAGGTAGGGGTCTTGAGCCGCTTGAGTTCGCCCATCACAAATCCGCGCGTGATCAGGTCTTCCAGGATGGCGGCCCCAGCCCCGATCAGGGCGGTGAAGAGACGAAACAGGCTGACCTCCATCAGGTTCGCGCCGGGATTGAACTGCAGGTAGCCGAACGACCCAAACATGGCCCAGAACACGCCGAGCAGCGTCCCCAGGACGATGGCCAGCCCGGTCGTGGGCCGGCGCCAGCCCAGGTCGGCCAAAGTGCGCCCATTGCGCCGCATCCAGCCCAGCATGACCGCGGTGATGATCCCGAACGGCACCAGGAACAGGGCCACCTGCCAGCCGGTAGCCGGGCGAACTTCCATAGTATTGAGCAGGAAGGCGGGCACCGGCCCAAACAGGGGTCCCACCAGGACGATCAAGAGCAGCGACAGAACTGCCAGGAAGGTCTTGCTGCTCATCCCGCGGCTACCGACCCGCAGGGCCTCCTGGGTGTTGCTCGGCGAAGATTGGGTTGCGTTCATCGTAGGCTCCTTTCCAAAACTAAGCGCCTGGAGCGGCTTCCAGGCGCAACTAACCGGCCAGGCTCAACTTCCCAGCCGGATGGTCACTGGCACCGGGTTGCGGATAATGTCCAGCACGGGTGAGGTCCTCTTCACGAACTCGCACAGCGCGATAATCCGGTCGCGGGGCGCATCGGCCTGGACGTGGCACGTCAGCCGGATGCCAGAGTAGCCGGGGCGCACTGTGTCGGTCAGGCCGAGGAAGGCGCGCAGGTCCAGATCGCCCTCCAGGTCGAAGCTCAATGCCTGGAGGTGTATGCCCTGCGCAGCCGCGTGGTAGACCAGGCCCACCGTCAGGCCCGCCGCCAGCGCGTGCAGCACCGCCTCCATCGCATTCGGGCCCGCATTCTGCCCCAGCAGCAGCGGCGGCTCGTCACCATGCAGGACGAACGGTCGGGCGCGCGAGGTGTCCTCGGCGAGGGCGCCGTAGAAGCCCTGGATCATCGTCCGCGAGTGGCCGCCGCCGGCCCACGCGCTGCCGGCCCGAAAAGTGATGCGCGCCAGATCGGGGTTCGACTTGATGGCGTTCACCGTCCCTACCAGTTGATCTACGTTGACGCCGTTGACAAGCGTAGGGGCAGCCACATCAGCCATCATGCTGTTCTCCTGTTCAGGTCTAGCCGAGGCGTTCCATGACGGCAACGCCAAGCTCATCCAGCACTGCGAAGCCGCGATAGGCGCAGGGCCTGATAGGTGCGCCCCCCGCGCTCGACGAACGCTTGGTCTCCAGGCCCCGGGTTCATGCGGCGCCTCTCGTCTCTGGCCGAACACCGCTGGCTGTGCCCGCGCGTTCGCTGTCTTTGCCTGGTTTCCAGCCTACACGGCCAGGGTCGGCAGAACGTCTTGGAAGTGTCCTCAGATCGTCTTGATTAGGCAGCCGGGAAGCCGAAGCCTGCGGGCTGCCGCTCAATCAGAAGGACCGGATATCGGGCGGGGACTGAGGAAGGGCGAAAAGCGAAGCTCAGGCCGGCGAGACGAGGGTCAACAGTTGCTCGTGGGTGATCGCCTGGGACTGGGTGCGCAGCGCGGAAAGCCGGGCCTCACCCAGGCTGGCCAGCAGGCCGGCAGACAGCCGGTCACGCCAGGGCCGGAACAGGGGCGGGATGAAGGCATCCAAAGGGGCATACCAGGCGCGCGTCGCTTCCACAATCCAGGCCGCGCGCTCTGAGTCGCCGCCGGCCTGCGCCACGCCGGCCCACCCCAGCAGGCTGGTGGCGATTTCGACCCGCGCGCCCAGTTGGGAGGCAATGGTAAGCGCTTCTTGCAGCCAGCGCGCGGCCTCGTCCAGCCGGCCCAAATCGCAGGTGGCAAAACCAAGCCCGACGAGGGCCTCGGCGGCGGTGAGCGGAAACGACAGCTCCCGAAACACGGACAGCGCCTCCGCATAGTACGCCGCCGCTTGTTCAGCGCGGCCGGCGGCCCAATGGATGTTGCCCAACACTTGCAGGGCATCCCCCACACCGTCGCGGTCGCCCAGGGCCCGGCGCTGTGCCAGGGTTTCATCGAGCGCCCTGCGAGCGGTATCCAGGTCATCCTCCGCCAGCGCCAACAGGCCTAGGTCGCGCAGCGGGCGGCTCGCGCCCCAGGGGTCGCCAATCTCGCGAAACAGCCTCAGGCTGTGCTCGGCGTGCGCCCGGCCAGCGCGCGGGTCGCCCAACCGGTTGAGCACCCGTCCCAGGCGGCACAGCCCATAGGCCTGACACCAGCGGTCGCCAGCCCGTTCGGCCAGCGCCACACACTCGCTCAGATAGTCTCGGGCCGGCTCGTGGTCGCCCTGCTGCCAGGCCAGGATGCCCAATCCGAGCAAAGTCCGCGCCCGGGGGAAGAAAGCCGTAGCCGGCCCGCCGGCCGCCGGCCCGGCCTCGACCGGCAGCCTCAGCGCCGCCTCCGCCCAGCGGCGGCCTTCGGTGTGATAGCCGCGGTTGTCCCACAGCCACCAGAGCGAACCCGCCAGGCGCAGCGCGGCCTCGGCGCGCTGCGTGCTGAGCGCCCATTCCAGCGCGGCCCGCAGATTGTCATGTTCGGCCTCCAGCCGGTCAAGCCACGCGTCTTGCTCCGGCCCGCGCATGGCGGCTTCCGCCTCTTCGGCCAGCCGCAGAAAATAGCTCAGGTGGCGCGTGTGGACTTCACCCGCCTCGCCCGACTGAAGCAGCTGCTCGATGCCAAACTGGCGCAGCAGTTCGTGCACGTGATAGCGCTGCCCGTGCCCCAGGCTGATGAACGATTTGTTCACCAACAGCAGCAGGGCCCGCAGGTCGGTCCCGGCCACAGCCTCCGCTGCCGCGCGTGAACCCGCCGCGGAAGATCGACACCCGGGCGAAGGTCTGCCGCTGGTCGGGCGACAGCCGCTTCCAGGAGTAATCGAACGTGGCCCGGACGCTGCGCTGCCGGGCGGGCATATCGCGCAGCCGCCCTTCCAGAAAGTCCAGGCTCTGAACAATCTCTTCGGCGACCTCACGGACCGAGAGCACTTCCAGCCAGCTCGCGGCCAGCACCAGGCCCAGCGGCATCCCCTGCACTAGGTGGCAGATACGGACGATGGCCTCCGGGTCATGGGCAGCCAGGTCCAGGTCGGGCCGCAGCAGCCGCGCCCGATGCAGGAACAACTGCACCGCGCCAAATTCCAGCGCCCTGGGGTCCGACGCCGAAGCGGGCGCCGCCATGCCGCCGAGAGAGTAGACCAACTCGCCGCTCAGGTTGAGCCGCTCGCGCGAGGTGACCAGGACCTTGACTTCCGGCGCCGCCGCCAGGATTTCGGCCACCAGGCTGGCCCCATCCAGCAGATGCTCGAAGTTATCCAGCAGCAGCAGCATGTGCCGCGGACGAAGGTAATTCACCAACTGCTGTATGGGCGTGCCCACCGGCGCGAAGCGGAGGGCCAACTGCTCGGCCAGGGCCGAGATCAGGTGATCGGCCGAAGCGAGCGGCGCCATCGGCACGAACACGCCGCCGTGCTGAAAGCGGCTCCGGACGGCGGCCAACATCTCCAGCCCCAGGCGCGTCTTGCCAATGCCGCCCGGTCCCAGGACGGTCACCAGCCGGTGCGCAGGGTCGGTGAGCAGCCCCTGCACCTCGCCCAACTCGCGGTCACGCCCGACAAAGGGCGTCAGCGGCAGCGGCAGGCGGTCATCGGAATTCGCGCCGGCCGAATGCGTGCCGCGATCAGCATGCGCCAGTGCCGTTCCACCAGAATTACCCGCCGCCACGTCCAGCGGGCGGGGCTTGACGCTCGACAGCCGCCGGAACAAGTCATCGGTTTCGGCCGAGGGCGCGACATCAAGTTGCGCCTGGAGGGCGCGCACACAGCGCTGGTAGGCCGCCGCCACGCCCGCCACGTCATCACGGGCGGCCGCCGCCCGCATCAGGCTGCGGTAGGCGGGCTCCGGCGCCTGCCCTTTGGCAATCCAATGCTCGGCCCACTGCTGTGCCTCGGGCCAGCGCTCCTCGGCGTCCAACCGCGCGAGCAGGGCCTGCATGCAGCGGTCAAACTGGCCGCGCAGCCGTTCTCGCTCGATCAAGACCCAATCCTCGTAGTAGCCCGGCAGCAGATCGCCCTGATAGGCGGCGGCGGCTGGAATGAGCGCCTCGGCGCCCTCCAGACCGGCCGCGCGCTCAAGCCGCGCCACGTCGCTGTCGTGCGGGGTCTCGGTATTGAGGGCCACGGTGGCATTGTCACACTGCAAGTACTGCGAACCGAGCGCGCGGCGCACTTGCCAGACGGTGTTGCGGAGATTCTTGCGGGCGCTGCGATCCAGATAGCCGGGCCACAACAGGCCAGCCAGCCGGTCCCGCCGGTGAGTGACGCCGGGGTACAGCAGCAGGTAGGCCAAAAGGAGTTGGGCTGGCCGCGGCGAGAGATCGACCGCCTCGTCGCCCAGACGAATCAGGAACTGGCCTAGAAGGGTCGCGGTGAGCATCAGGGCGCGGTCAGGCTGCCGGTCAATCAACCCGGTGGGGGATGTCTCCTCGGTTTGAAAAGCGCGGCGACGCAATGGATTTTACTACAGCTTGCGGCCAGGCGCACGCGCCAGGGGGCCGTGCTGGATGTGATCAAGAAGCGGGGTCCGGGGTGCGCGCAGCGGCCCGGCCAATCTCGCCACCCGTCATGAGGCCAGCAGGCTCCGCCGGCTGCTTTTCGGCGGCCAGATACCGGGTCCCCATCACCCGCTTCCCCGCTTCTGAGCCGGACTTCTTCATGATTTCCTCTGGCGCAATAAGCGGGCCGAGTTTGCCAGGAGGCCCAGGTCTGGCAATGACTGCGCGGCAGCGGCAAAGATCGGCGGCAGGAATCCCAGGGCGGCCAGCGATAGGCCCAATACGTTATAGACCGCGGTGAAGGCCAGGTTGGACTTGACGACGCGCATGGTACGGCGGGCGATCCGCAGGGCTGCGGGCACAAGCATCCAGTCCTCCCGCAGCAGGGCGATGTGGGCGGCCTCCAGCGCCACATCGCTGCCGGCCGCGCCCATCGCCATGCCGACATCGGCTTGCGCCAGCGCCGGTGCGTCGTTGACGCCATCACCGATCATCACAACCGTGCGCCCTTGGGCCTGATAGTCCCGCACGACCTTGATCTTATCTTCGGGCAGCAGTCCAGCCCGGAATCGCACACCGAGTTGTTGGGCCAGGGCCGCGGCGACGCGCTCATTGTCGCCAGTCAACAGCTCGATCTCCCCAATCCCCAGCGCCCGCACGGCCCTCAGCGCGGCCGGCACTTCGGGCCGCAGAGTGTCGGCGGCCGCCAGCACGCCCAGCACCTCCCCCTGCTGCTCCACAAACAGTAGGGTTTTGCCCTGTGCCTCGAGCCTCCGGGCTTCCGGCCGGGCAGCGCCAGCGGGGACAAGCCGCTGGCTGCCGACCACTATGCGCTGCCCATTCACGCGGGCGCGCAGGCCCTGGCCGGGAATGGCCTCGAAGTCCTGCGGATCAGCCAGCGCGAGATTCCGTTGGCGCGCCTCCTGGCGGATGGCCCCGGCCAAGGGATGCTCCGAATAGCGTTCTGCGGACGCGGCCAGGGCCAGAACCGTATCGGCCGGCAGGCCGTTGAAGGCAATCACATCGGTAAGCTGCGGCCGGCCCAGGGTGAGGGTGCCGGTCTTGTCGATCAGCAGCACGTCGGCCCGCGTCAGGGTCTCCAGGTACTTGCCGCCCTTGATGAGCAGCCCACGCTTGGCGCTGGCGCCCACCGAGGCCAGCATCGCAATCGGCGTGGCCAGCGCAATGGAGCACGAACAGGCCACCACCAGCACCGCCGCCGTGGCCAGCGGGTCGCGCCGGATCAGGAACGTGAGCGCCGCCAGCCCGGCAACGATGGGCAAGTAATAGGCAGTGAACTTGTCGGCAAATCGCTGGACCGTGGCGCGGTGGGCTTCGGCTTCCTCCACCAGCTTGACCACCCGGCTGAAGGTGGTGTCGGCCCCAACCTGGGCCGCACGCACCCGCAGGCTGCCCAGCCGCGCCACCGTCGCGGCAAACACGCGGGCGCCCGGACCAGCCTCCACCGGCATGGACTCGCCCGTTAGCGTGGACTGATCCACCGTCGCCTGACCCGCCACCACCTCGCCATCCACGGGGATGCGGTCGCCGGGCCGCACGATGACGACATCGCCTGGCTGAACCGAGGTAACCGGCATCTGCTGTTCCGCGCCGTCGCGCTCAACCCGCGCCGTCTGGGGCGCGAGGGCCGTCAGTTCCTTCACCGCGCGGCGCGCGCCCTCGGCCGTCATCTTCTCGGCGTAATCGCCCACGCGCATGAAGAACACCACAACGGCCGCGGTCGCCCACTGGCCCACGGCCAGGGCCGCCACCACCCCCAGCGTCATCAGCGTGTGCGACGTCACCTGCCGCCGCAGGGCAGAACGCACCACGTTGCGAAAGATCGGCCAGCCGGTGAGCAGGACGAGACCCACCCCAGCCGGGAACGGCACCCGTTCGGTCAGGCGCTCAAAGAGTCCAAACCATTCGCCCACCACGACGACAAATAGCACGGCGCCAAACACCACGGCCATCAGGGTGAGCAGCCGGCGGGTGAAGTTCTCCGGCAGGCCGCGCGTGGGCGCGGTGCTGGCGGCCGGTGGTCCCGCCTCTTCAGGCACCGAATAGCTGCCGGCGCCGGCTACCGCCTGGCGGATCGCCGGGAGATCAACCTGCGCCGGATCGAGCTGGATCACCGCCTTCTCGGACGCAAGCAAGACGTCTACCCTGCCAATGCCAGGCAGCGCCGCGATGGCGCGCTGCACGTGCTGCGTGCATTCAGCGCAGTCCATGCCCTTGACTGGAACTTCAAGCGTCTGAAACCTGGCCATGGCTTACCTCTGAACGCGCATTGTACTGGCACTGCCGCAACGCATTGCACAGGCCGGAGTGGGCTTGCAGTTCGGCTATAATCGTCTGGACTCATGGCGGCAGCCGTGCCGCGATTGCCCGATCCGGCCTGCCCACCGCGAAAGCTAAGGCGCCGCGCCTCAACCTGCTCGCATCTCCGCGAGTCGATCCTCGCGCCGGTGCGCCGCCCCGGTGCCGTGATCGCCGCCAGCGCGGCTGGGGCACTTACCCCGGACCCAGGCGGGGCGGCCGCACCCCGGCCAAAGTCGGCGCATAGATCACCCGGCCAACGCCTATCTGGAGGACAGTCGTATGCAGATCATCCAACTCATGGAACAGCTAGAGTTTCACACCCCCAACCCCTACGCGCAGCCCCTGCACGTCACCGAGACCGGCCGAATCCTCCGCTTCATGCTCAAGCCCGGCCAGAGCATCCGGGAACACCACGCGCCGCATTCGCCCTTCTATGCCGTCATCCTTTCCGGGGAGGGCATGTTCGCCGGTGATGACGGCCAGGAAGAGCGTGTCGGGCCTGGCGCCCTGCTCATCTTCGCGCCCGGCGAGCGCCACGCGGTGCGCGCCCTGGAGACCGAGCTCGTCTTCATCGGCTTCCTGCACGGCATTCCGCCGGAACTGCGGGAGTGAAGCCGCCGTCGGGCAGCGCCTACTCGTTCTTCTGCGCGTAATCGACGGCCTGCTCCAGGCTGAATGCGCGTCCCACGGACCACGCGGCCGCCAAATCGGTTTCGGGCAGCATGCGCCTGAGATCCGCCACCGTGCGCTCGTACTCCTGGCGGTCACTGGGCAGCAGGCTCGCGCCAATCGAGGCCAGCATGCCTTCCGCGGCCCCGCACAACTGCGCGGCCCGGGTGGCCTGTCCCCGGGTGCGGGCCACGCTGGCCAGCGCCGCCAGGCAGGCCGCCATCGCGCGCCAGTCCTGAATCGCTTCATTCAACCGCAGGCTCTCCCGCGCCCACTCGGCCGCTCGGCCGCAGTCTCCCCGGCGCAGCGCCAGGTAGGCCAGGCGGCGCGGAGGATAGGGGTGCCGGACATTCTCCGGCAGATTGCCGCCCGGATTGATGGCCTCGGCGTACAGCCGCTCTGCGCCGCCGAAGTCCTGCTGGGCCAGGGCGATATCACCCAGGTGGCTCAGCACCCCCGCCTGCTGGAAGCCCGCCTTTAGCTCACGCCACAAGCCCAGGCTCTTTGCCAACGCCTCCTGCGCCGCCGCGGGATCGCCCTCGGCCATGGCCACCAGCGCCCAATGCTCCAGCGCCAGCGCCTGCTGCGCCCGGTCGCCCAGTGATTGGCTCAGCCTGACCGCCTCGTCCAGCACAACCCGGGCTTCGGCATGCCGGTCCAGCAAGTAATAGAAGTATCCCGAGTGGGTGAGGACTGGCAGCCGCTCCCGCAAACATCTGGCCGCCGCTGGCCGGGCCAGGAGCTGCTCCGCGAACGACAAGGCTTCGTGATGGTGCCCGCGCACGAACCAGAACTCGAAGAGCGCGCCCAGCAACGCCATACCGGCCGCCAGGCGATGCTCGGCGGTCTCCCCGTTGACCGGCTCCAACGCCCACCGGAATGTTTCCCGAACGTTGTGGTGTTCGCGCTCCACCTCGTCCAACCAGGCCGCAGCCGCCGGAGTGTACTGGTGAGACTGAGCGGTCCGGGCGAAAGTAATGACCCACTTGCTGTGTGCCTGCCGAGTCACTTCCTCCTCGCCAGAACCGCGCAGCCGCTCGCCGGCATCCTGCCGGACTAGCTCGTGCAGGTCATAGCGTCCGCCCGCGCCGCGCCGCACCAAGGACTTCGCCGCCAGCGCCGATAAGAGCTCCAGCGTCGCGCCGGCCACGGCCTCGGCGGCGGCGCGCCTGAACCCGCCCCGAAAGACCGACAGCTTCATCAGCACCGCCTGTTCCTGCGCCGGCAGCAGCACCCAGGAATGCTCGAAGACCGTCCGCAGCGAACGGTGGCGCGCTGGCAGGTCGCGCATCGAACCCGCCAGCCCCGTGGGGTTGCGCTCGATCTCCTCGGCGATCTCCACGCACGACAACGTGCGCACCCAGCCGGCGGCCAGCTCAATGGCCAGCGGCAAACCCTCGACCAACCGGCAGATGCGCGCGATGGCCCTCAGGTCTGCCGCCGATGGCACAAACCCCACATCCGCGCGCTGCGCCCGCTGCCGGAAGAGCTGGACCCCCTCTCCACCGGCCTCATCCAGGCCGGCTAACCCCGGGACGACGTACACCCACTCGGCCTGCACGTTCAGCACCTCGCGCGACGTCACCAGCAGCTTGAGCGCCGGAGCGGCCTGCAAGAGCTCGACCACCAGCTCGGCCGCGTCATCGGCCAGCAAGTGCTCAAAGTTGTCCAGCACGAGCAGCATCCGGCTGTCGCGCAGGTGGGCGAACAATTGGTCCTGGGGGTTGGCCGGGCCGGAGAAGCCGAAGCCGAGCGCCTCGGCGATGGCCGGAACCACAAATCGAACGGAGGTCAGCGGGGCCAGGGCGACAAAGGCGGCGCCGTCCGGCAGGTCTGGCTCCAGGCACCGGGCGGCACTCAGCGCCAGGCGGGTCTTGCCCACCCCGCCCGGCCCGGCCAGGGTGACCAGGCGACAGGTTGGGTCGGCCAGGAGGGAGAGCAGGTCGGCCAGTTCTTTTTGCCGCCCAACGAGGGGGGTGGCCTCAACCGGCAGACCGCGCTGCCCCAGGCGTGGCGGAGCGCTCGGCGCGCTTCGCGGGGCTCCAGCCGTGGGGCCAGGCGCTGGCAGCCGCTCCACCCCCAGTTCGCCGCGGGCCGCCTTGACGAAGATCGGCCCCATCTCCGGGCTTAGCTCAAGGCTGTTGGCCAGCAGCTCGGCGATCTGCCGCGAAGGGCGCCGTTCGCCCGTCTCAATCTTGCGCAGCGCCGAGACCGAACAGCCGACCCGCTGCGCCAACTGCGCGCGGGTGAGCCCCAGCGCCTTGCGGCGCCGCTCCAGCCAGCCGCCAAACGTTACCGGAGGGTCCATCGCTGTGCCTGGGCGCCCAAAACCTGCCAACACAGTCTGCCAGTTGCATTGTAGCACTTCTGGGGGCGCATCTTTGTGGCACTCCTTTGGGACACTGACTGCCCCCGCCGCACGGCTCAACCGGGGTGTAATGGGGCCAACTTACGAAGGAGGCTGCCGAATGCAAACCCAACCCTTGTCGGAACGCCAGTCAATTGCCCGCCAGGCCGGCGAAGGCCCGGTCTTCTGGATTTTGGGCCTGCCCGGCCAGGCCAAGGCCACCGGCGAGCAGACCGCTGGGATGTTCAGCCTGGTCGAAGCGCTCTGCCCGCCCGGCTACGCCACGCCCCTGCACATCCACTACCAGGAAGACGAGGCCCTCTACGTGCTGGAAGGCCGGCTCAGCGTCACCACCGGCGGCGCGACGACCCGTGCGGCGGCCGGCAGCTTCCTCTACCAGCCCCGCGGCATCGCCCACGGCTTCCGCGTGGACGGCGACACCCCCGCCCGCATCCTGTGCCAGACCGTCCCAGCCACCTTGGATCACGGGCCGCTGGAGGGCGCTGGGCAGCCGAGCTTGTTGGGGCCGGCCGCGCTCGAACTGGAATCCTTGGCCGACCTGGCCGCCCGCTACCGCATCGATGTCCTCGGCCCGCTGCCGGAGCCGCCATCCGCGCCCGCCCCCCAGCCAGCCCCGGCGCGCCCCGGCCGGCGCAGCCGGCGCAAGTGAGCCAGCCTCCGCCCACCCAGAACCAGGGAAGGAAGACCATGAACCTCTCAAGCCTCCACATCCTGCTCACCTACCGCTGCACGCTGGCCTGCGATCACTGTTTCGTCTGGAGCAGCCCGCGGCAGACCGGAACCATGTCGCTGGAAACGCTGCGTCAGGTGCTGGCGCAGGCCGCCGATCTGGGCACGATCCAATCCATCTACTTTGAAGGCGGCGAGCCCTTCCTGTGCCGCGCCACCCTGCTGGAGGGCGCGCGCGAAGCGAAGCGCCTGGGCTTTGCGGTCGGCATCGTCTCGAACGGCTTCTGGGCCAGCCGCCTTGAGCGCGCGCTGCGGACACTCCAGCCGTTCGCGGGCCTGGTGGACGACCTGCTGATCAGCAGCGACGTCTACCACGGCGGCGAGCGCGCGCAGGACCGCGCCGGCCATGCCGCGGCGGCCGCCAGCCAGCTCGGCATCCCCTGCAGCGTCATCACCATCGCCGCGCCTGAGGCCGCCCAGGCCAGCCCGACCGGCCAGATCCCGTCCGGCGAGCATGGGGTGATGTACCGCGGCCGGGCCGCCGCCGTGCTCGCCCGGCGGGCCGGGCCGCAGCCGTGGAGCCAGTTTGCGAGCTGCACCTTCGAGAACTTGCGTGACCCCGGCCGCATCCATGTGGACCCGTATGGCTGGCTGCACATTTGCCAGGGCATTGCGCTCGGCAACCTCACCCAAACGCCTCTCCGGGACCTGTCCCGGCGCTTCGATCCGGACGCGCATCCCATCACCGGGCCGCTGCTGGCCGGCGGACCGGCCCGGCTCGTTGAGCGCTACGGCCTGCCGCATGCCGAGGCCTACGCCGATGCCTGCCACTTGTGCGATCACGCCCGCCGCCTGCTGCGCGCGCGTTTCAGCGGCATATTGACGCCGGACGAGATGTACGGCGCACCGGCATTGCCGCCGGCCAGCCGTCGGGCCGCCGTCCCTGCTCCGTGCCACCCAGCCGCGATGGGTCAGGGCGCTCCCCTGAATCTGGACTCTTTCACCCAGGCTTCACCCTGCGGTGACTGACTCTTCATCCGCTCGACCGCTATCCTGCGGTCACCGAACCGAAAGGCAAAGGAGAACACCATGAACATCTACCTGCTCGTGCTGCTGCGCCTGATCCACATCTTCGCTGGGGTAGGCTGGGTCGGGGGTGCGGTGATCCACACCCTCTTCATCGAGCCCAGCGCCCGCGCCACCGCCCCCGAGAGCGGCAAGTTCATGCAGTACCTGATGGGCAAGCGCCGCCTCAGCGCCTACATGGGCGTGACCAGCGGCCTGACCGTCCTGGCCGGCGGGCTGCTGTTCTGGAACAGCTCCGGGGGCTTCCAGTGGGCGTGGATTCGCTCTGGGC
This sequence comes from uncultured Anaerolineales bacterium, assembly GCA_964497615.1. Classification (GTDB taxonomy): domain Bacteria; phylum Chloroflexota; class Anaerolineae; order Anaerolineales; family UBA6663; genus CAZCEC01. The sequence goes on along the minus strand of CAZCEC010000041.1, from coordinate 24,029 downwards.
CGGGCCTGATGTTCACCCTGGGGTCGGTCGTGGGCCTCGCCGTGTGGTTGTGGGGGACGCTGCTGATCGCGCCGCGCGCGGGGCGCCTGTCGGCCCTGGGCCAAGCCATCGGCGCCGCCGGTGGCCCGCCCACCCCCGCCCAGGCGGCCGAGCTGCACAAACTGGACAAGGAGATATCCTTCATCGGCCGCGTGGACTTCGTGCTGCTGCTGGTGGCCCTATTCGCCATGGCCAGCGCTCGCTACTGGCTGTTCTAGCCCGGCGGTGCACAATCTTCACTGGGCAGCCGGCCACGCCGCGCCGGCTGCCCAGCGGAGCCGTCGAAAGGATGGCATGGATCGGGAGTAGGTCAGGAGCAAGATTCGGGGGCGGTACGCCATATAATAGAGTTATGGCAACACCCATTCTGGCCACCAAGCTTTACATCCCCCCGCCCCGGCCCCAGCTCGTCCCTCGCCCCCGGCTGAGCGAGCGGCTTGATGAAGGTCTCCGCGCCGGACGCAAGCTGACCCTCGTCGCCGCCCCCGCTGGCTTCGGCAAAACCACCCTGTTGAGTGAATGGCTGTCTACCACCCAACGGCCGGTGGCCTGGCTTTCCCTCGATGAAGACGACAACGACCCGGCGCGCTTTCTGGCGTATTTCATCGCTGCCCTGCAAACCATCGAGCCGGGCCTCGGTTCAGAAGCGCTCAGCTTACTGCAAGCCCGCCAGCCGCCGCCCACCGACGTCACGCTGGCCACACTCATCAACGAGGTCGCCGGGACCGTTCAGCCCAGCGTCATCGTGCTCGACGACTATCATCTGATCGAGCACCGGTCCATCCACGCAGCGCTGACCTTCCTGCTCGACCACCTGCCGCGCCAAATGCATCTGGTCTTTGCCAGCCGCGCCGACCCGCCGCTGCCGCTGGCCCGCCTGCGGGCGCGGGGCGAGCTGACCGAACTGCGCGCCGCCGACCTGCGCTTCGCGCCCGGCGAAGCGGCCGCCTTTCTCAACCAGGTGATGGGCTTGCGCCTTGCGGCGGACGACATCGCCGCCCTGGAAAACCGCACCGAGGGCTGGATCGCCGGCCTGCAAATGGCGGCCCTGTCCATGCAGGGGCGCAAAGATATCTCCCCCTTCATAAGGGCGTTCACCGGCAGCCATCGCTACATCATCGACTATCTGGTGGAAGAGGTCCTGACGCGCCAGCCCGAGCATGTCCGGGGCTTCTTGCTGCAAACTTCTATCCTTGACCGGCTATGCGGTCCCCTGTGCGAGGCTGTCACCGGGCAAACGGATGGCAGCGGGCAACTACAGGCGCTGGAGCGCGCCAATTTGTTCGTCGTGCCGCTGGATGACCAGCGCCAATGGTATCGCTACCATCATCTGTTCGCCGACGTGCTCCAGGCGCGCCTGCGGGAGGCGCGGCCCGATCCCTTGCCCGCCCTGCACCGGCGCGCCAGCGCGTGGTACGCCCAGCACGAACTCCCCGTGGAGGCAGTCCGGCACGCGCTGGCCGCCGGGGATTTCGAGCAGGCGGCAAACCTGGTCGAGTTGGCTTGGCCGGCCGTGGCCCGCAGCTGGGAGGATGCGGTGCTGCGGACCTGGCAGAAGGCGCTGCCGGACGACCTGGTCCGGCGCCGGCCCGTGCTCAGTGTGTACTTTGCCGGGGCACAGCTCATTGGGGGCGAACTGGAACGCGTTGAGGCGCGCTTGCGGGACGCCGAACGTTGGCTCGAGACCACGGCCGCGGCGTCTGAACAAACGGAAACCGCGGCGGGCCAGCCGGTGGTCGCAAACGAAGAGGAGTTTCGCAAGCTGCCATCGCAGATTGCCATTTACCGGGCGGCGCTGGCCCAGGCCCGGGGCGATGTCAACGGCACCATCGTCCAGGCCCGGCGCGCCCTCGACCATTTGCAGCCGGGCGACCATCTCGGGCACGGCGGGGCCGCGGGGTTCCTGGGACTGGCCCTCTGGGCCAGCGGGGATCTCGAGGCCGCGCCGCGGACCTTTGCCGAAGCCATGGACAGTCTGAAGCTGGCCGGCAACCTCGCCGATGTCATTAGCGGCGCCGTGGTCCTGGCCGATATGCACGGCGCGCAAGGACGCCTCCACGAGGCACGCCGTACTCTCGAGCAGGCGTGGCAGTTGGCGGTCGCCCAGGGGGAGCCGGCACTGCCAGGTACGGCCGACCTGCTCGTGGCCCTGAGCGAACTGCAGCTCGAGCGCAACGAGCTGGACGCAGCCGAACAGCATCTGGCGAGAGCCCGTGCGCTGGGCGACCGCGCTTCGCTATCGGCGAACCGATATCGCTGGCACGTCGCCATGGCGCGCCTCCAGGCAGCCCAGGGCGACCTGGACGGCGCGCTCGACCGGTTGGGTGAGGCCGAGCGCCTGTATCTGCGGGGCTTCTACCCGGAGGTGCGGCCAATTGCAGCGCTGAAGGCCCGGCTCTGGGTGGCGCAAGGCCGGCTGGCCGAGGCCCGTGCTTGGGCCCGGGCGCAGAGCGTTGCCGAGAGCGCCCAGGGCGATCTGAGCTACCTGCGCGAGTTTGAGCACCTGACCCTGGTGCGGCTGCTCATCGCTGAGCACAAGGCTGGCCAGACAGCCACCCCGTTGCCTGAGGCACAGAAGCTACTCGGGCGTCTGCTGGCGGCCGCCGAGTCAGGCGGCCGGACGGGCAGCGTGATCGAAATTCGGATGGCCATGGCACTGGCGCACGCGGCGCAAGGACAGCTTGCGGAGGCGTTGGTAGCGTTGGAGCCGGCGCTGACCCAGGCCGAGCCCGAAGGCTACCTCCGGTTGTTTGTGGATGAAGGCCAGCCGATGGCGGCGCTGCTGCAAGCAGCCGTGCAGGGCGGAATCGCGCCGAACTACGCTCGACGGCTGATCGCCGCCTTCGGGCAAACGGTCCCGCCGCCAGCCATCACACGCCCAGCGCCCGCCCCGCACCCGCTCCCGGAGCCTTTGAGCGAGCGCGAGCTTGAGGTGCTGCGGCTTCTTCGCACCGAGTTGAGCGGGCCAGAGATTGCGCGCCAGTTGATGGTGTCGCTGAACACCTTCCAAACCCACACCAAGAACATCTACAGTAAGCTGGGCGTGAGCAGCCGCCGGGCGGCAGTCCGCCGCGCGGAAGAGTTGCACTTAAAGTAACGCGCCGGCTAGCACCTTGTAGAGCCCTGGCGGGTGGCGCGGCCATTCGCCAGGGCCTTTTTGATTCGCTGGCGGCCGCCCGCCGATCCGGCCCCACCCCGCCCGGCCGCAATCACCAAAGATGGTGATGACGCCTCACCATGGGCCCCGCTATCTTGACTGCGTGGTCGCGGTTCGGCGGCCACCTTTATCCAAGGAGACCACCATGAAGCCAACCGCGTCGAACCTCATCCGCTGGGCCGGCCTGTCCGCTGTCGCGGCCGGGGCCATTTTCGCAGGCATCCAGCCGATCCATCCGCCTGACTTTCTGTCGTCGGTCACAACGGCCGCCTGGGCCGTCATCATGCCCTTCAAACTGGCGATGTGCCTGCTCTTCCTGGCGGGCATTGCGGGCCTCTATGCCCGCCAGGTGAAAGAGGCGGGTTGGCTGGGCCTGGCTGGCTTTCTCGCCTTGAGCGTATCGTGGGCCCTGCAGACGGCCTTTGTCTTCGCCGAAACCTTCATCTTGCCGGTGCTGGCTGCTCCGGCGCCGCAGTTCGTTGATAGCTTCCTGGGAATCGTCAATGGCGTTCCGGGCGAAATGAACATTGGCGCCCTCCCGGCGGTCTATGGCGTGGTCGGCCTCCTATACATGCTCGGTGGCGTGCTGTTTGGCATCGCAACCCTGCGCGCCCGTGTGCTGCCGCGCTGGGCGGGCGGCTTGCTGGCCGTCGCGGCGGCGGTGACCCCGGCGGCGGCGCTGCTCCCGCACGCCATCCAGCGGTTTGCGGCGGTGCCGGTAGCCTTCGCGATTGCCTGGCTGGGCTATGCGCTCTGGTCGGAGCGGCGCCAGGAGGCTGCCCAGGCGGCGCCGGGCAGCGCCAGCACCCAACTCCGCCGGGCCGGCGCGAAGTAGTACCTCGCCAGCGTGGAATTCGGCAGGCGGCCCAGGTGGCCGCCTGCCGCTTCAGGCCCACGAAGGGGATCGTCATTTATCCCCACACGAATCACTACATGTGGTGACGACGCCTCACCCCGTGGCCCGCTATCTTAGGACTGCGCTGGGAAACGCAGCCAGCGCAGCGCAGGTCCAACGAGGAGCTGAACATGACCGCAAAAGTGACCACCAAAGCCCACCTGAAACCCAAGTCGGCAGCCTGGCTCATCGCCGCCGGATTGCTTCTGCTCAGCGCCATTCCGATGGCCGGCGGTGCCTTCCGCCTGAACCAACTGGCCAGCGGCGCCGAGATCACGCCGGCCAACGCGCGCTTCTTCGCGGCGCCCTGGCCGGTGGTGATCCACATCGTCGGTGCCGCCGTCTATGCGCTGGTGGGCGCGTTCCAGTTCCTCACTGGCTATCGGAAGCGCGCCTTTGGCTGGCACCGCATAGCCGGACGAGTGTTGGTGGCCTTCGGGCTGCTGGTGGGGCTCTCAGGGCTGTGGATGACCCTGTTCTATCCCCGCACCAGTGCGCTCGTGTTTGGCGTGCGCCTGGTGTTTGGGTCCGGCATGGTTGTGTCGATCGTCCTCGGCTTTGAAGCCATTGTCCGCCGCCGGGACATCCTGGGGCACCGCGCCTGGATGATGCGCGCCTACGCCATCGGGTTGGGTGCGGGCACGCAAGCGTTTACCGGCATGGTCGAGAGCTTCATGGTGAGCGAGCGCACCGAGCTGAGCATGGCCCTGTACCTAGCGGCCGGCTGGGTGATCAACGTGATTATTGCCGAGTGGGCCATCCGGCGGCTGCCCGCCCACCGCGCCCGCACAGCCTTGGCCGCGGCGGCCCGCCGCGCCGGAGCGCCGCCTGAAGGAGCCGCACCATGAGCGAAAAACACACCTCCCTGCCGGAAACCGGCCAACCGCGACGCTATGCGATCCGCGTCAAGGGACACCTGGATCAGCGCTGGGCCGACTGGTTTGACGGCCTGACCCTGACCCGCGAAAGCGCCGGTACCACCTTGCTCGAAGGCCCGCTGGCCGACCAGGCCGCCCTGCACGGCGTGCTCACCAGAATCAGAGACCTGGGTCTGCCGATCGTATCCGTTCAGTCCATTCTGCCAGATGAAAAGGAGTAAGACCATGAAGGCTATGCTGCGTCACACGTACGGTTCGCCCGAGGTATTGAAGTTTGCCGAGATCGCGCCGCCAGCGCCCAAGGATGACGAAGTGCTGCTCCGGGTCCGGGCGGCGTCCGTCAATGCCGCGGACTGGCGCATGCTGCGCGCCGACCCGTTCCTGGCCCGCCTGGACGTGGGCCTGCTCAAGCCGCGCAATAAGATCCTGGGCTTTGACGTTGCCGGGACGGTGGAAGCGGCTGGCCGCGCCGTCAAGCAGTTCCAGCCCGGCGATGAAGTGTTCGGGAATCTGTTCGACCTGCGCGGCGGCGCCTTCGCTGAATACGTGGCGGTGCCGGAGAGGCTCCTGGTGCGGAAGCCCGCCAACCTGACGTTCCAGCAGGCGGCGGCAGTGCCGATGGCAGCCGTCACAGCCCTGCGCGGCCTGCGCCACTTCGGGCCGGTCAAGCCGGGGCAAAAGGTGCTGATCAACGGCGCTTCCGGCGGCGTGGGCACCTTTGCGGTGCAAATCGCCAAGGCGCTCGGGGCGGAGGTCACCGCGGTGGTCAGCACCCGGAACGTGGAGCTGGCCCGCTCGCTGGGCGCCGACCACGTGATTGACTACACCCGTGAGGATCCGCTGGCCGGGGCTGAAGGCCGCTATGACCTGATCCTGGCCGTAAATGGCAGCCGCCCGATTGCGGACTACGCGCGCGCCTTGCGCCCCGGTGGGGCCTTTGTCATGGCCGGCGGCACCCTGGCCCAGCTCTTTCAGACGGCGCTGTTCGGGCCTCGGCTGTCGAAGTCCGGCGGCGTCAAGCTAGCGGCGCTGGAGACAAAACCCAGCTCGGAAGACCTGGCTTACGTGGCCGGCCTGATCGAAGCGGGCCAGGTTAGGCCCGTCATCGACCGGTGCTACCCCCTCGAGGAGCTTCCAGAAGCCTTTCGCTATCTCGAGGCCGGACACGCCCGCGGCAAGGTCACCATCGGCGTCGCGGCTTAAGCCCAGGGTAATCCCTTTTGCAGCCTTCGGGGTGGCCCGGTCGCCTATAATGGCGGCATGGCGACCCCGATCCTGGCCACCAAGCTCTACGCGCCCCCGCCGCGGCCCAAGGCGGTGCTGCGCCGGCACCTGACCGAGCGGCTGGGCCTGGGGCTGGCTGCGGGCCGCAGACTGACTCTGATTTCGGCGCCGGCGGGCTTCGGCAAAACCACGCTGGTGAGTGAGTGGATCAGTTGCCTGGGGCGGCCAACCGCCTGGCTGTCGCTGGACGACGGAGACAGTGACCCCGTCCGCTTTCTGACTTACCTCGTCGCGGCGGTGCGGAGCATTGCGGCGAATATCGGCGAGGAGGTGGCGGCTATGCTTCAATCCCCGCAGCCGCCGCCCCCCGAAGTCGTCCTGACCGCCCTGCTCAATGAGATCACTGCGCAGTCCACCCCCCTGGTTCTGGTCCTGGACGACTACCACGCAATTGAGGCCCGGGCCGTACACCAGGCACTCACCTTTCTGCTCGAGCACCTGCCGCCGCAGCTGCACGTAGTGATCACCACCCGCGAAGATCCCCCGCTCCCCCTGGCCCGCTATCGCGCCCGGGGCCAGCTCACCGAACTGCGTGCGGCTGATCTGCGCTTTTCATTCGCGGAAGCGGCCGAATTCCTGAGCCAGGTGATGGGCCTCGTCGTCTCGGCGCCCGACCTGGCTGCCCTGGAAGACCGCACTGAAGGCTGGATTGCCGGCCTGCAATTGGCGGCGCTGTCCATGCAGGGCCGTCAGGATATTTCTAAGTTCATCCAGGCCCTGGCCGGCGATCACCGGTACATCGCCGACTATCTGGTGGAAGAGGTCCTGACGCGCCAGCCCGAGCATGTCCGCCGCTTCCTGCTCCAGACCTCCATTCTCGACCGGCTGAGCGGCCCGCTGTGCGACGCCGTCACCGGCCAGGGCAATGGGACCGCGCAGCTCCAATCTTTGGAGCGCGGCAACTTTCTGGTGACTCCGCTGGATGACCGGCGGCACTGGTACCGCTATCACCACTTGTTTGCCGGTGTGCTCCAGGCGCATCTGCGGGAGGAACAGCCCGATCAGGTGCCCGCCCTCCATCGGCGGGCCAGCGCCTGGCACGAGCAGAACGGCTCGCCGGCCGACGCCATTCGGCACTCGTTGGCTGGCCAGGACTACGAGCGAGCCGCGGACCTGATCGAACTGGCGGTGCCAGCCACGCGCCGGGACCGACAAGAGGCCATGCTGCTGGGTTGGTTCCGGGCCCTGCCCGGCGAAGTGTTCCGCCGCCGGCCGGTGCTAAGTGGTCACTTCGCCGCAGTGTTGCTGCAAAGCGGCGAGCTCGAAGGCGTCGAAGCCCGCCTCGAGGCGGCCGAACAATGGCTCCATCAAGCGGCCGGTGAGGCCAACCAACCCCAGGACCAGCCGGCCCAAAGGATCGTGATGGACGAGGCAGAGTGGCGCCGCCTGCCGGGCTCGATCGCGGTACACCGGGCTGGCCTCGCCCTGGTATCTGGGGACTTGACCGGCACCATCAATCACGCGCGCCGGGCGCTCGAGTTGGTCGCAGATGACGACCACCTGGCGCGCGGCGCCGCCACCGCGCTGCTGGGCCTGGCCGCCTGGCGCAATGGAGACTTGGAGGCGGCCCAGCAGGCATATATCGAGAGCATGGCCCACTTGCGGCGCGCCGGGCACTTCTCGGACGTGCTCGGCTGTGCGCTGGCGCTGGCGGATATGCAGCTTGCGCAGGGTTGCCTGCATCAGGCCCGGCGCACCTTTGAACAGGCGCTGGAACTGGCGCCTGGGCTGGGCCTGCCCGCCTTGCGAGGCACCGCCGACATGTATGTGGGCCTGAGCGAGGTCCACCGCGAGCTAAACGATTTGGATAGTGCTGCTCAATTCCTGCAACGGGCCGAGGCCTTGGGTGACCACATGGGTCTGCCGCAGAACCCCTACCGGCGGCGCGTGGCCCTGGCGCGCCTGCAAGCCGTGCCGGGCGATCTCGACGGCGCAGTCGCCTTGCTCGAAGAAGCTGAACGCTTGTACGTTGGTGATTTCTTACCGAATGTGCGTCCCGTCGCGGCCTTGAAAACCAGGCTGCGGGTTAGTCAGGGCCGGTTGGGGGAAGCGCAGCGCTGGGTTCAGGAGCAAGACCTATCGGCTGACGATGACCTCAGCTACCTGCGCGAGTTCGAGCACTTCACCCTGGCGCGGGTGCTCCTGGCCCAATATCAGGCTAACCACGACAACGAGTCGTTGGACGCGGCCCAGCGGCTGCTCGGGCGTCTCCTGCCAGCCGCGGAAGCGGGCGGCCGAACCGGGAGCGTCATTGAAGCGCTGATGCTGCAAGCGCTCGCCCACCAGGCGCAAGGCGACTTCGCGGCAGCGCTGGTGCCCCTGGAGCGCGCTCTCAAGCTGGCAGAGCCAGAGGGCTTTGTCCGCCTGTTTGTGGACGAAGGACCGCCCATGGCGCGGCTCCTGCGCGAAGCGGCTGCGCGGGGCCGCCTGCCAGGATTTGTCCGCCAACTCCTGGCCGCCATTGAGCCCGAGCCGCTCTCGAGCGCTGGCGAGCCTGCGCCGCCCAAGGCTGCCGCCGCGCAGGCCCTGATCGAGCCGCTGAGCCAGCGTGAGCTCGAAGTGCTCCGCCTGTTCAAGGCCGATCTGTCCGGGCCGGAGATTGCACGGGAGCTCGTGATCGCTCTGAGTACCCTGCGCACCCATACCAAGCGCATCTACAGCAAGCTCAACGTCAACAGCCGCCGGGCGGCTGTTACGCGAGCCACGGAACTGGGCCTGATTTAGCCCCGCCTGCGGCAACGCAAGCCGGGTGGTGCTGCGCCCTGCCAGAAGGCCCCTTTTCCTGGCCCAACTCGCCGGGCAATTGCCTCGCTTTACTCTCCATCACAATCCCCATACTTGGGGATGACATCTCCCCACCTTCATTCGTATCCTGGCGAACGAACCGGATAGCAACACGGACACGGACCACAATGACGTGAACAAGGAGAAATGCGTATGAAAACTCAGAATCTCATCCGCTGGGCAGGATTGGCGGCGCTGGTAGCCGGGATCTGTTTCGTGGTAGTGGAGCTGACGCGGCCGCCGGTCGTCCTTGCGTCGGTCACCACCGCCCGCTGGGCTGGCGTCCACAGCCTGGCCATCGCCATGCCGATGTTCGGCCTGCTGGGCGTGACGGGGATCTATGCCAGGCAAGCCGAAGCGGCCGGGTGGCTGGGTCTGACTGGCTATCTTCTTTTGAGTCTCTGGCTGGCGCTCGCTCTTCCCTTCAACTTCCTCGAGGGCTATGTCTTACCTTTGTTGGCGTCGGAGGCGCCGGCGTTGGCGGAGAATCTCCTGGGGATGTTCGCCAGGTCCACCGGCGCGATGAGCTTCGGCCCGCTCACGACCTTTTGGGACCTATCCGATGCCATGTTTCTGCTCGGCAGCCTGGTGTTTGGCATCGCGACGCTGCGGGCCAGGGTCCTGTCGCGCTGGGCGGCGGGCACGTTCACCGCCGGGATTGCGCTGGCCCCCGCCTATGGGTTGCTGCCGGCCGCCCTCCAGCCGCTCGTGGCGTTGCCGATCGGCCTGGGCCTGGCGTGGATGGGCTACGCGCTCTGGTCAGAACGGCGCGTTCGCACTGCACAACCCGCCCCTGATCACGGCATGGCCCGGCTGCGCCAGACCGGGGCAGGCTAAGCGCCGCGCCTGAACCGGCGGTAGCGACGGCCAGGGCCCCGCGGGGCGCAGCCCAGACCCAAGTAAAAGGCGGATGGGATCGGAAGCGCCGGCTGGCGCTTCCGATCCCATCCGAAATGTCAGAGTCGAGTGCCCCTCACTGCGACCGGGGCTCAACCAGGCCAGAGGTATCTCGTGAACAATCTCGCTCACTCCTTCATCAGCGCCGTCCTCATTGGGCTGGGCGCAACGCTCACCTTCGATCTGTGGGGGCTGCTTCTCAAACTTGCCTTCCGGGTAACGCCGTCGAGCATCTGTCTCGTCGGGCGCTGGCTTCGCTACATGCCGGAAGGCACTTTTCGCCATTCGAATATCGCCTCCACGCCTCCGAAGCGCGCCGAGTGCACGGTCGGCTGGATGGCCCACTATCTGATCGGCGCCACCTTCGCCGTCACGTTCGTTGCCTTGGCCGGCAGCCGTTGGCTTCAGCATCCGACACTGGCGCCCGCCTCGTCTTCGGGGCTGTCACCGTCCTGGCGCCGTTTTTGGTCATGCAGCCCCTGATGGGCCTGGGAGTGGCGGCCTCAAAGGCATCCCGGCCTGGACAGGCCAGGCTGCGCACCATCACAAATCATATTGCCTTTGGCGCCGGGCTCTTCGTTTTCGGCTGGCTGATCAACGGATGGCTGCGGTAACGGCCTCAGTAGACGGCACACCGATTCGCGCCCGCCGCCGCGCCTCTCCCCACTCCACCAGCATGACTATTCCATCCTCGGCGGGCTCACCTGCGTTTTCGGCGGCCAGCCGCTCATACCCCAGCTATGTGCCTGAGCAGCAACACAAGTGGTAATATTGGGTATCCCCAGGTCTGAAAACCTGAGAGCTCCCATGCCCAACGGGAACGAACCCCTCATCGTTTGTGAGAATCTGGTCAAGATCTACAAGGTCGCCGACCTGGAAGTCGTGGCCCTCCAAGGTCTCGATTTGATTGTCCGCCGGGGCGAGATGGTGGGCATTGTGGGCGCCTCCGGCTCAGGCAAAACGACCCTGATGAATATCCTGGGCGGGCTGGACCGGCCCTCAGCCGGCCGGGTGACGGTCGACGGGCTGAACCTGCTGGCCCTCTCGGAGACGGCTCGCAGCCATTACCAGCAGACCAGGGTGGGCTTCGTCTGGCAGCAAACTTCTCGCAATCTGATCCCCTATTTGACCGCCCAGGAAAACATCGAGCTGCCCATGACCATGGCCTGGCAAAGCAGCCCCCGCCAAAAACACGCCTGGTCGGCAGAACTGCTGCAGGCCGTGGGGCTCTACGAGCGGCGCACGCACAGCCTTTCACAGCTTTCCGGCGGCGAGCAGCAGCGGCTGGCCATTGCGGTGTCCCTGGCGAATAAGCCGGTGCTCCTCCTGGGCGATGAGCCGACCGGCGAAGTCGATTCGGCCACGGCGCAAACCATCCTGGACACCTTCCGGCGCCTGGGCGAGCAGATGGACCTGACGGTTGTGATCGTGACTCACGATACGCGTCTGTCCGGCCAGGTGGACCGGGTGATTGCCATTCGGGATGGAAAGATCAGCACCGAAACCATCCGGCAGGTGAACCAGACCGGCCAGGGACTGAGCACCAGCCCCCCAGCGGGAGAGAGTGCCCCCGACCTCAAGAAGGAAGCCGCCACCTACCATGAGTATGTTGTGCTTGATTCGGCTGGCCGGTTGCAGGTGCCGCGGGAGCTCTTGGATAACCTGGGGATCGGCAAACGCGCCCATCTGGAAACGGGCGAAGACTGCATCATTATCCGCCCGGCAGCCGGGCAGGGAAGCGCCACGGAAGGGAACCGCCTGACCCTCGAAGAACAACTGGCCCTGCTCTTCAAAGACCAGGCGCCTCCGCCTCCCAAACGGCGGCGCGGCCTACTTGGCCGCCTGAGGCGTCACGACCGGATTTGATCTGAGCCCGCCATGTCTGATCGCCTGATGGCCCCCTCCCCGGCTGGGGAGAACCACACCAGCCGCACCCCGGACCCAATCATCTCGGTCAGGGCCGCCAGCCGGGTTTACCCGGTGGGCGCCACCCGAGTAACCGCCCTGAAAGACGTCACCCTGGATGTGCCCCAAGGCATCCTGGGTGCGCTGCGCGGGCGCTCTGGGTCCGGGAAGACCACCCTGCTCAACCTCATTGGCGGGCTGGACACTCCCACCACGGGCGAGATTTCCCTATTTGGCCAATCGCTTTCCAACCGTACCAGCGAAGAGCTGGCCAGCCTCCGGCGGCACCGCATTGGGTTCGTTTTCCAATCCTTTGCCATCATGCCCCATTTCTCGGCGCTGGAAAATGTCGAATTGATGCTGCGCATCGTCGGGGTTCAGCGTGAGCGCCGGGCGCGGGCCATGCGTTGCCTGGAAATTGTTGGCCTGGGGTCGTGGGCCCATCACCGTCCCTGGGAAATGTCCGGCGGCCAGCAGCAGCGGGTGGCCATTGCCCGGGCCTTAGCCACCCGGCCCGACCTGATCCTGGCCGATGAGCCCACCGGGGAGCTGGACAGCATCACCGGGAGGCAAATCTGCGCCTTGTTCCGCTATATTGTGGATTACGAAAAAATCACCGTGTTGATGGCCACCCATGATCCCATGATTGACGAATATGCCCACGTCGTCTACGAGCTCAGCGATGGGCAGGTGAAGGCCGCCCGCTCTCTGGCAGGAGGATGAGACATGCTTCAGAAATGGGCCGGCAGCTTGTTTCTGGCGGGCCTGCTGGTTTCGTTGGCCGGCTGTGCTTCGGGGGCACAGTCTAGCGCCACACCGACACCCCTCCCACAGATCGACAGTTCTCAACAGATCATATTTACGGTCGAGCGCGGCCCGATTATTTCACAGCGCGATATCACCGCCGAGATTGTGCCGGCCCGTCAGGATAAGCTCTATTTCAGCACCTCGGGCTTCATCAGCCGGGTACTGGTGCAGCGCGGGGACCAGTTCAAAAAAGGCGATCTCCTGGCCGAACTGGTACAAGACGACCTGCTCGATCAACTCCAGCAGGCCCAAATCGACCTGGAGCTCTCCCAACAAAACCTGGCGATCGACCAGGCCCAGAAGGCCTATGATCTCCAGCAGGCCGAGTCCGAGGCCATCATTGCCCAATCGCAGGTGGAGTTGGCTCAAATAGACCTCGATTCCGCCGTGGAGACCCAGCAGGCGGTGGCCCAGCTAAACCTGGCTATTGCCCAGGAGCATCTCAAAACGGCCGAAGCCCGCCTGGCCCTCGTGAGAGCCAGGGTGGACACCCATCTGGACCAGGTCGTCGAGCGCAACCAGAACACTGTAGACAGACTGAACCGGCTGATTGCACAACGCCAGCTCATCGCCCCCTACGATGGGATCGTCATGGCCCTGAGCCTCGTCCCCGGCCTGGAGGCCACAGCCTTCGCGACGGTAGCCGTGGTCGGCGATCCCACCCACATTGTCGCCCAGGTCCAGTGGGATCATGAGCTGCTGAATAATGTCGATGCCAGCACGGCGGCCTACCTTTACCCGACTAAGGAGCCCGAACCCAGTTACCCGGTGACGTTCATCCCGAACTTCATGCCCATCAGCAACGAAGCCAGCGGCATCACTGAAACGCCCAGCGGGGATATCATCATCAATTTCCTCTATTTCGCCATACCGGATGATACGCCCCGAGACGTGGTCTCGGTAGGCACTGCGGTCCGCCTCAATGTGATCCTGGGCCGCGAAGACGATGCGCTCCTCCTGTCGCCCGCCGCGATCCGCGGGACTGACGCCTTCAGTTACGTGATCGTTCTGGAGGATGACTACCACCGCCGAGTGGAAATCGTCCGCATTGGGGTCAAGACGGCCGAGCAGTGGGCCGTCATCGCCAACCTGCAAGCCGGCGACCAAATCCTCGGGCCGTAGGCCAGGCCTCCATGCGCAGACTCATCGATACACTCGGAAATGTTTTGGCGATGGCGGGGGTGGCGGCCAAACGGCTGAGGTTTCACCTGGGACTCACCCTCAGCACCCTGGTTGGCATCATCAGTGTATTGAGCCTGGTGATTTGCGTGCCGGTGTTCACCAATGCGGTGCTGAGCCAGGTCATCCAGCAGGCGCTGATCGACAAAAGCGTTCGTAACCACCGCAGCCTGTTCAGTCTGCATGTGTATTACCGGGCTGACGGCACCAACACCCCCCTGACCACTCAGGGCGCCGACTCGGTCACCCGCTGGATCGACCAGCAGCTTACCCAGCAGGTGGGGCTGAAGGTGGCGCAGGTCCTGGTCGATCTGGAAACCGAGGTGCTCGTTTTCAAGCCGGTCCAGTACCAGTCCAGCAAGCCGCCCTTTGCCAATATCCTCCTGACCATTGTGAGCACCAACTTGGTCCCGGCGCATACCAGGCTGGTGGAAGGCGCCTGGCCGGCGACCGCTGAGGCTGCGGCCACGGCGACCGGCCCGGTTCCCGTCGCCATCGAAGAAAGTTACGCCGACAACAACTTTCTCAACGTGGGCGACGTGTTGCAGGCAGATAACCTGACCATTGAAATCGCGGGAATCTTCCGGGCCATTGACCCGAATGATTTGAGCTGGTTCTACTCGCCCGCAACAACTTTCAATAATTCGGTCTGGGTGCCTAGAGAGTACTTTACTGCCCGCCTGGCCGCCATCCTGACAGACCCAGTGAAATACGCCAGTTGGTACGCCATCGTCGATGACCCCAGCCTGCGCTTCAATCATTCGCTGGATTACACCCGCACTTTGATCCGCCTGCAGACCGACCTACAGGCCATGCTGCCCAAGTCCGTGATCGACTACTCGCCTCTGGATGAACTCAAGGCCTACGACGCCCGCCGGCTGTCCTTGACGGTGCTGTTCTACGCCGCCGGGGCGCCGCTGGTGCTGCTGGCTTTGATCTTCATCAGCCTCACCGCCTCGATTGCCGTTCAGCAACTGGAGCAAGAGACCGCCACCCTGCGCGGGCGGGGGGTGACCCTCACGCAGGTCTTCGGGCTGAATCTGGCCGAAAGCGTGGTGATGATCTTGCTGGCGCTGCCTTTCGCCCTGCTCGTGGGTTGGCTGGCGGCCAGGGCCATGGGCCATACCACGCTCTTCCTGCAGTTCACCCGCCAATCCGCCTTGGTCTTCTCGCTGAAGGACATCAACCTGCTCTGGCTGGGCGGGGTGATGCTGGTGATCCTGATCGCGCGCTTCATTCCCCTGCTTGGCTTAAGGCACACCACCGCCGTCAGCCTCAAACAGGAAAGATCGCGGAGCGTCAAGCGGCCCCTGTGGGAGCGGTCCTTCGTGGATTTCCTGCTGCTCATCCCGGCCGGCTATGCCTACTGGGTCCTGCGCAACCAGCTTCTCAACCCAGTCGAAGACGCGGCCGCGGCCAGCGCCAGTACCAACCAGGGCCACCCGGTGGGCGACCCGCTGATGTTCGCGGCCTCCTCCATCTTTGCCATTTCTGCCTGTATGATCGTGCTGCGCGTCTTTCCCTTATTTGTGCGCCTGCTGGCGTGGGTTTCCGAGCGGTTTTTCCCCACCGGCCCCTACCTGGCCATTCAGGAGTTGGCCCGGCGCCCCCACGAGCATGCCAGCGTCATGCTCCTGATCATGATTTCCCTCAGCCTGGCCATCTACTCAGCGTCGATGGCCAAGACCCTGGACCGCTGGATGCACGATTCGCAGTATTACCAGGCCGGGGCGGACCTGGTCATCCGCGCCTACAAGATCCCCCTTCCTTCGAACGCGAACCCGCTCACCGGCGGCGCTGCCGCCCCGCCCCCCGCCAATGACATCACCCAGGGGGCGCAGAGCTTGGTCAACCTGCAAGCTCTGCTTGAAGTCAACGGGGTCCGTTCAGCGACCAATGTCGGCCGATATTTCGCCCAGGTCCACCCCTACATCGGCTCCTCGACCGTCAATCTGGTGGGGATTGACCGCTTGTCTTTCCCCGCCACGGCCTATTTCCGGCCGGACTTTGCCGGCCAATCGTTGGGTGCGCTGATGAATTTGCTGGCGGCGGTCCCCAACGGAGTGCTGGTTGAGCCAGGTTATCTCGAAAGCACCGGGCTGCGGGTTGGAGATCCCATCCAGATGACCGCCCGCATCGGGATGCTCGACCAGGGCTTTGACGAGCAAATGATTATTGTGGGCGTCTTCACCTATTTCCCCACCGTCTACCCGTCGGATACGCCCACCATGATCGCCAATTTGGGCGAGCTGTTTGGCACGCCAGAAGCGGCCATCAATTATGATACCTGGCTCTCCGTTCAAGACAGCGCCAGCGTCCGATCCGTGGTGAGCGACCTGCAAAAACTGGCCTATCAAAATGGCATGGCGGTCGATATCCGTAATAATGCCCTGCTCGAGATCCAGACCTTGACGGGCCAACCGGAGTGGGTGGGGTTGTTTGGCCTCTTGAGCGTCGGCTTCCTGCTGACGGGACTGATGCCCTGCATCGGGTTCGTGCTGGACACCTTCGCCTCCCTGCGCAAGCACTTTATCCAGCTCGGGATCCTGATGGCGGTCGGGCTGCCCAATGCCCAGGTTGTCAGCTACCTCGTGTTGGAGCGCCTGTTCCTGATGGCGATCGCCATGGCGGGCGGCACAGGGATCGGTTTCATCTTGTGCGTGCTCTTCATTCCCCTGCTCCAAATTAACGCCGCTGGGGCCTCCCCGGTGCCGCCCTTTGAAGTGCTGATCGGCTGGACCGAATCCACCTGGCTGATCGTAGCTTTTGGCGTGGTCCTACTGATCGTCGTGATTGGCACCATCGGCTACTTGGTGCAGATCAAGATCTTCCAGGCGGTGAAGCTGGGCGAGTCGATCTAGATGGTTTCGCGCGCATCTGCTCAGGCATCCAGCCGGGGCCTCAGCGGCTGCCCGACGAAAACGCTGGTGATCCTGCCCAGGCTCGAATCGCCTTGCTGGCCCAGTTGTCAGTCGGAAACGCCGGTAATCGCGCGGTGTGCGCTAGCGCGACGCCAAGAAGCCCTACTCATCTCTGGGTGTTGCCGCCGCGAGGCCATTGACTCGAATGCGATCCTCTGCCATGTCAGCCTCCTTCACCAAAACGATGCGTGACAGGACGGCCAGGCTGTAAACGAAGGCAACCAAGATGGCCGGCGAGATCAGCGTCATCATCCCCGGCAGGCGGTTCCGCAGCTCGGGCACCGCCATTTGCAGGAACGGCACGCCGCCGTAGAAGAAGATGACTACCGACAGGATGGGCTCAATCCATTGGCTGCCGGGAAAGGCCGGCATATGGCACAAAGCACCTGTCCATCGGGTGCCTTTTCAGGCACCGGGTGGCAAGTGCTTTGCACGGCCAAGCGCTTTGCGATTGAGGCAGATGCCGGGTGATGTTTACCCAAAGCACCTGCTTACAGTGGGCCGCGCAGGACTCGAACCCGCAACCCTGTGCTTAAAAGACAGCGGCGGGCAGGTTTATTGTCTCTTTACGCTCCATGTGGTCCATTTCTCCGAGGATTCTGGCACTGGACTGTAGACTGTATTAACTCTATCCACCTGATATCAGTGCCTACGTCCTACTTTTGTCCTACGATTAACCTCGTGCCATTCTTATGGCCCAAGCAACCCGCATCCCAGGACGTGTATCCGATTAGGTGACCTGCAATGAATGCCGCTTGTATTGGCTGGCCCAGATGTGAAAAGTGCACATTAGCCGGATGCCTTGCTGACGGGCGCGGTCGCGGTCCTTCAAGCTCATAGGCAAGTCGCCGCCGTTCTCGCTTTCAGGGTTATCCAGTGTGCCTAGTCGATTCAGCTTGCCCGAATACTGACCTGCCTCCAAAAAAGACGCCAGGCAAAGTGAGAGTGCCGCAGGACGCCTCAGTGAGCCGCCGCCTGGGCCGCGACCTGGGCGGGCGTCCGGTAGCCCAGGCTGCTGTGAGGCCGAGCGGTGTTGTACTGCTGCCGCCAGCGCTCAATGACGTGGGCGGCTTCGGTGCCGGAGTGGAACCACTCGCGGTTGAGACACTCGTCGCGCAAGCGGCTGTGGAAGCTTTCGATGTAGCCGTTCTGCCAGGGGCGGCCCGGGGCGATGAAGGCCGGGCCGATCTGTGGCTCGCGCAGCCAGCGCTGGACGGCTTTGGCGGTGAACTCACTGCCGTTGTCCGAACGCAGATAGGCCGGGGCGCCGCGGGTGGACATGACCTGCGCCAGCACTTGGATCACCTGTGGGGCGCGAATGGACTGACCGACCTGGATCGCCAAGCACTCGCGCGTAAACTCGTCGAGCACGCTTAGGGTCTTGAAGCGCCGACCGTCGCCGAGTTGGTCGTGCAAGAGATCGTAGGTCCAGACGTGGTTGGGCCGCTCGGCGCGGCCGCGGCTTTTCCAGCTGAAACTGGCCGATTTGCCACAGCCGCCAGGCCACCTTGAAGCTCAGGCCGGCCAGCACCCCGGCGCGCCGGTAGCCAAAGCGCGGCTGCTGCTGGCTGGCCTGGCGCAGTTGGGCCAGGCGGGCCTGATCCAACTCAGCCTGCCGGGCCGGATGACGCAACACACTGCGTGAGAGCCCCGTCCAGCGGCAGGCCGCCCGCCCTGACAGCCCCTTGGCCTGCAGGTGCGCGAGCGCCGCCCGCCGCTGGCGCGGGGTTACCATTTTTTTGATAGCAGCTCCTTGAGGGCTTCGTTGGCCAGCGCCGCCTCCGCCAGCAGTTGCTTGAGTTTGGCGTTCTCGGCCTCGAGCGTTTTGAGGCGTTTGGCTTCGTCCTCATTCAGATTGCCGTACCGGCGTCGCCAGCGGTAGAGGGTCTGCTCCACAATCCCTTGGCGCCGACAGAAGTCGGCAACGCTCTCGCCGCTGGCTTCCGCCTCGCGCAGCAGGGCGATGATCTCTTCCGGCTTGCGGTAGGTCATCCGTCGTCGCTCCTTTCACACTGAGCGGCACGACTCTCATTTTACCTGGTGCTATTTCTGGAGGCAGGTCACCCATAGCCCAGCGAAATACTGTCTGCAACGATATGCAGGGTTTTCATGCTGTTGCCGTCCGTGTGACCAGCAGGTTGCCCCACTCGTCCGCCTGGGCTTGGTAGCCGGGGTGCAGGGTGAAGGTCGAATCAAACTCTTCGATGATGGCCGGTCCGGTCACACACGCTCCCGCTCCTAACCCATAGCGATCGTACGTTGGGCAATCCACGTAGCCGCCAGACTCGGCAAAGTACACCGGGCGCGACGTCTTGCGGGCCGTCTCAGCCGAGGCCGCACCGGGCGCGCGGCGCAGACGCGGGCGCTCGATGCCGCCCACCGCGGTGAGCCGCAGGGTCACCAGTTCTACCGGCGCGGTGAGCTTGCTGTGCCCATAGGCCTGCTCGTGCGCGGCGTGAAAGGCGTCCACGGCCGCCTGCACAGCGTCAGAATCGAGCTGACCAGCGGGCAGCGGCACCGGCAGTTCAAAGCTCTGGCCGACATAACGCAGTTCGGCATGGCGTACAAACGCCATCGCCGTCTCCGGCACGCCCTCCTGGCGCAGCTGCCCGCGTCCCACCGCCGCCATGCGGTCGAAGGCGGCTTCCACAGCGGTCAGGTCGAGCTGATCGCTGCGCTGAATCATGGTCACGGCGTAGTCATGAGTTAGGTCAGTGACGAGCAGCCCCAGAGCCGAGGCAATACCCGGGCTGAGCGGCACTACCAGGCACGGAATTTCCATCTCGGCCTGCAGGCGGTTCGCATGCACCGGCCCCGCGCCGCCAAAGGCCACGAGCACAAAGTCACGCGGATCGTAGCCGCGCTGCACCGACACCAGCCGCAAGGCGTTTACCATCGCTGCATTCGCGATCTCGACGATGCTGTGCGCGGCCTGCACCACGTCGAGGCCAAGCGGCCGGGCGCACTGTGCCAAAATCGCATGGCGCGAGCGCTCCACGTCGAGTGTAATCTCGCCGCCCAGGAAGAAAGCGGGGTTCAGCCGTCCCAGCACCAAATTGGCATCAGTAACGGTGGGGGCCGCGCCACCCAGCCCATAGCAAACCGGGCCTGGGTCGGCCCCGGCGCTCTGCGGTCCCACGCGCAGGGCACCACCGGCGTCCACCCACGCAATTGAGCCGCCGCCCGCGCCAATCTCCACCAGGTCGATCACGGGCGTGCGAATGGGATAGCCGCTGCCGCGCCCGCTGCCCGTGCCCGACCCCGCCTGCACGCCGACTTCGTATTCCTTGGTAATATGCGGCTGGCCACCGCGAATCAGCCCGGCCTTAGCCGTGGTACCACCCATATCGAACGAGAGCAGGTCGCCATAGCCCAACACCTGCCCCAGATAGGCTGCACCAATGACGCCAGCCGCTGGTCCCGACTCAACCATGAAGACCGGTTTCTCGCCGGCGGCCCCGAAGGGATAGACTCCACCGCTGCTCTGCATCACTAAGAGCTGTGCCGTGAGCCCGGCCTCGCGCAGCCGCGCCTCGATACGCTGCAGGTATTGGGTGATGACAGGCCGCAGGCTGGCATTCACCACCGTGGTGCTGGCGCGGTAGTATTCGCGAATCTCGGGGGCCACGTCCGACGAGAGCGAGACCGGCACACCCGGCAAGGCCTCGGCCAGGATTTGCAGAGCAGCCTGCTCGTGCGCTGGGTTGCGGTAGGCGTGCAGAAAGCACACCGCTACGGCTTCCACCCCCGCGCCACGCAGGGTCGTGGCGACGTCGAGCACGGCGCCTGCCTCGAGAGGCGTGAGCGTTTGCCCGCGCGCGTCAAGGCGTTCGGGAATGCCAAAGCACCACTGGCGCGGCGCGAGGGGACGCGGTTTATGGAAGTGCAGATCGTAGAGCGAGGGCCGAATCTGCCGGCCAATTTCCAGTATGTCGCGGAAGCCCTCGGTGGTAAGCAGCGCCGTGCGTGCCACCTTGCCTTCGATGATGGCATTAGTGGCGACGGTAGTGCCGTGCACCAGGTAACGCACCTCGGCCGGGCTGACGCCAGTTTGCTGCAAGATGCGCTCGACGGCGCGAGTGAACCCTACCGATGGGTCGTGCGGGGTCGACGATACCTTGCCGATATGAATGGCGCCGGTCGTCTCGTCAATCAGGGTGGCATCGGTGAAGGTGCCCCCAATATCAATGCCTAAACGATACGCCATGTCCGCTCTCTCCTAAGCCTCCCCCAACAGTTGGCGCACTGCCGCGGCGACCTGGTTCACCGCCTCGGCCGGCACGCCCCGGTGCAGCACAAACCGCACGCGCTGCGGCGGGCGCGCCAACGCCCGAAAACCGAACGCCGTCAATTGCTGCGTAAATGTCGCCGCGGAACAGCCGGCTTCCAGCTCAATCCACACCATATTGGTGGGCACCGGAGGGCGCAGCACGCGCAGGCCTGGCACGACGGCCAGGGCCTCGGCCAGGGCAGCGGCGTTTGTGTGATCTTCAGCAAGCCGCGCCACCCCTCCGTTAGCGCCAACTGGCCAGCCGCCGCCCACCAACCGGCCTTGTGCAAGCTGGCCGCGCCAATGCGCCGGGCGTTCAGGCGGGCAGCGCTGAGGTGCGCCGGCGACCCGCACAGCAGCGCCCCACCCGGCCCGCACAACCCTTTACTCAAACTGATGGCGACGGTATCGGCTGAGGCAGCCAGGTCGCGAGCAGAGACACCGAGTGCCACTGCCGCATTGAACAATCTTGCCCCATCCAAATGCACCGCCGTCCCTTGCGACCATGCGGTTTCAGCGACGCGACTTAGTACTACAACGTTAGTTCGGCGGGGGTGACTTGCCGGCCCGCCGACGCCGGCGCTTCTTATGGGAGCGATAGGCCGCGTGGTTCTGGCGTTGAATGCGGGCCAACTCGTCGAGGGCCTCTTGGGCATTGAACTCGCGTTTGGGCAGTACGACTTGCAGCAGTTTGCGCACTTGCGCCACCGTCAGGGCGGGCGCCTCGATGCCGCGATTGACGCGCAAACGCACCAGGAAGTGGTGCGCCAGCAAGGTCATGGTCGTGTGGTGATGCCATCCGATCCAACCGCGAACTTCGTAATGATCCAGGCCCAGTTCGCTCTTGCACTCTTCGATCACGCTCTCCACCGGCCAGCGCCAGGCGGTCATGCGTGCCAGCGTGGTCAGCGGCGTGTCGGCCGGCGCATTCGAGCGGAAGAACTTCCAGTGCTTGCGGTCCAGTTGGCCGACTGGGCGGCGTACTACCAGCCACTCATCTCGGCCGGGCAGTTCTTCGTCGGCCATCACCACCCACTGCACCGCGATCTCAACTTCCAGCGGTCCCTTGCTGCCTTCCTTCACAATGAAGGGTTGCCAAGTCCTGGCCGGCAGGGCCAGGGCCAGGTCATCGACGCGCTGAGCAGCCGGCGCCTCGGGCGCCAGGCGGGTGCGGGTGGGCGGCCGGCCGGTGGGCGCGCGCACCCGCGGCGGTACCAGCTTGGGGCGGCGCAATCAGGTCAGCTTGTCGCGCGGGATCTCAGCGAAAAAGAGCTTGTTTTGCCGGTGAATCGCGTCCAACAGGTGACCGGCCGCTCCGTAGCCCTCGTCCATCGCCACCCAGCGGAAGGGCACCAGCGCTTCGGCCGCCACGGCCTGGAGCATCGCGGCCCCCAACTCGGGCTTGGTCTGGAAGGTCAAGTCGTTGGGGATACCGCACTTGCGCCAGCGCTCGCGGTGGTCGGCGTCAAACCACTCGCGCGGCAAGTACAGCCGCCGGTCCAGCAGTGTGGCGCCCGCGTCAGTGGCATAGGCCAGCACCACACTCGCTTGGCAGTTCGCAATCTTGCCCAACGGCCCGCAGTACTGTCGCGCCACCCCGACCGAGGCCGCTCCCTGCTTAGGAAACTCGCAGCCGTCCAAGATGACGATCCCGTTGGGGCGGCCCAGGGTCTCGGCCACCGCCCGCCGATGGATCGCCAGCACCTCCGCATCCGACCAGGCGCCCTGGCTGATGAACTGCTGCATGGCCTGGATGTTACCACCCACCAGAGCGGTCGCCATCGGCTCAATCGACTTGCGCTCCAGTTCCAGCAGTTGTCCCTGCGAATACTTCAGCGCCCAGTGGCGTTGTTCCCGTCGCATAAAGCCGGTCGCAAACATCCGATGAAAGCGCTTCAGCTCATCGCCCAGCCCCTCGACGTCGCGCGGGGCAATGTTCAGCACTGGCGCCCGGCCCGAGGGCGGGGGCACCGCGCGCCCGATCCGTACTGTCAATCCGTTGGCTCCTCTCCAATCGCGAAGGAGCTCACTTTACCGGGCTTTTGGCCCGAAGTCACGTTGTAGTATTAGAGCGTCCACACCAATGCCCGCGCCGCCGGCGTTGTTGTGGGTGTTCTCCAGACACACCAGGCTGGTACGCTGGCCGCCATACAGACCACCGCATTCGCGCAACGCATCGCTCACCGCTGCTGGGTTGAGCGCCCCCACTCTCCTGGCAACAAGTGTGGAAAGAGGCCGCCCACATAACTCAGCCCCCACGCCTCGGACGTGACGATGTGGGCGGTAGCTTCCAGCAGCACCTGGGTGCCGCGTTCCCCCAACGTCAGCAGCGCGACCAGATTGGCAGCCGAACAGGTGGGCAATAACAGCGCCGCTTCTTTGCCCGTCAACTCGGCGGCCAGCTCTTCGAGCCCCCGCACCGCCTCGTCTTCGTCGAAGAGCGGCCAGCCCAACTGCGCCGCGCGCATGGCTGCCCACATGGCCTCGGTGGGCGGCGCGAGCACATCGCTGCGCAGGTCAACCGGGGCCGGCGCAGGCGCTTTCACGCCCCGGCGCGCCGTTGGTATGTCGCAGCTTCATCGACCTTCCCGGCAGCGTCAATCACCACGCCATATACTTCGTGAGCACGGGCAATACTCACCTTGCCCTGCCGCACATCCTCAGCCACCCGCACTGGGTCGCGCTGGAAGGGGTCCCCATAGCCGCCGCCGCCGCAAGTGCGATAGCTCACCACATCGCCCGGGTGCAGCTCGACCGTGGACTTCGCGCCCAGGCGCTGTTCGGCTTCGCCCGCGCGTAGCAAGCGATACTCAGCTGGGCGGCCATCCGAGCCACCAAACAAACCCGCCGGCCCGGCGCGGTCGCGGTCGGCCAGCACGGAGAAGGTGATCTCGGCGTCGGGGAAGGCATAGTCGCGCCGCAGGCCCAGCCCACCGCGAAACGCGCCTGCGCCTTCTGAGTCTTCCACTAGCTCATAGCGTAAAATGCGGACCGGATAACTGGTTTCGGTCTC
>CAZCEC010000040.1:978-57401 GCA_964497615.1 uncultured Anaerolineales bacterium | reverse complement strand
ATGAAGGATGAAGGATGAAGGATGAAGGATGAAGGATGAAGGATGAAGGATGAAAGGCGATTGAAGGATGGACGGCCGAAGACGAAAGACGAAGGACGAAGGACGAAGGACGAAGGACGAAGTATGAAAGGCCTTGGGGACGGACAGCGAGAGGCGGGGGACTATACACAGATGGGCGCAGAGTGGGGAAGATGGAAAGCTGGAAGGCAAATGCGGGGTTGAGAGCGAGGGGCATCGGAAGGCGGCGCAACACGGGGGCGGCGGGTGCGTAGTAGGTTAGAGGAAGCTGACAACGGGAGGTCACTATGTCAACACATGCTCATTCTCGCTCGCATACGCCCTGGTGGGCCTGGCCGTTTGTGGCGCTGTGGCGGCTGATCGCCTGGATCGTGGGGCTGACTGGCCGCTTCGTGGCGATGGTGCTGGGGCTGGTGTTCATCTTCGTTGGGCTGGTGCTGAGCCTGACGATTGTGGGCGCCATCATCGGGGTGCCGCTGGCGATTGTCGGGGCGCTATTGTTCTTCCGGGGGCTGGCGTAGGGGGAAGACGAACGACTGATCGACGGGCGCGGGACGAAAGACGAAAGACGAAGGACGAGAGACGAAGCCTGCTTGCCCAGCAAGGGCCTATGGAAGTGGCAGGAGGGCGTCGCCGAGGCGCGCGCCGGTGCGGGGATGGTAGAGGCCGGCGCGAAGGCTGGCGGCGCCCGCCAGGGGGAGGGTGTGGGCGTCGGCGATGATCTCGCCGGGGAGCCAGCCGGTGGTGGGGCGCAGGCCGGCGGCAGGGAGTTGGTCGGACTGGGCCAGCAGCGCGCCGTCGGGGGCGAGGGCGTGGACGAAGGCGGTGTGGCTGTCGGCCAATAGGGCCGCGGGCTGCCAGTAGAGGGTAAGCGTGCCTGCGGCGGGGTCCAGGTCATAGCCGAGCAGCACCACACCGTCGCCAATGGGGGCATCCACGCGCTGATCCATTGGCGGGATATCGAACGTTCGCTCGGGCACGGTGATGATCAGCGTGGCGACGGTGGCGGGGCCACCGAGCAGCGCGCCCGTGGCGGCGTCGAGCAGGCTGACCTGTACAGTTGCGGGTCCGGCGGGCGCATTGGCAGGCACGCGCAGGCGGTAGATGCCGCGCACCCATTCACCGTCCGGCCAGTCGGAGGTGGGCCAGCCAGTATGAGCTGGCGGAGCATTGAGCACTGCTAACGACCACCCGTTTGCGCCCAACATCTCCCAACGCGCCAATATCGCTGGTCGCGCCACTGCCTTGGCCGCCCAATGAACATCAAACGTGGCCTCGCTCCCGGCTTGGACTTCGACAGACTGGATTCCCGTTTCTGTCACATTGAGCGGCCCCAGGTTATGAAACATCGGAATCGAATCGCCAAATGGCAGTTGCTGCTCACCGCGCCGTTCTGTAACCACTAACGTGCCCAGCCGGTAAAGCTGCCCACGTGGAATACGATCCGCGTCGAGCACGCTGAGAGCCGGGCCATCCACCTGATAGGCTCCAACAAACAGCTCATAGTCGCCGGGGGGCGCATGTGCCAACAGATGCAGGCGGTGCGTGTCCGCCGCGTACTGATCGGTGCGCCAGCGGGAGGTGGGCAGGCGGCCCGGGTGCTGCGAATCGGCCTGGCCCCAGATGTTGCCATCCGCGTCGAGGACCTGCACCGTGGTCGAGTAGTCCACCGCGGGGACGTTCTGCGCGCGCCAGTAGAGGGTCAGGGAGAGTTCGTCGTCGGCAGGCAGGGTGAGGGCCGGCGCGTCGTAGCCCAGCAAAACGAGTTGGTCGTCAAAATTCACATCGAGGGGCGCATCCACGCCCGCCACCGCGGCGCCGTCGAAGCGAGTGCGGGCAAAGACGGTTGTGCGGCCATCAATGAGGGCGAGGCGGAAGAGCAGGAGGGTGAGGAGAGCGAGAGGGACGAGGCGAGATGGAGGAGCGGCGATTGGCGATGGGGTTGGGCGGCTGGCGGCGGCTTGCTTGCGAGGCCGCGCGAGGGCGATGCCGGTGAAGGCGACCACGACGCCGAGGGATAGGAGAGAGATCACGGTTGCCGCCGAGCGCAGGGGTGTGGGGCCGAAGCGCACGCGGACGGTGTGCTCACCGGCAGGCACGGGCACGGTGATGAAGCCGTGCGGGTCCGAGGGCGTGATGGGGACGGGCTGTCCATCCACAGTGGCGCGCCAGCCGGGGAAGTGGAGGAGGTCGAAGGTGAGCACAACAGGGGCAAGGACGGTGACCGCCGCCTCGGCGCTGAGGACAGAAGCGCTTTGGCGCAGAACGCTGACGCCGGGCGGAGGGGCGCTCAGGCGTTGAATGACGTCCGCCTGGGCGTAGGCGGCCGCCAGGGCATCGGCCGGCGGCAAGGCATGGACGGTGACGGGCAGGAACTCGCCTGTCGCGGTGGTGCCCAATTGGCCGGTAAGGCGTTCGTACTCGGCCAGGCCGGCGGCGGTGGGCGGGGCGGGCGGCGCGGCGAAGGCGGGGGCGAAGGTCCAGGCAAGGGAGAAGAGCCAAAGGGCCGCGAGGGCCACGGGGAGACCTAACCCCCTGGCCCCCATCCCGGCGCTCTCAGGGCGCTCGAGGAAAGGGGGAACACGAGCAAGGCCGCCCGTCAGCAGCGCCAGGAGCAAGCTGGCGGGGCCTACGAGCCGCCAGGGGAACTGCACCACGGCGGCCAGGGGCAGCCATTCCCAGACGGGTTGAGTGATGGGCAGGGTGAAGAGGGCGCAGGCGGCGAGGGCGGCCCAGAGCGCCGCATCCCAGCGGGTGAGGCGGGGGCCGTGCCACACCGCCCCGAGCAGGCCCAGCAGCGCCAGGGCCAGCGCGGCCAGGCTGAGGCTGGGCGGGAGGACGTGAAAGACGAGGCGCGGGTCGAAGGGGCGCGGCCAGGCGAGCAGTTCGGAAAGCGCAAGGAAGTTGTTGCGGAAGTCGAGATCACTGGGGCCGGTGAGGCGTTGGACCTGGATATAGGCGGTTTCAAGGATCGCTGGGAGAAGGAAGTAGGCCGCCAGGCCGAAGCCGATGAGACACGCGGCGAGGAAGCGGAGGATACCCGGCACTGGAGGTGGGGGAGAGGGGGCAGGCAGCCGACGAGGCGCAAGCGCAAACAGGGCGGCAAGCGGCAAGGCCATGGCAGAGGTGAGGAGATGCGTGAGCGCCAAGACCGCGAGCAGGATGGCGGGGATGAGCAAGCGGCCTGTATCCTTCATCCTTTGCATGCCCCACAACACCCACGGGAGCAGCCCCAGGCCAAAGGTTTCAGGCAGAGCGCCGCGCGCAAGGGCGTTGAAGTAGAGATAGGGGGCGAAGCCGTAGGCGGCCGCGGCGAGGAGGGCGGCGCTGGAGGTTGAACGGGTGCGGGCCAGGGCGTAAGCGCCGGTGATGGCGAGGGTCCAGGCCAAAAGGTAGACGGCTTGCAGGCTGTGCGCGAAGCTCAGGCCGAGGGCATGGAACAGCGCGCCGAGATAGTATGTGAGAGGTGGATAGTAGTTGAAGACCGGGAGGCCATAGCCGTAACCGAGGTCCGCCGCCCAGCGCGGGAACCAGGCGCCTTGCCGGAGCAGGTGATCAAACTCGACGAGGCGGTAGTAGTGGATGAGGCCGTCGCCGAGGGTGGGATAGCCAGCGCGGAGCACTGGCCAGGCGGCGAGCGCAATGAGCAGGGCCAGGCCGGCGGGGACGATCGCCAGCGACGGAATGCGAGGGGGAGGCGGGCCAGGGTCTGCCATGGGCCGAGGCATTGGCGCTCTATGGCGCGACGTCAATCACCCCCAGCGGCACGGTGGGCCCCGGCTGGGCCAGCACCGGGTCGAGGATAGGCAGCACCGCCTGAGTGAAGGCGTCGTATACGGCCATGACGACCTGGGCCGGGCCGGGGGCCGCACCGGGCGGCACGGTGAGGGTGTGCACGTCAGTGACGCGCGAACCGGCGATCCACTTGAGGGTGGGGATGGCGCCGCCCGCAGGCGTGCCGTTGCTGCCGACCTGCCAGGCATAGTCCGGGCCGATCAGGTCCACCTTGACGCTGTAATCTGTGATGAGGGGGCGGGCGGAAAGGAAATCGAGAGAGACACGCACCGGTTCGCCGGGCAACACCGAACCGGCAGGCGAGACGCGGCTGCTCAACAGCCAGATATCATTCCCTAAAGGTATGGCCCCCTCCGGCGGGCGCTCGCTGGCGAACGGTTGGGGCGGCAGGTCCACGGCTGGAAGGGCCGTTTCGGCCAGGCGCGTGCCATCGGGGCGATAGACGCCGGCCACCAGCGAGTACCGGCCAGCAGGCGCGTCGGGGCGCAGGGGGAGGGTGAAACGGTTGAGCAGTACCTCGCCAGCAACGTAGCCAGCGGCGGGATAGGCGATATCCTGCTGGCTGTGCAGGGTGCCGTCCGGGCCGAGGAGGTGGATGAAGACGCTGATGTCGTCTGGGGCAGCGGTTGTGCGCCAGGCGGCGGTGACGACGACTTGCGCCGGGCCATCTTCATCCAAACGGTAGCCCAGGAACTCCCAATCGTCGAGGGTCTGCGCGCCGGTGAGGCCGGGAGGCGGCTGGGTGAGGGGCGCGGCCAGCGCCTGCCAGGCGGGAGTGCTGCCGAGGGGCACGAAGCGCGCGCCGAGCGAAGCATACTCGGCGGCGTAGAAGCTGGTGACGACGACGGGCCGCTCGGGCAGGGTATCTTGAATGGCATTGGCCCAGTTCTGTGCCAGGGACTCGCCCTGGGGGACGATGTAGCGCACGTCCACGTCGGGGCGCAGGCCTTCGACCTGCTGCAAATACCACATGGGGGTGGCCCAGTGCCAGGCGGCCAAGACGGCCGCATCGGGCGGGGCCTGGCGCAGGACGGCCTCTACATAGGCGCGGGTGGACGTGCCGCGGGACAAGGCCCAATAGGAGGGGAAGGTGGACCGGAATTGCGCCACGACCACCAATCCCCCCAGCACGACCGGCAGAACCGAATCCACCCACTCCGGCGCGCGGGAGGCGAGGCCGAGGTTGCCGACGCCGGCCCGCACCGTCGCCAGCCCCAGGCCCGCCCACACGCCCATCAGCACCCAGGCCGGGATGAGGTACTCGACGGTCTGAGGGGCGCGGTAGGTGATGGCGACGAAGACGTGCACGGCCACGGCCAGCAGCAAGGCACCGCCGAGTCGCCGCTCCGGCAGGAAGGCCGCCAGCGCGCCCAGGGCGATGAGGGCCAGCGCCGGCCAGACGAACTCGAAGGTGAGGATGTTGCTTAAGACGGCCAGCCGAGACGGCAGGGCGGCGGGCGTGGCGAAGAAGAGGATGTCGCCGGAGAAGCCGCGCGCCAGGACGTGCTCCAGGAACCCAGGCAGGGTGTTGATGAGGGGCGGCGCGCCCATGGCCCCGGCGCGCAGGGGAAAGTAGAGCCAGGCCAGGAAGGGGAGCAGCCCGGCCAACAGGGGCCAGGGGCGGCGCAGCACGGCGGGCCGGAGCGAGAGCGCATACAGGCCCAGCACGAGGGTGACGAAGATGAGCGAGCCATGATGCGAGACGGCCAGGCCCAAGCTGAGAGAGAAAAGAGACAGAGAAAGAGAAAGAGAACGCGGGGAGGCGGCGGGGTCGCTGAGGGCGGCGCGGTAGGCGAGGAGGCGGTCGAGAGCGAGGGCGGTGGCGAAGGCGGCGGGCATGCGGATGTTGGCGGTGACGGCCTGGGCCCAGAAGGTGGTGGAGAGGCCCAGCACCAGCGCGCCTGCGAGGCCGGCCAGGGGCGAGTGAGTGAGGGCGACGACGACGCGATACACCAGCGCCAGGGCGGCGGCGGCCAACAGGGCGCTGAGCCAGTTGATGGCGGTGGCCGCGCCGACGACCGGCAGGCGCGAGATGAGCCAGCTCAGCATGGTGTACAGGGCGAAGCCAGGCGGGTGCGCCACGCCCAGGGTCGCACCGGTGAGTTGGAACTCGCCGGAGTCGGCGGGGAGCAGGCCAGGGGAGAGGGTGAGGGTGTAGAGGACGAGGGAGGCCAGGAAGATGAGCGCGGGGGCATGGGCGCGCGTGAGGCGTGAGGCGTGAAACATGAAACGTGAGTGGCCGCGCGAAGGGCGCATATTACGGCGCGACAGAGGCGTAGGCGAGGGCGGTTTCGCGGGCGGTGCGCTCCCAGGAGAAGGTTTGGGCCTGGGCCAGGCTGCGGGCGCGCAGGTCGGCGTGGACGGAAGGCTCGACCACGATGGTGAGCAGGGCGGCGCCGATGGCGCGGGTATCGTCCGGGGGGATGAGGTAGCCGGCGCTGCCGACGACCTCCGGCAGGGAGGCGCCGGAGCCGGCTACGACGGGCACGCCGCAGGCCATGGCCTCCAGCAGCGGCAGGCCAAAGCCCTCGTAGCGGGAGGGGTAGACGAAGGCGGTGGCGCCGCGATACAGGGCGGGCTTGTGGGCCTCGGCCACCGGGCCAATGAAGCGAACGGTGTCGGCAATGTCCAACTCCTGAGCCAGGGCCAGGTAGTCGGCGTAGTGCGGGCTGCCGGGTGCGGGCAGTTGGCCGGCCAGGATCAGGGGGTAGCCCTGACCGATGGAGCCGCTGGCCCAGGTCCAGGCGGAGAGCAGGCCCCGGACGTTCTTGCGGGTATCGAAGCCACCCAAGTAAAGCACGTAACCTTCCTGCTCAATGCCATAACCGGCGCGGATCGGGTCATCCACCTGCCATTCACCCTTGGGGGTGTAGTGGGGGCCGGCGGCCAGGTGGAT
This sequence comes from uncultured Anaerolineales bacterium, assembly GCA_964497615.1. Lineage (GTDB taxonomy): Bacteria > Chloroflexota > Anaerolineae > Anaerolineales > UBA6663 > CAZCEC01. The sequence continues at coordinate 50,692 of CAZCEC010000040.1, read as the reverse complement.
GGCGCGGACCCGCTCCTCCGGCAGCTTGAGGTGCTGGACGATATCGCGGGCAGAGGCGTGTGAGTCGGTGAGCACCAGAGCCGCACCGGCCGTGGCGGCCGCGACCAGGGACGTGTAGACCTGGACCTTGCGGCTGCCGCGGTATTCCGGCAGCAGCAGGGGGATGAGGTCGTGGACGGTGACGACGATAGGGGCGGGCGAGCGCAGGGGCGGAGCCCAATAGGGGACATGGGCCAGGCTGGCGCCGAGGGTTTTGCAGACGCTGGGGAAGGTCGCTTGCTCGAACTGGAGCTTGCCGACGTGCGTGGCGGCGACGGGCGCGGTGTGGGTGGAGACTGCCTCCGGCAATTGGACGATGGACGCCGCGGCGCCGGGCAAGACCACGTGGTAGTCGTGCTCGGGGGCGACGCGGGGCAGCCATTCCAGCAGGGCGCGGACGTATTGGCCGCTGCCGGTATAGGGATCGTGAACGAGAAACCAGCCGTTGATGACGATGCGCATGAGGGTGCCAGGTGATGGGTGGCGGGCAATCGCCGGCCAGTCACCGATTATAGCGCCGTGGCCGCGTTAGCTTGGGCGAGCGCAGCCATAACCCCCCAAAAGGCGCGCGGCCATGAAGGCCGCGGCTACGGGACGGGGGCCGGACGGTGCGGCGGAAGCAGGGCGGCGGCTTGGGCAGCGGGGAAGGCGTGCCGGGTGTGGCCGTCGCGGCCGGTCATCGTCTCAGCGGCGCATAGGGCGTTGAGCACGGCCTCCTCGACGCACTCGACGACGGCCAGGAACAGGGCGCTCATGACGCGGGCCTCGTCGATCACGACAGTACGAGGTGCAGTGATGGCCGGGGCGGTGTGCGGGAAGCGCAGGGCGGTGCTGAAGGCGATGACGAAATCGCCGCTGCCGTGGTCGAGCACGCTGCCCAGGCGGCCCAGTCCAGCGGCAACGCGGGGTCCGAGGCGGCCCAACTGTCGGGCGTCCAGCGGGGCATCGGTGGCCAGGACGATCATGATCGAGCCGGGGCCGGGCGCGGGGGCGGGCGGCGGGCGCAGGAGCTGGCCGACCGGCACGCCGCGAATGACGAGGCCGCCCGGCGCGCCAAAATTGGCCTGCACCAGCGCGCCGAGGGTGAAGCCGCCAGCCTGGCGCGGGAGGACGCGGCTGGCCGTGCCCAAGCCGCCTTTCCAGCCCAGCGCGGAGGTGCCGGTGCCGGCGCCCACATTGCCTTCGGCGACGGGGCCGCCCGCGGCGGCGCCCAGGGCGGCGAAGACGTGCCCGGCGCGGACGTGGCGGCCCTGGAGGTCGTTGAGGTAGCCATCATTGGTCTCGCCCACGACGACGTTGACGCTGGCGGCAGTGACGCCGATCTCGGGGCTGTGCTGGAGGGTGTGCTGCACCAGGGCATCGGCCACCAGGCCCACGTTCAGGGTATTGGTGAGGGCGATAGGCGACTCGAGCACGCCCAACTCGCGCACCTGCTCGAAGCCGAAGGGCTTGCCGAAGCCGTTGAGGGTGTGGACGGCGGCAGGGACCTTCTCGCGGAACAGGTTGCCGCCGTGGGGGAGGATGACGGTGACGCCGGTGCGCACCGGGCCCAGGCCGGGGACGAGCGGGCCGTCGCCTTCGATCAGGGTGGTGTGGCCGACCAGCACCCCGGCCACGTCGGTGATGGCGTTGAGGGGGCCGGGCGGAAGCTGGTCGAGGATGAAGCCGTAGTTGCGGGCACGCATGGGCGGGTCAGGCCTGGGCCAGGCGGCGGCGAAAGTGCTCGCGCCAGCCAGCGGGCAGGGCGGGGTGCGCGGCGGCGCGCTGCATCAGGGCCGGGTCGTCCAGGTCACCCGCGTACAGGCCCACCAGTTCGGTGATGGTGACGCTGGGCGCCGGCTGGGGGAGGAATTCGATGGGGTCCCCGGCGGCGACGTCGGCCTCGCGCAGCACGGCCAGGTAGAAGCCGCTGCGCCGGCTTTTGAGGAAGCGCTTTTCCATCGTCGGGCGGCCAAAGCGGATTCCGAGCTTGAAGCACGGCATGCGCGGCTGAGTGACCATGAACTCGCCGCCGCCCACGAGGAGACGGTCGCCCACGCGCACCTCGGTTTCCAGCAGACCGGCGGTGGTGAAGTTCTCGCCGAAGTTGCCCCACACAAATTCCACGTCCGGCAGTTCGGCGCGCCAGAAGGCGTAATGTTCGCTGGGGTAGGCGTACACGGCCTTGTCCACGCCGCCGTGGACGGCGAGGTCGGACTGCTGGTCGCCCTCCAGGTTGAGGGGCGAGACGTGGACGCGGCCGGCGACGGGGCTTTTCCAGATGGAGGTGAGGATGGGTTGACCACGGAAGCGCACTTCGCGGGGCAGGCCGGCGTTGACGGAGATCAGATTCATAATGACTCCCACCCCAACTGCCGGCACGCTTCGCGCCCGCGCTCGATCTCGGGGAATGGGAATCCACCGCGGTTGATGGCGTCAATCGCGGCCTGGGTCTGGCGCAAGATTTGGCTCACTTCGGCGGCGGTGACGAGGCCGAGTTCGAGGGCGACGGCGAGGTCGTCGAGGTCCACCACCAGGCACTCGCGGGCGGCGCGGTCGGCGACGATGTCGGCAAAGAGGTCCTGTTTGATCCAGCACTCGCGGGCGCCGTCGTAAAAGATGCGGGCGACGTGCAGGTACCAACTCCAGCGAGCGTCTTCGGGCTGGGGGAAATGCAGGTTTTCGACGACGGCCAGGCCGCGCCGGGGAAGGTAGTAGACGCGGGTATCGGGCCCGAAGGCATAGGCCTCGGGGTGGGCGCGCTCGATGAGCACGTCATCGTCCACCCACCAGCAGCGTGGCGCGTCCGGCGGCTCGGCGCGCTGGCGGGCGACCTTGGTGTCCAGGTGGGCGGCCACGACCTCGGGTGGGTTGCGCTGGAACGTCTGGCCGCCGGGGTCGTGCTCCTTGCCGTAGCGCCACCAGATGATGGGAACGGGCCTCATGCGCGGATGTACCGGTAGGGGAAGATGCCGAGGGCGATCTCACGCTGCACGCGCTCGAACGAGGCGCGAGCGCTGTCGGCCAGTTCGGGGGTGAGCTTCCCTGCCGCCAGCGCTTCCTCGAACTCGCCCATGTCTAGCTCCATCGCCGGGCGGCCCGGCGCCTGCCAGAAATCGAGAAACAGGTCGGTAGTGGCGTACTCGCCGTGGCCGACGCGCCGCACGGGGGTGGCGATGTCGGTGTAGTAGCCGGCGAAGCGCCCGGCTTCGTCGAACCAGGCCAGGATGTCGAACCAGTCGGAGAAGAAGTAGTGCTTGCGCAAAGAGGCCACACGCACGCTGTTGGGCAGCAGGCCGGCGCTCCAGAACTTGGCGGAGAGGGCTTCGCGATGTTCGACGGGCACCACCGCGTGGGTGGTCAGGCGGCAATCATCTTCAGCGATGAAGGTCTCAGTGAAGGTATGGGCGCCAATAGCGGAGAGGCGAATAAAGCGCATCTGTATCTGCATTCCGCAAAATTATCCTCGGCGTCAGACTAACTGCGACATTGCTTCTCCAAAGCTGCTCTTGTGTTAACGGGTCCCCTAGCTTGATGGTCTATACTTGCTGGCATTCGCAACTCTGCCGCGAAGTGCTTTTGTCCAGATGGTGTGTTGGCGCTCAATAGGGAGTGTCGCCCAAGGTATTAGTTCGATGCCGGCTTTCTGGTAGTCGCCCTTAGCTCGTAGTGCGTCGTAGTTTTCCCCAAACGTCACGATATGCACCCGTTCGCATTCACAAACCACGCGAACAAATTCATCGGGCCTTGGCTGATCGAGCTTAAGGTGGCGTCCGACGAGGTTCGTCAGCGTCGTTTGTATGCGTTTGTAATGCTCAAGACGAAGCTCCAATGTGCCAGGCAATGCCGCAGCCCTGGACACCTTCCCGCTAAAGTGCCGGACGCGGCGCTTGACTCTGTTTGCCTTGATGTGGGTGTACCAAGCCCGGGCTTCACCGGGGGTCACTCCCTGCTGTCTGGCAAGCCACATGACTTGTTCATAAATGGAGACTAGATCCGCGCGCAGCTTAGAATCAAGGGCATCCATATTCATGGCGTTGCTCCAAATAATGCCGTAAAAAAGAGCGGCCTCCTCCTCGCCGCCCATCCACCTGTCATCCGCCTTATCTATTCCATCCGTTGACGAAGAAACTGCTAAGTCACATCCTCTTTCCGGCGTCGCCAGGTCTCATAGATGCCCTTCCACCGGCTGAAATCTGCGCGTGTCTCGTCATACTCATCGCGATCTGCCAACTGGCCTGCCATGAGCGCCCGGTAGAAGTCCTCGCTCAAGACGCCGTACTTCTCCTCGTAGAGCGTCAGGCGGCGCTCCAGCAGTTTCATCTCAATGACCAGTTCGTGGATTTCCATTGGCCTGTATCCCTTCACCGGTCAGGGGCCGGTTGGTGTTGCCAGGAATTATCCCTCTATCCCTTAAGAATCTCAAGCTTGGCTAGGCTGGCGGCGAGTCGCTTGAGGCCCACGGCCTCGAAGGCCACATCCACTTCTTCGTCGCCACCCACAACCTTGCTATGGATGACGATGCCTTCGCCAAACTGCGCGTGGTTGACGCGCTGGCCGGCTTTGTACTGGGTGATGACGGGGTTCATCTCGGGCGCGCGGCGGCGGAGGGCGGTGTTGGTGTCGCGGACATTGCCGGCCTCGCGGGTGATCCGGGCGTCGCCGTCGCCGCGGCGGCCGCCGTCCCAGCGGGTGGCCTGCTTGAAGTAGCTTTCGGAGCGCGACTGGCGGCGGTCCACGTTGCCGCTGAGCAGGTGCTCGGGGATGTCGTCCAGGAAGCGGGAGGCTTCAGCCACGTCGGACCCGCCATAGACGGAGCGGCGAAAGGCGCGCAGCAGGTAGAGCCGGTCCTTGGCGCGGGTCATGCCGACGTACATCAGGCGTCGCTCCTCGTGCATGGACTCGGGATCGTCGAAGGAGCGCTGGTGGGGCAGCACGCCCTCGTCCAGGCCGACGATGAAGACGACGGGGAACTCCAGGCCCTTGGCGGCGTGCAGGGTGAGCAGGGTGGGCGCCTGGCCTGCCTCAGTCAGGGTATCCTGATCCGAGACGAGGGCCACCTGCTCCAGAAACCCGCCCAACCCAATGTCGGGGCTGTCGGCGGCGGCGCCGCGCAGTTCGAGCACGTTGGCCCAGCGCTCCATGCCCTCCTCGGTGCCGTCGTTGATGAAGTCACGGTAGCCGGTGTCGTCTACGATCCGGTCGAGGAGGCCGGCCACGCTGACGTCCTCACGCATGGCCTGCCACTGGGCCAGGTGCCGGCCAAAGCTGCCCAGCGCGGCGCCGGCCCGGCCGGTGAACTCGCGCGCAAAGCGCGAGTGCCCGCCGTTTTCGCCCAGGTCGAGGAGTAACTGGGTCACGGTGAGGCCCGCGCCCTGGGCGGCGGTGTTCAACTGCTCCAGGGTCTTGGCGCCGACGCCGCGCGGGGGGGTGTTGATGACGCGCATCAGGCCGACGCTGTCGGCGGGGTTGTGGACCAGGCGCAGATAGGCCAGCAGGTCCTTGATCTCCTTGCGGCCATAGAAGCGCTGCGCGCCGACGAGCTTGTAGGGCAGGCCGGCGCGGATGAAGGCTTCTTCGACGACGCGGGACTGAGCGTTGGTGCGGTACATGATGGCGCAGTCGCCGGGCTCGCAGTCGCCGCCGCGCACCAGGCTGGCGATGGTATCGATGATGAATTGGGCTTCTTCCTGGTCGTCGTAAACCTCGTGGGCGACCAGCTTGACGCCGCCGCTGCGCTCGGTAAACAACTGCTTGCGGGTGCGGCCGGGGTGCCGGTCGATGACGGCCATGGCCGCATCGAGGATAAGCTGGGTGGAGCGGTAGTTCTCCTCCAGGAGGAAGGTGAGGGCGTCGGGATAGTCCTGCTGGAAGCGATGGACATTGCGGTAGTCGGCGCCGCGCCAGCCGTACACCGACTGGTCGGGGTCGCCCACGCAGTACAGGTTGTGGCGCTCGCGCGCGAGCCGCTTGAGCATGGCGTACTGGGCGGTGTTGGTGTCCTGGAACTCGTCCACCAGGATATGCTCGTAGAGGCGCTGGTACTTCGCCAGCACGTCTGGGTGGGTGTCGAACAGGCGCACCACCTCCACCAGCAGGTCGTCGAAGTCGTAGGCGTTGTTGAGGGCCAGCAACTGCTGGTAGCGCACGTAGACGCGCTTGACGATCTCGCCGACGTAGGTGCCGGCGCTGTACTCCTCCGGGCCGATCAGCTCGTTCTTGGCGGCGGAGATCTTGTTGAGCAGGCGGCCGGGGGTGTGCTGCTTGTCGTTAAGGTTCAGCTCGCGCAGCACCTGCTTGACCAGGGCCTGCTGGTCGGCCTCATCGTAGATGACGAAGTCGGCGGTGACGGGCAGGTGGGCGGCCTCGCGGCGGAGGATGCGGGCGCAGATGCTGTGGAAGGTGCCGATGCTGAGGCCGCGCAGGCTGCCTTCCAGCAGGCTCTCGACGCGCGTCTTCATCTCGCGCGCGGCCTTATTGGTGAAGGTGACAGCCAGGAGGCTGCGCGGCGCGACGCCCAGGTGCCCGATGAGATAGGCGATGCGGTGCACCAGCACGCGTGTTTTGCCCGAGCCGGGGCCGGCCAGGACGAGGGTGGGGCCGGGGCTGGCGGTGACGGCGGCGCGTTGTTGGGGGTTGAGAACGGCGAGGATGTCCATGAAGATACTCATTGTAGCATAGACGTTCTATGCGCTGCCGACTTGGACTTCACTGTTCAGGCACGTTTCAGCAGATGCTGAAACGTGCCTGAACAGTGAAATTTGCTTCCAACTTGGTTGTGCGATATCCTGTCCCGCGTGGAGAATGACTGAATGTATGTCGCGATTGACGGCGTCATCGGCGTCGGCAAGTCGTCGCTGGCACGGCTGCTGCAGCCGGTCTTCGGCGCGGACCTGCTGCTGGAAGTCTTTGAAGAGAACCCATTCCTGTCCGATTTCTATGGCGACCGGGCGCGCTACGCGTTCCAGACGCAGATCTTCTTCCTGCTCTCGCGCTATCACCAGCAGCGCGCCGCGCCAGGCATGGTGGAGCAGGGTCCCCTGATCGCCGATTACACCTTTGCTAAAGACGCGCTCTTCGCCCGGATCAATCTGAAGGGGGACGACCTGGTGCTCTACCACCGGCTGCACGACGCGCTGGCGGAGAAGGTGCTGGCGCCCGACCTGATCGTCTATCTGCGCGCCCCCACCCCAGTGCTGCTGAACCGCATCGCGCGGCGCGGGCGGCCCTACGAGCGGCAGATGGACCCAGCCTACATCGCCGCGCTGGGAGACGCCTACGATGAGTTCTTTGCCGCCGCCGAAGGGCCGCGCGGCCAGCCGGCGGTGCTGACTCTCGAGACCGAGGGCCTGGACTTTGTGAACAACCCCGATGACCTGCGCCAGATCACCGAGCGCATCCAGGGGGCGCTGGGCGTGGCGGCGGTGCAGGTGCCGCTGCCCCTGGAGGGGGCCGGGTGACGGCGGGGCGCGGGCCCGCCATCGAGCAGGCCACCCTCATCAAGATCGCCCGCGACACCGCGCAGCAGCGCATGAAGGCCCGGCCCAGCCTGATATCGGCCTATCTCATTGGGTCGGTGGCTGCTAACGAGCCCATGCTGGGCGAAGCGACTGACATTGACCTGGTGCTGATCGACGGGGTGCCGCCGCCCGCCGCGCGCGAGATCGTGCGGCTGACCGACCAGGTGGCATTGGACATCCACTATCGCGCCCGCGCCGACTACGATAACCCCAAGACCCTGCGGGTGCACCCGTGGCTGGGGCCGGAGCTGGCGGAGCCTATCTTCCTGCACGACCCCACGCACTTCTTCGAGCTGGCGCAGGCCAGCGCGCGCGGACAATTCTATCGAGCGGAATACGTGGCGGCCCGGGCGCGCACGTTCCTGGCCTGGGCGCGCGAATCCCTGCACATTGGCCTGCTGCCGGGGGCCGAGCCGGAAGCGCCGGTGAGCATCGGCGCATTGTGCCAGGCGCTGCTGTACGCGGCCAATGCCGGCATCTCGTTGGCGGCCTTTCCGGGGGCGGGGCGACGGCTGGTGATGAAGCTGGAAGCGGCCGCGGGGAAGCTGAGACGGGCCGACCTCTACGACGAGTTCCTGGCGCTGATGGGGGGCGACCGGCTGCCGGTGGAGCGCGCCGAGGCGTTGCTGGCGGGCTGGCAGGCGGCCTATCGGGCCGGGCAAAGCGCCACGGACGAATTGATTCACCCAGCCCGCCGCACGATCTACGAGCGCGGGTTTCGGGCCTTGATCGAGGCCGACCGCGCGGCGGAGGGCCTGTGGCTGATGCTGGCGACCTGGAATGCCTGCATGCAGAACGTCCCGCGCGACAGCGCTGCGGCAGATGGCTGGGCCGACTTCCTGGGCGGGCTGGGGCTGGCCGATCCCGACGGCTTCCGCGGCCGAGTGCAGCAGACGGTGGATTATGTGACCCTGGTGGACGGGGTGGTGGAGGGGTGGGCGGAGAGCAACGGCGCGTAGCTTATGAAAAAGTTTATTGCGGTGGCCGGGAACATTGGCGTGGGGAAAAGCACCCTGGTGACCATGCTGAGCGAGCGGCTGGGGTGGGAGCCGTTCTACGAGGCGGTGGCCGAGAACCCGTACCTGGCCGACTTCTACCAGGACATGCATCTGTGGAGCTTTCACTCCCAGATCTTTTTTCTCTCCAACCGGTTGCGCTCGCACCGGCAACTGCTCGATCATCCGACCTCGGTGGTGCAAGACCGCTCAGTGTATGAGGATGCCGAGATCTTCGCCCGCAACCTGTATGACCAGGGCCACCTGGGCGCGCGCGACTACGCCACCTACAGGCAGTTATACGAGGTGCTGACCGAGTTCCTGCCGCCGCCCGACCTGGTGATCTATCTGCGGGCTTCGGCGCAGACCCTGAGCCGCCGCATCACCCGGCGCGGGCGCGACTACGAGCGGCAGATGTCGGCGGAGTACCTGGCGCAGCTCAACCAGTTGTACGAGAGTTGGATTGACGCGTTCAGCCTGTGCCCGGTGCTGACCGTCCCGGCGGATGATCTGGACTATGTGGCCCATAGCGCCCACCTGGACCTGATCGTGCAGAAGGTGCTGGACAAGCTGCAGGGCAAGGACGTGGTGCGCTTCGACCACGAGGAAGTGCTGCGCGCGAGCGCCTGATTAGGCCTCGATCAACTCCAGCGTATTGCCGTCCGGGTCTTCCACCGCCGCCAGCCGTTTGTCCCCCTCCTGGGTCAGGTCGCCGTGCAGCGCGCCGCCCGCCGCCTGCACGCGGGCCAGCATGGCGTCCAGGTTTGGTACCTGAAAACGCAGTTGGTGGCGGTTTTGCTGCGCGACCACGCCGGCCACCTCGTTGGGGCAGATTTGCAGGCCCACGCCGCCGAGCGTGCCCCGGTAGAGGGTGGCGCCGAAGGCGGACCAGGGCTTTAGACCGGCCTCAAAGACGGTATTGTAGAAGGCCACCATGGCAGGCACGTCGGTGGCAACCAGAGTCAGGTCGGTTAGAGCGATTTTAGGCATGTTTTCTCCCTGTAAACCAGGCCGCGCGCGGGTCTTAACCTAGTTATAACACAACCGCTTCCCTGTGCTATCATAACGCTCATGGCCGATTCGTCCGAGCGCCAGGACCACGAACCCAGCCGGTTGGCGCTGCTGTACCAGGTCAGCCGGGAAATATCCAGCCGCCAGGACCTGGCCGACCTGCTGCCGCGCCTGCTGCAATTGACGGTGGAGAGCCTGCCCGCCCACACCGGCAGCCTGATGGTGCTGGATGAGCGGCGGCAGCTACGGCATGCGGTTCTGCTCACCGATGGCCGGTTTCACCCTGCCCCGGCCCCGCTGCTGGCCGAGGCCCTGGCGCATGGAATGGCGGGCTGGGTGGCGGAACAGCGCGAAGCGATCTACGTTCCGAATACTTCCGCGGACCCGCGCTGGTTTCAGCCGCTGGAAAACTCGATGATGGAGACGCGGGCCGCCATCGTGGCGCCGGTGATGGGGGGCGAGCAGGTGGTGGGGGTGCTGACGGTGGGTCGCCTGCCGCACGGCTCGTTTACGCCCGACGACCTGGCCGTGGTGTCGGCTATCGCGGCTCAGGCCGGCATCGCCATTGAAAACGCCAACCTGTTGGCGGCCGAGCGCCGCGGGCGGGAGGTGAGCAACACCCTGCGCGAGGTCGCCCGCATCATCAATGCCACGCTCGACCTGGACGCGGTGCTGCCCCTGGTGCTGGAGCAGTTGGGGCGGGTGATCGCTTATGACAGCGCCTCGATTCTGCTCAAGCGCGGCGACCGGCTGATCGTCTCGGCGGCGCGCGGGTTCGCCGACCAGGCGGCGGTGCTGCGGGTGACGTTTGATGCGCGGCAGGGCGTCTCGGCGCGGGTGGTGGGCGAGCGGCGGGCGGTGGTGCTGGATGACGTGCAGCGCTCGGCGGAGTGGCTGCCGGCGAAGGTGGTGGAGACCGGCAACATCCGCGCCTGGATCGGCGCGCCGCTGATCACCCGCGATGAGGTGATTGGGCTGCTGGCGGTGGACAGCCGCCAGCCGGGGGCCTACAGCCTGGCCGACGGGCAACTGGTGGCCGCCTTTGCCGAGCAGGCGGCGGTGGCCGTGCTCAATGCGCGTCTGTTCGCCGACAGCGAGCGCCGGGCTTACGGGCTGCGGGCACTGGCGACCACGGCGCAGGCCATCAACGGCACCTTTGACCTGGACGAGGTGCTGCGGCTGGTGGCGCAGTATGCCAAGGACTGGCTGGGCATGGAGGGGGCGTCGCTGGCGCTGGTGCAGGGCCCCACCCTGGTGTTCAAGGAAGTGGTGGGACCGACGGCGGAGGCCTTGCGCGGGGCGTCCATCCAACTGGGGGCCGGGATTGCGGGCTGGGTGGCCGAGCACAACGAGCCCATCATCGTGCCGGATGTGCGCGCCGATGAGCGGTTCTTCAAGGGGCTGGACGACGAAAGCGGGTTTGTGACCCGGGCGCTGGCGTGCGTGCCAGTGCGGCTGGACGACCGGGCCATCGGCGTGATCGAAGTGGTCAACCCGGCCAGCGGGGTGTTCGACCCGGAGACCCTGCACCTGCTAGACAGCCTGGCGTCGCTGGCGGGGACGGCCATTGTCCAGGCGCGGCGCGTGGCCGAGATCCAGGCGGCGGAGAGCCGCTTTGTGGGGCTGTTTGAGGACAGCCTGGACGCCATCCTGATTACCAACCTGGACGGCGAAGTGACGGACGCCAATCGCAGCGCGGTGAAGTTCTTCGGCTATCCGCGCGCCGAACTGCTGGGGCTGCGGGTGACGCAACTGCACCGGGTGCGCACCGATTCGCTGGCCGCCGGGCGGTTTGCGCCGCTGTTGAGCGGCGAGCCCATCAGCTACGAGACGCGGATCACCAGCCGGGACGGGGACGAGGTGCCGGTAGAAGTGCACGCCAAGCTGATCCAGCGCGGCCGGCAGAAGTTCATCTATTGGATCCAGCACGACCTGTCGGACAAGCTGGCGTTGGAGGAGCTGCGGGACGACCTGATGAGCATGGTGGTGCACGACCTGCGCAGCCCGCTGGGCAACATCATCTCGTCGCTGGACCTGCTGCACAGCGCGCCGGAAGACGACCGCGAAATGACCGCCTCGCTGGTGACGATTGCGACGCGCTCGGCGGAGCGCCTGTCGCGGCTGGTGGATTCGCTGCTGGACCTGCGCCGGATGGAAGCGGGCGAGCTGGAACTGCAGCGGCAGCCGGTGGAGCTGGAGCCGCTGCTGCGCGAGGCAGTGGAGCAGGTGCAGCCCATGGCCGCGGCCAAGTCCATCCGGGTGCGCTTGTCGGTGGCGCCGGAGCTGCCCACGGCGGCGGCCGACGCCGACCTGATCCGGCGGGTGGTGGTCAACCTGCTGGACAATGCGCTCAAGTACACGCCGCAGGGCGGCCAGATCAGCGTGAGCGCCAAGCAAGCGCAGAACCTGGTGACCCTGCGGGTGCGCGATACCGGGCCGGGGGTGCCGGCCGGCGAGCAGCAGCGCATCTTTGAGAAATTCCGCCGGGTGCAGCGCGAGTCCGCGCCCAAGGGGCTGGGGCTGGGGCTGGCCTTCTGCAAGCTGGCGGTGGAGGCGCACGGGGGGACCATCTGGGTGGAGAATTCGGTGCGGCGCGGGGCGGCTTTCAGCTTCACGCTGCCGATTGCCACGACTTCGGAGCTGCGCGCGCCGTTGTCGTTGAAGAATAGCTAGCGGAGGGCTATGCAGCGCCTGGCGAAGGACGTGTATGTGGAGGCGGGCTTTGCGGGGGTGACGGTGGGGGCGGTGATCACGCCGGCCGGGCCGGTGTGCATTGACACGCCTACCCACCCGGCGGATGCGCGGCGCTGGCGGCTGAAGCTGGCGCAGTTGAGCGACCGGCCGGTGCAGTACGTGATCAATCTCGACCATCACCGCGACCGGGTGCTGGGGAACCAGGTGATGGAGGCGCCGGTGATTGCGCATGAGGCGGCGGCCGAGCGCCTGCAGCAGCTGCCGGAGGTGTTCAAGGCTGGCGCGAGTGAGGCGGGGGCGGATGCCGACCTGGCGGCGGAGGTGGCCGGGGTGCGGCTGGTGACGCCGCTGATCACCTTCAGCGGGCGCATGCGGCTGGCGCTGGACGGGCCGGAGATCCACCTGGTGGCGCGGCCGGGCCAGACGCCAGGCGGCATGTGGGTGGAGCTGCCGAGGGAGCGGATTGTGTTTACGGGCGACACGCTGACGGTGGGGGCGCCGCCGCCTCTGGCGGAGGCCGACCTGGACGCGTGGCTGGCGAACCTGGCCGACCTGCGCAAGGCGCGCTATCCGGCGCAGGTGATTGTGCCGGGGCGGGGCGGCCCCACGCACAAGGCGGGCGTGAGACCGATGGAGAGCTTTCTTAAGCTGGTGCGCCGCCGGCTGGACGCGCTGGCGCGGGGCAAGAAGACGCGCGCCGACGCGGGGGCGCTGGCCGAGAGCCTGCTGGGCCAGTTCAGCGTGCCAGCCTCGCTGCGCGAGCACTATACGCGCCGGCTGCGCGCCGGGCTGGAGAGTGTGTACGAGGCGCGGACCGGGCGCAAGTGATGCCGTACCGGCTGCTAGTTGAACTGACGCGCGGGGGCATCGTGGAGTCGGCGCACTTTGGCGCGCTGGCGGTGGCCGACGCGCACGGCCGGCTGGTGGCCAGTTACGGGGACCCGTATCTGGTCGCGTTTTTGCGGTCGAGCGCGAAGCCGTTCCAGGCGCTGCCGATGGTGGAGACGGGCGCGGCGGAGGCGTTTGGGCTGACGCCGCGCGAGATGGCGCTGACGTGCGCCTCGCACCGCGGCATGGATATGCATGCCGACACGGCGGCGGCGATCCAGGCGCGGGTGGGCGCGGGCGAGCACAACTTGCTGTGCGGGGTGCACGAGCCGGGCGACGCGGCCACCGGGCTGCGGCTGGCGCTGGCGGGGCAGGCGTGCACGGCCAACCGGCATAATTGCTCCGGCAAGCACAGCGGGATGCTGGTGCTGGCCCGGCATCACGGCTGGCCCCTGGAGGACTACGTCAATCCGCGCCATCCGGCGCAGCAGTTGATTTTGGAGACGTTTGCGGAGATGTGCGGGCTGCCGCCGGGGGAGGTGGTGGTGGGCACGGACGGCTGTTCGGCGCCCAATTTCGCCGTGCCTCTGGTGAGCGCGGCCGCGGCCTATGCCCGGCTGGCTGACCCGGCCCGGTTGGCGCACCGCCGCGCCAACGCACTGCGCACGATTTTTTACGCGATGACGGCCTATCCGGAGATGATCAGCGGGCCGGGCGGTTTTGATACGGAGGTGATGCGGCGGCGGCCGGGCCAATTGGTGCTTAAGGGCGGCGCCGACGGCTACCAGGCGATGGGGTTGGCGCCGAATGCGCTGCGGCCGGGCTCGCCGGCGCTGGGTGTGGCGCTGAAGGTGGCCGATGGCGCCGGGCGGGCGTCGCAGTTGGCGGCGCTGGAAATTCTGCGCCAGTTGGGCGCGCTGGCGGATGCTGATTTTGACGCGCTGGCCGAGTTCGGGTTTGGGGCGCGGCAGACGCTGCGCAACTTTCGGGGCCTGGTGACGGGCGAGGCGCGGCCAGTGTTTGCGCTGGATTATTCCGGCGGGTGAGACGGTGCGGCGCGCCGGGCTGGATGATGGGGTAGAATAGCGGGGTCCGCGGGTGTGGCCAAGTGGTAAGGCGGCAGCCTTCCAAGCTGCTATGCGCGGGTTCGAATCCCGCCACCCGCTCTACGACTAACAGCCACTTCTAACGGCGACCAATTACCACGCGTTTTGCACGTGGTAGTTAGTCGCCGTTGGCTTTTGTGGCTAATAGCCAGGGGGCCTCCGTTGTGACTAACAGCCTCGCATGGCGTTCCTGAGTGAAATGGTAGTGCAATGCCAGCAAGCGTCAGCAAATGAGAGTAAATACCAGACAATGGACACCGTAACGGTGGGAGCGTAGACTGATGACCACGAAAACCATGAGCAACTATCTCGCCAAGAAGCGCCGCAACACGCCGTTGGAATTGATCGTCAGTGAATACCTGGCTGATCTCCGACTGCGGAACCTGTCCGACCGAACCATCAAGTTGTACAGTATCTTCCTGAAGGGCTTTGAACGCGCCCTGTCGTCTGGAAAAGGCCAGCTAAGGCTGACCGAAGTCACGCCCGACCTGGCCCGCGCCTACATCACCGGCCGAATGCAGCAAGAAACGACCTATGAAGATCACCCGTTGAGGCCTAAGGAGGCGCGCAAATTATCGCCGTTCACCATCCATCGTGAAGTTCGAACGTTGCGGGCGTTTGGGACGTGGCTTGTCCAGCAGGGATTGGAAGACCCCTTTCGCGACCTCAAGCTGCCCAAGCTGCCGCGGCCGCTCGTTGAGGTGCTGGACAAGGATGAGGTGGAGAAGCTGTTTGGGGTCTACAACCCTGATACACAGTTCGGGCTGCGCTGGCAGGCGATGTTCGCTTTCGCACTGGATACTGGCGTGCGGGTGTCAGAGTTGGTCGGTTTGCAGGCCGCAGACCTGGAGATTGAGCGGTTCCGGGCCAAGGTCTGGGGCAAGGGCGACAAGGAGCGATACGTCTCGTTTGGCAACCGGACGCAGCACCTTCTACTGCGATATGACAATCTACACCGCAACAGGGAATGCCCGGAGTTCTTCCAGTCCCTGGATGGAGAAGCGCTGACGTTCGGAGGAGCACAGACCATTCTGAAACATGCGCGGGACAGAGCAGGAGTCAAGCGGCTGCACTGGCACCTGCTGCGCCACACCTTCGCCACCCACTACTTGCTGAATAACGGCAACGTGTTTGAGCTCCAGGAACTGCTTGGGCACACCAGTCTGGAGATGGTGCGACGCTACACGCATCTGGCGCACCACCTGGCGCAGGGCAGTGTCGAAATCAGGCGGCGGAGCCCACTGGATAACTTCGAACGACGCGGTCTGAAGCTGGATCGCCTACCAGGGGCAAGAGGCCAGCGAGGGCGAGCAAGTCATCCGTCTGCTCAAGGTCAAGCCCCAGGGCAAGCGACAGGCGCCAGATATAGTCGCGACTAGGTTTACGTTTGCCCTGGCAGAGATGCCAGACATAGCTGGAATTCGAGCCAGACCGAATCGCGAGCAGTTCATAGCTAAGCCCGGAACGCTTGCGCAGGTCTTCAAGGCGTTCGTGAAAAGTCGTCATGGCAGTATCACCCCGGCGAAGATGAAGTGACTGTGAGACGGGCCCCCGCGCGGATCATGATGCGGGGGTACCGTTTCACAGTTGTCAAAACCCGCCCTGAAATTCCTCAGGCATAGGCAGCACGGCACATGAAGAGAGGAAGTGCATGTCAGGGAGGCTTCCAGTTCCAGCAATCAGCAACAAAAAAATACTGGGCCGACAAACGATGGAATGTCGTTACGGTATGAAGTGTAGGGCCAGATGTGCAGAGTAGGCTCCTCGTTTCATCCTCGAAGTGAGTTACGGGTGGATTGAAGAACCACACTACTCCTGCAATCGAGACAACGCCGTTGGCCTGCAACAACAGACAATTCGTGTCCAGGCCACCGGTGCTGAGTTCTATCTGGTGGGCTTGCCAGGTCCAACGAGTAAGGTCGGAATGGAATAGCATGCGATGCCGCGAAAATTGCCGGAAAAGCCAGTTGGGCCCACCTGCAAGAGGCACGATCCAATGCCAGAGTCCATCGTAACTCCAGAATGCGGACTTTCCGTCCAGCGCAACTCTGGAACGGCTGCATTTCTCAAGGCCCTTGTTTCTAAATGATTTGAGGACTTGTCTGCTCTGAAGCGCCGAATCCTTCAAATCGTGTGCACCAGAGTTGCGCTGGATTCCATTCCGGAGTTACATTGGACGCGACAGTTTCACAGCGCACCCATTCCTCTCTCCTTCATAGACACATGCCGGGAGGCGGCGCAAACGATGTGGTCTAGACACTGAATGTCCAATAGCTTGCTGGACTCCACGATCGCGCGCGTCACGGCCACATCCTCCGGACTTGGGGACGGATCGCCGCTGGGATGGTTGTGGCTGACGATCAGGGCAGCGGCGTTGGCGCGGATAGCTGGGCGAAAGACTTCGGCGATGCGGATCAGAGACGTATTCAGCGACCCGTGGTAGACCTCGACCGGGTCGCCCATAACGCGGTTGCGGGTGTCGAGTAGCAGCACGTACAGATACTCCTGATCGCGGTGCATCATCAGCGGCTGGAAGATCGCAGCCGCGTCAGCAGGCGAGCGGATCTGGCGTCGCTCGGCCTCGGGGGCCAGCAGCCTGCGGCTGATCTCAAGGGCAGCTTTGAGCCGGGCGGCGGCGCTGGCGCCAATCCCGATTACCTGGGTCAGCTCGGGGATGGCGGCGCGGGCAACGTCGTGCAGAGAACCAAAGCGGTCGAGCAGGGCCTCAGCGACGCCCAGTGATTGGCTTCTGCCGATCATCACAGCCAGCAGTTCGGCGGTGCTGCACGCGCTACTGTCATGCATCACGCGGTAGGCGGGCTGGTCACGGAGTGAGCGTTTCGCGGCTTGCAGGGGCACGTAATGCGCGTCGGGAAGCAAGGGTAACTGGTTCATCGAAGTCTCCAGAATGCAAACGCGGGCAACCCTGGCGATTGGGTTGCCCACGTGGCGGCAAGCAAGTTGTTGTTTGGTGGGTGCTAGAACAGGCTCATCTGGCCGGCAGGATCAGGTGGAGCGGTGCGTGTCCGGGGCCGGCTGGCGCGGATGATCTCGCGGCGGCGGGCCATCAGGTCAGCCAGGGTCACGAGGTGCGGGCTGATGGCTGTGGGGGAGCCCATGGGAGAGTCGGTGACGAGCTGGTCGCTGCCGAGCGAGAAGATACCCTCGGCCCGGCCGACCGAGAGCGCGCCCAGCGCCTTGCGCACCAGGTCGCTCATCAGGTCGCCCTCATCGCCTTCTTCAACCAGCGCGCCGGAGATTTCATCCCCGTATAACGTCATGGCCGCCAGCATCTTGGCGCCGATTAGATCCAGGGCGTGCTCCTCGAGCGTGTCTTCGTAGACGGGGAACAAGACCTTGACTGGCAAGTTGGCGCCAGGGCGGTAGAGCCGCCGCATGCTCTGCCACACGACGTAAAGTGAAAACTCTAGCTCGAAGTACACGGCGGTGGCGAACATCGTCAGGTTGAGGCCGGTCTCTACCAGTCGGGCATTGCACAGCAGCACGTCGAACCGGTCGGCATGGGCCTTCATCCACGAGGCGCGCTTGGCGGGTGCCAGCGAGGGGCGCAGGATGCCGGTACGCAGCCTGTGGCCGGTGAGCACGTCGGCCAGCCGGGGCTGGATGTCGCGCTCGCCGGTCTGGCGGACATAGACCAGCACCTTGCGGCCCAGCGACCGCTCGCGCTGACAGGTCTTCACCAGCCATTCTTCCTTGGGCAGCAGCTCGTCGTCGCCGACGATGGTGTCGAGTTCGAGCACCGTCTCGCGCCGGCGGACGGCGAAGCGCCCGCGCCCTTCCAGCCGCCGGTTGAAGGTCACGGTCTCGGGGCGGAACATCGCGTCGGGGCGGTTGAAAGCGGTGTTGAGCCAGACGCTGATCGCGCCTTTGCCGGTCTCGGTCTTCTGCTCCTCCAGTGCCCAAAGCAGCAACCCCTGGGGCGGGCTGCCGCTGCCATCGGCCTCGGCCATTTGGTCGTGCATGGCGTCCGTCAGCGGCAGCCGGATGATTTCTTCGCTGTACTGCGGCAGGGGCAGGCCGATGTCCTTCAGGCTGCTGAAGGTGCAATACTTCAGACCGAGGCCCACGATAGCTGGCGATATGCCAGGCTTCTCGCTCACCGTCTCGAAGAAGCGCGTGCCAGTGTAGGCGCCGTCGGCGTTGACCTCGGCATCGTGGTCCACATAGAAGGTGGTCTTGAGCAGGCCGAAGCGCTCCGACCAGCGCCGCTCGTCGTTGAAACCGAACTCCTGGCGCACTTCGCCCGCCAGCCGGTAGAGCAGCCAGAAGATGGACGTGCTCGGGCCGCCGTATAGGGTGCCGGTCAGGCCCAGGGTGAATCGCGAGGCCTGGCTAATGGCCGTAAGCGCCCAACCAACACCGGTGCCCTTGGACTTAGCTTTGTGCGCCTCATCGAAGAGAGTCAGGCCGAAGAACCCTTGTGCCTTTTTCAAAGAGTACCGCGCGGCGGACTCGCGCCGCAGGGCGCTGTGTTCGAAGAGGGGCGAGCCGCAGACGTAGGGGGCGTCCTGCTCATCTCTCTGCCGGACGACGTGCTTGCCGCGCTCAGGGTCCCAGACCCACTTCCCTGGCTCGTACTCGCTGGTGCGGGGATTGAAGTACGTCAACGGCGACTGGCAGAAGCGCCGGCGCTGGCCGATCCAGGCTTCGGCTTGCGCTGGAAGGACGGGGTCGAGGGGGCGACCGTCGTTAGGGTCGTAGCGCTCCGCCACGACCGCCCCGCAGGCGGGGCAGGCACAGACCCGCACGAGCTCTTCCCACTCGCTCTCGTTCTCATCGTCCTGGCGTGTGATCCGTATCCAGCGCGCGCCCATTGCCGGCACACGACCGGGGCCAAGCTTGGCGGTCTCGAATGAGAGTACCGCAAAGGTTCGTTCCGGCAACGCGCCGGCGCGGTGCTCCGTGATGAACTGTGCCAGGCTATAGGCGCTGGCAAGATCGCGAGTGCTGTTCTCGTCGCGTGACACTTCGAGTCCAAGCCACGCCAGGCCGCCAATGCGGCCATCCAGCAGGTTAGGGGAGGCGGCTCCCTTGCGACGGGCTGGCGGTTGCCTTTCGGCCCGCCGAAGTGCGTCACCGAGCGCACCCAGGGCTTGATCGCTTAGCGGGACGTCCTGATTGGCCGCCGCGGTCTGGATGGTGCTCAGGCACTGGGCCGGGTTCAGTCCTTCGAAGGTGGCTTCATCAACCGTGACGCCATGCTCTCTCAGCCAGACCGAGATGCGGGCTGGCTTGGGCAGCGGCCGTGCGCCGAGCGTGATCACCCGCGACTCCGCGCCGGGGATCACTTCCGGAATCTCCTTGGGCCAGTTCTCCTTGCCAGTGACGATGCCAGGGCCGACCACCAGGGCAGGGAAGGGGCTGCGCCCGCCGCGCCGCTGCAGCGCGGAGCGCAGGTACTCGGCCACGGCGATGCCGATGGTGGTCTTGCCGGTGGCCATCTCCGACATCGCGAGCCCCGCGCCGTGGCGCAGGCACAGGCGGCCCAGGGCGATGGCCAGGTGCTTCTGGAACTCGGTCAGCCCAGTCTCTCGACGGCCGGGAAGCGTCCGGTTTCGTGACAGTGGCGTGAAGATCGCCCACTCCCAAGGCTCCGGTTTCATGTCGTACTGCGGCACATTGCGGGCCTGGACGATCTCAGCCAATTGCGCCACGTAGCGGTTGAGCAAGTCGCTGATCGATTCCGGGGTCGAGTGCGTGACCAGGTCGCCGCACGCGTCCAAGGTGGTAAGCAGGTTCTCAAAGCGCTCCTCGATCTCGACCTTGCGCAGGTGGCGCTTCTTCTCGTCGTCGGGATCGCGGCTGAAATCGAACTCTTCCAGCTCACCAGTGCGGCGGACGGCGTACTTGCGGACGTTGCCCTTGAGCAAGAGCGCACGGCCGTTGGAATCACGTACAAGGTTAGTGCCCAACAGCCCGCCGCTGACCTGCATAGCGATGTGACCCTTCTTGGGCGTCATGGCCGGCTCGATGCTGGTCGGGGAGATCTGGGGGACGAGCTCCGCCCACTCGCGCGAAGCGTCCAGCCGGGCGGCGGCTTCCTCCGCCTCGCGCAGCAGGTCGTCGTCGGAGACGACCTGGTATTGGAAGCGGAATGGCGCGCCGTGCCGGCCGCGGACGGGCGAAACGGGGATTTCGTACTCGCCGAGGCCCGGCTGAAGGTGGGGCATTCCTGCTAGAACTGGGCGGCGGACGTTGCGCCGGGCGCCGTCTGTCTCTTCAGTGCGTTCGACCCATTCAGCCACGACCTGGCCCGTGGCCCAGGTATCCATGACTTCGCGCATCGCGTCGCCGGCCGGAGCGCGGTACTCGGCTCGACGCTGGCCGAAGACCACCACCTGCTTGAAGACTGGGTAGTCGTCTTCGGCCAGCTTGAAGCAGCGCAGCTCGTCGTACCAGCCGAGCAAGTGACGGGCGATCTTCTCATTGGCGAGCCGCCGGTGGGGGATGATGTAGATCAGTACGCCGCCAGGCGTAAGCCTGGAAGTCGTGTTGACCAGGAACGTTTCTTCCAGCCGCGTGCCGCCGCCAGTTTCGGTCTCGCCGTCGTAGGGGGGATTCAGGATACAGACGCTGAACGTCTCGTCGGTGAGCACGGCGTACTCGTAGCCGGTGTTTATGACGTGGGTCAGAACCTGCTTCGCGTCACTGGCCCGCAGGTCGGAGAGCTCAATGCCGTAGGTCTCGGCTGGACCGTGCGCGCCAGCGATGGCGGCCAGGGCTTCGCCCTTGCCGGCACAGGGATCGAGATAGCGGCGCAGGCCTTCACCAGGCAGCGACAGCCAGGTGATGATGCGGTGGAGACTGACTTCAGGTGTGGGAAAGTAACCCATCTTGCTTTGGCCTTCGATGCGCATGATTAGCTCCTTTCGGCAAACCGGCCGGGAGACGTGGCTGCGTCGCAGGGGGCGAGCCACGTTCCCGGCCGGTGGGCGGATGAGTTGAGATGAGCTGGGGGTCAGCTAGCCAGCGACCGCGGCGGGCACGGCGAAGGGCGGTACGGGGATGGGCGCCTGGCAGTCACCGTCGAGCGTGATGCGGCCGTGCTTCACGCCTTCGGAGACAATGTCGGCCCAGGGGGTGTCGGGCCGCAGCAGATAGCCTTCGGGCGCCGGCCCGCCGGTGACCAGCGGTTCGGCAAAGCCCTCGGCCAATGCTTCAGCCAGGAGGTACGGCCCCCACCCGATGCGGACAGGCAGGTGTGTGCCCTGTTCCAGCATCGCGCCCAGCGCCGTGGCCGGCGCAAGCTGCTGGCTTGCGCCCTGGCTGTCCAGCCAGCGCCAGGCGCCGGCATAGAACGGCTTCTTGCCGAAGCTGGCGGCGTCGAACCGGATCATGGCCGGCGCGATCAGCCGCATGAACTTGGGCCGCGCCCGGCCGGCGATGCGGGGAGCGTCCATGGTCTTGCGGACGTATCGGCTGTTGAGACCGCGCGCCACATGGCTCTCGCCCGTTTCGTCATCCCGCAGGCGCAGGAATTCGCGGGTGCTGTTGACTAGGGAAGCCCAGATGGCACCGATGACCTTGGGGTGCTGCGGGGCGAGCTCGAGCCAGACGAGGGTGTTGCCCTCGTCCAACGGGGCGATGGCGAAGCTGCGTACGACCGCCGAGACGCTGTTGTTGGTGATCCGGATGGACATGGTTATTACTCCTTAGCGAATGCCTTCCGGATGAAGGTCGTCCCCGGAGATCAGGGGCAGCCCGCGCAGGAAGCGGTAAGCGTTGGACAGCCGCCGCCAGGTCTTGCGTAGGGAGATGCGCTGGAGGTGATGGGCCATGTAGCCCCGGCCCTTGGTCTCGGTCTGGGTGATGCCGCTGCGGTGCGCGAGCCACGCCATGCGCGAGCCGAAGACATCAGCTTCCAGTCCACAGCAAGGGCAGCGCTCGGGCGGCGGCAGCGAGGCCGCGGCCCGGCCTCCCTTGGACTGGTGGCCGTCGAAGGGCTTGATGCCGCGTTCCTTCTTGGTCTGCCAGGCGCGGCGGGCGGCGGCGCTGCGCACTGAGTCTTTCCGGTTGTCGTGTGACATGGAGATACTCCTTGGGAAACGACAAAAGCGCCGGCAAGGCTGGGTAACCTTGCCGGCGCTTTGGCGGATATGCGAGTGCGGGTTTTTGGAAGTGCGGGGGTAAGGGCGTGTGGAAGTGGAGGGTGTTTAGGTGTGCGGGTCAACGCGGCTTACACATTCACACTTACACACGCCGTTCGGACAAGTACCGGGCAAGAATGACGCGCGCCGCTTCTCGCAGTGCCTGACGGTAAGCGACCAGGGCAGCGCGTTCCTTTCTCTCGGCACGGCGGAGCAGGAGGCGCAGCCGGCGCTTGGCGGTCCGGTCGTGCTCGCGGCGTACCGCACGGCGCAGGTCGTTACAGATGCCTTGCTGTCGGGTCAGGGCCTGGAAGCAGCGCGCAGCGTGGGTGACATCCGGCGGAGCGGGCGGCCGGGGCGGCGGGTCGGAAGTACGCTCCCGAAGCAGAAGGGTCATAAGCGGTTCCTTGGTCTGGCGGTATGCAGTTGTTGGCAGAAGGGGGGATTGTTGGCAGGCTACTGGCCGTTATTTGGGAGCGGGTGGGTCAGACTGCTGGCGGTGACGCCCGGGTTGCCGAAGCCCTGCGCCATCAGGTTGCGGGCCCACAGGTTGGCGAACAGCCGCAGCTCGCGCAGGAGGGCGTTGCGGATAGCGGGCTGGTCATCGTCGTGAACTGCCGCGTAGCGCCCAACCGGGTCCTGGGTAATGGACACTGGTTCCCAGGCCGGCCACGAAAACTCCAATTCTGGATCCCGGATGGCATCCCCGTTGAGTTCGCCGTAGTGAGCGACGGAGATCAGGTTGCCCTGACGCTCGATAACCAGGGGCATGTACGGCGGGTTTTCGAGTTTCAGATGGAACTCCGTGGCGGTGTTGAAGGTCTTGTCCAGGCCGTGCCGGCGCAGGATGTCCAGCACGGCGGTCTGCATCAGGTTCATTGGTTGCTCCTTTCGGGCGTGGGCGTGGTGCGTGAGGAAGTAGCGGACGTAGCGCCACAGGCCGTCGTGCGGGCGCAGGCGGCGCAGGGGCACGGTGAAGACGGCGAGTGGCTCGTAGCCCTTGCTCGCTTCGTTCCGACGGCCGAGGCGGTACTGACTGGCCGACATGAACTTGGTCCGGCCCTTGTGATTGGCCAGGATGACGACGCGGGCCTTCTTGGGGTAAGGCATCGCTAGCTCCCACACACGGCCTGCGGTTGCCAGGTCTGCTCATCGGCCTTGACCCAGCGGGCGCACTCGAAGCGGGCGCTCAGGGGCTGCACGCTGGGCGGCAGGGCGTAGTCGCCGTCACGCACGTCGTAGCCGAGCGCTGCCAGATGGGCGCGGACGATGTCGCGCAGCACGGGCAGTCCTGCGTAGATGGAGCGGTCGTCGGCAAAGCCGGGGCCGTCGGGCATCCAGATGATGGTGTGGTTCTCGTGGAGCCATACGATCTCGCCCTGGTCATTGACCCCTTGCAGGGATAGGCCGATGGTCTTGCGCGGGATGGCGGTCTTGCCGTTGGGCAGGAAGCTCTCGGTCGCGTTCAGCCGCACCACGGCAGGCTTTCCGTTGACCGGTGGGATCTCCTGGACAAAGGCGGCCAGAGACGGCACGCGCACGCATCGCGTGCGGTTCGTTTTCATAGTGGATTCCTTTCTGCTTGAGATGGGACCTAATCGGATGGGTAATAACCTTCGGCCCGCCAGCGGCGATGCGTTTCGCAGGCCTGTTCGCGGATGAGACGGACGTCTTCGACCGTGACGCCGGGATAGAGCACCACGCCGTCGGGACCGAGCGCGGGTGGGATCACCCAGCTCGGCTGTCCATTCAGCGCCTGGCGGGCACGAAGGATGGGGCGCAGCCGCGCTTCCCAGTAGTGCTGGGTGCCGGCGGCCGTGCAGGCCCAGCCGACACCGTGCGCAGCAAAGTCCAGGGCCGGGTGTGGCTGGCAGGCGCTGGCGCAGATTGGGCAGTGGTCGGGAACCGCGAGCCAGACGTCGTCGGGCAGGTCGGGCGCGCGCTCACCGCCGGCGTCCAGGTACTCGCGCACCCTCAGGACTGAGGGGCAGGCCGGGCCGAGCATGCACCGGCAGGCCTTGTTCTTGGTGACGTGATGAAAGCGTGGTCGAACGCCTACACCCCAGTCCACGCGATAGGCATGCGCCACGACGGTGACGGTGGCGGGTGTGAGCGTGCCCAACCCGGAGAGCAGGCTCTGGGTGGTGAGTGTGAGCGGCGGGTGATTGGTCATGCTGACCTACGACCACCAGTCGCCCGTGTCGCCAGAGACGCGGTCTTCGTAGGCCATCTCCAGGAAGGCATCCGGCTCTGGGGCAGGCGGGGGTGGCGGCTGAAGGACTTGCTTCACAGCGGCCACGGCCGCGGCGTGCTGCTGCTCGTCCAAACCCAGGCCGAGCGCCCATTCAATCTCCTCGACGGCGCGGGCGGCGAAGTTGGGCGGGGTCTCATCCAGGGTGGACGCGTAATGCGCCACGGCGTCCAGTGCGACCTCATACTCCAGGTCGTCCAGCGCCAGGCTGGCGGCGGCGATGACGGCGTCCACTATCTGCTGTTCGATAGATCGGGCACGGCTGTATGGCATTGCAGGACTCCTTTAGCTGATGAACTGCGGCTTAAACGGCGACAGCCCCAACGGGGTGGGTTCCGTTGGGGCTGTCATGTGAGTGGGTTATTCGGTTGTGGAATGTTCTATGTGTGGGTGGCTCCTTTCTACAGGCCGTGGCCGTTGGGCGAGTAACGGACGATGGCCTCCTTCGGGATCGCGCCCAGATATCGGCTGGGGCGAGGATAGACGCGCCGCCCGCCCAACTCGCGCGACTGAGCACTGACCAGGTACAGCAGGTCGCAGGCGCGGCTGATGGCCACGTGCGCCAGCCGCCTCTCGCCTGCCTCGCCGGCGCCGTCCACCGCCTTCGCCGCCGGCAGCAGCCCTTCTTCCAACCCGACCACGAACACCACCTTGAACTGGAGCCCCTTGGCGGCGTGGATGGTCAGCAGGGTCACACCCTCGTCGTCCGGGCGCTCCAGGTCAGCCTCGATCTGCGCTAAGACGGCCGCCAGGAACCTGGCCGTGTCCGCGTAGCCTTCCGCTTCACGCCGCAGCTCTTGGATCGAGTTGAGCCGCAGCGAGCCGTCCAGTTCGTCCGTCAACCACGCCCGGTAGCCAGTGTCGTCCAGCACCCGGTCAATCAACTCGGCCGGCCCAAGGCTGGCAGCCGCAGCCCGTAGCGCCTGGGCCAGGTCCCAGAACTGCTCAACGGCAAGGACGGCCTTGGGCTTTAGCCCGGTTTCATCCGGGTTCGACAGCACTTCCACCAGCCGCGCCCAGGTGATGTGGCCGTGCTCGTCGTGCAGCAGTCGCAGCGCCGCCGGCCCCAGGCCGCGCGGCGGGGCGTTGATGACCTGGTCCAGGGCGCGCTCGTCGCCCGCCGTCGCCAGCGCGAGATAGGCCAGTACATCGCGCACCTCGCGGCGGTGGTAGAGCCGCTGGCGGCCAGGCAGGACGTAGGGCACCTTCTGCCGCATGAAGGCGTGCTCCAGCAACGCGCTCTGGCGGTTGGTGCGAAAGAGCACCGCCATCTCGTTCACCGGGGTGCCAGCCTGCGCCAGCCGTCCGGCTTCTCGCGCCACGAACGCCGCCTCGTCGTGCTCACTGGGCAGGCGTACGTCGTGGATCCGCTCGCCCGCGCCGCGCTGGGCGACCAGGTCCACGTCCGGGTACTGTCCCGGCTGGAACAGGGCGCCCGCCGATGCCACGATCTGGGCCGATGAGCGGAAGTTGTCCTTCAGGCAGACCAGGGGTGCTTCGGGGAAGTCCGCCCGGAACTGGGCGGACAGGCGGGGATAGTGGGCGTGGCGCCACTCGTAGATGGACTGTGCGGACGAGCCGGCCACGACCAGGTTATCGCTCGGCCCGGCCAGCATCCGCACCAGGGCGTATTGGCCCAGGCTGGTGTCCTGGAACTCGTCCACCATGATGAAGCGGTAGTGCAGATGGAGCTGCGATTGAAGGTCGTGGTCGGTGCGCAGCAGCCGGGTCGCCTCGACGATCAGGTCTGCGAAGTCCAGGGCGCGGGCCTGGGCCAGCAGCGCCTGGTAGCGGGCGTAGGCGCGTCCGACGGCCTGCTGCGCCTGCGAGCCGGGCACGGTGGTGAAGGCTTCCGGCCCCTGGCCTTGCTCCTTGGCGTCCGCCACCAGCCCGGCGACAAAGGCGGGCGACCAGACGGTCTCGGGCAGGCCCGCGTCGGCCATGGCGCGGCGAAGGACGCGAAACGCCTGGTTGGGGTCGAAGATGGTGATGGGTTGGTGCTTGCGGTCGGGCTGGCTGGCGAGGAGGCGGCGGGCGAAGGCGTGGAGGGTGAGGATGGGCAGGTCGTCGGTGTCTTCATCTAGCAGGCGTTGGAGCCGTTCGCGCATCTCCAGGGCGGCGCGGCGGGTGAAGGTGAGCAGGAGCACCTCGTAGGGCCAGGCGAGGCGCGCCTTCACCAGGCGGGTGAAGCGCTCCAGGAGGAGCGTGGTCTTGCCGGTGCCGTGCCCGGCCTGGAGCTCCAGAGGCCCGTCCACGTGCTGGACGACACGCGCGCGGGCCGGGCCGTCAGTGGATGGCACAATTTCATCACCTCCTTTCGATGGGAATGCAAACAGGCCATCGGGAAGATGGCCTTAAAGCAGCTAAAACCAGAATATGTTTTGTGCTAAACGCAGGTACGAGTATGTTGCTTAGAACGAGTGTATAACGATAATGGTGTAGAGGTCGTAAGGCAGCGCGAATCTCGACATTCTGATGAAGTCACGGTTGGGAATCTAGTTTGTCATTCCTGCGTCTTATCGCGAATGGTTCTGACTAGTCGTTTGTTGAAACTCTCGGACTTACACTGTTCGCCATGGCCCAATCGGATAGTTGGTGAGGCGGTTTCTGTCTGGCGGCAAGCAGAAAGTTGCGCGACCAACACAGTAAGAAGATAGGAAATTGAATTGCTACGAACAGTAGCACAACGAAACTTGCAGTGTCAATAGTCTGATACCAGGGAGCGCGAACCCTATCGGCTTGTCACCCTACCGCCTGCTTGGACTATTTGTGATTGAAATCACCCACCTCACAAAACACTTTAAAATAGCTCAACCGGGCGCCGGCTTGAACGGCAAGCTCAAGAGCCTGCTCTTCCCTAAGTACCGCGAGATTCGTGCGGTTGACGACGTGAGCTTGTCGATTGGGCAAGGCGAAATCATCGGCTACCTCGGCCCCAATGGCGCCGGCAAGTCAACCACCATCAAAATCCTGACCGGCGTGCTGATCCCTACCGCCGGCCAAGTCACCGTGAACGGCCTGGTGCCTTACCACAACCGGACTCGCAACGCGCATCAAATCGGCGTGGTGTACGGCCAGCGCAGCCAGTTATGGTGGGACCTGCCGCTAGTGGACTCGTTTGAAATCCTTGCAGCCATGTACAAGGTGCCGCCGCCCAACTTCCAGCACCAATTGTCCTTCCTAGTCGACCTGCTGCAAATGCAGGCCTTCCTCGACCAGCCGGTGCGCAAGCTGAGCCTGGGCCAGCGCATGAAGGGCGAGCTGGTGGCCGCGCTGCTGCACGAGCCGCCGATCCTATACCTGGACGAGCCGACGATTGGGCTGGACGTCGTATCCAAGAACAACATCCTGCGCTTCCTGGCTGAGCTGAACGCAGCCAAACAGACCACCATCCTCCTGACCACGCACAACTTGGCCGACGTCGAGCGCTTCTGTAAGCGCATCGTCATTATTGACAAGGGCAAGGTGATCCTGGATGACACCCCGCAAGCAATCCTGAACAGGTTTGGCCAGCGCCGGCTGCTGCGCGTGGAGTTCGACGCCGAGGCACCGACCTTGGACCTAGCGGCAGGGCAGGGGCGTGTGGTGCGCCGCGAGCCGAACGTGGTGTGGGTTGAGTTTGGCCGAGACGAAGTGTCCGGCTTTGAGCTGATCTCGTCGCTGGACAAGAACAGCGGCATCCGCGATGTCGCGCTGCAGGATGCCACGATCGAGAGCATCGTTACCGAAATTTACGAAGAAAGCTCCGGCGCGAGGCCTGCCCGGTAAGTCGATGGCCGCCAGCCCTGCTTCGCTGCGCTCCCCCTTCCTGACAGTGGTAATAATTTACCTACAGGAAACGCTGGTCTATCGCTTCGACCTTGTCATCGGGCTAATCCGGACGTTCATCCTGGTGTTGGTGTTCCGCGCATTGTGGGGTGCGCTGTATGGGCAGCAGGACGCCTATCTGGGCGTATCCATCGCCAGCATCACGACCTATGCTGTGATGAGTCTGGTGATCAATCCATTGTTCTCCAACTCGTTGATTTTGGAGACCAACGAGCGCATTCGCAGCGGCGATATCTTGTTCGATATCACGCGGCCGATGGCGTACGCGGACTTGCTGCTGTACCAAACGATCGGCAAGTCGCTGGTGCGCTTTCTGACCGCCTCGCTGCCGCTGTTCATCCTGGCGGCGCTGGTGCTGGGCATCCGTTTGCCGGCATCCCCTTGGGTATGGCTGGCCTTCTTGTCGTCGTTTGGCCTCGCCTTCCTGATCGCCTTCTACGTCGACTTCATCGTTTCGCTGGCCGGCTTTTGGATCACGGAGATCGGGGGCATCCGTTTCGCCAAGTGGAGCCTGACCGACTTGCTGGCCGGCGTCTACATTCCGCTGTGGCTGTTTCCCGCGCCGTTCAAGGCAATTGCGCTGGCGCTGCCGTTTCGAGGGATCAACTACACGCCGCTCTCCATTTTGGTAGAAACTACGCCGCTGTACAGGGCAGGTTGGGAACTTGGGTTTCAACTGCTGTGGGTCATCGCCCTATTTGGTTTGAGCCGCTTGGTCTTTGCCAGAGTGGTTAGAAAGCTGGCGGTCCAAGGTGGGTAGCATGCTGCGGATCATCCTGCTGCTCAAGTGGAAATCGCTCAAGGCGGAGCTGCAATACCCGCTTAATTTCGCTTTGACAGCAGTCGGCGTGTCCTTCATTGGCGGTATGGATATCCTACTGATCGTCATCCCGGCCAACACCTTCAAGACCATCGGCGGCTGGGACGTTTGGTCCCTCGGGTTCATGTTCGCGGTCTGGAAGCTAAGTCATAACGTGCACCAAGCTATCTTCATCCCCTTTTGGGGACACGACCAACTGGTGCGGACTGGCCAATACGACCTGCTGCTGGTCCGGCCGGTACATCCCATCTGGCAAATCCTGACCAGCAGTTTCGTAGTCCAGGATCTGGGAATCCCCAGTTTGGCGATGCTGTTCATTACTGCAACACATGTGCGTGTTACCTGGAATGCGGCGACAATTGCATTCCTATTGATCGTAATTCTGTCCGGAGCAGTGATTGAGTTTGCCGTGTCCCTGTTTCTGTCGGGCTTCGGCTTCTGGTTCATACAAACGAGCAACCTGCGTGGTATCGCTCACACGTTTCTGTTCCGCGTCGCAAACTACCCGGTCCACATTTATGGCAGCGTATTCGCCTTCATCATGACGTTTATTTTTCCCTATGCTTTTATGGGCTACTATCCCACGCACGTCTTCTTTCAGCTCGATAGCCAGATCTATTCCAGCTTCTTTCCCTATCTAGCCCCCGTCGTGGCGGTTGTTGCCTTCGCACTGGCGTATGGTTTCTGGTCGTTGGGGCTGAGGAATTATCAGAGCTCCGGCACGTAGTGCTATTGCTATTTCAAGCACTCATTATGTGAAATGTCCACTAGTGGACATTTCACATAATGTCTCGCTATTCAGGTCCGGCGATCTTCCAAAACACTCGGCAAAGCAAGCGATATTGCCCATGAGCACTCTTGCTTTGGCTTGATCATAGTTGATCAGTTTTGCCTAAGCCTTTGCTCACCAGCATGGTTGATGGCGACCTGTTCCCCTTTCCGAATCATCTTCAGAATCAGTTTCCGTCCACGATCCAGTTGTTTCATCCACGAGGATGAAAAGAGGAGCAATCGAGCTGTGTCATCTCCTATGCTGACAGCATCGGAGGTTACATGCGCATCATTGCTTTCTTCTCCCAGAAGGGCGGTTGTGGCAAAACTACGGCCTGTGTGAATCTCTCAGTCGCCCTGGCCGCCCTCGGCCGGCGCGTGCTGGTGATTGACCTGGATAGCAACGCCTGCGCCTCACAGACCTTTGGCGTGGTTGTCGGGCTCGAGCATTCGGTGGCCGCCGCGCTCCTGGGCCTCCAGCCGCTCTTAGCTCTCATCCGCCCCAGTGGCGCTGAGGGGGTCTGGCTAGCGCCAGGTGCGCCCGACCTGCATACCGTCGAGCAAGTGGATGGCGTGCAGGACCCACGCCGGGCCGACGAAGCTGGCCGGTTGGCGCCAACCGCCCTCGCCCTGGAGCTACACCAGCTTGCGCCTGACGCATTTGATTACGTGCTCCTCGACTGTCCTGGCGGCCACCCCTTCATGGAGCACCTCGCGCTGCTGGCCTGCGACGAGATCATCGTCCCCACCGGCCTCTCACTTTACGACCTCTACGCCGCCACCCCCACCCTCCAGCTCGTGGTCCACGCCCGCCACGCCCGCGGCAATGGCCGGCCCGAATTCCTGGGCTTTCTGCCTAATGGGGCAGGCAAGGTGGGCGTTCCGCGCAAGCTTCGGGGCAAGCTTGACGAGCACCGGCTGCCCAGCTTTACGCCCATCCGCCACTCGGGGCTGCTGCGGACGCTGCCCGGCCGCCCAAACGTCAACGAGCGCCTGGTGGTGCTGGCGCGGCCTGATTCGGCCGTCGCCGCCAGTTTCCGGCAGGTCGCGGCTGAAATTGACCTGGGAATCGATGCTGCGCGGGAAGCCATGCCACCAACATCACCCGAATTGTTGAAAAACGATTGACACGCTGATAACTATGATGGTACTATCTCGCCACTGTGGGTGTCTAACTGTAGGTGACAAATCTGAACACGGAATGTTTGAATGAGCCTGCTCCTGCGAGCCGCCCTACTGGTCGTCACGCCCGCCTTTGCCCTGGCTTTGGCCTACGCCTGGCCCATCGCCAATATTCAGCCCTGGCTATGTCTCGCCTGCGCCATCCTGCCGCTCTCGGCCATCCTGCTGGGGCGCTGGCGCAAGCCCTGAGTATGAGGTGACCGTGTCGCAAACGCCCATGTCGGAAAACGCTGCCCTGGCGACGGCAATCCGAATGCCCAATCCCTTCGCCCGCGTCAGGCTTCAGGACCTGGGCGACGCACCAACCAGCGAATCCGCCACCCTGCCAGTGCTGGGCGAGCAGTACCGCGAGGTGCGCCTGGATGCCATCAGCGCCTCCAGCCCCCTGCAGACGCGCGCCCGCTTCGACGGTGAGCACGATGACCAGGACCAGGACCTGGTAGTAAGCCTGACGGAGGACGGCCAGCGCGTGCCCCTGCTGCTGACAGGCGTGGAAGGTCAAGCCGCCGAGTTTATGGTACTGGACGGGCACCGCCGGGTGGCGGCTCTTCGGCACCTGGGCCGCGCTACAGCGAAGGCCATCCTACTTCAGCCTGGCACGCTCGATTGCGATCTGATCACGCTCACGGCCCAGGTCCGCAAGAACCTTTCGCCCCTGGAACAGGCTACCGCGGTCACGCGGCTGAGGGAGCGTCACAAACTCACTTGGGAAACGATCGCTCAAAAGGTAGGGATCGCCCGCTCATATCTTTACGAGCTCCAGGAGCTTCTCGGAACCGATCCGGCCGTACAAGGCGAGGTGGCGACTGGCCGCCTGACAGTCAAAGCTGCTCGAGCACTCGGCCAAGCACCAATGGACCAGCAACCGGCCCTGGCGCGCGTGGCGGCTGAGCGGAGCCTAACCGAACGTGATGCCAAGCGGCTGGTCGAGCGGGTTGTAAAAGGTGGGCAGGATGTTGAGGAAGCGGCGCTCACTCTCGGCTTGGTGCCCGCTGAGTCTCCAGTGGATGCCGAGGGAGTAGCCGATGATGCCCAGCCGGAGGTCAATACCTCCGCATCATCAGCTCCTGAGGCGACCACCAAACCCCACCCCCGCAGCCAGCGCGCGCTGACGAAACTTGAGGCAGCCGCGTCCCTTGTGGAATCGCTGTTTCCCGAACTTGACGCGGACACGGCGCAGACCCTGGCGCAAGCCGCGGTGAATTTGGTCGTCAGCCCCCAATTGGTCAAGGCCGCCGGCCTCCTGGTCATGTCGGAGTGGAACGCAGAAGATGCAATCGAAGTGGCAGATCTCGCGCGGCGTGACCCGGGCATGCGCCAGCTCATCACCGTGCTGGAGGCCTGCGCCGACCTCCACGCCATCATGGTAGGCGGCCACTGCCTGCCTGAGTATGCACCCATGTTGGCGTCGCTGGGCAAGAAACTCAACGGCCTGAAACAGACCGCCCTGAAGTGCCAAAAGCGCCGGGGTTGAACGGAGGATATTTGATGAGTCGAGCCGTCGCGATTATTGTTGGACTGGCGATTATCACGGCATGCAGTGTCGCGCCTACCGCGACCGTCGCGCCAGAGCTGACGACTCCGAAATCGCCTGCCGTAACACTGGTCGCAGCCGGCCCGGCCACTTTGGTCCCGATGGCTACCTCCAGCCCAACGGCAACCGCCTCGCCCAGCGCAACGCCGACTGCCACAACCGACCCCACGCAATCGGCTGACGCAACAATCGAGGCTATTGCGCTCAGCGTCACGGCCAGCGGCGTGCCAGAAGGCTCATCCGATTTCTATGCCCAGGTAGACGCCACTCGCTGTGCCATCCTGCCCCCACCCACCGCTACACCCCTACCGTGGGCACTCGTGCCAGAGGGCGATACCCTATACAGCGCCAACTGCCTGGGCAGCGACCTGCCGGAGCTCGAGCCGACCATCTGGCTGGACGGCCAATGGGTTGAGGCCGCCAACTACCGCTTTGTCGAAGCGGCTGATCTCGCCGCTGTGCAAACCGCTTACGAAGGTTACTTATCCCTGATCTCGTTCCAGAATGCTCCGCCGTCCGCAGACTTCGAAGCAGGGTTGGCAGAAGCCATGTGGCCCGCCGACGTGCTGCCCTCGCCGCAGAGTTGCCTCCTGTCCGATGTGCTGAGAGGAGTCCGTGCGCTGCAAGCACAAGGGCAATATGTCCGCCTGACCTTAGCGAGTGGCGTCGTGTGGGACAAGAACTACTACCTCGCGCCGACCGCCAATCCGCCCCAGGCCACTCTTTATTGGCGCATCCCCAGTGTTCAGCAAACGCTTATTCAAGCCGAAACCGGCGAGGCCGTTCGCGCTGCTCAACTGTCCGCCATCGCCGGTACTGTCACCCTGGTCTACGACGCAACCGCAGCCCAGTGGCGCGTCGCAGACGATGCCAGCGGGTACTACTGCGATGAATTCAACAGCTTCACCCGATAGGCGGCGCTTGCCCGAAACCGCAGGCGGGCAGATTGCCGTAATGCTGGCGCTGCTTCTGCCTGTCCTGCTGGGCCTGGTTGGCTTGGTGGTGGACGGCGGCCTGTTGCTGGTGCAATACCGGCGCGGGCAGGTGACCATTGACAGCGCAGCGCTGGCAGCCGCCGCGCGCCTCGACGAAGCCTTGTTCGAGGAAACCAACCAGGTACAGCTAAACGCCGCCGACGCTTACAGCCAGGCCATGCTCTACGCCCAACTGAACGGCCAGGGGAGAGTGGCCATAACGGGGGTGAGTATTGAGGGACCAAGAGTGCGCGTCTCTGGGCAGATGTCTTCGCCCACCATCTTCATGCGTTTGTTCGGCATCAACCAGGTCCACATCCGGCTGCAGGCCAGCGCCGAACTAAAGCACGGCATCACCGAGGAGGGTCAATAGGCCATGACGTCAACGAGGCGTAAACATGCCCGTGCCGCGCTTGCAGTCCTGCTACTGATGGTGGTGCTCAGCGCCCTGCTTACCGGACAGGGGGCGACGCTGGCGCAGACCGTCACCGCTACCCCGACGCCGCAGTGCCCCCCAGGCGAGTTCTTTGACCCATTCCTGAATCGCTGCGTGCTGATTCGCGTGGAGTGCCCGGCCGGCAAAATTGACGTGCATGGCGATGGCTCAGTGTGCGAATCGCTGGACCCGATTACGCCAGCCTCGGCCTGTGCACCCTGGCCTGGGCAGGGACCCCTGCCAGCCAGCGGGGAGGTGCTGTGTGCCCTGCCGTGGAGCAGTGGCGGGCAGCCATACCAGCTTTCGTCCTCGGTCGGCTGCCTTGATGTGCGGCGGACTCCGTATCCACGCGCCCTGGTGAACCTGCCCGTCGAATTGCAGGTGAGCCGGCTGGTGCCGCCCGACCAACTCGCAGGCATCCCGTTTGGTGGTCCCGGCAGCTATCGCCTGCTGCCGTCCGAACCCTGGGCGACCACGGGCCTCTACCTGCACGAGATCTATGGCGCCGGGGCAAGTGACAGCCTCGGTCGGCCGGCATTCGATACGCGCCGATTGCTGGCTGGTGACGCCTATCCTTATCCCTCGATTAACAACGTCCGCGCGCGACTCGTTCTGCGCATGGAGACCAGCCCCGGCCAGATCCAGTGGACAACTGCGGGGACGGCGCAAACCCTGTCCGGTGGGCTAGCCAGCCCTGTACGGCTCGCCTTCCGGCGAGCGAGCTTCCCACTGCCCGGGCTGGAAGCTCAGTTCTCCCCATACGGTCCCAGCGTCGGCGGTCTGAGCATCCTGCCGGCCTACAAGCTCAGCCTGCGCACCCAGTGGCGGCTCTACCTCCAGGCCGAGTGGGACACCTATTTCGTGACCGACGCGCACGAGTACGCCCGCGCCGGACGCGCCGGTGTTGAACTGCCTCTTGGTGATTTGTTGACGAGCTACCGCGCCTGGGACGCGCGACAGTCCCCGGTGCCCAGCATCTACTGCAACGCAGCCGCAGGCTACCTGCCCGTACCCGTCATCGAAGCGCAGATCGTGCTGCAGCCATGAAAAAGGGTTCGCCGACGATGAAGGACTACTCCTGCGCGGTGGAACTGCCAGGCCTCGAGCCAGTGAGAGCGCGCCAACTCGTGGCGCACATCGCCAGCCGCAACTCGACCCTGGCGGATCGGCCGCCGGTCTCGGAAGGTGTCGCCCGTTGCGCCGCCGCACTGCTGCTGGCCGAGCCGGTACGCCTGGCCAGCCCTACCGCCCTGGCGCAGGCAGAGGCCCTGGCCACGGTTCCGGCACTTGGGCCCGCGCTGATGAACCTGCAGGCCGGTGCGCTGGCGATGGCTGGTCTGGACGTTCAGACAGTGGCTGCGGCTGGTCCACAGCGCAGCGCCGCCCGACACATCCTGCGCCATCTCATTGCCGAATGCTCGACCCTGCTGAACTCATTGGAAAGGAGTGATTTGTGAATAGACGCAACGCAACCGTTCTGTTCCTGGCTATCGTGCTCATGTCGGTGGGCTTCCTGGGTGTGCTGTTCGTCGGCCAACTGGTCAATCCGCCCCCGGCCTACATCGCCGTGGCCGTCGTAGATATCCCAGTGGGCGCCAGCCTGACCGAAGGCATGGTGGCAATTGATGAGGTCCACATGGACGGCAAGGTTATCAATGCCCTGGTCAGCGAGGCGGAATTGCCCCAGTTTCTCGGCGGCGTGGTCGTTCAGCCCATCCAGGCGTTTCAGCCGCTGCCCAAGGCTGTCGTGAGTGTGGATGGCAACCCGGCCTCCGCCAACCGGCTGGCCCTGGCACTGGCCGATCCGGGCTTAGTCGCCATGGTTGTGCCCGTGAACCAGGGCACCGCGCCCGACGCGATCCACCAGGGCGACTATGTGGACCTCAACTTTGGCGTCGGCTCCAACACCGCCTTTGGCGGAATGCTGTCCACGTCTCCCACTCAGTCGCCCTTCAGTTCCTTCTCAACCTTTGAGCAGATGCCCGTGGATGCCGAGCCGACTCTAGGAGTCAGCGCCACGCCCACCTCCGAACCCTTACTCATGCTCCCGGTCGCCAAGACCGTGGTCAGCAATGCGCAGGTGCTGGCCGTCATTCGCGAGGAACGCACGGCCACCGTCCAGGCAGAGGGCGACCCGGCACCGCGCACGGTGACGGTGGATGGCAAGATCATCGCCCTGGTTGTGGCGATTCCCCGTGAGGCGCAGGAGTTGCTGGAGTTCGCCATTGACAACGGCACGGTCCGGGTTGCGCTTCTCTCCGCGCGGCTCAATGGCGATGACCTGGCATCCCGTTCGCCTTCCCTGGGTATGACGTGGAATGACCTGGTGTCACTCGTGCGCATGGAGCGCGAGGCCGCTCTGGCCCAGGGCCTTCCCGCCGAGGTAATCGGCCCGGGCGCATTTGCGGTAGAGGCCACCCGCAGCGCCGCAACGCAGGCGGCGGTTCAGTTGCTGACCGCAACGCCGGCGCCAACCGGCACACCGACGCCGACCGAACCCTAGACCGACGAGGCCAACATGCTGAAGACCCTTCTACAGCCCGCACCAGACAGTAATCAGGCGGGGGCGCCGCTCGGCGTCGTTATTGCCGGCCCGCCGGGCGTGGTTCAGCCCTTCATGGGTCTTGGGCCCGGCGCGTCGTCCGAGGTCTCGATCCTGACGACGACCCGCACTGCTGACGACTTGCCCGCAGACCTTCAGGAATACCGGCCACAGATCGTGCTCATCTCGCCCGAAGTCCGCGGCTTCACGCCCGATCTGGTAGCGCGCCTCGCCAACTGGCCCGACTTTCCCATCGCCGTCGTCGGCCTGGTGCCGCCCACGGGCAACTGGGGTGCGGAAATGGCGGCGGCCGGAGCGGTCGCGTTCTACACCACGCCGGTGACGCCCGCGATTGTGAGCCAGTTCGTCAGCCAGGCCCGGACTTTAGCGGAACAGGCACAGAGCAGGTGGAGTGCGCCGGTGGCCGCCAGTGGCGTGCCCAGGCAAGTGGTGGAGGCGGTAGGCGCGACGTCCTTCGCCTATCGCGCAGGCGTGGTCGCCTTCTGGTCCACCAAAGGTGGCGATGGTAAGACGACCCTGGCCGTCAACACGGCCTGCCTGCTCTCGCAGGTAGCGGGAAAGAAGGTGCTTCTGGTGGATGCCGACATGAACTGCGGGCGGACGGCGCTCCACCTCAACATCCAGCCCAATCAGAACACCTTGCTACACCTTGCCAGCGATTATCGCGCGGCGGGCAATCAGCTTACCGGCAAGTTGCTCAAGCGCCGCGTGGTGGGGGCGGATCGGTTCCTGGATCCACGCACGCGGGTCGTGGAAAGCCGGTTGGACGTTTTGTTTGGTATCACCCGCATCCAGCAGGCCACGACGCCCGAGCTCCACGCGCGCCAGGGTCAGCAATTCATGGAAGACCTGCTGCGCCTTGGCCGGGAGCTGTACGACTTCGTCATTGTGGACCTTGGGTCCAGCACCCAGATGGGTCCGCACTTCGGGGCGTTGACCATGGCCGATACCGTGGTCTTCATCTGCACCTCCGACCGCACCAGCCTGTACCACAACCGCTCCACCCTGGAAGCGCTGGTGAGTGAAGCCGATCTCCGCGCCGACAAGTTCCGACTGGTCATCAACCGCTATGACGCAGCCGACCGAATTGAGCTCAAGGATGTCACCGACTTCATGCGCATGCCGGTGCTGGCCACCGTGCCGGAGGACCACAGCCGGACCGTGATCGCGTCTGTCAACGAAGGCCGGCCATTTGTGCTGGGTCACCTGGGCAAGAACTCACCTGAAGTTGAAGCCACCCTGCGAGGGCTGCTGGCCATCACAGAGGAGATCTTCCCGCCAATTGGCAAGATCATCGCCAGCCGCAATGGCCACAACGGCAAGCGGCCTCGCTTTCGCCTTGCGCTCGGAGGGCAACGGCAATGAACGGAATGGTCTGGACAGTCGAAGACACCGTCGTCTACAACCCATTGGCCGGCAAGCTGCCCGCTCCATCGGAGGGACGGCCGCTGAACGGCACGATTGCTTACAGCCTGGCGCAGACTCAACTCCGGGAGGCCGCCCTGACGCAGTTCGCGTCGACTGAGCTGGATCACCCGACGCCGGAAACCTGGCAGTGGGTTGAGCGGCGGGCAGGAGAGATCATCCAGTCGCTCACCGATGCATCACTTTCGACCCGTGGCTGCCCCGCCTTCGATCAGCCGGATGAGGCTGTCGCCCAGTCACTGCTCAACGACATCTTTGGCATGGGACCGCTGGAGGCCTTGCTGCGATTGCCGGATGTGGAGGACGTCGCCATCAACGGGCCGGAAGACATCTGGTATCGGACAAGCGGGCGGTGGGAAAAGAGTGATGCGCGCTACGCCGATTCGCAGACCCTGTTGCTCACCCTGAACCGCGCCATCGTCCACACCGGTAGGCAGGCGGGACCGCTCACGCCTATCGTGGACGCCACGCTGCGCAGCGGGCACCGCATCAACATCGTCACGGATCCTCTGGCGGACCCGTGGCCGACGGCGTCCATTCGGCTGCATCGCGGCCGCAGCCTGCTCATGGAGAACCTGGTGGTGGGAGGTGGCGAAGAACGTGCACCGCAACGGCCGGCGCGCCTACCCGACTACTTTCCCGCCGATAACGGGCAAGGGACATTCTCCGCGCTGTCGGCCACCTTTCTGCACATGGCGGTCGTGGCGGGTTTCAACATCCTGGTGGTTGGTTCTACCGGCGTTGGCAAGACCACGGTCCTGGGCGCGCTCGGGCGTCTGATTCCCTACGATCGGCGCGTGATCGTGATCGAGGACACCCGCGAGCTACGGCTACGTTCCACGCTGGCGGGGCGGGCCGAGAACTGCGTCTACTTCACCACACGGCCTGAGTCAATAGAGGGTGTACCCGCCATCAGCCAGGATGCGCTGGTGCGGGCGGCTCTTCGCCAGAGGCCGGACGCCCTGACTGTGGGCGAGGCGCGCGGCGCGGAGGTCTTCGACCTGCTCAAGGCACTATGGACCGGGCATCGCAACGGCCTGACGTCAATCCACGCCGACTCGCTCGAAGATGTCGCCAACCGCATCCGCATGATGCTGCAGGAGGCGCGCTTCCAGACGGCTGTAAGTGAAACCACGGTCGCGCTCTGGATCGCCCGGGCTTTTCATCTGGGGATCAGCATCAAGATGACCGAGACGGGCCGCCGCTACGTCGAGGAGATCGCCGAGTTCACCGGCGGCATCGAAGGCAATGTGCCCGTCCGAACGGCGCTCTTCCGGTACGACCACTCCGCCCGCAGGCTGCGCTGCACCGGGCATCGCCTGCATGGCGCTCACGAGACCCTGCTGCGCCAGGCCGGATTCGGCTACGACACCATCGTGGCAGCCGCCAGTGAACGAGGTGAACACGAATGACAAGCACTCTCCATCCACTCAATGTCCTCCTGGCTGCGCTGTTTGGCGCGGGGATCTTCGCGTTGGTGCTGGCGCTGACCTACCAGCGGCCGGTATTGCTGTCAGAGACGGAGCGGATCTATGGCATGGGTGCGCCGGCGCTCGGCTGGCGCGAACGGCTCCAGATGCAGCTAGACAACGCCCGCATCAACCTGCGCGCAGGGGAGTTCGTGCGGGTGGCGCTTTTCCTGGCCGCTTTGGGAGGGTCGGGCGGATATCTGCTGTCGGGTGCGCCCATTGGGGGAGTGCTGGGAGCAGCGCTGGGCGGGGCCGGCTACTGGCAGTATCTCAACTACAAGGCCCGGAAGGCGTTAGAGGCCTATGAGGATGATCTGCCGCAGGTCGTGGGGCGGCTGATTGCCGGCGCCCGCCTGGGAAGTTCGCTCTCGGTGGCCGCGGAGCACGTGGCTCACTTCGGCCCGTTGAACTGTCGGGAGGATTGGGCTTACATCGCTGCACAGTTGAAGGCAGGAGCTAGTGTCGAACACGTCCTGCCCGTGATCGCCCGCAAGCGCGGCAGTCAGCTACTCAATGCCCTATTTGAACTTCTGCTGATTCCCGGACGCGATGGCACTGGGTTCACCGATATTCTCCCTCTCATCCAGGAGTCGCTCGAGTCGAGGACACAGACCATGCGGCGAGCGCGCACCAAGCTCGGCGGGCCAATCCGGGAGTTGTGGATCGTCTGCGCCACGCCCTTCGTCGCTGTCATCTTCCTGAGGTTATTGTCCCCGGAGTTTGCTGCCATCTACTCGACCTGGACGGGCCAGGCGTTGCTGCTGGTGGGGTGGGGGATTGCCCTAGGCGCCTTCTTGCTAGCGCAGCGCTCCTTTGGCGAAACCTTGCGCCGTGAACTGAGCTTCGGTGCAGCTTTGAAGGCCAAGCCGCGTACGCCGCCTGCAAGTCAGCCACCAAACCCAAAGGGATCTGTCGGCCGCAGCCAGGCACCCGCTTCCCTGTCTCGATACACAGGGCCCACTGAGTCAGCAGCCCACGCGCCCGGAGGAGCACAATGAGTCCCACCTGGCCCTACCAAGTCTTCTTCGGGCTGTTGACGGCGATTGGTGCCTGGCTGCTGGTGTCCGGCCTGGTTGGCCTCTTTCACCGACGGACACCCGCCACCCGGCTGCAGGACTACTTTGAACAGGCGCAGCCGAGCCCGGCACGTGTCTCTGCCCTGCCGCCCCTGGCGCAGCGCCTGTTTGCTCAGCCCCTTGTGGACCTGGGCAGTTGGCTGTTCCGTAGCCAGAGCCATACCGCCCTCGAGTCGAACCTGCGCCGCTCCGGATGGCGCTACACCTCGGTTGGGGACTACTACGGTTCGAAGATCGCCGGCAGCGTGGGCCTCTTCGCGGCCGGTGCGCTCGCCGGCGCAGCGCTGGGCCTGAACGCGCTGGTCATATTGATCCTGGCGGCGGGCTTCGGAGCGTGGGGCCTATTCCTGCCCGACCTTGAATTACGGCGCACCCTTACCGAACGGCGTGATGCGCTCTACAGGGAAATGGCCTGGACGCTCGACCGCGTCGCGGCCGTAATGGTCTCGGGCAAGGCGCTGGAGCCGGCCATCAATCGAGTGACCGACGAAGGCATCGCCTGGGTCGGCGGCAGTGGCGGCGGTCTGTTCGTTGCCGTACTGCGCGATATCACTTCTGGCCTGTCCACCGGGCGGAGCGATGTGCGCGCCATGCTGGATGACCTGCGCGGGCAGCTACCGGAAGGTATCCCCGAACTGGATGAGTTCCTCCAGGCGGTCCAACTCAACCTGGAGAAGCGCCAGCCGATTGTCGAGCAACTGCGCTCGCTAGGCCGCTCCATGCGCGACCAACTCAACAACCGGATTGATGAACTGGCACAGAAGGCCGAGCTAAAGGTCGTAGCGCTGACGGCAGGCGTGATCGTGCCTTCGCTCCTCATTGTCGTGTTGGGCGCGGCAGTGCTGGGGTTCATCCAGGCATTTTGAGTGGCGCGAGGATGAAACGAGGAGCACAGCCAGCCGGATCTGCGGCACAGTACTGCGAGATGAGCCGAGGAGATGAGATATGCATTGAGACCGAGGTAAGCCTACACCTGCGCCGCCATAAACCATCGGAGGACAAAGTCATGCTCGCACAGATCAAATCGCAGATTGCGGAATTCATGCA
Source organism: uncultured Anaerolineales bacterium (assembly GCA_964497615.1). GTDB lineage: Bacteria > Chloroflexota > Anaerolineae > Anaerolineales > UBA6663 > CAZCEC01. The sequence goes on along the minus strand of CAZCEC010000040.1, from coordinate 9,036 downwards.
GGACGATGCCGGCCTGTCGGCGACCGAGTACGCCATTCTCTTCGTCGTGCTCATCGTCTTCATCGTCGCCGCCATCCGCATCCTGGGACCGCGCATCGAGGCCCTTTTCAACCGCGCCGGCGCCGCCCTCGACGGGGCGAACTAGCCGGATTGCGCCAGCGATCCGCTCCCGTCAGCGGCGGGAGCGGATCGCTGCCAATCCCTGCGACCGAACATGCCAAAACGTCAACGACTGCACCAACTTTGCGCGGACCAGCCCGGAGCCTCCTCCAGCGAGTTCGCCATCGTTCTCCCAACCTTCCTGCTGGCTGTGATGGTGGTGTTTGCCCTGGCTATCTGGTTATTCAGCCTGCTGCTGGCCGGCGCGAGCCTGCCCACCGGGGCCAGGCGGACGGGTCTCCAGGGCAGCGGGATGGCCGATGTGCGCCGCATCATGGGCGTGCTGGCCCCCGCCGGCGCGGCGGCCGGCTCGGCCCACATTGGCGCTGGCGCGCCGGCCTGCGAGCGCGCCGTGGTTTCGCGGCTCAATTCAACGGCTTCAGCACGCTTGCCGCTGATCGGAGACTTCACGTTTCGGCTTCGCGCTGGCTCGCAGACGCGCGATTGGCGCTTCTGGGCGGGGAAGCCGGCAGATGGCTGTGAATAGGAGGCCCTATGCGTAACCAGTCGAGCAAGAATTCCAGGGAACACGGCCAGGCCGGCGCGGAGCTGGCGTTGGTTCTGCCCCTCATCGTGGTCATGATCGTGGGAATGCTGGTCCTGGGTCGGCTGTTCTACACCCATCTGGCGCTCATCACCGCGACGAACGACTGCGTCACGGCGGCGGCCCAGGCCGTGCGCGCAGACAGCGCCTACGCCCAGGGCAATGCCGCCCGTGCGCAGAGTCTTTCAACCTATACCGTACCGCAGGACAACCCGGGCGGGCTGGCCTTTTCAAGTGATGCCACCTGCCAAACCGGCTACACCTTGCGGGACCTGTTCTTCTTTCAGGGCGGGGGCACATGGAACCCCGTGGTCTTCACGATCCACTACGAGTACAGCCTGCCGCGCCAGGCGTACAAGTCGGACTGGATCGGTACCATCATCGGTGGGACGCCGTGAGGTTGCCGGCCATGACGCTGTTCGCGCAGGCTCAGCTCGTGGCGGTGCTGGCCGAGGTGGTGGAGTTGGCCACTGGCCTCATCGGCCTGTATCTGGCCGTGGCAACGGTGACGACGCTGGCTCAGGGTCATTTTCAGGCCATCACCGGACAGCCTGGCGCTCTGGCTGAGGTGCTGAACCGCTTTCTGCCAGTGGTCATCTGCGCGGCGGTGGCGGTAAGCGCCCGGGCGCTGGGCGAGGACATCGCGGCCCTGGTGTCCGCAAGCGCTGCAACCGAGGTCGCCGCTGCCCTGGCCCTCTGGCGCGCCCTGGCGGCCTTCGTGGTTCGAGCGGTGATCCTATGTGCCGCGGCTGGGTTGACGGCGGCACTGGTTGGAGGGGTGGCCGCCACCCAACTGGCCATAGCGTTTGGACTGCCACGCGCCGTCGCCAGCGGCTGGCATCGGATCGGCCTCATCCTCCTGACCGGCGTTCTGACCATCGCCGGACTGAACGTCGCCAACGCGATTGGCGGCGCACTGCAACGCTGATTCCCGAGGAAGGTGTTCAAGTGCCAAAGCAAGTTCATCCCATCCTGATCGCCCTGCTAGTTGTTGCCGCGTTTGCCCTGCTGCCGGCGACTGCCATGACCGCTCTTGCCGCCAATCCCCTGCAAGAGCCGCAGCCCGGCGGCTCTGCCCAGGTACTGGTGGACATGGTGGCCAGTCTGGCGCGGTTGTTCATCCAGTTCTTCGTGTTCTCCAGCGTCTCGGTCTTCGCGGTGAGCGTGGCGCGTGGCCTGTGGTCGGCCCAACTGGCCAACCTGGTGGGCAGCCCGATGGGCGTCAGTCAGGCCTGGCTCAACATCATCGCCGCGGTGTTCATTTTCGCGCTGTCGGTCATGGCGACGACGTTCGTGGGTGTCGTGTTTGATGCTATCAGGGGCTATGTTGACACGTCGTTCACGCTCCCCCAATTCTGAGGCAGTCCGGGCCATGACTCGAATCGCACAGTGCGGATTGGTCCTGATTGGTCTGTTGGCCGCCCTCACCTGGTGGCCGCTCACGGTCGCGGCTTCGCACCAGCAGAACCCGGAACTTCAGCCTCCGGCCCAGGTGAGCGAGACGCCGGCTCCACCGGTCACGCCGAATTCAGGAGCGACTCCCACTCCCGGCGTAACAGCCACGCCGTCACCCACAGCCACGACCACCATCGTCGAGAACATCTTTCACATCATCCGCTTCCCGTTCGAGACGATGACGGACGCAGTAGTGCAGATGAGCAACCGCATCGCGCTGAACGCCTACCGCGATGCTGGCAGCCGGTTCGCGGGTGCGCTGGACCGCATGATCTTTGGCGAATACGGCCTGGCCCCGGCGACCGAGGCTGGGGCGGCCACGCCGCTCTTCGCCAATATCATCTGGCCGCACTGGCAGGCGACCATGGCTCTTGGGCTTCTGCTGCTGCCGGTCACGCTGCTGCTCACGGCGGTGAGCGCCCTGCGGTTGGGCGCGACCTCCGCCCTGGGGCTCGTGGACCTGAAGGAGGCGCTGCTGAGCTGGCTGCTGACCGCCGGCGCGGCTGGCGCGTCCTACTATCTGCTGGGACTGGTCCACCGGCTGAGCACGGCCGCGGCCTTGAGCATTCTCCGCCTGGACACGGGCGACCGCGTGACTGGCGAGACGCTGGCCGGCGCATTTTTCAATGTGGCGGCACTCATATCCGCATTCTTCGCCCTGTTTCTCGCCTCCAGCGTGATGATTGGGCTGGGCCTGGCGCTTGCTGCCTGCACCGCGCTGGTTTATCTGCTGACTACCCTCGCGCCAGTTGTTCTGATGTTGTCAAGTCTGCCGCCCCTACGCTGGCTGCAGGGCCTCTGGCTCAAGGCTGTGACGATCACGTTCTTGGTGCCGGTGATTGATGCCCTGCTCATCAAGGCAGCGGTGTCCATGTTCTACGGGGTGCTCAACGCACAGGGCAGCGGCGATCTGGGCACCTTCGTCTCGGGCGTATTTGTCACCGCGGGCGTCATCAGCGTGCTGATCGCCATCAACTACAAGGTCGGTGAGATGGTGTTCGGCGCGTTGGCCGAAGTGCATCGGCGCGCCTGGGATGCTGCGACCGGCGTTGCCCAATTGGCCGTATTGGCTGGGGGCATGGCACTGGGCGGCGTGGCCGCCGGGGCGGTTGGCGCTGGAGCTGGGATGGCGGGCACGGGCACCCTGGCCGGCGGTGCGGGGACTGGCGCTTCAGCAGCCGCTGGAAGCACGGCATCTAGCACTAGCGCGGGTGCGGCCTCGGCTGCACCGGGTGGGGCCAGCGTCTCCAGCGCCAGCACGGGGAGCATTGCCAGCCGTCTGGCGGGCTTGTTTCCTGGCTCGTCCGCCAGCGGCAGCGCCCAACCGCCAAGCGGGACTGACAACGTAGCGGCCGGCCCTGCTCAAGGTATGTCGGGGTTGGCAGCCAATCCCACCCCGGAAGGCGACGCCAGGCAATCGCCGCGTAGCGAAAGCAACACGCCCGAACGCGCCAGCGCCTCGCATGCTCAGCCGACACCTAATCCGTCGGGCTCGTCAGCGCCTGCTCCACACCAGGCGCAGTTGGCCCAGTCGCTTGGGCGTGCGTTGACTCTGGGAAGCTCAAACCCACTTCTGCGCAGCCTGGGTGCGGGCCTGCAACTTGGCAGCACTCTGGGCGACCTCCACCAGCGCAGTACCGCGGGAATGGCGACCACATCGGCCCAGCGTCCCGCAGAAGTTGACGATGCCATGCGATGGTCAAAGCAGAACCTCAGCCACTGGCCGAACGACCTGTTCACGTTGGGGCGCGATAACACGGCGCTGATGGCCGGCGGCCTGCATCAGGCATTTGTCAACAGCGGGCGGGCAACGCACATGGAAGACATGCTACGGCTGGCGCACGGCTCCTATGGGGCCTGGCGCAACCAGGGCGAACCTGGGGGACTGGACGCCCAGCGCGAGCTGTTTGAAGCCCACCTGGACGACGCCAACAAGAACTCGCCCGGCACATTCATTGGCGCTTTTCAGGCGGTGGCTGAGAAACATGGCTTTCGGCTGGACGACGGCTTTCCTGAAGAAGCGCAGGCGGCCTTCGCGCGCAGCCGCGATACGGGCCTCGGTCCACGCCCTGGCCGTGACCTCTACTCTCGTTAGGGATGGATCACCATGCGACCACCGACTCGGGTTGATGTCTCGCAGCGTACGTTCTTCGGGCTGACATATCGGCAACTGGCCATTCTGGTACCGGCGGGCGGACTTGCCCTGGCGGCCGTGGCTGGTCTGCGCGACTGGCCGCTGTTCCTGCGCGGGGCGCTGGGTGTGCTCGTTCTCGGCGTGGGTCTGGCCTGGGCGTTTGGCGAAATGGATGGCAAGACCCTGGAAGCCTGGGTGCTGGAACAGCTTCTCTTTCGGCGGCGCTCCCGCTATCTGATACACCGGGCCGTACGCGAGACGCCCGATGGACGGCGCGTGGCCTGGGATGAGTCAGAAGTTGCAGTAGCGGCCGAACAGGAAGCGCCCCAGGCTGCGGTGGCGAGGCGGCCGAGCTTTCTCTACCTGTCAGCGAACGCATTGGGGGCGTCCATCCTGACCGGCCTGACGCTCTGGCTGGCGCAGGGTGGGGCGCTGCAGCTCAGCCGCATGTGGGACAGTCTATGAACGGCCGCTCCGCCGATCGCGTGTTCAGCCGTCTGGCCAGTCAGCTTGTCCGGCGGCAGTCAAAGTCCGTGGCTCAATCGCTTACGCCGCCCTTCCCAGGGCCGGGCGAGGTGGGGCCCACCGAACCGCTGGTGGACGTGTTCGCTCTGATTGGCGACGCCCTGGTGCTGGATAACGGCACCTTCGTTCGTTTGCTTGAGGTCGAGCCGCTTGACCTGGAACGCGGGGATGGCGCCGCGCGCGCCCGAGTCTGGCAGCAGTTTTCGGCGGCGCTGCGGCGCCTGCGCGCGCCGCTGGGGATCCAGATCGTGGTCACCAGCCGGCTGCAGGACATCTCAGCCTATCTGGCCGGCTGGCAGGCCAACGCCGAGCGGTGGCGGAGGCTGGCGGAGACGGCCTCCGACGACGCGGCTGCCGCTCGGCGCGCTTGCATGCAGCGCTCAGCGGAGGAGACCAATCAGTTTCTGCAGGCGGTGCAGTCACGGCTGATGCCCATGCAGCAGCGCTACTTCGTCGCCGTGACTGAAAACCCGTTTGCGGAAGCGATCTCCACCAAGGGACAGCACTTGCTCCTGGCGGATGCGACCGTCGGCGCGGCGCTGCAGAAGCTGGAGGAGAGAGTGCAACTGGTGATCTCGGCCCTGGGCGAGCCAGGGCTGAGCGTGCGCTCGTTGTCGGCCAGCCGGACCTGCCAGGTGCTGTGGGAGCACTACCATCACGCACCGGGGGTCGTGGGCGGTCAATCGCCATTGCGCAATGCGTTTGTGCCTGGTGTATTCACCAGCACCCCCATAGAGAGCCAGTGCCCAACAACGTCTGAGTTTCAAGGCGCCGCGAGCGATACGGCACGCCTGGCTGACCTGCTCGCGCCATCACTGGTTGAGGAGCATGAACACTACCTGCGCGTCGGCGAGGTCGTCGCCCGCGGCTATCTGCTCTACGACTTCGACCCCACAGTGCCGGTGGACGCAGCCGCCATCCTGGCATTTCAGGGTGACGCCACCCACGCCCTCTACCTGACGGCTGCCGATCCAGCCGTGATCCGCCAGCAGTTCAAAGAGAAGGAGACTGAGCTCAGGGCCGCGACCCTGGTAGATGCCAAACGAGGTGCGGTCACGGACTGGGCGCGGCAGGCCGCCATAAACTCCCTGGAGGCTGCGCGAGCGGAGATGGAAACAGCACTGCAGGCGCCGTTTTTCCTGCACTGGTATAGCCTGCTGTGGGCCAACGACCTGGAGACACTGGACCAGCGCTGCCGGGACTTTGAGACCCTGCTGAAGGTGCGGGACATCCGCCACTATCCCGCCACGCGCCGTCATCTGAGCGTGCTACAAACGGTGAGGCCCATCTCCCGGCCCACCTATCGGCTCAAACCCCGCAACATGTCAGCCGACAGCCTTGGGTCGTTCTTCCCGTTCGTGCGCCGCGAGTATCTCGATCCGCAGGGCTGGCACTTCGGCGTTCACCGCGGGAATGGCTTACTGGTGTGCTTGAATCCGTTTGAGAGCGGGCAGAGTAACGCTTCGCAATTGATCATCGGCACGCCGGGTGGGGGCAAGTCCGTCTATCTCAAGCAGATGATCGAGACGGTTGTAGCTCAAGGGCATCGCGTCTTCATTGTTGACCCAGAGCGTGAGTACCTGCGCCTGGCGGTGGACCTGCACGCGCCCTATGTGGAGTTGGGACGCCGATCCGAGCCGTGGCGGCTTGAGCTTGACCGCAGTGACCCAGACTCCGCGCAGCTTGCGGCACAGGAACTGGCGAGCATGTATCAGTCGCTGGCTGCCGCGCCGGTCAGTGGTGCTCAGACCCGGCTGCTGCAAGATGTGTGTGAGATGTTGCTCGCAGAGGCGGACAGCATTTCTATCCCAGACGTAATGGCTCAACTGCGTGAGCGAGGTGGCCCAGAGGCTGACGAGATCGCCCGGGTGCTGTCGTACACGCAGGCACTTGCGGGTGGAAACGTCCTGAACATCATGGACATCAACCCCGCCTCCGAGAACCCCTGGAGCGCCGCGGCTGAGTCGCTGGCGGCGTTTGTCGAGGCCATCCTGGGTGAACGGCTGGAGGCGCCGACCTTCAATGCGCTGGTTGACGCCTACCAGGCAACGATGCGCAAATGGGGTCTTGATCCCGAAAAGCCCGAGACTTGGCCAGCAGCCGGGCAGGGGCCGACCCTGTCCGCCCTGGTGGACACGCTGGCCGCCAGCCCTGGCGCGCAGAGCCAGTCCTTAGCACATGTGCTTCAGCAGTACGCCTACGGTCTTTACGCGGACCTGTTCAGCCAGCGCACCTCGGTGGACCTGCGGTCGGCGCAATGTGCGGTCTTTGGCCTGCGCGCCTTGCGAGAAAACGTCGAGCGTTCGCTCGCGCCAGTCTTCGCCTGGCAGGTGCTGCGGCTGGTCTGGAATGAGGTGGTGGCGGGCGGGGCAGCGCAGCCGACCCACCTGGTGGTGGACGAGGCCTGGTATCTGCTGGAACAGCCGGGCGCCGCCACGCGCCTGGAGCGGATGGCGCGCAGCTTCCGCAAGTACAACGCCGCGCTGTATCTCGCCACCCAGGACGTCTCCAGCCTAATCGCCAGCCCGGAAGCGCGGGCCATCGCCGAGATTGCCCGGATCAAGCTTCTGTTCGGACAGGAGAGCGAAAGCGCTGTGCGCGCCCTGGGCGAAGTGTTTGGACTGAGCCGGGCGGAGCAAGGCGACATCTTGCGGGCCAGCAAGGGCGAAGGACTACTGCTCTTCGGCAATCAAATGCGCATCCCACTCTATGTTGCCGTCAACCCGGAACGGTTGGCGCGGCTGGCGACCAACCGCGAGCAGCAACAGGCCGTGGCGCGCGCCTCCGGCCGGCGTGCCCAGGTCGTCGTGTAGGGCAGGGCAATGAAAGCGCTGCGCGGGCTCTTTGGGTGCGGGGTGGTGTTCTGGATGGGGGGCTATTGCCTCGCCGTGTTCCTGCCAAACCTGCTCATTTCCCTGACCGTGCCGCAAATGCCGTTCGGCGGGGCCGAACTGACCCTCTGGCAGCTTGGCGTGCCGCAGGATTCTGATGCGCACACACGTGATGGATCAGTGCCAGCCGGCGGCGGACAGGTGGGCCGTGATGGCTACCGCAGCGCTGGCGCGCAGCCACCGTGGGGACTGCCCCTGCGTGGCCCGATCCGCCACTGGGGCAGGGAACATGACCGCCCTCTGCTGGGATGTGGTTTTCAGGATCCGCACTACGCCACGCACACGGGTGTTGATTTCCCGGTGGAAGCCGGAACGCCGGTCTACGCCACGATGGGGGGCAAGGTGGTGTG
>CAZCEC010000040.1:0-968 GCA_964497615.1 uncultured Anaerolineales bacterium | reverse complement strand
GAATGGCCCGTGGGGATTGCTGGTGGTCGTGGAGAACGGCGACTACCAGACCTGGTTCGCCCACAACGAATCGCTTTCGGTGCAGGTGGGCGATCTGGTGGACAGCGGGCAGGTGCTGGCGGCCAGCGGCAATACGGGGAATTCGACGGGGCCGCATGTGCACTATGGCATCAAGCAGTTTCAGGGTGAAGGCGACATGCTAGGAGTATGGCTCAACCCTGAGCCCTTCTTTGCCGCAGATGATGTCATTGATTGGCCGTGCGGAGATTAGAGGATCACGTATGAGTCGGCAAATCAGCATGGTTGTTGAGCAAAATTCAGAAGTACTCACAGAAACTCACGACCGACACTCAATTTCGCGGACAGGTCTTGAAAGACACGGATCATATTCGGATGAACCAATATGCCCTCATCCTCAAACCATTGGATCAGCCATCCGGTCTCAAGAAACGATGCTTCTGCGAGGCGACCGCTGTAGACCGCATCTCGCATCCGTGCGATACCCGTCAGCCACCTCACTTGACTCCAGTCCCGTCCGGGTTCAAGAAAATCTGCGAATCGCAAGCACCAAGACAACGGCGTGTCGAAGTTGGGACCCTCGTCGTAGTACGTGTGACTAGCAATAGCATCAAGTATGACAGCATCCTGGATGCCGAGTTCTTTCCTTACATACTATGACCCGACAGGACCATGAAAGTAGTGCATATAGTCATAATCGTGGGGTTGTTGCATCTCATACTTCGCTGCTGCCACAAGTTCCGCTTGTTGAGACGACGTCAATTCTTTTCCGGCATCGTGGAGCAACGCGGCCGTCAATGCTTTGTCTCTATCAAGCGAATATACCCCGGCGAGTTCTGCCATTACATGCATTACCCCGAGGGAATGATCCAGGCGCCGCTGCGATATCGCGCTCCTACTCCGAGTCACCTAAATCGCCTTACGATTGGGGCATGAGCTATAGACCTTCG
>CAZCEC010000039.1:22133-57416 GCA_964497615.1 uncultured Anaerolineales bacterium | reverse complement strand
CGCGCTTGCCGAGCAGGTTGCGGCGGAAGCGGCCCTTCTTGCCCTTGAGCATGTCGCTGAGGCTCTTGAGCTCGCGGCGGCCGCGGCGGGAGAGCGCCTTGCCGCGCTGGCTGTTGTCGATGAGCGAGTCGACCGCTTCCTGGAGCATGCGCTTCTCGTTGCGGACGATGACGTCGGGCGCGCCGAGCTCCAGCAGGCGCTTGAGGCGGTTGTTGCGGTTGATGACCCGGCGATACAGGTCGTTCAGGTCGGAGGTAGCAAAGCGGCCGCCGTCGAGCTGAACCATGGGGCGCAGGTCGGGCGGGATGACCGGGAGGGTGGTGAGGATCATCCACTCCGGCCGGTTGCCGGAGCGGCGCAGGGCCTCGACGACCTTGAGGCGCTTGACGGCCTTCTTCTTCTTTTGCTTGCTCTTGGTGGTGCGGACCTCGTGCCAGAGCTCCTTGCCCAGCTTCTCCAGCTCCATGCCGCGCAGGATTTCGAAGAAGGCCTCGGCGCCCATATCGGCCTTGAAGACCTGGCCCCAGCGCTGCTTGAGCTCGCGGTACTTGGTCTCGCCCAGGAACATCATCGGGGCGAGGCTCATCAGCTCGTCGCGCTCGTCGGCGAACTTGTCGGCGATACCGTCGGAGCGGTCGTCGAGCTGATCGCGGAGCTGGACCAGCTCGTCCTCGGCCTCGGCCTTGTGCTTCTCCACATCTTCCTTGATGCGGTCCAGGGCGCGATCGAGCTTCTCCTTGAGATCGGCCTCGATCTTGTCCACATGGGCCTGGACGGCTTTGGTGAGCGCGGCGACGTGCTTGCGGGAGATGGTTTCGCCCTTGTCGGCGATGACCTCGTTGGTGTAGGAGAAGGCGATCGGCACGCGGATGGTGGTGTCGAGCTTGTCCTGCAGCTCCTTCTCGCGGCGCTGCGCTTCCTTCATCACGGGGTCGATTTTCTCGGCGGCGTCGGCCTCGTACTTCTCGCGGGCGGCGGCCTTCTTGGCTTCGAGGTCGGCCAGGCGGCGGTCGCGCTGGGTCTTGACGCCAGCGATCTTCTGATTGATCTCGTCACCGCGGCGCTTCTCGTCGCGCAGGATTTCTTCGTCGAGGCGCTTGAGGGCCTTCTGGCGGGCGTCTTCGTCCACATGGGTGATGACGTACTGAGCGAAGTAGAGGACCCGGTCGAGGTTGCGGCGGGAAACATCCAGCAGCAGGCCGAGGTAGGAGGGCACGCGGCGGGTATACCAGACGTGGGCGACGGGGGCGGCCAGGTCGATGTGACCCATGCGCTCGCGGCGGACGGACGAGCGGGTGATCTCAACGCCGCACTTGTCGCAGATGATGCCCTTGTAGCGAACGTTCTTGTACTTGCCGCAATAGCACTGCCAGTCCTTGGTGGGGCCAAAAATGGCCTCGCAGAACAGACCGTCCTTTTCGGGCCGGAGGCGGCGATAGTTGATCGTTTCCGGCTTGAGGACTTCACCGTACGACCAGCTTTTGATCTGCTCCGGCGAGGCAAGGCTTACGCGCAGTGCGTTGAAGCCCTTGGCTTCCAACGCCTGCCCACCACGATACCCTTCAGTCATGTGTGAGCCTCCCAGCTAGATATGTGAACGACACTGTGAGCGGCATGCCGCGGGGTTGAGCCTGACGAGCCGACCCGACTCAACCACTAAGCAAAAGAAGCGCTTAAAGCAGCGAGTGTGCTTCAAGCGCTGTTAGCGCGTTGCTGATACGCAGATTGCATATCAGGTAAATTATATAGAACTGGAACTATCTGTCAAGTGCCGCAGGCGTATTGTTTTATGTCAATTCGTCCGGGGAGGGTCCCCCCTCCCCGGACGACCTGGCGCCACAGCCTACAGCCGCGTGACGGAGCCGCAGAACTCGCAGGTAATCTCGGTCATGCCGCGCATGATCTTCTGGGTGAAGGTGCCGCCGCAGTTGGCGCACTTGGTGGGCGCGTTGGCGACAGCCTCCTCGGCGGCAGCGTCCACCGGCACCGTGCGCTCCTTGTCCACCTCGCCGCTCTTGATGCGGCCGATGAAACCCTGCCAGGCCTCGCCGGATTCGCCTTTGAGGTGCAATTCGGTGGTGCGCATGGGACGGCCCATATCGTCGTAGAGGAACTGGCCCTCGGCATCCTGCAGGCCGGCGCCTTCCTGAATGGTGAGGGTGAGGAAGTCGTCCTTGCTCATTAGGCCGCGCCGGGAGCCGACGGCCTTCTCCACCTGCCCGACCGGCACGGCCCAACTGAGGGCCTGGACCTTCTCTTTGGCGGTGGTGATGAAGAGCACTTTCTTGGTGGCGACTTCTTCCTTCTGCTCAAAGAGGAGGCGCTGATCGGTGAGGTACAGCACGCCGTCCACGCCGTCCTTGTCGCCAGGCTTCTTCCAGTTGGCGGGCACGGCCTCCACGGGCGCCTCGGTGGGCATCAAGCCGAACGAGGCCTGCTCGATCTGCTGCAGGGTCCACGAGATATCGTCAATCTGCTGCTGGGTCTGGTTGACGTTGTTGTCGAGGGTGTCGTACATGCCTTCGACGTTGCGGCGGGCAGCCTCGACCTTGCTCTCCAGCGCGGTGAGGCCGGCGGTGGCAAGCTGGCGGCGGTTGAGGGCGGCCTGCACCTGGTTCGCATCACGCTGGAGCGCCTGCGACTGCGTCTGCACGGCGGACGCAACCTGCGGCTGAATTTCGTTCCACTGGTTGAGCAGGGTTTCGGCCTTGCGCTCAAGGTAACTCTTGAAGACATAGCCGCGGGCGCGGATGTTTTCGATGTTGGCGGGGAGGGCGTTGATGGCGGAAGAGATGTCCTCTACGTCGTCGTTGACGTAGGTGAGCATGATCTCGTTCTGGATGGCGCTGAAGCGGTCGATCTCGGCCTGGAGCGCTTCGGCGGGCGCGCCGGCAGGGGCGGCGGCCGCGGCGCCAACAGCCGCACCGGCGGCAGCACCGGCCGCCGCAGCGACGCCAGGGGTGGCGGGGCGGTAGCCGACGTTGGTGGGCTTGTTGCCGGCAGCCTTGAGGGCGGCGCGGCGAGCATCGCGAGCCTTCTGGCGGTCATCGGCCGTGACCATCGGCTTGGGGGGTGGAACGTTCAGCGGCTTGCGCACCAAGTTGGGCCTGGGCGGCGGAGCTTTCGAGATGGACCCGCTGGCCTTGCCGCCGGAGGGCTTGGGTGGTTGCGGGCCGGGCTTTTTCTGCATCGATGGTCTCCTTGAGTCCGGGAATGGGCGTAGTTTACTCAGTTAGCGAAGGGAGGCAAGAGCGACCTGGTGCGCCGAGGGCGAAAACCCTTGCCACGTCCCGCGATCTCCCAGACCCAAGGGTCTAGGACCGTTGGGCCTGATCGCAGGATCAGGGAAACGACACGAATTGAAGCGAATGGGCACGAAGCGGATGGGAATCGGCCAGACGCGAGGCGCACTAAACGCCGACCTGGGAGCGGAGGTAGGCCTCCATGAATTCGTCGAGGCGGCCGTTGAGGACTTCCTCGGCGCGGCTGGTCTCGTAGTCGGTGCGGTGGTCCTTGACCATCTGATAGGGATGGAGGACGTAGGAGCGAATCTGCTGGCCCCACTCGGCTTTGACGCGCTCGCCTTTGAGGACAGCAAGCTGGCGTTCCTGTTCTTCGCGCTGGCGGTCGAGCAGGCGGGCGCGGAGGACCTTCAGGGCGTTCTCGCGATTTTGCGTCAGGGAGCGCTCGTTCTGGCAGGTGACGACCAGGCCGGAAGGCAGGTGGCGGATGCGGACGGCGGTGGCGTTTTTCTGGACATTCTGGCCGCCCGCGCTGGAGGCGCGATAGGTCTCAATTTCGATATCGGCGGGCTTGATCTCGATCTCGGCGGCGTCTTCGACCTGGGGATAGACTTCGACCGAGGCAAAGGAGGTGTGGCGGCGGTGGGCGGAGTCGAAGGGGGAGAGGCGCACGAGGCGGTGCGTGCCTTTCTCGGCGCGCAGGTAGCCGTAGGCGTTGGGGCCGTCCACGGTGAGGGTGACGGACTTGAGGCCGGCCTCTTCGCCCTCGCTGGAGTCAATCACCTCAGTCTTATAGCCGTGATCTTCCATCCAGCGCTGATACATGCGGAAGAGCATGGCGACCCAGTCCTGCGACTCGGTGCCGCCGGCCCCAGCGAAGATGGTGAAGATGGCGTTCTCGTGGTCGTACTCGCCCGAGAGGAGGGTTTCCAGTTCCAGCTCACGGGCTTCCTTTTCGAGGGCTTCGACCTCGCGCTCCAGCTCGGAGCGCAGGGAGGCGTCGCCGAGGCCGGCCAGCTCAAGGGCATCGGCGGTGCGGTGGGCGGCCTGCTTCCAGCGGTCCACCTCGGCACGCAGGCGCGACAGCTCGCGCATGGTGGCCTGGGCGGCGGCGGAATCGTTCCAGAGGGCGGGGTCTTGGGCGCGGAGGTCTAGCTCCGCGATGCGCTTCTCTTTGTTAGGTACGTCAAAGACGCTCCAGGAGGGTCTGGATCGTCAGGTTGATTTCGGTGAGGCGAGCAACAAGGTCTTCCATACAGGGGTTTCAGGCCTCCAACAGTCCATCAATATACTTGTCAGGGTCGAAGGGGGCAAAGTCCTCGACCTTCTCGCCGGTGCCGACGAAGCGGATGGGGACGCCGAGATCAGTTTCGATGGCGAAGGCCATGCCGCCCTTGGCGGAGCCGTCGAGCTTGGCCAGGACAACGCCGGTGAGGGCCACGGCCTCCTTGAAAGCCGCGGCCTGCGAGAGCGCGTTCTGACCGGTGGTGGCGTCGAGGACGAGCAGGGTTTCGTGCGGGGCGCCGGGCTGGGCCTTGGCGATGACGCCGCGTACCTTCTTTAGCTCTTCCATCAGGTTGTATTTGGTTTGCAGCCGACCGGCTGTGTCCACGATGAGGGTCTGGATGCCGCGCGTCTTGGCGGCGGTGACGGCGTCGTGGGCGACGGCGCCCGGGTCGGCGTTGGGCTGGCCGGCGATGACGGGGACGCTGAGCCGCTGGCCCCAGATCTGAAGCTGCTCGACGGCGGCGGCGCGGAAGGTGTCGCCCGCGGCGAGCATGACGCTGCGGCGCTGGTCGAGGAGGTGGCGGGCGAGCTTGGCGGTGGTGGTGGTTTTGCCGGAGCCATTGACGCCCACCATCAAGATGACGGCCGGCGAGGCAGAAAGGTCGAGCGGACGGCCGAGGCCCAGGCGCTGGCGGAGTGCGCGGCGCAGCTCGTCCTGGAGGTCAATAGCGCGCACGATGCCGTCCTGCTCGGCCTTGGCATCCAGGGCGGCGACGATATCGTCGGCCAGGGAGGCACCGAGGTCGGCCTGGATGAGCATGGCTTCCAGCTCATCGAAGGTCTCTGGCGTGACGTCGGCCTGGCCGAGGAGGGTGACGATGCGGCCAAAGACCTGCTTGCGGGTGCGCTCGAGGCTTTCGCGGATGGACTTGGCGAACATAGGCGAGGATTATACCAGTTGGCCTGTGTATAAGAGTTAAGCGGATATAATGCGAGGCGATGATGAGCGGAAGCGCGGAACGGCCACGTTACAGTGTTGTTGCGCCCGTATTCAATGAGGAAGACGGGCTGCGGGAGTTCTACCGGCGGACGCGGGCGGTGCTGGACGGCCTGGATGGGCCGGCGGAACTGCTGTTGATCTTTGATGGGAGCCGGGACCGGTCGCCGGAGATTGGGGCGGAACTGCGGGCGGAGGACCCGCGGGTCAAGCTCATCCGGTTCTCGCGGAACTTTGGGCACCAGATCGCGATTTCGGCGGGGATTGACTACGCCGAAGGCGACGCGGTGATCATCATCGATGCGGACTTGCAGGACCCGCCCGAAGTGATCGTCGAATTGGTCGCCAAGTGGCATGAGGGGTTTGAGGTGGTGTATGCCCAGCGAGCCAAGCGCGAGGGCGAGACGTTCTTCAAGCTGTTCACGGCCAAGGCGTTCTACCGCGTCATCCGGAGGCTGGCGTCGATTGACATTCCAGAGGACACGGGCGACTTCCGGCTGATTGACCGCAAGGTGGTGCTGGCGATGCGGCAGCTTAGGGAGCACCATCGCTTTATGCGCGGGTTAAGCGTATGGGTGGGGTTCCGGCAGACGGGCATCCGCTATGTGCGGCAGGAGCGCTACGCGGGGGCGACGCAGTACCCGCTGCGCAAGATGATCAAATTCGCGGGCGATGCGATCACCGGCTTCTCGTATGTGCCGCTGCAACTGGCGACGACGCTTGGTTTTTGGATCTCCGGGCTGGCGATGCTGGCGATCCCGGTCGTCGCGATCCTGCGGGCTGTCTACCACGAGGACTTCTTTGGCGGTCAGGCGACGACGCTGATTGCGGTACTGTTTTTGGGCGGGGTGCAATTGGTGTTTCTGGGCATCCTGGGGGAGTACCTGGGCCGGGTGTACGACGAGGTGAAGAAACGGCCGCTGTATTTGACCGTGGAAGCGCCGGAGAGACCAGCGACGAACGACGAAGGACGAAAGACGGACGACGAACGACAGACGATGACCGACGATTGACGACCGGCGACGGCAGGTGATGGATGCTCAGAGAGGCGGACGAAGCACGGAAGACGAAGGACGACTTCCAACAAGACAGAAAGTTGAAGGACGCATGACGAAGGATGAGGCGCGGCTGTCGCATATTGACGCGGAGGGCGCGGCCCGGATGGTGGATGTGGGGCACAAGCCGGAGACCGAGCGCGTGGCGGTGGCGCGGGGCGAGGTGCGGATGCGGGCCGAGACATTGGCGTTGATCCGCGAGGGGCAGATGAAGAAGGGTGATGTGCTGACGGTGGCGCAATTGGCCGGCGTGATGGCGGCCAAGCGCACGGCCGAACTCATCCCGCTGTGCCATCCGCTGAGGCTGACGCACATTGATGTGCGCTGCGCGCTGCGTGACGAGCCGCCCGCCGTGACGATCACGGCGACGGTGCGGACGGCGGGCCAGACCGGGGTGGAAATGGAGGCGCTGACGGCGGTGAGCGTGGCGGCGCTGACGGTGTACGACATGGCCAAAGCGGTGGAGAAGACGATGCGGATTACGGAGGTGCGGCTAGTGGAGAAGCGCGGGGGGATGAGCGGGGATGTGGTCGTCGAAGCGTGAAGCGTGAAGAGACCGGCGACGAACCCCCGCACGGATGGGGGCAGGCGACGGAAGACGAAGGACGAAAGACGAAGGATGACGGACAACCACTTGTGAGCCAGTGAGCGCGGGAGAGGCAAGACGTGGAAATCAGTGTGTTGTTATTTGCGACGCTGAAGGACCGGGCGGGGGCGGACCGGATGGGGTTGACGCTGCCGGAAGGGGCGACGGTGGCGCAGTTCAAGGAGAGGCTGGCAGCCGACGTACCCGCATTGGCGGTGGCGCTGCCGACGGCGTTGGTGTCGGTCAATCACGAGTATGCGTTTGGGGAGGATACACTAAAGGACGGCGACGAGGTGGCGTTGTTCCCGCCGGTGTCCGGTGGCAGCGAGCCCCCCACCCTGTTCAAGATCACCAATGAAGTGCTGGACCTGGATGCGCTGGTGGCGGCGATCACGCTGCCAACCACGGGGGCGGCGTGCGTGTTCACCGGGATGGTGCGGGGCGAGACGCGGCGCGAGGACGACCCGCTGGGGCCGCACGAGACGGTGCGGCTGGAATACGAGGCCTACGCGCCCATGGCCGAGGCCAAGATGAAGCAGGTGGCGGACGAGATCCGGGAGCGCTGGCCGACGGTAGAGGGCATCGCTATCGTGCAGCGGATTGGGCCGCTGATGCCGGGGACGCCGACGGTGCTGATCGCGTGCTCGGCGGCACACCGCGACACGGGGGTGTTCGAGGCGGCACGGTATGGCATTGACCGGCTGAAGGAGATCGTGCCGGTGTGGAAGAAGGAAATCGGGCCGGGGGGGGAGGCATGGGTGGAGGGGAAGTATGCGCCGGGGCCGGGGGACAAGGCGGGCTAGCGCGAGGGGGATGCGGGGGATGCTTCGCCAGGGGGACTCAAGGGAAGTTGGGACAATGCGGGACGTGTGGGGGGTGGCGGCGGGCGCCGCAGGGGGAAGCGGGGGTCTCCAGGGACTCAAGCAAATGCAGGAAACCAGTATGGTTCCGTCAAGTGAGACGACCTTCAATTGCGCTTCTTGTGGGCGGGGGCAGGGACTGGCGTATGGCGGCGGGGCGTGTCCGATATGCGGCGGGGTGCTGGACCTGGCCGCGCCGCCAGCGATTGACCCGGTGCGGGTGGATGGCGCGGCACGCGGGCTGTGGCGTTACCGGCACACATTTCCACTGCCAGCCGAGGCTGAGCCGGTATCGCTGGGAGAGGGCGACACGCCGCTGGTGGCGCTGCGGGTAGACGGCCAAAACGTTCACCTCAAGCTGGAGTATTTGCAGCCGACGGGTTCGTTCAAGGACCGGGGGATGGCCGTCATGTTCACTGCCTTGCGGGCCGCGGGCGTGGCGGAGGCGGTGGAGGATTCGTCTGGAAACGCGGGGGCGGCGTTTGCGGCTTACGCGGCGCGGGCGGGCGTGCGGGCCAGGGTGTTCGTACCGGCGGCGGCCTCGGGCCCAAAGCGGGCGCAGATCGCGGCCTACGGGGCTGAGGTGGTGGCGGTGGACGGCCCACGCTCGGCGGCGGCGGAGGCGGCGCTCGCGGCGGTAAAGGCAGGTGCGCATTATGCCAGTCACATTTATAATCCGATCGGATTAGCCGGAAGTGCAACGGCGGCCTATGAACTGCATGAGCAACTGGGCCGCGCGCCGGGGACGGTCATCGTGCCGCTGGGACATGGCACGCTGCTGCTGGGGCTGCAGCGTGGGTTCAAGGCCTTGTTGGCGGCTGGGCTGATCGAGCGGCTGCCGCGGCTGGTGGGGGTGCAGGCCATGGCCTGCGCGCCGATTTGGGCGGTGCATCGCTACGGGCGGGACGGGCTGGCCTGGGTGACCGAAGGCGAAACCGCGGCGGAAGGGGTGCGGGTGGTTCGGCCACTGCGCGGGGATGCGGTGCTGGCCGCAGTTCGAGAAAGCGGCGGGGACATCCTGGCAGTGGAGGAGGCTGACCTGCTGGCCGGGCACAACGAATTGGCCCGCCGGGGGTTCTATGTGGAGATTACGTCGGCGGTGGTGTGGCCGGCGCTGAGGCAGGTGATCAGCGCGCCGGGCGCGGGCGAGGTGGTGGCGGTGATGACGGGAAGCGGTTTGAAAAACAAGGCCTAGGAGGAGAACACGCATGACCCGCCGAGTCGTCATCACCGGGTTGGGCACCATTAACCCCACCGGAAACACTGTCGCGGAAAGCTGGGACAACATCGTCAACGGCCGAAGCGGGATCGGCCCGATCACTCACTTCGACACGAGCAACTACCTGGTGAAGGTGGCTGGCGAAGTGAAGGGCTTCGACCCGGCGCAGTTCATGGAGGCGCGCGAGGCGCGGCGGCGCGACCGCCACCAGCAGTTCGCTGCGGTGGCGGCGCAGGAAGCGCTGAAGCAGTCGGGCTTGCAGATCACCGACGAGAACGCGCTGCGGGTGTCGGTGTTGATTGCCTCATCGATCGGCGGGGTGAAGGCCTTTCAAGACGGCGTGCAGGCCATCATCGAGACGGGGCCGCGGCGGGTCAATCCATTCACGATCCCGATGATGATGCCGAACGGCGCAGGCGGCCTGGTCGGCATCGATGTTGGGGCCAGGGGGCCGAACTTCTCGGTGGCCTCGGCCTGCGCGTCGGCCAACGACGGGATTGGGCTGGCCTGGCTGCTGGTGCGGAGCGGCATCATCGACGCGGCCGTCACGGGGGGCAGCGACTCCACGATTTGGGAGATCGGCATCGGGGCATTTGACCGGATGGGCGCGATGACCCACCGGACGGACGGCGTGCCGCAGCCCTTTGACAAGGAGCGTGACGGGGTGGTGATGGGCGAGGGCACGGGCGTGCTCGTTATCGAGGCGCTGGAGACGGCACGGGCGCGCGGCGCAAATATCCTGGCTGAACTGGCCGGGTACGGCGCAACGTCGGACGCTTTCCACATCACGGCCCCAGACGGAAACGGCGCGATGGGGGCAGGCGCCATGCGCACGGCGCTGGAGACCGGCCGGCTAGCGGCGGCGGACCTGGGCTACATCAGCGCGCACGGCACCGGCACGCCGCTCAACGATGCGGCCGAAACGGCGGCCGTGAAGCATGCGTTTGGCGAGCGCGCCTACGAAATCCCGATCTCCTCCACGAAGAGCATGACGGGGCACATGATGGGGGCGACGGGCGCGGTGGAGGCGGTGTTCTGCGTGCAGGCCATCCTCACGGGCGTCCTGCCCCCAACGATCAATTACCGCACGCCGGACCCGGCGTGCGACTTGGATTACGTGCCGAACACGGCCCGGGAGGGGCGCGTGGAGGCGGCCATCAGCAATGCGTTCGGGTTTGGCGGGCATAACGCAGTGCTGGCGTTCAGGAGGTTCACTGGATAAGGCCGCATGCCTCTGCCGGATTTCAAGAACCGTTCGCTGCTGCTGCGCGCGCTGACGCACCGCTCATTTGTCAATGAGCATCAGGGTGCGGGGGAGGATAACGAGCGTCTGGAGTTTCTGGGCGATGCGGTGCTGGATTTTCTGGTGGGCGCGTTCCTCTACAGCCGGTACCCCGAGATGGATGAAGGCGGGCTGACGCGCGTGCGCGCGGCGCTGGTGAACAATGACATGCTGGCAACGCTGGCCGCGGAGGCCGGCGTGGGCGAGCAGTTGCGGCTGGGCAAAGGCGAAGCGGAGAGCGGCGGCCGGCACCGGCAGACGCTGCTGGGCGCGGCGCTGGAAGCGGTGCTGGGCGCGTATTACCTCGACTCCGGGCTCGACGCCGTGCGAGCCTACGTGGAGCCGATGTTCGGGGCGGCGGCTGAGCAGATCATCCTCAGCGACAGCGGCATGGACGCGAAGAGCCGGTTCCAGGAGTGGGCGCAGGCCGTGCATGTCCAGACGCCGCGCTATGAGCCGGTGAGCGTGGCCGGACCAGACCACAACCGCGAGTACACGGTGGCAGTCTATATCGGCGACGAGCTATTCGGTACAGGATCCGGCCCCAACAAACAAGCCGCCACGCAGGCCGCCGCGCGCGAGGCGATGCGGCACGCGGGCCTGGCGTGAGACTGCTGATCACAGGGGGCGCCGGCTATCTGGGCGCCCACCTGCTGCCGCGAGCGGCGGAGGCCGGCTGGGAGGTGTGTGCGACGACGTTCACGCGGCCTGCGCTGGCTGGCCGGCACCATGAGCGCCGCGTGGATTTGACGGATGCGGCCGCCGTGCGAGGCCTCTTCGCCGAAGAGCGGCCCGACGCCGTCATCCACACCGCCTGCTCCAACCGCACCCCGGCCAACATCGCCGCCATTGCGCCCGCCGCGCGGGCCGTGGCCGAGGCCGCCCAGGCCCAGGGGGCGCGGCTGGTGCACATCTCCACGGACCAGGTTTTTGACGGCGAACACGCGCCGTATGCCGACGAGGCGCCCCTAGGCCCGGTCATGCCATATGGAGCGGCCAAGGCTGAGGCGGAGGCCATTGTGGCCGAGGCATATCCTCAGGCTGCGATTGCGCGGCCGTCGTTGATCTGGAGCCTGGAACCGCTGGATCATCAAACGGGCTGGCTGGTGGAGGGCACGCGGCGAGGCAACCGCGTGACCCTGTTCACGGACGAAGTCAGGTGCCCGGTGCACCTGGACGACCTGGCGGCGGCCCTGTTGGAGGTAGCGGCGCGGCGCGATGTGGCCGGGCCGCTGAACCTGGGCGGACCGCAGGCGCTGAACCGCTGGGAGCTTGGGCTGCGGCTATTGGAGGCGCTGGGCGTGCCGCGCGGCCCGAACGTCGTGCCGCTGACCGTGGCAGAGAGCGGACTGGTGCGCGCCCGCAATCTGACGCTCGCATCGCGGCGCGCGGAGGCGGCGCTGAGGACGCGGCTGCGAGGCGTGGATGAGGTGCTGGGGGAGGCGCCCGAGCGCGACCGGCGACCGCGCTACTGCGAGGGCTGAGCGGCGCCAGGCCGTATAATGGCAGGGTGAATACTCAGCCTTCGACCGCACAGTCACCCGAAAACCCAAACAGCGCAACCTTGTTTGCCGTCACAGCGCCCGGCCTGGAGCGAGCGGCCGCGCGCGAGGTGGCAGCGCTGGGGCTGGAGGGCAAGCCGGCGAAGGGCGGCGTGTATTTTGCCGGCGGCGCGGACGTGGTGGCGCGGGCCAACCTGCACCTGCGGACCGCAAGCCGGGTGCTGGTGCGCGCGGGGGAGTTCTATGCCGCGGCGTTTTCGGAACTGCGCACGAAGGCGAGCCGGCTGCCATGGGAACGGTACCTGGCGCCGGGTCAGCCGGTGGCGGTGCGGGCCACAAGCCACAAGTCGCGGCTGTATCACTCGGATGGGGTGGCCGAGCGGGTGGCGGGGGCGATTGAGGACCGTCTGGGCAGGCCGGCGCCATTGGTCAGGGCGCGCAGCGAGCCGGATGAGGAGGAAGCGCCAGCCGAAGCCACGCCGCAGCTTATCATCGTCCGGCTGGTGAACGATCAGGTGACGGTCAGCGTGGACTCGTCCGGCGCGCTGCTACACCAACGCGGCTACCGTTTGGCGACCGCCAAAGCGCCCCTGCGCGAGACCCTGGCGGCGGGGATGCTGCTGGCCGCCGGCTGGGACGGGACGACACCGCTGCTGGACCCATTTTGCGGGGCGGGGACCATTGTGATCGAGGCGGCGCTGATGGCGTTGAGACTGGCGCCGGGGCGCAACCGGCGCTTTGCGTTCATGGACTGGCCGGGGTTCGACGCGGCTGAGTGGCAGCGGCTGTTGAACGAAGCCGCGACGGGTGCGTTGGAAAGCGGGCCGGTGCTCATCGGATCGGACCGCGATGAAGGCGCAATCGAGGCGGCGCGCGCCAACGCCGAACGCGCGGGGGTGGCGCATGCGGTGCGCTTCGAGCGCCGGACCATTTCGGAACTGGCGGCGCCGCCAGGGCCAGGCTGGGTGGTGAGCAACCCGCCCTACGGGGTCCGGTTGAAGGGGTCTACCACGCGCGGGCCGGATTTGCGCAATCTGTACGCCCAGTTGGGGAAGGTATTGCGCGCGCGCTGTCCTGGCTGGCAGGTGGCGCTGCTGAGCGCCAACGACCGGTTGGCGCAAGCCACCGGGCTGCGGTGGGACGCGGGGCGGGCTGTGGCGCTGGTGAATGGCGGGCTGCCGGTGCGCATGATGCGGGCGCGGGTGCCCGTGGCGGGGTAGGCTGAGAAGGTCTATACTCACGCGGTCACTCGGAGAGGATATCCACATTCGGAGGAGATGCCCATGCAATATCTCATCGTATTACTGCGCGTCATTCACATCTTTGCCGCGGTGTTGTGGGTGGGCGGCGGCCTCTTCTTTGTCGCCGTTATCGCCCCCACCGTGCGCGAGGCGGCGGCGGATGGCGGCAAGTTCATGCAGCATGTGGCGCGTTCGGGCCGAGTGGGCCGGACGTTTGCGGCAGCGTCTGGGACGACGTTCCTGTCGGGCCTGATCCTATACCCGCTGCTGGCTTACGAGAGCCGCCTGGGCACCATCAGCGGCATCGTGCTCACCATTGGCGCGGTGCTTGGTCTGTTGGGATTTCTGCATGGCATCTTCATCAGCGGCAAGATGGCCCGTCAACTCACCGCCTTGGCCAATGAAATGGCCGGCGGTCCGCCCGCCCCCGAGAAGATGCAGGCCATGCAGGCCCTGGCCGCCAAGCAAGGTGAGGCCGCCGTTCACTCCGTCATCCTGACCTCGGCGGCGCTGTTCTTTATGTCCGCCTCCCAATATCTCATATAGGACCTTATGCCCTTACGCCTCAAACTACTGGAACTGCACGGCTACAAGACCTTCGGGACCAAGTCGGAATTTGTCTTCAGCGAAGGCATCTCGGCCATCGTGGGGCCGAACGGCTCGGGCAAATCGAACATCGTCGACTCGATCCGCTGGGTGCTGGGCGAGCAGTCGTTCGGGCTGCTGCGCGGCAAGAAGACCGAGGACATGATCTTCGCCGGGAGCGAACTGCGCCCGCGCGCGGGCATGGCCCAGGCGACGTTGACGTTCGACAACACCGACGGCTGGCTGCCGATTGACTTCACGGAAGTGTCCATCGCGCGGCGGGCCTACCGCGACGGGCAGAACGAGTACCTGCTCAACGGGCAGCGGGTGCGGCTGCGCGATATCAGCGAACTACTGGCGAAGTGCGGGCTGGCCGAGCGCACCTACACCATCATCGGGCAGGGGCTGATCGACACGGCGCTGTCGCTAAAGGCGGATGAGCGCCGGGCGCTGTTCGAGGAGGCCGCCGGCATCGGCGTGTATCGCAACAAGCGCGAGGACGCGCTGCGCAAGCTGGAGGCCACTCAGCACAACCTGGAGCGGGTGCTGGACATCCTGGCCGAGATCAAGCCGCGGCTGCGGTCGCTGGAACGGCAGGCCCAGCGCATGCGCGACTATCAACAGGTGAAGGATGATTTGAAGGCCATCCTGAAGCTGTGGTACGGCTATCACTGGTACCGGGCAGTGGCGGAACTGGCCGACCTCCAAGCAACGGCGCAGCAGACCGAGACCGAGTTGGCCGTGATGCAGGGGCGGCAGCAAAACTACGACCAGGAAGTGGCCGGGCTGCGGTCGCGGCTGGCGCACCTGCGGTCACAGTTGAACCACGAACGGCAGGAGAGCGCGCGGCTGCAACAGGAGACCGAGGCGCTGGCGAGGGAGTTGGCCGTGGCCGATGAGCGGCTGCGGTCGCTGGCGGCGCAGCGGGCGGCGCTGGCGGATGAACTGCCCGTGCTGGAGGGGCAACGTCGGGAACAGGCCGAGCGCGCCGCGACGGTGAAGGCCGACATTGAGCGGCTGGCCGCTGAGGCGGCCGAGGCTGAACGGCAAACCGAGACGGCGCAGGCCGCCCTGGCGAGCCGCGAAGACGAACGCGCCGTCCTGCGCCAGCGGGAAGCCGAGGCGCGCGCGGCGCTGACGCGGCTGGAGGCGCTGGCGGGCGAGCGGCGGGCGCGGCTGGCGCAATTGGGCGAACAGCGCGACCGCCTGAGCGCCGCGCAGAGAGAACAACAGCAGGCTTTGGAGCAGTTGAAACTGGCGGAAGCGCGCGCCCGTGCCACCGTGCAGGAGGCCAACGCCGCGCTGGACCAGCAGCAAGCGGCGCGCGCGCAGGCCGAAGCCGCCCTGGCCGCGGCAGCGGGCGCGGTGCGGGAGGCGGAGGCGACGCTGGCTGCCGCCGCTCAGCGCCTGGCAGCAGGGGAGGCCGAGGCCGAGCGGCTGCGCGCCCGGCACGATGTGCTGGAACAGGCCCGCGCTCAACTGGCCGGCTTTGGGGCCGGGGCCCGCACCCTGCTGGGGCAGAGCTTCCCCACACGGGGGGCGCTGGCTGAACTGCTGGATGTGCCAGCCGAACTTGAGACGGCCATCAGCGCGGCGCTAGGGGCATATCTGGAAGCGCTGGTGGTGGACGACTTTGGACAGGCTGAGGCTGCCCTGGCAGCGCTGGGCCTGACGAATGGGCGCGCGGCGCTGCTGCCGCTCGACCGGGTGAAGGCGCCGCCACCGCTGACCCCGCCCGCGCACCCGGACGTGCTGGGGGCGGCGGCGGATCTGGTACAGGCGGCCGATTGGCTCCAGCCGGCGGTGCGGCTGCTGCTGGGGCACGCCGTGGTGGTGCGCGACGGAAACGCCGCCCGACAATTGCTGGTGGGCGAGACTGGCTGGACCGCGCCCGATAACGCCGTGGTCGTCACCCTGACGGGCGAGGTCTATCACGCGGCCGGGCCAGTACACGCCGGGCGCGAGGCCGCGCCCAGCATGCTGGAACAGGCCCGGGAGCGGCGGGACCTGGCCGCCGAGCTGGAGGCCTCGGCTGAGCGGCTGGCCCAACGCCAGCGTGAGCGCGAGGCCGCGGCGCAGGCGGTGGCCCAGGCCGGGACTGAACGCGAAGCTGCCCAGGCCGCGCTGCGCACGGCGCAGGATGCCGAGCGGCTGGCAATGGTGGCGCGCGACTCGGCGGGGCTGGAGGCGGAACGCGCAGCGCACGACGCTCAATTCCGGGGCGAACAACTGGCGGCGCTGGAAGCAGAGCTGGGGCAGGCGGCGCAGACGCTGGCGAGGACGGAAGCCGAACTGGCGCAGATGCTGGCCGAACAGGCCGAAGCGGAGGCGGGCGTGAAGGCGGCCAGTGAACAAATGACCGGATTCAGCGTGGAGGCCATCGCGGGCGAGGTGGCGCGCTGGCAGACTGCGGCCGCGGTGGCGCGGCGCGCCTTGCAAGACGCGCAGGCGCGCGCCGCCGAGCTGGTGCAGGCGCACACCGCCGCCGAGGCCGCGCTGACGGATCGCCAGAACAAGATCCTGGGGCTGGGGGTGGAAATCAACGAGTGCGAGAGCGGGGCCGCCGCGGCGCGCGACCGGCACGAGACCCTGCGCGCCTCCGCCGGAGTGATGGCGGCGCGGCTGACGCCGATCGAGGCGCAGGTGGAGAGCCTGGAGGCCGATCAGGCGCGAGTGGAGTCCGGGGATGCCGAGGCGCGCGCGAACCTGCACGCTACCGAGCGCCGCAACGCCGCCGCGCAACTGGAACACGCCCGCAAGCACGAAGAAGTGGAAGGGATGCGGCGGCGGATCGAGGAGGACTTCGGGCTGGTGGAATTGGACTATGGCGAGGCGGCCAGCGGCCCAACGCCCACCCCCCTGCCCCTCTACCCGGTGGTGGAGAAGCTGGAGGCCGTGGAGGCGCTGCCGGAGGGGCTGGAGGAGCAGCTCAACCGCAAGCGCGGCCAACTGCGGCGGATGGGGCTCATCAACCCGGATGCGGAGCGTGAATATCTGGAGGTGAAGGAGCGGCACGAGTTCCTGACCACACAGGTGGCGGACCTGGAGAACGCCCAGACGCACCTGCGCGAGGTGGTGGCGGAAATGGACGTGCTGATGGAGCGCGACTTCCGCAAGACGTTCGACGCGGTGGCGAACGAGTTCCGCGACACGTTTACGGCGCTGTTTGGCGGGGGCACGGCGCGGCTGATGCTAACCGACCCGGAGCACATGAGCACGACGGGCGTGGACATCCAGGCGCGGCTGCCGGGCCGCCGGCCGCAGAGCCTGTCCATGCTGTCGGGCGGTGAGCGCAGCCTGACGGCGTGCGCGCTGGTGTTCGCGCTGCTGCGGGTGTCGCCGACGCCGTTCTGCGTGCTGGACGAGGTGGACGCGATGTTGGACGAGGCCAACGTGGGCCGCTACCGCGACATGCTGAATGCGCTGTCGGCAGCGACGCAGTTCATCATCGTGACGCACAACCGCAATACGGTTCAGGTGGCCGAAACGGTATATGGGATTACGATGGGAGCGGACAGCGCCAGCCAGGTGATTGGGCTGAAGCTGGAAGAAGCCCTGGCCCGCTAAAGCAAACGGGGCCGGCAATGCCGGCCCCGTTTTTTGTTTGGCAACGCTAGAGAGACGTTGGCAGCACCGGCCGGTCGGGCACGTCGTCGCGCCAGACGTCGAAGATCTCGACCAGCGGGCGGCCATCGGGCAGGGTGACGGCCTTCTGAGTTTCGAGCCACGCGGCCAGGGCGTCGGCGCGGGCCTGCTCGAGCTCGGCCTCCGTGAGCACGGCCTGGCGGCGCTGCAAGACCTGGAGGATGTGATAGCCGAAGCTGGTCTGCACCGGCTCGCTGTACTCGTTGAGGGGCAAGCTGAACGCCGCCTCTTCGAAGGCGGGCACCATCACCCCGCGCTTGAACCAACCCAAGTCGCCGCCCTCCAAGTTGTTGGAAGTGTCGGTTGAGTATTCGGCGGCCAGGCTGAAGAAGTCCTCGCCGGCCCGCAGGCGGGTGAGCACTTCCTGCGCAGTGGCCTCGTCGGCGACGAGAATGTGGCGGACGTTGGCCTCTTCCGCAGTGGTGGGCACCTCGGCGCCGATGGCGGCCTGGAGCTTCTCGCGGTAGAGCTGCGACTCGAGCAGGCGGCGGACGTCGTCGGTGCTGAGGCCGGTGGCCCCACGCACATCATCACCATAGGCCTTCACCTCGGTGGCAAAGCCCTGGGTGGTGTAGGCGGTGGCGGTGGGCCGCGGGGTGGCGGTATGGGTGGGCGTTGGGCTGGGCCCGGCCGTGGCGGTCGGGCTGGCCGTCGGCGGCACCGTTGGGGTCAGCGTGGGCGAGGGGGTGAGCGTGATGGTGAGGGTGGGCGCGGCCGTCAGAATGGCGGCCTGGGTGGCGGTGCGCTCTGCTTCGCGGGTAACGTCGGGCGTGGCCGAGGGCGTAACGGGCGAGGGGGTGTTGGTGATGGTCGGCGTGGGGGTGCCCTCGGCATAGAAGCCGAAGAACTCTTCCCAGGCCTGGTCCAACTCTTCGGCGCTGACGGTGATGCCCCGGCGGGCGGCCTCGGCGCGGACCAGGCGGTCTTCGATCAGCGAGTCCAGCACACCGGTGCCCAGGGTGTTGGGGTCGTTCAGGCTTAGCTGAATTTGCTGGAGCTGATTGGTGAAGAACTCGTCTTCGCCAAAGACCTGCATGGCCTGGGCGACCTGAAGGTACTGGTTGATGAGCTGGTAGCGCTGGAAGCGGGCGGCCTTGATGAACTCACCGGTGGTGATGGTTTCACTGTCCACGCGGGCGACAGGCTCGCGCGGGGTGAGGATGACCTGATCGAAGACGCCAAACGCGACGATGGCGACGACCAGGACCGCCACGATGACGGCGCCGATCAGGATGTACTGGCGCTGGCGCCGCTCGCGCTCGACGCGCGAAAGCTGCTTGCGCGTGAGCGGGGCGGCGGGCGCCTGGCCCGACTTGCTCATCCGCGCAGCAGCTCGCCGCTGAAGGGCAGCAGGGCCATGTGGCGGGCGCGCTTGACGGCCTCCGAGACGGCGCGCTGATGCTTGGCGCAGGTGCCGGTTTGGCGGCGGGGGCGGATCTTGCCGCGGTCCGAGACGAGCGACCGGAGCAGGTCCACATTCTTGTAGTCGATGGTCTTGTTCTTTTCGACGCAGAACTGGCAGACCCGGACGCGGCGCATTGGCCCACGCCCACGGTCATCGCCCTCTTCTTCGCCGCCTTCTTCATCGCGGCCACGCGGCCGACGTTCTTGTTCCATGATTGACTCCAATTAGAACGGAAACTCGTCTTCATCCACGGGCGGCTCGTGGCCCCCGGCGCTCTCGCCGGTGGACGGCCGCGCTGGGCGCTCGCCCAGCATGATCATCTCGTTGGCGACGACTTCGGTGGCCGAGTGCTTGCGGCCTTCGGGGTCTTCCCAACGGCGGGACTGGAGCCGGCCTTCGATGTAGACCTGCTGGCCCTTAGAGAGATACTGCTTACAGATTTCGGCCAGGTTGCCCCAGGCGACGACGTTGAACCATTCGGTCTCTTCGCGGCGCTCGCCGTCGGGCGCATTCCAGGCGCGGGTGACGGCCAGGCTGAAGGACGTAACCGGCCGCCCGGAGGGCGTGTAGCGCATCTCGGGTTCGCGGCCCAAGTGGCCGATGATCATGACCTTGTTCAGCCCACGGCTCATAGCGCCTCCTCGCTCCACGTAAAGACCGGTCAGGTTGCAGCGCGCGCGTCCACCGCGCTCGACCGGCCAACGCGGCCGGCCAGGGCGCAGGGGCGCGGGCGGCTAGTCGTCGGTGCGAACCAGCAGAAAGCGCATGACCTGCTCGGTGAGCCGCAGGCTGCGCTCGACCTCGCGCGTGCCGTTGGCCGAAAGCTGGGTCTGCATCAGGATGTACTGACCTTCGTTCTGCTTGCGGATGGGGTACGCCAGGCGGCGGCGGCCCCACAGGTCCACCTGATCGACCTGGCCGCCCGCGCCAGTGACCCAGCCCTTGGCCTTGTCCACGAGCGATGTCAACGCCGCGTCATCGAGGTCCGGTTGGGCAATAAACATGAGTTCATACTTGCGCATGAGGAAATCCTCCTTTCCATGGGATAAGCCCGGTTCGGCGGCGCCGAGCGGCGCGGCCTAATTGGAGCAGAAAGCAGCGGGGAGGCGCACTCCCCGGCGCAGGGCGGGATAATAACACAATCTTAAAGCGGGCGCAAGGCTGTGGGACGAAACGCCCCGGCGTCAGGGAAACAGGTAGTTGACAAGGCGTCATCCAATGTTGTAATATGCAATTGTTGGGAGCGCTTCCAATGATCTCGTCGAATATTCGCGGGTTGGGACGAGACGAGCGGCAGCGCGGGCCTGGGCCATCCGGCCAAGGCAGGGTGAAATTGTGAGTTTTTGGGCAATTATTGCCGGATTGGTGCATTGCCAGCCGAGGCTGCCAGGGTGGCGGCTGTTGGGCTGAGCGCCAGTCCGGCGTTTTTTTCTGGATTTTGTGGAGCGCTCCCAATCCACGACGGAGGTTGGCACTGTGTCTAAGAATCTGGAGGACATCGCCAAGCTGGCGGGGGTCTCGCGCTCGACCGTTTCGCGGGTCGTTAATGATGATCCGAACGTCGGCAAAGCCACCCGCGAGCGGGTGCTCCAGATCATTCAGCAAGCCAATTATCACCCCAACATCGCCGCCCGCGGGCTGGCCGCTGGGCGCACCCGCATCCTGGGCATCGTTATCCCCCGCGCTGTTTCTGCCCTGTTCACCGACCCGTACTTTCCCCTGCTCATCCAGGGCATCTCCGCCACCTGCAATTCGTCCGACTATTCCGTCATGCTGTGGCTGGCCGAGCCGGAATACGAGCGCCGCATGATCCGCAAAATCCTGTATAGCGGGCTGATTGACGGGGTGATCGTGGCATCGGCGCAACTGGAAGATTCAATGGTGGAGGCGCTGACGGAAGGCCATCTGCCATTCATCCTGGTAGGCCGGCACTCCAGCGGCAGCGCGGTGAGCGGCGGGGTGAGCTACGTGGATATTGACAACGTGAGCAGCGCGCGCGACATCGTGCTGCACCTGCTGCGTCAGGGTTACCGCAGAGTGGCCACCATCACCGGGCCGCGCAGCATGGTGCCAGGCGTGGACCGGCTGGAGGGGTACCTGGCCGCGCTGCGGCACCGCGGGCTGACGCCCGACCCCGACCTGATCGTCGAGGGGGACTTCACCGATGGCGGGGGGGCGGCGGCCATGCAGCGGCTGCTGCCGCTGCGGCCGGAGGCCGTGTTCGCGGCCAGCGACATGATGGCCGAGGGCGCCCTGCGCGCACTGCGCGAGGCCGGGCGGCGCGTGCCGGAGGACATCGCGGTGGTGGGCTTCGACGATATGCCGTTCGCGGCGCGCACCAATCCACCCCTCACCACCGTGCGCCAGCCAGTGCACCGCATGGGAGTGGTGGTCGCCGAAACCCTGATTGACATGATCGAGAACCCTGACGCGGCGCCGCGCCGCGTCATCCTGCCAACCGAGATCGTCATTCGCGAATCGTGCGGTTCCAGCCGGCCAGCCGCACAGCGGGCGGGGTGACCCCGGCCCGCGCGGGCGCCGCAGGTAAGGAGGAGGTGACACGACGACAACCATGCCAGCCGCTCCGGGCCGGAGAATGCTACTGAATCCGCCGAACATCGCGTGTGAGGAGAATGGGAGAAAAACCATGCGTAAGCAACACCTAACCCTGTTCAGCGTCGCGGTGATCGCGGCCCTGATCCTGGCGGCCTGCGCCACGCCCACCCCGGTGGTGGAGGTGCAGACGCAGGTCGTGCGCGAGACACAGCTCGTCCCGCAGACCCAGGTGGTCCGCGAGACGCAGATTGTCCGCGAAACCCAAATCGTCGAGGCCACGCCCGTGCCGTCCACCGAGGTGGTGTACGACCGGAGCGAAACCCTGTACGTGAGCGGTGCGGCCTGGGGCCCGCCGAGCACCTGGAACCCGTTCCAGCCGGGCAACCTGGCGAACACGACTGGCACCATCGGCAACGTGTACGAGTTCCTGTATTCGTTCGACCCGCAGACAGGCGAGCTGACGCCCTGGCTGGCGGAGGACGGCGTGTGGGTGGATGACACCACCTTCGAGGTCACCCTGCGCGAGGGCCTGACCTGGAGCGACGGCGAAGCCCTGACGTCGGCCGACGTCAAGTTCACCTATGAACTCGGCCAGAACTATGCCGCCATCTGGTTCTCGCCGATGTGGGAATATCTGAATGAAGTGACCGCGGTGGACGACCTGACCGTGCGGTTCAGCTTCAGCGACGACCCGCGCTACCAGCAGTTCACCAATGACCTGTACAACGTCCCGATCGTGCCGGAGCACCTGTGGTCCGGGCGGACCGAGGAAGAGATCACGGTGGGCGCGAACGAGAACCCGATCGGCTCGGGCGCGTATCTGTACGAGACCCACGGTGAAGACCGCAACGTGTGGCTGCGCAACGAGAGCTGGTGGGGCATCGACGTGTTTGGGCTGCCCGCGCCAAAGCGCATCGTGGACATCCGCACCTCCAGCAACAACGTGGCGCTGGGCATGGTCCTCCAGGGCCAGCTTGACCTGAGCAACAACTTCCTGCCCGGCATCGCGGCGCTGGCCGACCAGAACTACGTGCGGACCTACTTCGAGGGCGCGCCATACATGCTCTCAGCCAACACGGCGGTGCTGTTCCTAAACACCACCAAGCCGCCGATGAACGACCCGGCCTTCCGCCGCGCGCTGGCCTTCGCCATCGACACGCCGTCCATCGTGAACGTGGCCTATGCCCAACTGGTGGCGCCGGCCAACCCCACCGGGCTGCTGCCCTCCCTGAGCCAGTACGTGGACCAGGACGTGGTGAGCGAGCTTGGCTTCACCTATGACCCAGAGCAGGCCCGGCAGATCCTGGCCGACGCCGGATACGTGGACACCAACGGCGACGGCTTCGTGGAAGCGCCGGATGGCTCCGCGATCTCGCTGCAGGTGACCTGCCCCAGCGGCTGGACCGACTGGATGGCGGCGATTGACATCATCTCCACCAGCGCCAAGGCGGCGGGCATCTTCGTGGAAGACGTGACGCCCGACTATGGCGCCTGGAACACGGAACTGCAGGGCGGCACGTTCGACATGACCCTGAACAACTGGGCCCAGATGAGCAACACGCCCTGGACCCTGTACAACCTGCTCTTCCGGCACCCCATCCAGGAGCAGATGCAGAGCGGCAACTTTGGGCGGTATGAGAACCAGGAGATGTTCGACCTGGTGGATGCACTGGCGCGCGTGAAGCCGGACGACATGGCCGGCGCGCAGGCCGTCACCTCGCAAATCCAGGAGCTCATGCTGAGCGAAGTGCCGATGATCCCCCTGTGGTACAACGGCCTGTGGGCGCAGTACAGCGAGGCCGTGTGGACCAATTGGCCGGCGGACAGCGGCGCGATGCACACGCTGCCGACTACCTGGTCCGGGTACTGGCAGTTGGGCGGGCTGATGACCCTGATCAACCTGGAACCCGTGGCCGATCAGGCCTCGCAGTAACTGTTCCAGTTCGCAACACGCTGGCCCCTGCCCCACGCGGGGCAGGGGCCAGCGCTCTCTCGGAGGCGCCGTGCGCCGTTACTTTGGCCGCAAGCTGGTCATCTATGGCCTGACGTTCTTCCTGGCGGTCACCATCGACTGGATGATCCCGCGCTTTATGCCGGGGGACCCGGTGGCGAACCTGCTGGCGCGGACATCGGTGAGCGCCGACGCCACGGCCGTAGCCCAGATGTACGCATACTACGAGCGGGTGTTTGGGTTGGACGTGCCGGTGTGGCAGCAGTACCTGACCTTCTGGGGCGCGCTGCTGCGCGGCGACCTGGGTATCAGCGCCTACCTGTTCCCAACGCCGGTGGCAAAGGTGTTGTGGCGGGCGGTGCCGTATGATCTCTTCCTGCTGATACCTTCCACCCTGTTGAGTTGGTATGCGGGCAACTGGTTTGGGGCGTTCGCGGCGCGCTCCAAGCGGCTGGACAACACCATCTCGCCACTGGCCTACATCCTGACGGCCACGCCCTATATGTGGCTGGGCATCCTCTTGGCCTGGTTCCTGGGCATCGTGCTGGACGTGTTTCCCATCGCGGGCGCATACAGCTTCGAGATGCGGCCGCACTGGTCGCTGGCCTTTGTGGGGACAGTGCTCCATCACTGGTTCTTGCCGTTCGCCTCGCTGTTCCTGGTGGGATTTGGGGGCTGGGCCATCGGCATGCGGAACATGATCATTTATGAGCTAGAGGCGGATTACTCGCACTACCTGGAGGCGCTGGGCGCGCCGCGCTCGCTGATCCGGCGCTATGCGTTTCGCAACGGGCTGCTGCCGCAGATCACCGGGCTGGCGCTGCAACTGGGGGTGATGGTGGCCGGGGCGCTGGTGACGGAGGTGGTCTTCTCCTATCCCGGCATCGGCTACCTGCTGCTGGCGGCGATCCAGAACCAGGACTACTTCTTGATCCAAGGCTGCTTCCTGTTCATTATCATCGGCGTGCTGCTGGCAAACTTCACCATCGACATCGTCTATCTGCTGGTGGACCCGCGCACGCGGCGCGGCATGGTGGGGGAGAGCGCATGAAGCGTTACGAACTTCTCTACTTCGCGATGCGCAACCGCAAGCTGCAAATCGGACTGGCGATTATCGGGCTGTTTCTGGTGCTGGCCGTGGCCGGGCCTTACTTCGCCACCAACGACCCCTTCGCCTACATCAACCCGCTGGGGCCGCAGGCGCCGTCGGAGAAGTTCTGGTTTGGGACCACGTTTTTCGGGCAGGATGTGTTCGCGCAGTTCGTGCGCGGGCTGCGGGCGACCTTTCTGGTGGGGGCGCTGGGCGGCGGGCTGGGCACCCTGATCGGGCTGGCGGTGGGTTTTACAGCCGGCTATCGCGGCGGGGTGGTGGATGAGCTGCTGAACATGCTCACCAACATCGTGCTGGTCATCCCCACGCTGGCCGTGCTGCTCATCATCGCTGCCTATCTGCAAGTGCGCAGCGTGGTCACCGAGTGCCTGTTTATTGGGCTGACGGCCTGGCCGTGGGTGGCGCGGGCAGTGCGCGCCCAGACCTTCTCGCTGCGCACGCGCGAGTTCGTGGACCTGGCGCGGCTGACCGGCATGCGGCCGGCCAAGATCATCCTGACCGAGATCGCCCCCAACATGCTGTCATATCTGCTGCTGGCGTTCATTCTCCAGTTTGGCGGGGCCATCCTGATCGCGGCGACCCTGGACTTTATCGGACTGGGGCCAACCAACGCGGTGTCGCTCGGGCTGATGATGCAATACGCGGTGCTGTGGGGGGCGCTGCAATTCGGCATGTGGTGGTGGTTCGTGCCGCCGGGGCTGGCAATCACGGCCATCGTGGGCGCGCTGTACAGCATGAACGTAGGGCTGGACGAGGTGTTCAATCCCAAGCTGCGGGAGATGTGACGCGTGAGCCTGCAAGTGGATGGACTGACGGTTTACTACTCGACCCTGAAGGGCGATGTGCAGGCGCTCGAGGACGCCACGTTCACGCTGGACGACGGCGAGATCATGGGGCTGGCGGGCGAAAGCGGCTGCGGCAAGACGACGCTGGGGCACAGCCTGGTGCGGCTGGCGCCGCCCATGCGCCACGTGGCGGGCCGGGCAGTGCTGAACGGCGAGGAGCTGCCCCTGGCCGACATGGAGCGCATGAACGCGTTCCGGTTCGAGCAGGTCTCCATCATCCCGCAGTACGCGATGAACGCGTTGAACCCGACGCGCAAGATTGGGCGGCTGACGGCCGACCTGGTGGAGGCGCGGCGCGTGCCGTACAAGAGCATCCTGCCGGAACTAAAGCGGCGGCTGGAGCTGGTGAAGCTGCCCCAGGACGTGCTGAACATGTACCCGATCGAGCTGTCGGGCGGCATGAAACAGCGCATGGTGATGGTGATCTCCACGCTGCTGAACCCGGCGCTGCTGGTGGCGGATGAGATCACCTCGGCGCTGGACGTGGCCAGCCAGAAGGCGGTGGCCGAGATGCTGGTGGAGTTCCGCAACCAGGACTGCTGCAACAGCGTGATGATCATCACGCACGACATTTCGATCCTGTACCAGATCGCCGACAGCATCCTGGTGATGTATGCGGGCCAACTGGCGGAGAAGGCCCCCACCAGCACCATCATCGCCGCGCCGCGCCACCCCTACACGCAGATGCTGATCTCGTCGCTGCCGGAGATCGGGGTGAAGGTGTCGGAGAAGAAGCTGGCCGGGATTCCGGGCACGCCGCCGCTGCTGCTGGACCCGCCCAAGGGCTGCCGGTTCCGCGAGCGGTGCCCGTTCGCATTTGACAAGTGCACGGAGGCGCCGCCATTCCGCGAGGTGGCGCCCGATCACCACGTGGCCTGCTGGTGGGAGTTCGAACAGCATGCTTAGGCTGGATGGGGTTTCCAAGGTTTACCGGACCGGCACCTTCGGGGGCAAGCTGCTGCGCGCCGTGGACAAGGTCACGTTTGACGTGGACGACGGCGAGGTGGTGGCGCTGATCGGCGAGAGCGGCAGCGGCAAGACGACGCTGGGCAAGATGATCCTGCGGCTGGCAGGAATTGACGGCGGGACGATCACGTTCGATGGAACCGACATCACCACTTATCGCGGACAGGCGCTGAAGGAATACTACCGCCGGGTGCAAGGCGTGTTCCAGGACCCGTTCAGCTCCTACAACCCGATCTTCAAGGCGGACCGGGTGTTCCGCCTCGTGCACGAGGAGTTCTTTCCGGAGACGGGCGGCGCGGCGTGGGCCGACAAGGTGAACGCGGCCCTGCACAGCGTGGGCCTCAACCCGGAGCACGTGCTGAACAAGTTCCCGCACCAGCTCAGCGGCGGGCAGTTGCAGCGGTTCCTGATCGCCCGCGCCCTGCTGCTGGACACGCGCGTGCTGGTGGCGGACGAAATCATCAGCATGCTGGATGCCTCCACCCGGATTGACGTGCTCAACCTGCTGGCGGACTTGCGCGACAAGGGCCTGTCGATCCTGTTCATCACCCACGACCTGTCGCTGGCGTACTACATCAGCGACCGGGTCGTGATCCTGCAGCGCGGGCAGGTGGTGGAGATGGGGGCGACGGAGAAGGTGTTCAAGAACCCGCTGCACAACTACACGCGGATGCTGCTGGGATGCGTGCCGCGCATCGACGCCAAATGGAGCAACGTCCAACTGCCCGAGATCGCCGGGCCGCCCCCGAACGGCGCCAGCCAGCAGGCCGCGTTGATCGAGGCCGAGGGCGAGCACTTCGTCGCAGCGGCGGGCTGAGGAGACCCATGCCAAGCCAGAATGCAGCTGAGGCGCGCGCCGGGGCGCGCGCCAACGGGCGGCCGCGCCTGGTGGGACCGGCCCTGCCCCACCTGCCGTGGGAGGACCGCCCGGCCGGGTGCGCCGAGGTGGTGTGGCGCTACAGCCAGAACCCCATCATCCCGCGCAACGCCACGCCGACCTCCAATAGCGTCTTCAACAGCGCCGTGGTTCCATTCGAGGGCGCGTTCGCGGGCGTGTTCCGGTGCGACGACCGGCGGCGGCGGATGAACCTGCACGCCGGCTGGAGCACCGATGCGGTACATTGGACGCTGAATGCCGAACCGATTGAGTGGCACTGCGACGAGCCGGAGATCGCGCCCTTCGTGCACCGTTACGACCCGCGCGTGTGCTGGCTGGAGGACCGCTACTACGTCACGTGGTGCAACGGCTACCACGGCCCCACCATCGGCGTGGGCTATACCCACGACTTCAGGACCTTCTATCAAATGGAGAACGCCTTCCTGCCGCACAACCGCAATGGGGTGCTGTTCCCGCGGCGGATCAACGGCCGGTACGCGATGTACAGCCGGCCCAGCGACACCGGCCACACGCCATTTGGCGATATCTTCTACAGCGAGAGCCCGGACCTGGTGTATTGGGGCCGCCACCGGTTTGTGATGGCCCCCATTGGCTGGACGTGGCAGAGCACGAAGGTGGGCGCCGGGCCAACGCCCATCGAGACGCCGGAGGGCTGGCTGCTGTTCTATCACGGCGTGCTGACGTCGTGCAATGGGTTTGTGTACAGCTTTGGCGCGGCGCTGCTGGACCTGGACCAGCCCTGGAAGGTGATCTACCGCTCCGCGCCGTATCTGCTGTCGCCGCAGACCCTGTATGAGTGCGTGGGCGATGTGCCGAATGTGACCTTCCCGTGCGCGGCGCTGGCGGACGCGGACACGGGACGGCTGGCGATCTACTATGGCTGCGCCGACACGGTGACGGGGCTGGCCTTTGGGTACGTGGATGAAATCCTGGACTATTTGAAGGAAAACTCAGAGTAAAGGCGGATAGCATGACTGGCGTAAGTGAAATGACAGCCGCGGCCCAGGTGGAAGGGCTGCTGAGACAGATGACTTTGCAGGAAAAGATCGGACAGATCACCCAGGTGGAGAAGAACAGCCTATCGGCGGAAGAGGCGCGCGAGCACTGTATCGGCTCGGTGCTAAGCGGCGGCGGCGGCTACCCGGCGCCCAACACGCCCGCGGCCTGGCTGGAAATGGTGAATGGCTACCAGCGGGCGGCGCTGGAGACACGGCTGCGTATCCCCCTGCTCTACGGGGTGGATGCGGTGCACGGGCACAACAACGTGCGCGGGGCGACGATCTTCCCGCACAATATCGGGCTGGGCGCGGCGCGCGACCCGGAGCTGGTGGAGCGGATTGCCCGCGCGACGGCAGACGAGATGACGGCCACCGGCGTGCAGTGGAATTTCGCGCCGACGGTGGCCGTGCCGCAGGACATCCGCTGGGGGCGCACCTATGAGGGCTTCGGACAGGACACCGCCTTGGTGGCGCGGCTGGGCGCGGCCTATGTGCGCGGGGTGCAGGGCGCGCGGCCGCCCGTGGCGGCCACGGCCAAGCACTTCATCGGCGACGGCGCCACGGGGTTCGGCACGTCCACCTTCGTCAACGACAACTATCACTACCTGCTGGATCAGGGCGATGTGGCGCTGGATGAGGCCAGCCTGCGGGCGCGCTATCTGCCGCCCTACCTGGCGGCGCTGGAGGCAGGCGCGCTGACGGTGATGGCCTCATTCAATAGCTGGAACGGGCTGAAGCTGCACGCGCATCGATACCTGCTGACCGATCTGCTCAAGGGCGAGTTGCGGTTTGGCGGACTGGTGGTCTCGGACTGGCAGGCGGTGGACCAGGTGGCGGAGAACTATGACGAGGCCGTGGTGCTGGCCCTGAATGCGGGCGTGGACATGGTGATGGTGCCGTTCGACTACCGGCGCTTCATCGCGGCGGCGACACTGGCGGTGGAGAGGGGCGCGGTGCCCATGGCCCGGCTGGACGATGCGGTGATGCGCATCCTGCGGGTGAAGGAGGCGCTGGGGCTGTCTGACGAGCCGGTGGTACAGGGGGACCCGAAGGTGGTAGGCAGCGCGCCGCACCGGGCGCTGGCGCGGGAGGCAGTGCGGCGGTCGCTGGTGCTGCTCAAGAACGAGAATAGCGCCCTGCCCCTCCGGCGGGACGCGGCCACCGTGTTCGTGGGCGGGCGGGCGGCGGACGATATGGGGATGCAGTGCGGCGGGTGGACGATTGAGTGGCTGGGCAAGACGGGCGACATCACACCGGGCACGACGATCCTGAGCGGCATCCGGGACGCGGCCGGGCCAGGGACGGCGGTGGAATACGCGGCGGATGGGCTGTTCGCGAGCCGGGCGGCGGTGGGCGTGGCGGTGGCGGGGGAGGCGCCCTACGCGGAAGGCATGGGCGACCGCGCCGACCTGGCGCTGAGGGCGGAAGACGTGGCGATGATCGAGCGGATGCGGGCGAACTGCGACCGGCTGATCCTGGTCCTGGTGACCGGGCGGCCCATGATCATCACGGAGCAACTGCCGGTGGTGGACGCGGTGGTGGCGGCGTGGCTGCCGGGGACCGAAGGCGGGGGCGTGGCGGACATGCTCTTCGGCGACTGCACCTTCACCGGCAAGCTGAGCTACATCTGGCCGCGCTCGATGGCGCAGGTGCCGCTGTCCGCATTGAATGGCGGCGCGCCGCTGTTTGAGTTCGGGTTTGGGGAAACGGCAGGGTAGCGTCCGGACACGCAAACATCTGGCTGGCGGTCGAGGGGTGCGCCCGCCTAATGCAATGCGCCCGCCGGGGGCCCGGCGGGCGCATTCAACTCTATTGCCCCCCACCCTACACGCTGCGCTCGACCGCTCCGTTCGCGGGCAGGGCAAAGCCGAAGGTGCTGCCTTGCCCTAGCTTGCTTTCCACAAAGACGCGCCCGCCGTGGCGTTCGACAATGGATTTGACGATGGCGAGGCCCAGGCCGGAGCCCTTGACCTGGGTGCTGCCGCGCTGGCGCACGCGGAAGAACTTCTCGAACAGGTGGGCCTGATCGGCGGGGGCGATGCCAACGCCCGTATCGGCCACGGAGAAGCTGAAGCCGCCCTCGTCCACGCTGGCGCGCAGGCGCACGTCGCCGCCGGCCGCGGTGTACTTGATGGCATTGTCCACCAAGTTAGTGACGGCCTGGCGCAACAAGGTCACGTCGCCGGGCAGACTGGGCAGGTTGGGCGGCAGGTCCAGGTGGAGGTTCAGGCCCTTGTTGGCGGCGTGCGGCGTGAGGGCCTCCACCACCTCGTTGATGATGTCCTTCATCCACACCGGCTCGCGGGCCAGCCCCACGCCAGCTTCGATGCGGCCCAGGTCGAGCAGGTCGTCAATCAGGAGCGTCATCTGCTCGACGCCGCCGAGGATCTTGTCGCCAAACTCGCGCTGCTTCTCGTTGAGCGGGCCGACCATGGGCATCATGGTGGCATAGCCGCGCATGAAGGTGAGGGGCGCGCGCAAGTCATGGCTGACGGTGGCGACGAAGTCCGACTTCATCTGATCCAGCTCTTTGAAGTGCGTCACGTCGCGCAGGACGGCCACGCGCCCGAGCACCGAGCCGTCGGCGGCGATGATGGTGGAGGCGGAGGCGAACAAGGTGCGGCCCGCCCCGACCTCGAACTCACCAGTGGAAGCGGCGGAGCCACCGCGGCTGTCCTGCAGCAGCTTGGCCAGGGTGGGCTGCGCCACGACCTGTTCGACTGGCTGGCCCGCGACAGGCTTGCCGACCAGGTCGAAGGCGGCCTCGGCGGCGGGATTGAGGAGCAGCACGCGCGCATTGCGGTCGGTGACGATGACGGCATCCGGGGTGGAAGCCAGGATGGCGTCCAGGTGCTGCCGGCGCTGTTCGGCGGCCTCGAACAGGCGGGCATTCGCCACGGACACCGCGGCCTGGCTGGCGAGCGTGGAGAGGAAGTTGATCTCGGTTTCGCTAAAGGTGTGCGGCGCGTCGTAGCCCAGCCACAAAGCGCCGTAGTAGTTTCGTTCCTGGCGGAGAGGCAGCGCCAGGAGGGCATTCAGGCGGCCGGCGACCGGCGCGACATCCAGCACAGCGCGAGCGCGGGATAGGTTCTCGATAATGGCGCGGCCATCGTGCTCGGTGAGGGCCAGCACGCCCTTGTCCAGGGCGGCCATGAGGTCGGCGGCGCGGCCGGCGGCAAACACGCGCGGCGCCGGGGGCGCGTACCCATCGGTGGGTGCCGCTCCGGCGGGCGGCGGCGGAGCCGGGAGGCCGCGGCTGGCGCCCCACTGTCCGCCTTCCCCGGCAGAAGGCGGGGCGAGCACAAGCCGGACGCCCGCCGCGCCGGTGGCGGCCATTGCGCCTTGCACGATGGGGGGCAGCGCGTCGTCGAGGTGCAGGCTGCTGGCCGCGCCCTGGGCCACGCGCAGCAGCATGTTCAACTCTTCCAGGCGGGCGCGCAGCTTCTCGCGCATGCGCTCGAAGGCGAGGCCGGCGCGGCCAATCTCGTCCTCACCGGCCACCACGACCGGCTCCTCGAGCTGATTCTCGGAGATGCGGCGGGCGGCCTGGGCCAGCATGACGGCCGGCTTGGTGACGCGGTCGGCGATGAGGGCCACCAGGCAAACCAGGATGACGCCCACGGCCGTGAGGAGGGCGGTGGCAGGGGCCGAGATTTGGGCGGCCTGGGCCAGCACAACGTGATTGGGCACCATGACGACGACCGACCACGGATGGCCGGGCGCGGGGTAGTAGAGCACCAGACGGCGCGTACCGTCGGGGGCCTTGTCCTGGTAGGCCTGCGCGCCCGCCAGAGCAGTATCCAGGCGCGTGGCGGAGGGCTCGGGCGCAAAGACGCCCGAACGGGCGGCCGGATCGATGTGATAGATGACGACGCCGCTCTCATCCACGATGAAGGCTTGCCCGACGCCGTTGGCCAGGCCGAGCAGGCTGTTGGTGGCCGACTGCATGACGGGGTTGTTGGCCAGATCGGCGCGGCCCATGAGCACGCCGACCACGGCCGTGCCGCCGCTATCTAGGACCGGCGCGGCGAAGACGGCATCCACCGGGTCCTGCACACTGACGGGATAAACGATGGTGTTCTGCGGGATGCCGGCCAGCGCCAGCCCGGCCAGGCTGTCTTCCCCAGGCCGAAGCTCGCCCACGGACGCGGCATTGGCCGGGTAGCCGGCCACGGGCGTTAGGCTGAGGTCTAGCAGCGTGAGCTGGCGGAAATAGGGCACAGCCCGCAGGCTCGTGGACAGATAAGCAGACTGGGCGACGGGGTCGGAGGACAACAGGCTGGGCTGGCCGGCGATGTTGGCAATCAGGTTCTGGCCGGTCTGAATGAAGAATGGAATGCCGCGGCCCGCCGCCTCGGCGGCGCCGGCCATCTGGCCCACCAGCAGGCTGGTGGACACTTCCGTGGCGACCTGGATGTTGGCCCAAAAGAGCAGCGCGATGCCGGCCACGAAGATGGGGACCAGGGTGAATTGCAGTTTGCGGTTGAGGCTGGAGACGTACGGGGGCGGGCGCAGTTCGCGGCGGCGCACCCATAGCTCAGGCAGACCGGCGCGGGCGATCTCGGCCACGAGGCCGGCCAGGGCAGCCTGGACGAAGACGACGGGCGCGGCGGCCTGGGTTTGGGACCAAACATAGTCCCAGGTGGGGAGACCCACGGAGGGGGCGTAGGCAAAGTAGGAGGGGATGAGGATGGCCCACCACAGCCCACCCACGACGAGCCCGGCCACGAGTGGACGGCGCAGCAGGCGCGCCGGCCAGCCGCGATAGTCCTGGCGCAGACACCAGGCCACCACGCCCGACACGACCATGTATTCCATGGGCGTGAAGATCGAGTAGCTCTCCCAGGCACCGCGGGCCAGGCCGGTGAGCAGGCCAACGAGCATGGCCGGGCCGACGCCCAGCCACCCGCCAGCCAGGAAGGCAGGCGTGAGGGCGAAGAGGACCAGGCCGGGCCGCTGCGACTCGACGGGCTGGCCGGGCGGGGGCAGGATGTTGGCCGGAATATTGATGACGAGGATTTGGGCCAGGACGAGGCCCGTCAGGAGCAGGCCAGCGAAGACCAGCCACTGCCACAATTTGAGCCGGCCGGCCGCACGGACGGAGGCAACCAACGCCACCGCGCCGGCCAACACCCCATAGGCCAAAAACAGACCGTAGCCGAAGATACCCGCTGGGAGGCGGAAGAAAGGTGCCGTGGAAAAACCCCAGAGGTCGAGGTCCATGCTAGGTGTCGAGCGCGATTATAGCACTGCGGTACTGGCAGGCAAACCGGTTTCTAACGCAGCGCAAGGCGACGTCATTGAGACGCGAAGCGCCTGTGGTGCATGAAGGATGCCGATGCCGGCGGGGGAGGCGGCCGGCGGGAAAGCTGACCGGCGGCGTAGTAGCGGGCGTTAGCGGCGGATGGAACGAACCTGGGTCTCTTCGTAAATCTCAGGCGAATAGACGATGCGGTGCTGGCCGGACTGCTTGTCAATGGCGATGCGGAGACCGATGGTGGCGGGATACTCCTTATCACGCATCTGCTCGGCGGCTTCGACCGTGAATTCGATCTGGCCGGGGTTCGGTTCGTGGCTTTGGTTGACGCGCGCCTGACCGAGGGTGTAGCGCACGAGGCGTTTGCGCTCCTTGGTCGCCTCCATTTTGGTGACCCAGGCCTGGCGCTGGACATCATCGCGCAGGACGGTAGCGGACACCAGCTCGGCGGCGCGGCGGAAGTTTTGGGCCTGGAGCGCATCGAGGTAGCCGCGGGCCACTTGTTCGGCGCTGCCCGCGCCGCTGCGCCGGAAGAAGACCCGCGCCCAGACGAGGAAGAGCACGGCGACGATGGGACAGATGATCAGGAAGATGATCCCGGCGAAGGTAAGGGTTTCGGAGTCCATGGGTCGGAATTATGACATCTTTTGGCAGTCGCGCCACTGCCTGTGGCGGCTGAGGCCCCTTATCGTGGAGCGTAAACCGGGAGTTGCCCGGCTTGATGCCACGAGAGGAGGCTGCGATGAAATCTGACCGGAAGTTGCTCAGTTGGGCGGGCGCCCTGCTGGCCGCGGCGTTGGCCGTGAGCGCTTGCGGCCGCGGTCCGGCGGCCGCGGCGTCGGAGGCGGACCCCACGAACACGGTGGCGCCCACGGCGACGGCCACGCTGGCGCCGTCGACCGCCACCCACACCAGCGTCCCGCCGACAGCAACCGCCACGAGTGTGCCCCCAACGGCCACGCCCACCGCCGAGCCCCCCACGGCGGCGCCACCCACCGCCACGCCTACGCCCGGGCCGGGCGATGTGGTCTTTAGCCTGGCGCAGGATGAGTGCGCCTGGGCGCCGTTTGGCTGGGAGATGGAGACCGGCGAGGACTCGGAGGCCTTTGCGTTTGAAGAGGACGAAAACCGGCTGTACCTG
This sequence comes from uncultured Anaerolineales bacterium, assembly GCA_964497615.1. GTDB lineage: Bacteria > Chloroflexota > Anaerolineae > Anaerolineales > UBA6663 > CAZCEC01. Next base: position 22,847 of record CAZCEC010000039.1, on the reverse strand, counting down.
GAGGTCAACGCGGTGAATACGGTGGTGTACGTCGAGTGCCCGCTGGACTTCGGCCAGCCGGACGTGCGCATTGACCTGGATGTGGAGAACGTGGCCGGGCCGAACTGGAACAACATCAGCATTGTGTGCCGCATGAACGCGGACGGCTGGTACGAGGCGGCCATCGACAGCGGCGGCTACTGGTACCTGTATCGCTACGACGAGGACGGGTGGGCCACGCTGGACAGCGGCGGCTCGACGGACATCAACATTCGGCAGGCGCGCAATCACATGACGCTGGTGTGCGCTGGCCCTAGCATTGGGTTCTATGTGAACGACGTGGAGCTGACGACGGTGGAGGATCACCGCTACGCCGACGGCACGGTCGCCATCTCGGTCACGACGTTCGAGCTCAAGGGCGCAGGGGTCGCCTTTGAGAACCTGGAGGTGCGGGTGGCGGAGTAGGCGCCCAACCCCCCTGCCCCCTTCCCCTGCGGGCCAGCGCCCCAGGGGAAGGGGAAGACTTCACAAAGTGAGCATGGTATAATGCCTGCCGCAACGCCACCTTAGCTCAATCGGCAGAGCAACCGCTTCGTAAGCGGTAGGTTTCGGGTTCAACTCCCGAAGGTGGCTCTAAACGCTTCTTCGGGCAGGCCCAGGGGGTCTACTTCCGAAGGTGGCTCTAAACGCTTCTTCGGGCAGGCCCAGGGGGGGCAACTCCCGAAGGTGGCTCTA
>CAZCEC010000039.1:0-22033 GCA_964497615.1 uncultured Anaerolineales bacterium | reverse complement strand
AAACGCTTCTTCGGGCAGGCCCAGGGGGGGGCAACTCCCGAAGGTGGCTCTAGACTATTCGCCGGCCTGCCCAGCGAAGGGGTGTTTCCCCTTCATTGGGCAGGCCGGCGGGGGTTCAACTCCCGAAGGTGGCTCTTCCCAAAGGCAATTCACGCATGGCTGTTCCCCCCATCATTGTCGGCATCGCCGGGGGCACGGGGTCGGGCAAAACGACGGTCGCGAACGTTATCCTGGACCGCGTCGGCCGGCACCGGATTGCCTACCTGCCTCACGATGCCTACTACCGCAACCTGGCAGACCTGCCGCGCGCCCAGTTTGGCCTCATCAACTGGGACCATCCTATCGCCCTCGAGACCGACTTGATGATCCGGCACGTGCGCGCTCTTAAGGCTGGGCGCGCCGTGGACCTGCCGGTCTACGACTTCACCAACAACTGCCGCACCGGCGAAACCGTCGCCATCGCCCCGCAGCGGATCATCATGGTCGAGGGCATCCTGATCTTCGCCGAGCCGGACTTGCGGGCGCTGTTCGACATGAAGATCTTCGTGGACACGGACCCCGACCTGCGCTTCATCCGGCGGCTGGAGCGCGATCTTGCGGAGCGGGGCCGCACAACCGAGTCGGTCATCCAGCAGTACCTCAACACGGTGCGCCCCATGCACCTGGAGTTTGTGGAACCCTCCAAGCGCTACGCCGACATCATCGTGCCCGAGGGCGGGCGCAACGACGTGGCGATGGGTATGATCGTGGCGCGGCTGGAGTCGCTGCTCAGCTAAAGCAAACTCGCCAATATCGGCTAGAATGTGCCCACGGCACGGCGCGTGGCAAGACTCTCGCGCCGTGCCGTGGGCTATTCCACGTTCACCAACAAGGTTCGCAATGATCCTGCTCTTCGACGTTGATGGCGTCTTGATCGATAACATTGCCTATCGGGCCGGCATCCAGCACACGGTGGCGCACTTCGCGCAGCGGCTGGGGCTGGAGGCCGCCCCGCCGACCACGGAAGACATCCTGGTCTTCGAGGCCGAAAGCATCACCGTGGAGTGGGACACTTGCGGCATGGTGGTGGCGGCGCTGCTGTTGGAGCGGCTGCGGATGGAGGCCAAGACGGCCAGCGGCCGGGCCGCCCTGGAGCAACTACCAGGCGACTTCTGGGCGGCGCTGGAGGCGCTGCCCCGCCGCAAGACGCCCCACGCTGTGAGCATTGATTATGCCGGGCTGGCGCGGCAAGCCGGAGCCGCGGCGCGTGCCACCGGCCAACTGCCTGCCCCCGCAGCCCTGGCCCTGCTGCGCGAAGAGGCGCGGACTCACGACCACGTGCCGCAGCCCGCCATCACGGCGCTGCTGGATCACCTGCTGGGCGACGTGTACAACATCGAGCATGCACCGGGCAAGCAGGTGTTCCAGAACTACGTGTTGGGCGACCAGCACTATGCACAGTACTATGGCCTGAGGCCGCACGTGACGTGCGAGGCGCTGTTGGAGAAGCTGGACCGAACAGCGCTGACGCCCCGCTGGTCTGACCAGGTGCTGGCGCGGCGGGACGCGGGCGAGGCGTACCCGGTCGTCTACACGGCGCGGCCCAGCCTGGCGCCCGTTGAGGCGGGCGGTGCCGTGCGGGGCTTTACGCCTGAGGCTGAGATTGGGCGCGACATGGCCGGGCTGACCGACATCCCGGTGATGGGGTTTGGAAAGCTAGACTGGTGGGCGCAGCGGGTGGGCCGGGCCGGGTGGAACCTGGTGAAGCCCTCGCCGGTGCACGCGATGGCGGCAATGGGCGCGGCCTGCACTGGGCTGGAGCTCGAGTCAATCAAGGCCGCGCTGGCGGTGGCGCGCGGTGATCACCTGCGCTTCCCGCTGACGGCCTGCGCGGGGCAGGACGTGCACGTCTTTGAGGATTCGCCCAGCAGCCTGGGCGCGGTGACGCGGGCGGTGGAACTGCTCAACCGGCAGGGGATGGGGCTGACCCTCCGGCGCTATGGCATCGCGGCGGCGGACTCGCCCAAGGCGGAGACGCTGGGCCGGGCCGCGGATGGCGTGTATGCGACAGTGAATGAGGCGCTGGCGCAGGCGTTCGAACGTTAGAACGTGTGAACTTCCAGGTCGAATGTGGCGAGCTAGGCTTCGACTTCGCGCTCCTGCTTGAGCTTGGCGAACGCCCCCACCCACGGCGTGCCGAGGGTGTTGCGCTTGGGGAGGTTGACCTTCTCCAGGTGCTTGGCCAGGTCCACCATGAGGGCGGGCAGGTTGGCCCAGTCGTCGCCCAGGACAACGCGCTCGAGCTTGTCGGCGGTGCGGCCGGCCCAGGCCCACTCGCGCCGGAACTGGTCGGCCTTGAGCCAGTAGTCACGTTTCTCCCAGGCCAGGCAGGTCACGTCAATGGTGGCGTGGATCTCGTTGAGGGCCAGGGCCAAGAAGGCGACCAGGTCGCGGGTGACGGCGTCGATTTGCTGGCGACCGGCCAACTCGCGCAGGGCAAAGGTGACGGCCTTCATCAGCCGGTCGCGCTGCTTGCCTACCCCATCTGGATTCACTAGTCGTCCCAAGACTCTTCTCCCTGGCTCAACCTAACCCCTACCCCCTTCCCTATCAGGGAAAGGGCGACAACCCACTCCGGCGCCTGTACCTTCAGATGCTCCCCGTGGCGCGAAAGAAAGAGATGAGCGCGCGGGCCGATTCGTGAGTCGTGCCGGCTTCAGGCCGGCGAAGGACATTTTAGCAGAGGCAGGGCGAGGTGCAAGCGGTCGACGGGAGGAGAAGGCGGGGCAAGATGCCTCACCCGCACGAAGGCAGCGCCAGGCCGGGCGGGCTGAGGCGGGTTCGGCATGACGTACAGGCGAGACGGCAGGCAGGTCTCACGGAGGGCAAGAAGCCTCACCCGCGCGGAGGCAGCGCCAGGCCGGGCGGGCTGAGGCGGGTTCGGCATGTCATGACAGGAGGGGTGGCAGGCAGGCCTGGCGGAGGGCAAGATGCCTCACCCGCGCGGGGGAAGCGCCAGGCCGGGCGGGCTGAGGCGGGTTCGGCATGACATGACCAGGGGGGCGGATGCATGCTGGACCACACATGACCGGCAAGGGGTGCGGCAAACGGGGGCGAGGGCGCGGACAAGGCCCCACGCCAGTTATTCGGCCAGGGTGACGACGACGGGGTTGTGGTCGCTGAGCGCATCCCAGGCGGGGCCGGCGATCACCTGGCAGTCGTCGAGATAGCGATACCAGGCGGCGGGCACGAAGACGCCGTCGCAGTGGTAGGGCGCGGCCGGGTTGCCGGTCCAGCGCAGGGTTTGGGCCAGATCGCGGTTGGGATGGACAGCCTGCCAACAACTCAGCAGGTTGAACTCACGGCGCAGCCGCCTGAGCAGCCAAGGTGGGTCGGAGGGGATGGATTCGCTGGCATGGCGCACGCCGACGGCCAGGTTGAAGTCGCCGCCCAATATCAAGTCGTGGCGGGAGCCGAGCGTCGCAAAAAAGTCCAGGATCTCGTTCATCGGGCGCTTGTAGGGAGCGGGCACGTGCAGGCTGGCGATGCGCAAGGGCCGGCCGGTGAACCTGGACCAATCGCCGCCAGTAACTTCTGCGGCGACGACGCTGCCGTGGTGCAGGGGCAGAGGAAGCGGCTTGAGCCGGCCAGAGTGAATGAAGATGGCGCTGCCCCACTTGCGGCCGGCGGCGGGGAACCAGTGAATGCGGCGCGCGTTGGCGCGATAGAAGGCCGGCGACAGGTACTCGGCGGGGTGCAGGGTCTCCTGCATCAGCAAGATGTCCGGATCGAACGTGTCGAGCAGGCGCTGCCAGTGGACGCGGTCGCCGCGCCGGCCGCCGGCACGCAGGTTGTAGGCGGCGATCTTCATGAGGGGGATTATGCCATCAATCCCGCGGTTCACGGGTAAAATAACCGTAGCCTCCCGCCGAGTGAAAGGAAACCGATGGAAGCCAAATACAACGAACTGCGCAGCCGGCTGGCCGAGATACACGATCTGAACAAGGTCGGCTGGGTGCTGGGCTGGGATCAGCGGACCATGATGCCGCCCAAGGGCGCCAGGGCGCGGGCCGAGCAGTTGGCGACGCTGGGGCGCGTGGCGCACGAGAAGTTCACCAGCGACGACATCGGCAGGCTGTTGGACGAACTGCGGCCCTATGGCGAGAGCCTGCCCTACGACAGCGACGAGGCCAGCCTGATCCGCGTGGCGCGCCGCGACTGGGACAAGGCCCGGCGCGTGCCGGGCGACCTGCGGGCGGAGATGACGCGCACCGCGGCGCTGGCGAACGCGGTGTGGGCCGAGGCGCGCAAGACCTCCAACTTCAGCCTGTTCCAGCCGCACCTCCAGAAAAACGTGGACCTCAAGTTCCGGTACATGGAGTGCTTCGATGAAGGCGACGAGCCGTACGACGTGCTGCTGGACGACTACGAGCCGGGGATGAAGACCGCCGAGGTGCGGCAGGTGTTCGAGGACCTGAAGCGGGACCTGGTGCCGCTGATCGCCGCCATCGGCGCGCGCGCGGACGCGGTGGATAACGCCTGCATGTACGGGCACTTCCCGGTGGACAAGCAGCGCGAGTTCGTGTTGGGCATCATCCGGCGGTTTGGCTTCGCCGACGACTCGTGGCGGCTGGACCCGACGGTGCACCCCTTCGCCAGCAATTCCAGCCCCAGCGACATCCGCATCACCACCCGCTACTATGAGAACTACCTGGGCCCGGCCCTGTTCGGCAGCATGCACGAGACCGGGCACGGGCTGTACGAGAACGGGGTCAGTCCCAGCCTGGAGCGCACGCCGCTGTGCCGGGGCGCGTCGCTGGGGCTGCACGAATCGCAGAGCCGGATGTGGGAGAACCTGGTGGGCCGCAGCCGCCCGTTCTGGCAGCACTTTTACCCGCAGTTGCAGGCGGCGTTTCCGGAGCACTTCGCCCAGGTGGATGCGGAGACCTTCTATCGCGCCATCAACAAGGTGGAGCCGTCGCTGATCCGCGTGGAGGCGGACGAGGCCACCTACAACCTGCACATCATCCTGCGGTTCGAGCTGGAGCAGGAAGTGATCAACGGGAAGCTGAAGCTGGGCGATCTGCCGGAGGCCTGGAACGCGCGCATGAAGGACTATCTGGGCATTGACGTGCCCGACGACGCGCGCGGCGTGCTGCAAGACATCCACTGGTCGGCAGGCAGCCTGGGGTACTTTGCCACCTACTCGCTGGGCAACATCATCTCGTGCCAGATTTGGGAGAAGGCGCGGGCGGCGCTGCCGGGGCTGGAGGCGGGCTTCGCGCAGGGCGAGTTCATGGGGCTGCGCGAGTGGCTGCGCGATAACCTGCACCGGCACGGGCGCAAGTTCACGCCGACCGAGACGATGGAGCGTGTAGTGGGCGGGCCGATTGACGTGGAGCCATACGTGAAGTACCTCAAGACCAAGCTGGGCGGCATTTACGGGTTGGAGAACTGAGATGCGCATCGAGTCCTTGCTATCGGCCCGGCTGTTCATGGCCCCGCAACTGGCGGGGCAGCACATCTACTTTGTGAGCGACCTGAGCGGGCGGCTGAGCCTGTACCGCATGCAGGCGCGGCCGGGGGGCAGCGTGCCCGAGCCGCTACTGCCGCCGGACCTGGCGCTGCAGAACCCGCACCTGATCGGCGGGTATGCGTTCTACGTCTTCCCCGGCATCGAGCGCATCATGGTGATGCTGGACAAGGACGGGGACGAGAACTATCAGCCGATGCTGGTTCCGCTGACGGGCGGCATCCCGGAACCGGCGCTGGGCGGGCAGTTGGCGCAGTATCGGAACCACGCCGGCCGGGCCGACAACGACCGCAATATCGTCTACTTCGTCAGCGAGTCGCGCCAGGAGGCCAAGCTGATGACGTACCGCGCCAACCTGGCGACGGGGGCGCTCGACCTGCTGGCCGAGAGCCAATGGGGCTATAACCCCGACGGCATCAGCAGCGACCACCAGCAGTTGATCCTGAACGAGGGCTACACGGTGGGCGACAGCGTGCTGTTCCGGTACAAGGACGGGCAGCGCACACTGCTGGCCGGCACGCCGCTGGACCAGCGCGAGAAAGGCAAGGACTATGGGCTGCCGGCTTACGGCGGGGGCTACTTCGTGGACGACGACCGGGGCGTGTTGATCGGCACGGCGCTATACAGCGACAGCTATGGGCTGGGGTACATTGACCTGGAGCAGCCGGCCCCGGCCCAGGTGGAGGAAGTGAAGATCACCGGGCAGGCGCACACCGGCACCGGCGAGTTGACGGGGCTCGAGCACTTGAGGGACGACCGGTTTGCCGTGGTCTACAACATTGACGGAGTCTCGTGGCTGTACGAGGGCGTCTTCGACCTGGGAGCGCGCGAGATGCGGCTGAGGCACGTGATCGCCGGCCAGGGCAAGATCGCCAATGGGGTGATGGAGGCCTACAGCTACGACAAGGCCAGCGACACGTTTGTGCTGTCGTACTCCACGGCCACCTCGCCCACACAAATCTACACCGTGGGCGGGGCGGCGCGGGACATAGTGACGCAGCACACCCAGGAGCGGGTGCTGGGCATCGCCGATGGGCTGCTCTCGCCGGGGGAGGACGCGTCATTCGTGTCGCACGATGGACTGCGGACCTCGGCGCGGTTGTACCTGCCGGCAAAGGCGCTGGGCTTCGAGGGGCCGCGCCCGCTCGTCTACTATGTGCACGGCGGGCCGCAGAGCCAGGAGCGGCCGGACTTCGCCTGGTTCTCGATGCCGCTGATCCAGTTCCTGACCTTGAACGGGTTCGCGGTGTTCGTGCCGAACGTGCGCGGCTCGTTGGGCTATGGGCTGAGCTACACCAAGCGCATCGATCACGACTGGGGCGGGCAGGACCGGCTGGACCACGTCCACGCCATGACGCAGGTGCTGCCCCTGGACAGACGCCTGGATGTGAAGCGGGCGGCTGTGGTGGGGCGCAGCTATGGCGGCTACATGACCCTGACCCTGGCCTTCCGTCACCCGGAATTGTGGAAAGCGGCGGTGGATATGTTCGGGCCATATGATCTGTTGAGCTTCATGGACCGCATCCCCGAGACGTGGAAACCGTACTTCCGCGAGGCGATTGGAAACCCGGACGTGCCGGAGGAGCGGGCCGACCTGGTGGCGCGGTCGCCCAAGACGCACATCGAGAGCGTGGCCTGCCCGCTGCTGGTGATCCAGGGCAAGAATGACCCGCGCGTGGTGGAGCCGGAGTCGCGCGACGTGGTGGAGAAGCTGCGGGCGATGGGCAAGACGGTGGACTATCTGGTGTTCGAGAACGAGGGGCACGATGTGCTCAAATTCGAAAACAAGGTTAAGTGCTACAACTCCATCACCGACTTCTTTAGGCTGCACCTGAAACCGTAGAGCGAGGCACGCCGGGCGCGGCAGGAACGTCGAGCCGCGCCCGGCCCTTGGCCTGCAACTCGATGTGGTCCCGTGAAGAGCCTGGTGGAAGCCGGGTTCTCAACGGGACCACAATCGATTCAGGCGCGCATGGCGTTGACCTCCAGGTACTCTGGCTCCACGTAGGTCGTGCCGTCCGAGGCAAGATTGTGCGCAGTCCACAGTTGCTCCAGGTCGCGGCGCAGGGCGGACTGTGCGGCGCCGTCGAGCGCGGCGAAGGCGCGGTTGGCGGGGCCGTAGTAAGCGCGGTAGAACTCCACCACCTCAGTCGGCGGGAACGGATAGCGGAACGGGTAGCGGCGCTTGGTCAGGCGCAGTTCGGTGACGTACGGCGCCAGGCGCTCGCGCACGGCGGCATCGTCGCCCCAGCGGACGGGCGGCGCCATGAGGGGCGAGGGCGGCACGTGCTGGCTGATCACCTTGAACATCTGGCCCACGAAGCCGGCCGCGGTCCAGTTGGCCATGACGATGCGGCCGCCGGGGCGGCAAACGCGAGCCAGCTCGGCCGCCACTTGCTCGGGCCGGGGAGCGAACATCGCGCCGATGAGGCTGACGACCAGGTCGAACGAGGCATCGTCATAGGGCAAGTCTTCCGCGTCGCCCTCATCGAAACGCACGTCCAGGCCCTCGGCGCGGGCCCGGGCGCGGGCCTGGGCAATCGAGTTGGCGGCGATATCGATGCCGGTGACATTGGCGCCGGCTCGCGCGGCCGGGATGGCGATTTGGCCGGCGCCGCAGGCCACATCCAGCATACGGGTGCCGGGCCGGACGGCCAGCCGGTCCAGAAAGTCCAGCGCGCCCGGCTCCAGGTAGGTGGCGAAGCGGCCATAGTCGCCCGCCATCCAGGTGGCCTTCAGGCGCTGCTTGAGGGCCGCCATTTCGGGGATCAGGGTGGACAGTTCCACCAGTTCGGGGGTGAGGGTGCTCATGGTTGTCTCCTTCGGTAACGGATAGAATGGCCACACTTTAGCGGGGCAGTGCGAGGGAAGTGCGAGGGGGGCTGCCCCGGCCGCAACTTCGAGAGGAACCAGGGTGCCAATCCCGACGATTCACCTGATCTGCAACGCGCATATTGACCCGGTCTGGCTGTGGGAGTGGGAAGAGGGGGCGGCCACGGCGCTGAGCACCTTCCGCACCGCCGCCGATCTGTGCGAGGCTTACCCCGGCCTGATCTTCAACCACAACGAGGCGCTGCTCTACCAATGGGTGGAGGAGTACGAGCCGGCGCTGTTCGCGCGGATTCTGCGGCTCGTGCAGCAGGGGCGCTGGCGCATCATGGGCGGGTGGTATTTGCAGCCGGACTGCAACCTGCCGTGCGGCGAGAGCTTTGTGCGGCAGATCCTGCTCGGCCGCAACTACTTCCGGGAGAAGTTTGGGGCGGCGCCCACGACGGCCATCAACTTCGATTCGTTTGGGCACAGCCGGGGGCTGGTGCAAATCCTCGCCAAGAGCGGATACGACAGCTACATCCACTGCCGGCCGGGCCAGAACGACTGCGCGCTGGAGCGCGACGAGTATGTGTGGGAGGGGTACGACGGCTCGCGCGTGCTGGCGGCACGTGGATACGGGGGCTATCTCTCCTGGCCGGGCCGGGCGCACGAAAAGGTGGAGGGCTTCCGGCGTGACCGAGTCGGTACGCAGGTGGGCCTCTTGCTGTGGGGCGTGGGCAATCACGGCGGCGGGCCGTCGCGGGCGGATGTGGAGCGGCTGGGAGAGATCATCGCGGCTGCGACCGGGGTCGAAATCCGGCATTCCACCCCGGAGGCGTACTTCGCAGACCTGCGCCAGCGCGAGGGCGCTCTGCCGGTGCACCGGGGCGACCTGAATCCATTCGCGGCAGGCGCCTATACCTCGCAGCGGCCCATCAAGCACCGGCACCGGAAGCTGGAGAACGAACTGTGGCTCACAGAGAAGATGGCGGCGGCGGCGTGGGTGCAGGGATTGATGAGATACCCGACCGAAGCGCTGCAGGCGGCCCAGCGAGACCTGGCGCTGGCCCAGTTTCACGACATCCTGGCGGGCACATCCATCGAGCCGGCGGAGGCCGCGGCGGTGCGGCTGATGGAGCATGGGCTGGAAGAGTTGGCACGCCTCAAGGCCCGCGCGTTTTTTGCCCTGGCGGCCGGCCAGCCACCGGCGCGGGAGAATGAGATCCCGATCCTGGTCTACAACCCGCACCCTTTCACGGTGAGCGCCGTCGTCGAGGCTGAGTTCGTGCAGGCAGACCAGAACAAGAGCGAGCGCTTCACCCTGGCGACGGCGCACGACGCGGACGGCCGCCCCCTGCCCACCCAGCCCGAACAGGAACTGAGCAGCCTGCATTTCGAGTGGCGCAAGCGGATCGCCTTTCGGGCGGAGCTGGCCCCAGCGCAGATGAACCGCTTCGATGCGCGGCTGGAGGTGCTGCCCAGCCGCCCGCGCGCGCCCGAACCGATCACTGGCAAGGCATTTCGCTTTGAGACGGAACGCTTGAGAGCCGCCATCAACACGGCGACGGGCTGGCTGGATGAATACGCGGTAGATGGGGTGGACCTGCTGAGGCCGAACGCGGGACGCCTCCTGGTGATCCACGACGACGCGGACCCGTGGGGGATGCTGGTGAAGCGCTTCCGCGACGAGGTCAGCGCGTTCGCACTGCTCACGCCCGAGGCGGCGGCGCAGTTCGCGGGCGTGGCCGCCCCCACCCTGCCGCCGGTGCGCGTCATCGAGGCGGGGCCGGTGCGCACAGTGGTGGAGGCGCTGTTCGGGTATGGGGACTCGCGCGCCTGCCTGCGCTACAAGCTGCCCCAGGCGGGCACGGAGATCGAACTGGCGCTGCGGGTGGAATGGGCCGAGCGGGACAAAATGCTGAAGCTATCGCTGCCGGGCGCGGACTCGGCGGCGACATGCCGCGCGCAGGTGGCGTATGGCGTCGAAACGGTTCGGGCGACCGGGGACGAAGCAGTGGCGCAGAGGTGGCTGGCGGTGGCCTCAGAGACCGGCGGGACGGCCTTCACGATCATCAACGACGGCACATACGGCTGCGATTTTGCGGAGGGTGAACTGCGGCTGTCGCTCCTGCGGTCGCCGGGCTACAGCGCCCACCCCGATGGCGAAGGTCTGCATTTGCCGCCGGACCGGTTCTCGCCGCGCAGCGACCAGGGGCCGCACTCATTTCGGTTCTGGCTGAACGGCGGGCGGACCGCAGAAAGGCTGAGGGCCATTGACCGGGAGGCGCTGGCACACAACGAGCCGCCAGTGGTGTTGTCATTCTTCCCGAGTGGAGACGGCGCGCCGCCGCTGCCGTTTGTGACACTGAGCGACGAGGCGATCCAAGTGGCGGCGGTGAAGAAGGCGGAGGCCGGGGATGACCTCATCATCCGGCTGTTCGAGCCGACGGGGCAGGCGCGCACGGCGTCGCTGAGGCTGCCGTTCGCGGGACTGGCGCGGGAGGTGAGGCTGGGCGCGTTTGAGATTCAGACGCACCGGGTGAACGTGCACACGGGGGCGTGGACGGTGACAGACTTGATGGAGGAACAGGTTCAGGGCGGAGTGAATCCGCCCAGCTACGCCTGATGGTCGAAGGGCCAGCGGCCGCTGGCGCGCAGGGCAGGCTCGAAGCCGGCGGCGGTGACGGCGCGCTGGACCTCGGCGGGGGAGGCGAGGCCGCGCGGCAGGGCATCGGGTTCAGAGGCCATACGGAGCAAGAGGCGGGTGAGGGCGGCCGCGGTCTGGCGGAGGAGGCGGGGCTCGACCTTGTCCAGGGTGTCGGCGCTGAAGTGCACCCAGCCGCGGCCGGGCGGCGGCGGGGTGGTGACGGCCCACACCCCAGCGACGCCCGCCAGCGAGAACGGGAAGTGGTCGGAGTTCATGATGAAGCTGCCGGGGGCGTCGTTGACGACGCAGTCTAGCTCGTCAAGCGGCAGGGTGCGGAAGCACGCGGCGAGCGTGGGGCTGGCCTGGATCTGCAAGACGAGAGGCATCGCCTGAGCGACGACATCGGCGTTGAGCACGAGGCGCACTGACCCTAGCTCGGCGGCGTGCTGGCGGGCGTAGGCGTAGGAGCCATATAGGCCAAGTTCTTCGCCAGAGAAAAAGACAAAGCGGATGCCGGCCCGGAGAAGGGCGCGCAGGGGCGAGAGCAAGCGCGCGGCTTCAAGCAAGCCAGCCACCGCGGCGCCGTTGTCCTGCGCGGCCTGGCCGATGTCGTGCCCGTCGTAGTGCCCGCCTGCGAGGATCCAGCCCTGGTCCGGGTCCGTACCGGGAATCTCGGCGATGACATTGTAGGCAGTGACGGGCTGCACCCGGCAGGTGAGGGTGACATGGGCCTCGGCGGAGCCAGCTGCCAGCAGACGGCGCAGGCGGGCCAATTGCTCGGCGGCCAGGCCAATGCCGGGCACCTCGCGCCCGATGCTGCCAGTGGGCGGCAGGAGTCCGGGCTGGCCGCTGGTGAAGATAAAGGCAGCCGCGCCCGCGTCGCAGGCCGCGCGGTACATCTCAGCGCGGCCCACGCCATCCACGCTGTTGAAGACGATCTTGCCCCGCGCCGCATCGCCCAGGCGGACGTAGTCGAGGGCGGCGCCGCGCCCCACATCCAGCAGGTTGGCGCGCAGGTCGCAGCCGGGCGAACCTGGCAGGGCGATGCAAGGAAGCTCAACCTGCTCGCCCGCGGCTTCGACCACGAAGCGCGCCTCGCCGCGCGCCCAGCCCCGCATCTCGAACGGCTCGGCGGTGACGTTATCCAGCCCGTACTCGCGCAGGCGAGCCAGCAGATAGTCGCGGGCACGGCGCTCATCAGCGGTGCCGGCCAACCGGCCGTGGCACTCGTCGCACAGGAAGGCGAGGGTGTCCCACAGGGTGGTGGAGGTCCACAGGTCGCCCAGCAAGCTACGTTCGACGGGAAGCATGTCCATGAGCTTTTCCTTGCGCTAGGGGACGGCGGCCAACAGCCAATTGGCTACCAGCGAGGCCAGAGCCGGCCGCTGGCGGCTGAAGCTATGGTCGGCAGCCGGGATGGGATGCCAGGTGAAATCGGCGGCGGACGCGCGCAGGGCCGCGACGAAGCCCGCATAGTGGCCGGGCGCGAAGACTTCATCAGCCTCGGCGGTGACGAGCAGGAGGGGATGGCGGCCGAGGGAGGGGACGAACGTCACCGCGCTGGGGAGGGCGAGCCATTGGGCCGCGACCTCGGGGCCGGTGATGCCATGCAACAAGGAAGCGAAGTCTTCGGCCAGTTCCGGTTCCAGGGGGCGGTCAGCGGGATCGATGAGGGGGCACAGGGCAGCGACGGCCCGGAAGCGCGGGTCCGCGGCGGCGGCGGCAAAGGCGGTGTGGCCGCCCAGGCTATTGCCGATGATGGCGAGGCGCTCGCCATCCACGCCGGGCTGTGCCAGCACCCAATCCGTCGCGGCCCGCACATCCTCCACCAGCCCGTCGAGCCGGTAGTCGCCCTCGGAGCCCCAGCAGCCGCGATAGTGGAAGACGAGGCAGTTCCAGCCCAGGTCGCGCAGGCGGTAGGCGATATCGAAGTTGCGCTCGACGCCAGGGATGCCGTGCAGCAGCAGGGCCGTTGGGCGCGGGGTGTCGCCCTGCGCGGTGTAGAACGCACCAATGAGCTTGCGGCCTTGAGAGTGGAAGCGGGCGGCCTCGACGCCGGCGGTGAAGGACATGGCGGCTACCGGGCAGGCGGGATCATGGGCGCCATTGGTTGGCGCGCTGGTTCTTGGCGGCCAGGGTGGCGGTTTCCAAGATGCGCTTCGCGCGCGTCTCGGGGCGTTTGGCGTGGGCGATCCACTCCAGGGTGGCGCGTTTGACCGAGCGGGGAAAGGCCTCCCAGTGCGTTTGGGCCGGCGGATGGGCGGCCAGCGCCTGGGCCAGGTCGGGCGGGATCTCGAGGTTCTCCACGGCGTCGAGGGCGGTCCAGGCGCCATCCTGCTTGGCCGCCTCGATCTTGGCGAGTCCGGCGGGATGCATCAGGCCGGCGGCAGTGAGGCGCGCCACGCGCTCCTTATTGGGGCGCGACCAGCCGGAGCGGGGCTTGCGCGGCGCGAACCAAAGCATGGTGCGCTGATCGTCGAGCCGGTTGCCCTTGCTGTCAACCCAGCCAAAGCATAGGGCCTCCTCGACCGATGCTTCGTAGTCGAAGGCCTGCTTGCCGGTGGACTTCTTGAAGCTGATGAGCCACACGCCTTCGCGCCGGGCGTGGTGCTTTTCCAGCCAGGCGCGCCAGGCGGCGCGGGTCTTGGGGTGGACGGAGTTGGGCGGGGGCTGGGCTGGCGCGGGCATCGGCCGGATTATAGTGGAGCTGGCCCCCCCCTGTCCCGCGACGTCGCGGACCGGCTGGTGAGCCACTCCAATGCGAAGTACGGCTATGGGGTGAAGACGGAGGATTACGTGGCGCGCGGCGCGGCCATCTTTCGCCCGCGCGAGGTGTTTGCGTGGAGGCTAGGGATGAAAGACGCGACGCGCTGGCTATTTGCTCTGACGGAATAGGAATTCAGCATACAATCTGGCAATGACATTTGCGCGCCTGCGTTGCGCTGCGCTAATTCCGTCTATGTTTTTGGTGGGGGCCGTTCTGGTTCTATGGCCACTGGCGCTCTCCCCCACATCTATCCCGGCTCGGACAGGCGACCAAGAAACCGATCTGTTGATCTCACACCTGCCCAATGCGCTCTACTTGCGTTGGTCGCTGGACACGTACGGCCAATGGCCCCTCTGGAACACTCAACTCCTGGCCGGACAACCCTTCGCCGCCGACCCACTAGCGAGTCTGTGGTATCCCCCTTCCTGGCTGCTATTGATACCCGGTTTGCCGCTCACGACCGAATTCAATTTGCTGTTCATCGCGCATTTGGCATGGGCGGGCTATGGCTTGTATCGCCTCCTGCGAGCGGAGGGGCTTCATTACGGGCCGGCGCTATGGGGCGGGTTGTTGTTCACCGTCGCGCCCAAGCTTGTGGCCCACTTGGGGGCTGGGCATGTCTCGCTGGTTTTTGCCGTCGCCTGGACGCCATGGGTGCTATTGGCCGCCCGGCGTTTGGCAAAACAAAGCGATGGTCGATCGGTCGTTGTCTTGGCGCTCAATCTCAGCCTGATGTTCCTGGCCGACGTGCGCTGGCCGTATTATACCGGCCTGCTGGCGCTGATCTATGTTGCGGCCGTTTGCCGCCAACCAGAACACATCCGGTCGCGCCCAACTGTCCCTCGTCTTGCGGCCCATCTACTGGCGGCGGCCGGCCTGACGGCTGCCTTGACCGCCATTCTCTGGCTGCCATTAGCGGAGTTTGTGTCACTGTCCGAGCGCAAGGCAATGACACTGACCGAAACCGCCGTTTACAGCATGCCGCCCTGGCCGTATCTGCTGGGGCTATTCATACCGCTTTACGGCATCATTCACGAATGGGTCATCTACGCCGGAGTAATCCCAACTGGGCTGGCATTGCTGGCGGCGCCGCGACAGCGTTTCTGGTTGGGTGCGGCGCTCGTCACTGGCCTGTTCGCCCTCGGTTCCAATACCTTCCTCTATCCGTTTGCGGCCCATCTCTTGCCCGGTCTGGGTTTGCTGCGAGTGCCAGCACGCGGATGGTTCATTGCGTCGTTGGCCGTGTGCGTATTGGCCGCACACGGGGCTGCTAGACTAGGCGGCTGGTTGCGCTCCAGACCTAAAATCGCCATCCATGAACGACTCCTGTTGGCTGTGCTAGCCATCATCACAGGTCTAGACTTGGCCTGGATGAATCACTCGCTGATGGTTGCCCGCCCCCTAGAGGCAATCACCCCGGCAACTGCGTGGCTGACTGCCCAACCTGGATTGTTTCGCGTCTTCTCACCGTCCGGCAGCCTGCCCCTGCCGGATTCGCTTCAGCACCTTGAGGGTGTGGCGCCGGTGCGCCTGGCTGCCGTAGCTGACTTTGTGGCCGACGCAAGCGGCATTCAGCCCAGCACGTACAGCGTTAGTGTGCCGGCCATCATCACGGCCCATCCTGATGACCCGCCCGACCTCCAGCCCGGCCCATTGGGGTTGCTCAATGTGCGCTACGTCGTTACGGAGTATGATCTGGAAATCGACGGCCTCAGGCTAAGGGAGCAATTTGGTCAAACGCGCATCTACGAGAACGAATTGGCCCGGCAGCGCGCCTGGATGGACGGCGGCCAGGCGGACGTGTCGGAGTGGTCGCCTAACCGCATCGTAGTCGAAGCTCAGGGCCCTGGCCACCTGGCCTTAAGCGAAGTGGCATACCCCGGCTGGCAGGCGCGCCGCGCTGGCGAGCGCTTGCCCATTGAGCCAACAGCGGGTGTACTGCGCGGAGTGGCGCTGGCGCCTGGTGCTCAAACGATCATCTTCGAATTCCGGCCGGCGACGGTCTATGCCGGCGCGGTCATAAGCCTAATCGCGTGGTTAATCCTTGTGGGGATCTGGCGATGGAGACATTGAAACGCACACGGCAGCGTTGGTTGGTTTGGAGCGATCGTTTCTTCCCGCTGTGCGAGATCGAAGCGCGCAAGATACCACCGCTTGTTCAATTGGCACTGTTCAGCGGCATGGCGCTGGCGTTCTCAGCGGCCGGACTTGTCGTGCCAGCGGATGGGGTCGTGGGCTTCGATTGGGTGAATGTTTTCAGCCGTGGCTCGGTGCCTCCCTTTTACCCGCCTTGGGGTTCGGTGGTCATTCGACTTCTGTCATGGCCCAGCCTTACGGGTCTGTCCCTCGCGGCAATTGCATTGGCGGCGCTAAGGCGCGCCGCGCATCCCCTCAGCCTGCTCTTCACCCTGCTTTGTCTGCCAGTGTTCTGGACGCTATTCTTGGGTCAATTGGAAGGGTTGGTCACGCTCGGGCTCTTGGGGCTGCCCTGGCTTGCCCCATTGGCGCTGCTCAAGCCGCAGATTTCAGTCTTTGCTTTTGGCGCTCGCCGCGAATACCTCGCAGCGGGACTCATAGTCCTAGTGATCTCGCTTATTGTGTGGGGACCCTGGCCGCTGCAAATGTTCGCCACCAATCAGTATTATGCCGAGGGTCGCTACGAGCAGGATATCTCATTTGGATTGTGGGGCCTCGTCGTGGCAATCCCAATGCTGTGGTTCTCACGCGGCGACATGGATATGCTCATGCTGGCGGGTGCCTTCGCGACGCCCCACCTCATCCCCTATAACCTGCTTCCGGCCACCACGGCCGTGGCTCGGCTACGGCCCGGTGCCGGGGCATTGGCCTGCGTTGTGTCATGGCTCCCGTTCTCGGCAAACTGGCTTGGGCCGGGCGGCTGGTGGCTGGGTTGGCTGTTTGTGGCCTTTGTATGGCTGGTTTTGGCGGCCAAACGTTATCCAGAAACGGCGATTGGCCGGCTGTTTCGCCGATTCGTGTGAGGTGGTTATGCAGGTGGCAGGCAGTCCTGCCGAACTGCCAGAGCCTACAGCTCAATTGGTATCCTAGCCCACACTGACTTGGTTACGGCCGTTGCGCTTGCTCTGGTACAGCAGCTCGTCGGCGCGGCGGATGACCGACTCTGGCGTATCGGCGGACAACAGGCGCGTGGCGCCGGCTGAGATTGTGACGGTCAGGCTTCCGGCGGGCAGGTCCAGCCGCGAATGCTCAACCAGGGTGCGCAGCTTTTCAGCCACAGACCGCAGCGCTTCCAGGGTCGGCACATCATACAGGAGGGCCACAAACTCCTCGCCTCCCCAGCGGCCAATGATGTCGGAGGTGCGCAGATTATGGTGCAGCGTGGCCGCCACCATACGCAGCGCGGCATCGCCGATTTCGTGACCATGGGCATCGTTGACGCTTTTAAAGTGGTCGATGTCCAAGAAGACGACCCCCATTCCGGCATCGGGTTGGACCTCTAGCTCGGCAATGGCGGCCCGCAAGCGGCCTTCGATGAACTGGCGATTGCGGATGCCGGTGAGCGGGTCCAAATGCACAGTTTCGCGCAGCTCACGCAGCGCCCGGCGGGTGGTCGTAATGCCCAGATCGCCGGTAAACGTCTCGACCGCGCCGATGATCTGACCGGCGGCGTCGCGTAGGGGCGCAGCGCGCACCAGCACCGGCACACGGTGACCATCGGCATGATGCAGGAAAACATCGGCCTCGCGGGCCTGACCATCCTCCATGCAGGCCGCCAGCGGACACCGCCCCTGGCAGAGCTGCACGCCGTTGGCGGTGACATGATTCAGCAAGTTATCACGGCATGAGCGGCCAACTGTCTGATCGCCTGAGTAGCCGGTAATGCGCTCCGCGCCCTTGTTCCAATAGGTAATGACCCGATCGCGGTTGACGAAATACACGCCATCATACAGGTTGTCGATGATGTCCTTGTAGAAGTCGCCGTCGTCGGACATATGGCCTCGGCACCAAAACCAATGATGGGTTGGAGAATGGCGTTTCCCCCGGACGCCGCGATAAGTATACCTTTAACGAAAAAACCTCGCCCGGTTGGGCGAGGTTTCTTTTGGTCGAACGGGGTGGAACTAGATGACGCGGACGTCGGCGGCCTGCAGGCCCTTGGGACCCTGCTGGACCGTGAACTCCACCTTCTGGCCCTCTTCCAGGTTGCGGTAGCCTTCGCCCTGGATGGCGGAGAAGTGGACGAAGACGTCCGCCCCGCCTTCCTGCGAGAGGAAGCCGTAACCCTTGGTGCCATTGAACCACTTAACCGTTCCGACGATGCGCTGCGACGACATGCTATTTGCCTCCTTAGGGCACTAGAAAACTGCAAGGCCTGCTGTACATCATCATCGGAACAGACAAGCAAAACGGCTCAGGCCTGTATGCCTGAGCCGTTGTCTTTTCAGCCAACGAATTCTTGCCAGCATCCTGCTGGCGGGGAATATACCACAAATGGCGGCTGCGTCAAGCAGGAATTTTCCTCACCCGCTCAATCGGCGTGGGCGGCGCGGCCCTCCAGCAGCAGCGCGGCGATTTCGTCGTTGGCCTGCTGCACCGGGATGCCGGCGGCGGCGGCCCACTCCTCGGCCAGGCTGTCGCGCGTCTTGCGCAGCGCCATCGAATCGGCCTCGTTGAGCGGCTTGCGCCAGCTCAGGGCGGTAAGGTCGCGCACCACTTCGCACAACACCGCGAAGGAGCCATCCCGCAGGCGGTTGAGCAGTTCCAGGCGGCGCTGGCGCGAATCGGCCACCATGCCGCCCGGCGCCTGGCGCAACAGATCGCGATAGCGGCTCAACTCGGTCTTCGCCGTCAGCCGGCGCAGACCGCTGGCGCCTTCGCCTTCCACGGCCACCCAGATCGTGCTCTTATCCGTCACCACCTCGTAATACTCGCGCGCTTCGGTCTCATGAAAGCGCTGGGTCACCAACCCGGCAATCCGGCCGATGCCGCACGCCGGATAGACGACCGCGTCATTCACTTGAAATCGCATGGGGTCCTTTCGCAGACCGCACCCCGCCCTAATACCGCCGATTGCCCCCGCGCCGCTTGTGGCCGCCGCGGTTGCCCGCGAACCCGCGCCCAAAGGCGCCGCCGCGGGCGGGCGGGCCGGCCCGTTCCTCGCGCGGCTTCGCTACGCTCACCTGAAGCTTGCGATCCTGAAGGCTGAAGTCCTGGAACATGCGAATGGCGTTCTCGGCCTCTTCCTGCGAGCCGAGTGTGACAAACGCAAAGCCCTTGGGGCGGCCAGTGTCGCGGTCGGTGATCACGTCCACGTTCGTCACTGTGCCGGCCTGAGCAAAGAGGATGCGCAAATCGTCTTCGGTGGCGTTGTAGCCCAAGTTGCCCACATAGAGTTTCACGCCCACGGTAAGCCTCCTCGTTTCATGCCAATGAAAGCGGCCGCCAAGCCATAACAGGTTTGGCGGCCCCGGCACCACTCAATCCGATTAAGCTCTGAGGCCTATCTTACCACATCGTCTAGGACGACTGCAGGGGCGTCTTCAGCCACGCGGCGGAATTGTGGAAGTTGGCCACGATACCGCCGGGCGGCACGAGGGCATCGCAGGCCGCCCGTTCCTCATCCGAAAGCGACATCTCCAGCGCCGGCAGCGCGTCCTGCAAGTGCGCCAGGGTGCGCGGGCCAAAGATCGGAGCGGTGATGGCGGGCTGATCCTTGCACCAGACGAGCGCCAACTGGCCGGGCGTCTTGCCATGCTGCTGGGCCAGCGCCGCGAACTGCGCGCCGACCTGAATGCCGCGCTCGGTGACACGCTCGGCGTAGATGCTGGCCGACATGCGGGCGGCGCGCGAATCCGCGGGATGGGGCTGGCCGGGCTGATAGCGCCCCGCCAGCATGCCTTGGGCCAGCGGCGCCCACGGGATGATGGCCAGGCCATGCTTGAGGGCCAGGGGCACCAGTTCGTTCTCGATGCGGCGGTCAAGCAGGTTGTATGGCGGCTGTTCGCTTACGTAGCGGGCCAGGTGATGGCGGTCGCTCTCCGCCAGGGCCTCCATCACCTGCCAGGCCGGGTAGGTGGAACAGCCGATGTAGCGCACCTTGCCGGCGCGCACCAGGTCGGTGAGGGCGCCCAGGGTTTCATCAATGGGCACGTCCGGCTCGGGACGATGCATCTGGTACAGGTCAATATAGTCGGTGTTCAGACGGCGGAGCGAGTCGTCCACGGCGCGGAGCAGGTGCAGGCGCGACAGGCCCTGGTCATTGGGGCCGTCGCCCACCTTGCCGCGCGCCTTGGTGGCCAGGAACACGCGGTCACGGCGGCCCTGGAGGGCCTTGCCCACCACCACCTCGCTCTGGCCGCCGTTGTAGACATTGGCGGTGTCGATGAAGTTGATGCCAGCGTCGAGCGCGGCGTGGATGATGGCGATGGAATCGGTCTCGTTGGTGGCGCCGCCAAAGTTCATAGCGCCCAAACACAGCGGCGAGACGCGGACCCCGGTGCGACCAAAGTGTCGGTATTCCATGGCTGCTCCTTTGCGTGGGTTATAATCCGGGGCCGGTAATTAAGCCAATGCGCCCGGCGCCAGGACTGCGTAGGCGTTATGTGAGGTGTGGATGAAGCCCATTGACTATCTGGCTGCCGTTCGGGCGGCTGCTCTGGGGATTTTGTTGGCGTTGGCGGCCTGCTCGCCGCCGACTCCGCCGCCGCCGCCCAGCGCTACGCCGCCGCTCATCGTCACCAGCGGGCCGCCGCCGGCCACGCCCACGACGGTGACGATCCAGATCGACCCTACGGCCACCACTGCCCCTACCCTGCCGCCCGAACCGTCGGCCACACCAGAGCCGGGCGAACCGACCGAAGCGCCGCCGAGCGTGCTGGGGCCGACCAACTTTCCCGCCAACGTGAACCCGCTGACGGGGCTGGTGGTGAGCGACCCGGCGCTGCTCGACCGGCGGCCGCTGGCCGTGAAGGTCAGCCAGTTCCCGCGGCGGGTGCGCCCGCAATCCGGGCTCTCGTTGGCCGACCTGGTGTTCGAGCACTATGCCGAGGCGGGCGTGACGCGCATGACAGCGATCTTTCTGAGCCACGATGCGCCGCAGATCGGCTCCATCCGGTCGGCGCGGCTGATTGACATAGTCCTAGCCGAGTCGTATGACGCGATGCTGGTCACGTCAGGCTCCAGCCAGGGGGTGCTGAATGCCCTGGCGCGCACGCCGTTCTACGACCGCGTGATTGCGGAGGCCACGGGCTACGACGAGTGCCCGCCGCTGTGCCGCGTGGGCACTGAAGCGTCTACCAACAACCTGTTTGCCAGCACCGCCGACCTGTGGGCGACGGCCGATGGCCTGGGCCTCAACGGCCGGCAGACCCTGGACGGGATGGCATTCTTCGCCGAGCCGCCGCCGGGCGGCACGCCGGTCGAGACCGTTCACATTGATTTTCAACAGAACTACGCCATCACCGAGTGGCGCTACGACGCGGCGGCGGGCCGCTACGCGCGCTGGATGGATACGGATGTGCAGGGCGAACTTGCCCCGCAGACCGACGCCGTGAACGGCCAGCAGCTCTCGGCGGCGAACGTGGTGGTACTGTATGCCAACCATGTGACAAGCGACATCCCCGAGGACTTTGGCAATGGCGGACACTGCGGCTACGAGATTCAGGTGTGGGGCAGCGGGCCGGCGCAGCTTTTCCGCAACGGCCAGATGTACCTGGTGACCTGGGTGCGCTTCACGCAGACCGAGGTGATCGGCTTTGTGGGCGCGGATGGGCAGCCGGTGCCGCTGGCGCCGGGCAACACGTGGGTGGAGATCGTGGACTTCGACTCGCCAACGACGATTGAGAACGGGGTCTTCACCACACGCTTCAAAGGCCCGTCGCAATCGGTGGGCTGCCCGGTGAATTGATGCGGCCGCTGCGCCTGGCGGCGCTGGCCTGCGCGGGCGTGCTGGCCGCCTTCACCGTGCGGCGGGCGGTGCTGCTGCTGGCGGCATGCCGCCCCGCCCTCATCCACCGCCCCCTTCCCCTCCCAAAGGGGATGGACAAGGAGAGCCCCGAGCTCCCGCGAGCGCTGGTGCTGGTGCCGTGCCGCAACGAGGCTGAATCGCTGCCACGACTGCTGACGGCGCTGGACAGCCTGGACTATCCCCGCGAATTGCTGACTGCCATCGTGGTGGATGATGGGTCTACCGACGCTACGGCAGCGGTGGCCGGAGCGTGGGCGGCGGCGCGAGCGTGGTCCCAGGTGCTGTCGCTGCCACGGAATGTTGGCAAGGCGCAGGCGCTCAACGCTGCACTCACGCACTCCCCGCTTCCCA
>CAZCEC010000038.1:54349-57836 GCA_964497615.1 uncultured Anaerolineales bacterium | reverse complement strand
ATCCAAGTTCGGCTTCGAGGTGGAAGAGTGCGCGGCCGCGGTGAGCGCAGCCGCCGCCTCGCACGATCTCATCCTGCTCAACGCCGGATCATCCGCCGGCTCCGAAGACTATTCGGCTCAGGTAGTACAGCAACTAGGAACGCTGCTGGTGCACGGGGTGGCCGTGCGCCCCGGCCACCCAGTGATCCTGGGCATGCTGGGCGGCCCTCGCCCTGTGCCCATCATTGGCGTGCCCGGCTACCCGGTCAGCGCGGCGCTGACGGGCGAAATCTTCGTGGCGCCCTTGCTCGCGCGCTGGCTGGGCCTGCCTCCCCCGGACCCGCCCACGCTGGAGGCCACGCTCACGCGCAAGGTGCTGTCGCCCTTGGGCGATGACGAGTACCTGCGCGTGACCCTCGGCAGCGTCGGCGGCCGCGTTGTGGCCACACCGCTTTCGCGCGGGGCCGGCGTCATCTCGTCGCTTGTCCGCGCCGATGGCATCATCCTATTGCCGCGACACGAAGAAGGCCACAATGCTGGCGACCGTGTGACCGTGCGGCTCTACCGCCCGGCGGCGCAGATTGAGCGCACGATTGTTGCGATTGGCAGCCATGACTTGACCCTCGACCTGCTGGCCCAGCACCTGGCGCAGCGCACCGCCGACGCGCCGGAGGGCCTCACCCGCCTGTCGTCTGCCAACGTCGGCAGCCAGGGCGGGCTGGTGGCGCTGCGCCGCGGCGAAGCGCACCTGGCCGGCAGTCACCTGCTGGACCCGGACACCGGCGAGTACAACTTGGGCGAGGTGCGCCGCTACCTGCCTGGCACCCCTGTAGCGGTTGTCGCCCTCGTGGGCCGCGACCAGGGGCTGATCGTCCCGCGTGGCAATCCGCTCGAGTTGCGCACCCTGGCCGACCTGAGCCGCCCCGGCGTCTCATTTGTCAACCGGCAGCGCGGCGCGGGCACCCGCGTGCTCTTGGACTTCGAACTGGCGAAGATTGGCATGTCCCCCGAGGACATCGCCGGCTACGAGCGCGAGGAGTACACTCACCTGGCCGTGGCCGCGGCGGTCGCGTCGGGCGCAGCCGCCTGTGGATTGGGCATTGCGGCGGCGGCCCGCGCGCTCGAGCTGGACTTTGTGCCGCTCTTCAAGGAGCGCTATGACTTGGTGATCCCGCAGGAGTATTACACAAGCCCCCTGCTCCGCCCGCTGCTGGACCTCCTGTCCGACGAGCCGTTTCGCGCGGCAGTGGCGGCCCTGCCCGGCTACGATGTAAGCCGCATGGGCGAGGTGGTGGCTGAGTTGGGATAGCGGGCACGCTCAGTAACGCGGCACGCTCGGGTCCACCTGGACCGACCACGCATCAATCCCCCCGCGCAAATTACGCACCCGCTTGAACCCCTGGCTGCGCAGGAACATTACCGCCTGGCCGCTGCGAAACCCGCTGTGACACATCAGCACGATGTCGGCCTCCGGATCGAGGTTGGCGGCCCACGACCGGATTTGCCCCAGCGGCATGAGCTCGGCGCTTGGCAGCCGACAATGATCGAACTCGTGAGCTTCGCGCACATCCACAATCCGCGGCGGCGCCTCGCCCGCCAGTTCAGAAGCCAGTTCGCGGGGGGTGATCTCGGGCACCATGTTAGCTCCCAAAGTAAACGGTTAGCGGCACGGGCGTGATGACCAGGAAGAACAAGATCAAGCCCAGGATGGCCAGCAGCCGCCGGCCCGGATCGAGTTCCGTGATCTGATCCAGCGGCTCGGCATGCGCGCGCCCCAGGAAATAGATCAGGGCCGCCCACAAGAACCACCCTTGCCACACGAGGCCGAGCCCCAGCAGGATGACGATGATGACGGGCACAAACGCTCGTGCGCGCCGCCCCAGCAGCACATACAGCGCGTGCCCCCCATCGAGCTGCCCGGCCGGGATCAGGTTCAAGCCGGTCACCAGCAGCCCCGCCCAGCCGGCCCACGCCAATTGGTTCAACAGCACGTCTTGCCCGCCCAGCGGCGGCGGAAATCCCAGCAGGTAGAAACGCGCCATGTACACCAGCGGGTGCAATCCGCCAAAGCTGGCCGGCACCGGCAGCAATTCACCAAATACCAGGAACTTGGCGACTACATAAATAATGGAGTTGCCCTCGAACGAAATGCCCCCCGAGGCGACCGCCGCCGGGATGGCCGATACGGGTGAGGTAGCCAACCCAATGAACAGCACCGGCAACGCCACCACCAGACCCGCCAGCGGCCCGGCCAGCCCAATGTCCAACAGCACGCGCCGGTTGGTCGGCGGCGACTTAAGTTGGATGAATGCTCCCAGCGTGCCAAAAAAACCGATTGGCGGTGGCAGCGGGATGAAGTACGGCAGCGTGACGGCGACCTTGTGGTACCGCGCCGCGAAGTAGTGGCCCAGTTCATGCGCCAGCAGAATGCCCAGCATGCCCACCAGGAACGGCCAGCCTTGCAGCAGAAAAGCCGGCCACTCCCCCAGCGTCGCCGGCAGCGCCGCTTCAGGCCCATACATGGCCCCCGTCATCAGCACGCTGACCACGGTCAGGCCAAACAGCAGCCAGTTCACCCACGCCCGGCTGGGCTTGGGATTGATGGTGCCGGTGACGGCCAGTACCACGTGCGTCTGCCGTTCTTTTCGAAACAGGGGCGTAAAGCCCAGGTCGCGAAAGAGTGTGGCGGCCAGGTCGTAGGCCGCTATCGAATCCATCAGCAGCTCGCCCCGAAAGCGGACCGCATAGCCCTCGCCCGCACCCACGGTGGTGTCGTCGATCCGCATGAATTGCGCCGCGGCCCGCCTGAGTCCTTCCGCTGCCTCGACCGAAGCTGTACCCGTTAGCGACAACATTCCCTCTCCCAATTGAACACAACCTTGAAGGGCTATTATAGCCGCACGAGCGTCTCGGCGGCACTTGCCAGGGGTTGACAACCCGAAGTCGCTCGGTATACTCTCGCCACCAGCAGGCAAGGAAGCAATCCAGGCTGAGGGCGAGTTGACCGCAGGCAGCCAACACGAGGTCGGAGGGCAATGAAAACGCAATCATATCAATTGGGCAGTCCGGCGGTGGTGCACGAGACCATTGACGGCGAAGTCATCATGGTCAACCTCGACACCGGCTGCTATTACAGCCTGGACGGAGCGGGCGCGGTCGCGTGGGAGCAGTTGACGCAGGGCGCCAGCCTGGCGCGCACGGTTGAGGCCGTCGAACGCCTCTACGCCGGTTCGAACGGGGACCTGGAAGCCGCCCTCCAGCCCTTGCTTTCTGAACTGCTGGCCGAGAACTTGCTCAAACCGCTAGATTCAGGGGCCGCACCCGCGAGTTTGCCCGACCTTCCCGCCGCCGACGGCAAGCGGCCGTTTGTCGCGCCGGTGCTGAACAAGCACACTGACATGCAGGACTTGCTCTTACTGGACCCCATCCACGAAGTGGACGAAGCCGGCTGGCCGAGCGCCAGGCCGTAGCAGTTCTGCTTGCGCGGCCTCCGCCTGAATCTCACTTC
>CAZCEC010000038.1:43285-54339 GCA_964497615.1 uncultured Anaerolineales bacterium | reverse complement strand
GGTCCCAGGCTGGTCTCCTCGCCCATCCATATGCGCGCGGGCCGGTGAGCCATGAGCCACTCCCTGGTCCATCGCGAAGCGGCGAGCTTCGTCCAGTCCGTTGCGGCGGCGTTTGATCGAGCGGTCGCGGCTGCCGGTGGCGTAGTTGATCGCGACTTCCTCATTGCGGGCCAACCCGTGCGCCTGCGCTTTGCGGGTGCCGGCCTCATCCCCTACCTCACCCCAGCCTTCGCCCACCTGGCCCAAGCCCATCCAGCCGAACCGGCCTTTGCCATTCATTTGTGGGAGTCCACCACCACCAGCGTCGAGCCGCCGCCGCCCGCCTGGCCCTACGAAGACTTCCAATCCCACGGTGTGGTGCAGCCCTTCGGCACCCAGGACGTGCAGGCGATCTTCCAGCTTGGGACAAATACCCTCAATGTGCTGGACGCGCCCCGCGGACGCGGCTTCTATTGGGTGCGCTCCGCGCATCTCCTGCCGATGTACGAACAGGGTGCGCCCCTCCGGTGGCTGCTTCACCTGTGGCTGCGTCGCCTGGGCATCTTGTCGGTCCATGCCGGCGCGGTCGGTGCCGCTGAGGGCGGCGTGCTGCTCGTTGGCCGCGGCGGGTCGGGCAAGTCAAACACGGCCCTAGCCACCATGGCGTCGGACCTGCTCTACGCCGCCGACGACTATTGCCTAGTGCAGTCCGACCCCCAGCCGGCCATTCACAGCCTCTATGGCACGGGCAAGGCCCATGCCGCCGACTTAGCGCATCTGCCCTTCCTGGCCGGCCGGGCCAGCAATCCCGAGCAATTCGACCACGAGAAGGCGCTGTTCTTTCTGCACCAGCACTTTCCACACAAGTTCCTAAGGTCAGCCCCGGCCCGTGCTGTGCTCATGCCGCGCGTGACGGGCAGGCGCCGCACCCAGGCCCACCTCACCACGGCGGCGGCCGGCATGGCGGCTCTGGCCCCCAGCACCATCGCCCAACTGCCCGGCGTTCAGGCCGAGGACTTCCGCGTGCTGGTTAAGTTCTTTCGCCAGGTGCCGTCGTACATCCTGGAGTTGAGCGCCGATCGGGAGGAGGTGATGAGCGTCATGGCGCGCTTGATTACGGAGCTGAACCTGGGGCGCCGCCCATCGCGGTGGCCGGGATGAGGCCGGGCGCCGCCGCGCGCGCGCGGGCCAGGGCGGCCTCTGCCACTTCGAACGCGGAGCAAGCGCGCGCAGCCCGAGCCATGTGCCAATCCACGCGCCAAACTTCAAGCCCTAGCCTGCGCGCTTGATGAAACTCGGCCACCGCCAAAGCTGGCCGCCCCTGACCCAGGATCGCCAACCCAGCCCACACGCGCAGCCAGGCGTCGTCGGGGTAGCTCCTCCGCCAATCCATCATCCCGCCTGAGGCTGGCGCCGTCATCAGCCGGTCAGACCGCTCTATGATCTCATCGGCCGCCAGCGCCGCCTCATCGTCCGCCAACAGGCTGGTTTCAAACTGCGGCGCTGCCCCGGCCAGGCTGTCCACGAATGCCGCGGCCGCTGTCCACGGGCCCGCCTCCACGCCTGCCGGCCACGCGCGTTCGCGCTTCGGCCGCCCCAGCAGTTCAGCATACAGTTCTGCGAACCGCTCTCCCATGCGGGCAGGCGAAAAGTGCTCCCGCGCAAGATGCGGGCATTGGCGCTCAGTCGGGCGCACTCGGCTGGGTGGTCATAGAGGTATTCAATGGCCCGGCAGTATTCACTTGCGGTGGCGACCAGCAGCCCGGTGCGATTGTGCTGCACAACATGCCGCATCGAGGGCTGATCGAATACCACCGGCGGCACGCCCATCAACTGGGCCTCCTGCAACGCCAATTCCGAGGTGGCATAATTGCCAGGCGCCAGGGGGTAACCAAACACATCCAGCTCCGCCAGGTAGTCACCGACCGACTTAACGAAGCCGCGCAATTCAAACCGCTTATCCACGCCCAGCGCGCGCGCCTGTTGACGAATTAGGTCGTAACCGCCGCCCAGGCCCGCCACCAGAAAGCGCGCCCCCGGCGCATCCACCGCCGCACACAACCTCACGAAGTCCGGGTGCAGCTTGGCAAAATCCACCGTGCCCAGGTAACCAACGTTGAAGCCTTCATGAGGCCGCGGCGGGATCGATTCCAACTCGGCCCCACTTGTGCTGGCCGATACCATTTGCACCACGCCTGGCCGCACGCCCGCCAATGCGGGCAGCTCCAGCGTGATGGGCGACGTGACAGCGATACCATCCGCCCAGGCCGTCATCTGGGGCGGAAGAACTTGCGGTGGATGGTGGCCGGCCACCATCGACCAGACCAGCACCCTAGCCGGCGGCCAGTCGCTGCGCAGCACCCGATAGAGATCGGGGTTGTTCCAGAAGTGAATGTGAACCAGGTCCGCCTCGGCCAGCCTCTGGCGCAGTTGGCGGCTGTCAGGCGCGGAGATCACCTCCAGCCCTGCCTCGCGCGCGGCGCTCACGTCCGGCTCGCTTGCGGCAAGCAGCGAAACCAGCGTTGGTTCCACACCCGGCGTGAAGCGCGCCGCCAGCAGCGCCGCCCGCGATGAGCCCCCGGCGCCGATCTGGCGGATGAGGTGTACAACTCGAGGCAGCGTCACGGCGCTACTCGGCGGTCGGTGCCGTGCGCTGCTTCCGGGCACGTTCGCGTGCGTCCGCCAGCACACGTGCCAGTTGCCCGCCGAACTCGAGGCGCTCCAGGCAGGCATCGGCCTCCTCGTCGCGCGCGATCTGGACGGGATGCCGAAGGGGCCACGTCAGGGCCTCGATCTGCAGGTTGCCCAGCCGGTGGCCCGCATCGCGCGTGTGCGTGGAGTCCGGACCAAAGCCTGTGTTGCGCACCAGGTTGACGCGCGGATGAATGCTCAACGCGTCGTGCAGCCAACTCGAAAACACCCAGCCATAGTCCCACGTGTGACGCTTCTGATACGTCGTCTCGAAGATATAGGACCAGTACTGTGCGGCGGCTGGATCGTCCAGTGTGCGGGTCAGCCAGCCCGCCGCCCGCGCCGCTGGCCAGCCGCCCATGGCCGGGTCGTGCTGCCGCCAGGCCCGCCGCCAGGTGGCCCACCCCCAGATCATTGGATAGCGCGAAAAGTAGTAGCTGTTCGGGTTATTGGCCAACGCCGGGCAGTGCTGCCGGCCCGAAATCGAGAACACCCGCTCCTCGCCCGCGTAGCGCTCCAACAATTCCTGGCAGAACAGAAAGAAGTCCAGGCCGGGCAGGCAGTCGTCCTCCAGGATGATGGCGCGCTCCACCTGCTCAAATACCCAGTTCAGCCCGGTATCAAATCGCTCCTTGAGCCCCAGGTTGGCAGGAGCGAAATCTGTGGTAATGTCACATTCCCAGTCAATGCCGTCGAACACGGCCCGCGCCGCGGCGCACTGCTCCCTCTCGCCCGGCACATCCGGCCGGGGGCCGTCGGCCACGAGCAGGAGCTGCCGTGGCCGCGCCTTCCGCACCGCCCCCAGCACCTCGGCGGTTCGTTCCGGCCGGTTGAACAGGAACACGGCCACTGGGGTGTGCAAGCCGTCAACTTGGAGGGACATGAGGATTGGCAGCCATGTTTGAGACCCCGGTCGTGCCCGGCCTGGTGAGTGTCATTGTACCCGTCCTTGATGCCGAGCGCTTTCTGGCGCAAGCCCTGGCTAGCGTCCGCGCGCAGACATATCCGCGCGTGGAGTTGATAATCGTGGCCGGCCCATCGTCAGACCGCACCAACCAGATCGCGCATCGCTACCGGCCGGAGCGCTTTGTGCCTCAGGTCCAACCCGGCATTTGGGCCGCCTTCAACGAGGGGCTGCTTGCCTCACAAGGCGAACTCGTCGCCTTTCTGGGCGCCGACGATTATTGGCCGCCCGGCAAGCTGGCCTGGCAGGTTCGGCGGATTCAGGCGCAGCCCGACCTGGGTTGCGTGTTTGGGCATGTGCAGTTATTCGTAGAGCCCGGAACCGCGCCGCCGCGAAGCCTGCCTGCGGCCCGCTTCGACGCCCCTCAGCCGGCGCGCCTGCTAGAATGTATGCTGGCCCGCCGCACGGTGTTTGAGGCGCTGGGACTTTTTGCTGCGGGCGATGGATTTGCCGCTGATACGGAGTGGCTCGCACGCGCTACGGATGCCGGCGTCCCAATGGTGATGGACACGAACCTTGGCGTCTACAAGCGCATTCATGCCCACAATCACATGTACATCGACCCGCGCGCGAACAACCGGGCCCTGCTCCGCATCTTGCGCGCCTCCGTGGCCCGGAAGCAGCGCCAGACTGCAGAACCTGCCGAGGGACTCAACCAGTATGCCGGATGAGACGCGCGTTAGCGTGATTATGGCCGTCCTCAACGCCGAACAATACCTGCGGCCCGCGCTGGAAAGCGTCACGTCCCAGACGCTGCGCCCGGATGAAATCGTCGTTGTGGATGGCGGCTCCACCGATGGCACGCAGGCCATTGTCTGCGCCGAGCCTTCCGCTCGCTGGGTCACGCAGACTGAAGCCGGTCTTGCCCATGCCTGGAATACCGGTCTCGCGGCGGCGTCCGGCAGCCTCGTCGCCTTTCAGGATGCCGACGATCTGTGGTCGCCGGACAAGCTGGCCCTTCAGGTCGGCTATCTCGCTTCGAATCCGCAGGCACAGTGTACTGGGCCACGTCCAGCTCTTTATGGAACCCGGCCAGCCGCCGCCGCCCGCCTTGCACCCCGATGCCCTGTCCCGGCCGCACCCCGGCCGCATGCCGGGTACCCTCCTCGCCCGCCGGAGTCTGTTCGATCTGGTCGGTCCATTCGACGCTAGTTACGGCGTGACCGTGGACATGGCCTGGTTCGCCAAGCTGGATGCGCTCGGCGTACCGGGTACAATGCTGCCAGACGTGATTCTGCGCAAGCGCCTGCACCACACCAACTACTCGCTCACCTCCGGCCCGGCCGAAATCAGCCGCCATCTGCCGCGGATGCTGAAGCAGGCGCTCGATGCCCGCCGCGGCCGGTCGATGCAGGGGGAGAAGTGACGCACGCCCTGCAGCCCGCCGTCAGCGTAGTGGTGCCCTGTTACAACGGCGACCGCTACTTGGCCGAGGCGCTGGACAGCATTTGGGGCCAAACCGTGCGCCCCCTCGAAGTGATCGTGGTGGATGACGGTTCGACAGACGACACCGCGCGCGTCGCGCAAACGCACCAGCCGCGCGTGCGATATGTGTATCAAGCCCATTCAGGCATCGCCTCGGCTCGCAACCGTGGCACATCACTCGCCCAAGGCGAATTCGTGGCCTTCCTGGACGCCGACGACCGCTGGGAGCCGGCCAAACTGGAGATGCAAATTGCGGCCCTCCAAGCCGCGTCGGAACTGGATGCCGTTTTTGCGCACGCCCGGCAATTCGTCAGCCCCGACGTGGCCGATGACCCGGAGGTCCAGCGCCTGCGTGTCTCCACCGAGCCGATGGCCGCCTACTACGCCAGCACCCTCCTCATTCGCCGCGCCGCCCTCCTCCGCGTGGGCCAGTTCGCCGCCGAGTACAGCATTGGCGAATTCATTGACTGGTACGCCCGCGCGGTTGACGCCGGCCTGAGTATGCGCCTGTTGCCAGAGGTGCTCGTCTGGCGCCGCATTCACGGCGCCAATTCCACCTTGCGCCACCGGCCGCGGCGCGCCGAGTATGCCCGCCTCGTCAAGGCTGCCCTGGACCGGCGGCGGGCCTCCCAATCGGATAGCGAGCCAGGCCCATGAAGCTGGCCGACTGGAAGCGCTTCGCCACCTACTACCGCGGCCTCTGGCCCCAGGTTGGCCTGGGCGTCGCGCTGGCCGGAACCCAATCCACCCTACTGATGCCGGTTGGGTTGCTGATCCGCGACATCTTTGATGTTGCCCTGCCCAATGGCGACACGAAGAAGTTGACCCTCTTGGCGGCCGGCGTGTTTGGGATCATGTTGCTTCAAGCTGGCCTGCAACTCGTCACCCGCTTTGTGGTGCTCAGGGTCACCAAGACCGCCATCGTCCGCCTGCGCGTGGACCTGCTTGAGAACTGCTACCGGCTGGGCCGCGGCTTCTACACTCAGGCCGATATCAGCCAGCTGCACACCCGCATCGTCCACGACACCGAACGAGCCGATAATTTCAGCAACACGGTCGTCACCAACATCTTCCCCGGCGCGGCGGCCGTCCTGGGCCTCAGCGTGGTGCTCCTCTACCTCAACCCGATCTTGTTCCTGGTGCTGATCGCCGTCCTGCCGCCCCTCAAGTGGTTGAGCACCTCGCTGGGCCGCCCCGTCAAACAGCAGGTCCGCGCCTACTATCGCGCCTTCGAGAAGTTTAGCCGCAACGTGCTGCTGATGCTCCAGGCCATGGATACCATTCGCATCCAGGCCGCTGAAGCCTTGGACCTGCGCAAGCAGGGACAGGCCATCCATGAAGTGCGCGACACCAGCATGCGCATGGCCTGGCTGAGCACCGCGTATAGCCAGAGCCAGGAGTCAGTGGTTGCCTTGGCGACCCTGCTGATCCTGGCGGTGGGCGGCTACGGCGTCGCCCGCGGCGATGTCACCCTGGGCGCGCTGCTGGCCTTCTATGTGGTCGTCGCGCTCATCCGCAACTATTTGCACAGCCTGACCTCGGCCATACCCCAGTTGATGGCCGGAGCTGAGTCCCTCTCAACCCTTAACCGACTCCTCACGCACAATGACCGGGTGCCCTATACCGGCCAACGCCAGATTCGGTTCAACGGCCACCTGGCCTTTGAGGGCGTCACCTTTGGCTACGGGAAAGACCCGGTTGTGGAAGACGTTGACATGGAACTGCGCCCCGGCCAGACGACCGCCATCGTCGGCCCGAATGGCGCCGGCAAGAGCACCCTGGCCTACCTCGCCGTGGGTCTCTACCGGCCCTGGCGCGGCCGCATCCTGGCCGATGGCCAACCTCTGGACGTCCTCGACCTGGCCCACCTGCGGTCGCAGATCGGCGTAGTTTTGCAGGATCCGTTCCTGTTCCCAGGCACCGTCTGGGAAAACATTACCTACGGCAGCCCAGACGCGGACGCCGAAGCGGTCCACGCCGCGGCCCGCGCTGCAACTGCGGATGACGTTATCGCAGAGCTTGAGACTGGTTACGAAACCCTCGTCGGCGAAAAGGGTGTGCGCCTGTCGGGCGGGCAGCGCCAGCGGCTGGCCCTGGCCCGCGCGCTCTTGCGCCACCCCGCCCTGCTGATCCTGGACGAGCCCACCAACCACCTGGACCAGGAGGCCATCGCCCGCTTCATGCAGCGCCTGCGTATGCTGCCCGCGGCTCCCGCCATTCTCATCATCAGCCACAACCCAGAGATCGTGTCGCAGGCTGATGTGGTCTATCGTCTCACCGGAACGCGCTTGACGGCCTCGGTTCCGGCATTGTCCTCAGCTTTGGCCGTCAGCACCACTGGGGCCTATGGCGGCGGCGCCTAGCCCCCCGACTCTGCCGCAGCCAACCGAAACAGAGACCCTCCTGCTTCGGGCGTCCCTGCCCACAGGCGCCGAGGCCGCCGCTGCCTGGCGCGCCTGGCGGGCCCGGGTGCCGCTGGACGATATCGATCCGGGCGGGTTTCGCCTGCTTCCTCAGGTCTACCAGAACCTCAGCCAGTTCGGAATCACCGATGCTGACCTGCCCCGCCTCAAGGGCGTGTACCGCAAGGCATGGGTCGAGAATCAGGTCGGCCGCCGCGCCCTGGAGCTCGCCCTGGACGGCCTCAGCCAGGCGGGGATCCCCGTGCTGATGCCAGCCGGTGAAGCCGTGGCCCAACGGTGGTATACGGAGCCAAGCGCCCGCCACTGCGACGACCGCGAGATTATGATCCCCTCGGCGCAGGCAGGCACGGCGCTCCAGGCGCTGGGCCGGCGGGGCTGGCGGAGGTGGGATGGAAAAAGCGTCGCGGCCACCAGCACGTATGGTTCCTGGTCAACTCGCCTGCTCGTGCCGGACGGTGGCGCACACGTGGACTTCAGGTCACACCTTCTGCGCGAATCCTACCACCTGGAAACCGATCAGCACTGGTGGCCCTGCGCCCGCGCTTTCCGCCTGGACGACCGCGCTGCCCAGGGGCTGGACCCCGCCGACCAGCTCCTCTGTGTGTGCGTCTCCGGCAACCGTGGCAATGCGCCCGTCCGCCTGCGCTGGGCCGCCGATGCATGGCGCATTCTCGCCGGTGCCGCACAAGTCCCAATCGACTGGGAGCACTTCGTGCGCATGGCCGCTGCCCTCGCGCTCAGCCTGCCCTTGACTGCGGCGCTCCATTACCTCCGCAGCGCCCTCGACGCGCCGCTGCCGGCCGGCCTCCTCCAGCGGCTGCAAGCCATTCCGGTCGCGCCAGCAGAGGCCCGCTATCACCGTCTCAATGCCGCGCCGCGCGGGCGCTGGGGCGAGGCGCCTGTCCTCTTCGCCGGCTATGCCCGGCGCCAGCATCAGGGCGCACACCGCGGACCGCTGGGTCTCATTCAGTTCTTGGGAGAGATTTGGGGGGTGTCCAGCGCCGGCGCGGTCGCGGCCCAAGCCGCGCGTCGGGTTTTGACGGCCTTGATTAGGCCGCTCATCTCTAGCACACAGGGCCCCCATCAGTCCAAGTGACGCCTGGCGCTGCAGGCCGCGTCACCGCCCTAACGCGGAATCAAGGTACTGCGCAAACACCTCATACGGCTGTGCCCCAACGACCGGCTGCCCATTGACCAGAAACGTTGGGGTACTGCGCACGCCCAGTTGTTGCGCTGCCTGCGTCTCCGCCGCCACCAGGCTGCTGTAACGCCCGGAGCCGAGGCAGTCGTTGAAGTCTGTTGTGTTGAGGTTCAGCGCCGCCGCAAACTGCTCCAGCTTGTCGTCCGCGAATGCGCCCTGATTCTCGCCCACCTGATTGGCGAACAGCCGGTCATGGTATTCCCAGAACGCGCCTTGCTCGGCAGCGCACTCTGCCGCCTCAGCAGCCCGAAACGACTCCTGGCCCAGGAAGGCGAAGTGCTGAAAGCCTACCCGCACCTCGCCGCCCGCCACATAGGCCTCGATGAGCTGCGGCAGGGTCTCGGTGGCAAATCGGCCGCAGAACGGACACTGAAAGTCGCTGAACTCGATCAGCGTCACCGGCGCATCCGGATCACCACGAAAGTGCCGCGTCTGCCCCGTGACGGCCTCCATGAGTGCCTGCGCCTGCCTCGCCGCCTGCGTTTGCTCGATGGCCGCAATGGGGCCCACGCTGGTTGCCGCCGCCGTTGGCTCCGCCTGCGCCCCTGGCGCACTTGCGCCGATGCCGGTTACGGCCGCCCGCAAGAGATACCCAATGACGATGCCCACCACCAGCATGCCCAGGCCAATGATGAGGGTGGCGCTGGATTGAACGACAATCGGGCCAATCATCAGCCAGGCGCGAGCGGGGACCGCCGATTCCGTCCGTGGTGCTTCGGCGTCAAGAGGAACATTATCACCCATCGCTGGCACAGTCCTGTTGAGCGGGGATGGATGGGAGTCGAACCCACCTGCCGCTTCTGAGAAGCGGCACAGACGGTTTTGAAGACCGCGGCTGCCACCGGGCAACAACCACCCCCGAACCTGCGGCGATTGTACCAGACCGGCTATGGTCGCCGCGCCTCCACTTCCAGCCGCACCATCGCCACGTGCACCACGCCATGCGCGTCCGCCGGGTAGTCAGCCACATAAGCCTCGGCGGCCTCCAGAGCGAAATCGTCGCGCGCTGCCTCGGGCACGCGCTCCACATAGGGCAGCCAGGTCGAGCGCAGCCAACCCGCCATCCCCGCCACGCCCGTCTGCCTTAAGTCCTTTTCCACCAGCCGCGCGTCCATCAGCCGCAGACCGGCCTCCGCCGTCCAGCGCCGATAGTCGTCCGGATGATAGAAGAAGTACCCGGGCGGCATACCCGCGAAGTAATCGCGCCAGCGTGGCCGCGCCGTCACACATGCTATGGCCTCCAGTACGTCAGCCACGTTGCCCCGCCCCCCCATCTGGAACAGCAGCCGGCCCCCCGGCCGCAAGGCGCGCCGCACCCCGTGCAGCACCGCCAGGTGGTCAGGCAGCCAGTGCAGCACGGCGCTTGAAAAGGCCACGTCGAACGCCGCCGCCAGTCCAAGCCTCGCCGCATCCATTTGGAACACGCTCAGGTTGGGGTGAGGGCCAGCCGCGTACGACCGCCGTGTAGCCGACACCATAGCGAAAGAACGATCCACACCAACGACTCGCCCCGCCCGCAGCCGCTCTGCCAACAGCGCCGTCACCCGCCCGTCGCCGCAGCCGATGTCCAGCAGGACCTCGTCCCCGGTGAGCGCCAGCCGGTCCATCAGTTCAATGGCCCACTCGAACTGCGCCCCCGCATGCCGCGCGTACGCGGCCGCATACCATTGATAGCCCGCACCCATCGTTGCCTCCTCAGGCCGCCATTGTAACGGTCTTGGCGAATTTCAGCGCCGCCCGCATGGTAAAATCGCGCCCATGCCGCCCTCCGGCCCCCGCCTCGCAAACCCCTGTCGCACACCCCGGCTGGGCCGCCTGGTGGGCATGCTGGCGCTGCCCGTGCTGGCCGCCTGCCTCGGCTCGGCCCCGTCGACCACGCCGACCCCCTTCGCCCCCAACACCGAGACCCCGGCGCCCACGCTCACCCCCCTGCGCTTCTTTACCGACACGCCCGGGCCGCCCGGCACGCACACGCCCACAGCCCCGCCCTCTGAGCCGCCCACCCAGGCCTCGCTCTTTGCGCCGGTAACCGAGGCTGACTGGCAGATTGGCCCCGCAGACGCCCCAGTCACCCTGCTCGTCTACAGCGACTTTCAGTGCTACTACTGCGGCACCCTGGCCCCCCTCCTGCGCCAACTCCTGACCGAGTTTCCCGACGACCTTCGGCTGGTCTTCCGCCACTACCCCCTGCCGCAGGACGATCAAGCCCATCTTGCTGCCGCCGCCGCAGAGGCCGCTGGCGCACAGGGCATGTTCTGGGAGATGCATGACCTCTTGTTCGAGGGCCAGCCTGAGTGGGTCGGGCAGGACCTTGATGAGTTTCGGACGACCCTGGAGGGTTACGCCGAGACGCTGGACCTGGACCAAGAAG
>CAZCEC010000038.1:0-43275 GCA_964497615.1 uncultured Anaerolineales bacterium | reverse complement strand
AGCCTTCATGGAATTGCTCGATGACCCCAGCACCGCCGCCCTGGTGCAAGCCGCCTACGAGACAGCGCGCGACATCCCGTTGCCCTATGCGCCCTTCCTGCTCATCAACGGCGATCCCATCCAGGATGCTGGCCTTGCCAACCACTACGCCCTGTCCACTCTCATTCGGCTGGAAGCCCTGAAGCCCCGCCAGTTTGCCGATCCTCCGCCTGAGGTCATTGATCCCTTCTTGCGCTATGAGGCGACCCTCGTCACCGATCACGGCGACATTGTCATCGAGTTGTATGCCGAGCTAACCCCCCTCACGGTCAACAACTTCGTCTTCTTGGCGCGGGAGCGGTGGTACGATGGCGTAACCTTTCATCGCGTCATTCCCGGCTGGGCCGCCCAGGCCGGCGATCCCAGCGGCACCGGCTACGGCGGTCCAGGCTACTTCATCCCGAATGAAATCGTGCCCGCACTGCGCTTCGATGCCGCCGGCTGGGTGGGCATGGCCAACGCCGGGCCGGATACGAATGGCAGCCAGTTCTTCATCACCTTGGGCGCCGTCCCGGAGTTTGACGATCGCTACACTTTGTTCGGCCGGGTGATCGAGGGACTGGAGGTGGCCGAGGCCTTGTCGCCGCGCGACCCAAATGCCGAGGCCGAGGCGCCCCCCGGCGATATCATTCACACCATCACAATCGAGGAAAAATGACCAAGCGCTCAGCCCGGCGCGCCGCTCCGCGCGCCAACCCCAACCTGGTAGTCTACGTCCTGGCTGGCATCCTCTTGCTGGTCGTCGCCGCGCTCGCCTTCAACGTGCTCTCCGGGGCACAGCCACGCCAGATGCAGTGGAGCGCGCCCCCGCCCCTGACGATTGACCCCACCGGGCAGTACTACGCCACCATCCAGACGGCCAAGGGCAACGTCGACCTGGTCTTGTTTCCTCAGGCCGCGCCGCAGGCGGTCAACAGCTTCATCTTCTTGGCGGAACAGGGCTATTACGACGGCGTGACCTTCCACCGCGTCTTGCCGGACTTCATGGCCCAAGGCGGCGACCCAACGGGCACCGGCAGCGGCGGCCCAGGCTACACCTTCGCCAACGAGATTGACGCCAGCCTGACATTCGACAGTGAGGGCGTGCTGGCGATGGCCAATACCGGTCAGCCAAACTCCAACGGCAGCCAGTTCTTCATCACCTACGGTCCCCAGCCAGGCCTCGACGGCGGCTACACCATCTTTGGGCATGTGCTGGCCGGCATGGACGTCGTCCGCGCCCTCACCCCGCGCGACCCGGCCAGCAACCCCTCGGCCCCGCCCGGCGACTCCATCACGACCATCACCATCTCCCAAACGCCGCCTATCGGGTGATTTTGACACATTCGCCTGCGTAAGGTACCATGTCACCGGGTCTGGTGCCAAGTAAGCGGGCCAGCGCCACTCAGTTTCGACCAAAAACCGCCACGGCCACGCCGTGGGGTTTTTTTGCCGCCTGGTAATCACACCATGTCTCACTTGATGGAACAGGTCCGCCTGTTGATCGAACAAATCATCCTGGCACTGGGCTATCCCGGCATCACCCTGGTGATGCTGCTGGAGAATCTCTTCCCGCCCATCCCATCCGAACTCGTCATGCCCTTCGCCGGTTTCCTCGCCGCGGATGGCAAGCTCAACCTGTTCGCCGCCATTGCCGCTGGCACCGTGGGGTCGGTCAGCGGCGCGGTCATCCTCTA
The DNA here is from genome assembly GCA_964497615.1 of uncultured Anaerolineales bacterium. Lineage (GTDB taxonomy): Bacteria > Chloroflexota > Anaerolineae > Anaerolineales > UBA6663 > CAZCEC01. Next base: position 41,560 of record CAZCEC010000038.1, on the reverse strand, counting down.
TTATTTGGGCCGTTGGGCCGATGAGCCGGTGATCCGCCGCTTCCTGCGGCGCTATGGCCGCTACATCCTGATCCCTGAATCGGACCTGGACCGCGCGCTCAACAGCTTCAACCGCTATGGTCAGCCCATCATCTTCTTTGGCCGGTTGGTGCCGATTGTGCGCAGCCTGATCTCCATTCCAGCCGGCATGCACCGCATGCCCGTGGGTGTATTCCTGCTGTTCACCAGCCTCGGCTCGCTCGTCTGGACCACCGTGCTGACGGTGGCGGGTCTGGTGTTGGGCGCCAACTGGGAACACATCCTAGCCTTCACCAAGCAGTACGAGCGCCTCACCCTGGTGCTGCTGGCCATCGCTGCCGTCATCTTCGTCGTCGTCCAGGTGCGCCGGCTGCGCCGGCCCGCCTCCACGCCAAATTGACCACGGCGGCGGATTGTGCTAAATTGGCGCACGTTTCGGTTTGGTTAGATTAGCCGCCTGTCGTTCCACGGGAGAGCCGCCTTGACCAAGTCACGCACCGAATTGATGGTGGATCGCCTCCGCGATATGCAGGTGAGCAGCCCCGACATCGAGGCTTCGGCTGTCGTCAGCGTGGACGGCTTGCCGATTGCCACCGCCCTGCCCCGCGAAGTCGAGGAAGATCGCGTGTCGGCCATGTCGGCCGCCATGCTCTCGCTCGGGGAGCGCATCGCCTCCGAGCTTGGGCGTGGCGTGCTCAGCGAAGTCCAGATCAAGGGCGAGAAGGGCTTCGTCATCCTCCAGTCCCTCGGCAGCGAAGCCGTGCTGACGGTGCTGGCCCGCGAAGGCGCCAAGATGGGCCTGGTGCTGTTGGATATGCGCCGGGCGGTTGACGACCTGTCCAAGCTCGTCTAGGTTCCGCCTAACCTCACCGGAGACGCGCGTGGAGCCTATCCCCAAGAGCGGCCTGCATTACCCCAACAACATTGCCCGCATCTACTTGCAGGCGATGGAGGAGGTCATGGGCAAGAATGGCCTGAACGCCATCCTCAACATGGCCCATCTCGGCCACCTCGTGGACAATTATCCCCCCGGCAACCTCAACCGCGAGTTCGACTTTGCCGACTACTCGGCCCTCTCCGGCGCCTTGGAAGAGATGTATGGTCCGCGCGGCGGCCGCGGCCTGGCCTTGCGCGCCGGCCGGGCCTCGTTTGCGCAGGGCCTCCGTCACTTCGGCGCCCTGGCCGCTGCCAGCGACCTGGCTTTCAAACGGCTGCCACTCGGCCTCAAGCTCAAGCTCGGCATTCCCGCCATGGCCAAGGTCTTCACCCAGGTCAGCGACCAGCGCAGCACGGTCGAGGAGACCTCGTCCGAATTCCTGTACACCATGAAGCCCTGCCCAGTGTGCTGGGGCCGCAAGAGCGACAAGCCCATGTGCCATGCCGGCGCGGGCCTGCTCCAGGAGGGCCTGCGCTGGCTGTCCGGCGGCCGCGAGTTCCGCGTGCAGGAGGCCAAGTGTATCGGTTGCGGCGACGACGCCTGCGTGCTCGTGGTCCAGAAGGATCCGGTTAGCTGAGCGACCGGCCTTGGCCGGCGCCCCTCACGCGGCCAGGCGGCTAACGCGTTGGCGCGGGGACGTGCTGGGCCGTGCGCCGGCCCAGCGCCCCGCGCGTTTCTTTTCCCATGACCCCCTGCTGGCCTTTGCCAACCTCCAGTCCGGCCGCCTGGTCGCCTCTGCCCGGCTGACCCGATGGACACCCTCCGCCGACTGGTAGCTCCCGCCCTGCGCCGGTTTGCTCCGGACCTGCTCGTTGCCCTTGGCCTGCTCATCCTCCCCCTGATCCTGTTCGGGCCGGTGGTGTTTGGCAGCCGCACCTTATTGCCCGCCGACAACTTGCTGGCCATCGAGCCCTGGCGCAGCGCCCGCGAGCAGTTCGACGCCCCCACCCTGCCCCACAACTCACTCCTCAGCGACCTCGTCCTCGAAAACTATCCCTGGAAAAAGTTCATCGTCGATTCGCTCCAGGCCGGCGAGCTGCCCCTGTGGAACCCCTACCAGTTCGCTGGCGTGCCCTTCCTCGCGGCCGGGCAGCACTCCGCGCTGTACCCGTTCTCCGTCGTCTTCTACCTTGTGCCCCTCCCGCGCGCCTACGGGCTGTTTACCGTCTCGCAGTTCTTCCTGGCCGGGGCGCTCGCCTATCTCTTCCTGCGCGTCCTCGGCCTGCGCCGCCCGGCCGCCGCGCTGGGCGCCGTCGTGTACGAGTTGTGCCTCTTCATGGTGGTCAGCGTTGTCTTCCCGATGATCGTGGCCGGCGCAGCCTGGCTGCCCCTCATCCTCACCGCCATCGAGTTGATCATCCGCCAGCAGCCAGCGCTGGGCCGCCGCCCCGCCACCATCCCCTGGCTGATCCTCGGCGCGGGCGCGCTGGGCTGCCAGGTGCTGGCCGGCCACGTCGAGATCACCTACTACACCCTGCTCGTCGCGGGCGCGTTCAGCCTGTGGCGCCTGATTACCAGCGCCTGGGGAAACGCCCGCCGTTTCCTCGGCCGGGCAACGGCCCTGCTCGGCCTGGCGGGCTTCGGCTTAGCGCTTAGTGCCGTGCAGCTTATACCGCTGTATGAGCTTGTCAGCCTCAACTTCCGCAGCGGCTCCGCCACTTTTGACCAGATCATGGACTGGTCCTACCCTTGGCGGCGCGCCATCGCCTTCCTGGTTCCCAACTTCTTCGGCAGCCCCACCCACCACGGCTACTTTGACCTCTTCACCGGTCAGTGGACAACCGCGCTCACCAACTTAAGCGGTCACGTTATCAACACGATAGACTGGGGCCGAAAGAACTACGTCGAGGGCGGCGCATACGTCGGCATCCTGCCTCTCCTGCTTGCCCTGTTGGCTGTCTATCAGCTTTCCGCCCATTACCTCCGCGCCGCGCGCCGGCCCGCCACCGTACCCGCCACCATTCCAGAACCTCCCGCCCTACCCGCGCCCTCCACATTGCTCTTCTTCGTCGTGCTGGCCCTCGCCGCGCTGGCCTTCATCTTCCCCACCCGCCTCTATGCCCTCATCTTCTGGCTCCCTGGCGTAGATCAACTACATTCGCCCTTCCGCTGGGTATGGCCGCTGGGCATGTGCGTGGCCTTCCTCAGCGCCTACGGTCTCCACACCCTTCTCGCCTCGGCCGATGCGCCCCGCCGGTCCCCCGCGAAGGTCCTTGGTATCAGTGCCCTGGTTGTTGGCCTGCTTGGCCTGCTGGCACTATTGGTCGCTTGGCTCGGCTTCGATCAACTCGGTCTGGAGCCAATCTTGGACCAGCTCGTGCGCGATTTGGCCTTGGCCGAGTTCGCCTTTTCGGGCGGCCGCATGTTCTTCGCCTACGAGGCCCGTTGGCTGGCGCAGGCCGCCCTCCTGCTCGCCGCCTCCGGCCTTGTCCTCCTGGCCGCCGCCCACCGCCTGACCTGGCGCGGCCGCCCCATCTGGCCCTTCCTCGCCGTCGGCCTCGTCGCCGTCGATCTCTTAGGCGCTGGCTGGGACTTCAACCCCGCCGCTGACCCAGCCATCCTCTCGTACACCCCGCCCTCCGTCCGCTCCCTTCGGCAGGACACCAGCCTTTGGCGGTTCACGACCTACGACACGGCGGACTGCGATCAGTCCGTGACGCCGCCCCAGCCCTGCAAGCCCTTCAACGCCAACGCCGGCTGGTATTGGAACCTGCACGACATCCGCGGCTACGACTCCATCTTCACCCAGCAGTACCGGCGCTATATGGAGTTGATTGAGCCCCAGTACGAGCTGGAGTTCAACCGCATCGCCCCCCTCAGCGAGCCGTCCGCCCTCGACTCGCCCCTGCTGGACCTGCTCAACGTCAAATACGTTCTCACCCAGGAAACTATTGACAACCCACGCTTTGCCCTGGTCTACGAGGGCGAGGTGCGCATTTACCGCAACGACAGCGCCCTGCCCCGCGCCTTCACCCTGCCCCTCTCCCAGGCCGTCACCGTGCCCGATTTCGCCGCCGCCGTGCAGACCCTCGACCCGCGCCAGTATGTGATCCTGGAGTCTCCCGGCGCGGAGTTACCCCCCTCCGTGCCCGCCCCGCGCTGGCCCGACCCGGTCGAGGACATCAGCTACTCGCCCGACGAAGTCATCGTAACCGCCACCGTCGCGGAGCCGGCCTGGCTCATCCTGGCCGACTCCTACTTCCCCGGCTGGCGCGCCTACGGTCGCCCAACCGGAGCGGACGAGTCCCAGGAGCAACCCCTGACGATTGCGCTCGTCAACGGCAACTTTCGCGGCGTGCAGCTTCCTGCCGGCAGTTGGACCGTGCGCTTCAACTACAGCCCGGACTCGGTCAAGTTTGGCGGCATCATTTCGTTTACGGCCGGGGTGTCGCTCCTCTTCCTGCTGGGCATCTATGCCTGGCGCTACTTTTACCGGGAGAGCGCGGTGGACTCCACCGCCCGGCGTGTCGCCAAGAACTCACTCGCCCCCATTGTCCTCAACCTCGGCAACCGCGTCATTGACCTGGCATTTGCCGCCTTCTACCTGCGCGTCCTCGGGCCAGGCGACGCCGGAAAATATTACTTCGCCATCGTGGTCTTTGGGTGGTTCGAGATCGTCAGCAACTACGGCCTGGACACCCTCTTAATGCGCGATGTAGCCCGCGACCGCGCCCACGCTAGCCGCTACCTGCTCAACACCACCCTGCTGCGGATGGGCCTCGGCGTCGTGGCCGTTATCGGCCTTGCGCTCGTCCTCGTCCTGCGGCAGACCCTCCCGTCCTTCGACCTGCCATTCGGTTTGGGCGCCTTCCACCCGGACCGCCTGTCGGCCGACACGATTTGGGCCATTGCCTTGCTGGTCATCGCCCAACTACCGGCAACCGTGGCAGCCGGGTTAGCCGGCCTCTTCCGGGCCTTCGAGAAGGCCGAGTATCCCGCCGCCATCGCCACCGTTGCCACCCTGGTCAAGGTCACCGTCGGCGCCATCGCCCTCGTCCTGGGCTTTGGCTTCGTGGGCCTGGCCGGTGCCAGCATCTTCGTCAACCTCGTTACCCTGGGCCTGCTCGGCGCGCTGGCCTGGCGCATGTTCGCCGAAGTGCGCCAACGCGCCCGGCCGGACGTGGCCTTCCAGCGCCACGCCCTCAGCGAGAGCTTCCCGCTGATGCTCAACAATCTCCTCGCCACCCTGTTCTTCAAGGTGGATGTGCCGATCCTGGAGTCGATCCGGGGACCGCGCGAGGTCGGCTGGTACAGCACGGGCTACAAATATGTGGAAGCCTTCAACGTCGTGCCCTCGCTGTTCACCCTCGCGCTCTTTCCAGTCATGTCGCGTCAGGCCGCCGGCGACCCCGCCGCCCTGCGCCGCAGTTACACCTTGGGCGTCAAGCTCCTAGTCAGCCTCGCCCTGCCCCTGGCCGTGGTCACCGCCGCCCTGGCCCCGACGTTGGTTGGCCTGCTCGGCGGCGCTGAATACCTGCCGCAGGGCGCCATCGCGCTGGCCGTGTTAGTCTGGTCCATTCCCTTCGGCTGGATCAACAGCCTCACCAACTATGTCCTGATCGCCCTCGGCCGGCAGCGCGCCCTCACTCGCGCTTTCGCCCTCGCCCTGACCTTCAACGTCGTGCTCAACCTTCTGCTGGTGCCGAGCTTCGGCTTCGCCGCGGCCGCCGCCCTCACCATTGCCTCCGAATTCTTCGAAGGGCTGCTATTCTACGTCTCCCTGCGCCGCAGCCTAGGCGGTCTCCCTTGGGTCCGCATCCTGGGGCCGCTATGGGTCAGCCTAGCCGCCATGGGGGCCGTCACCCACGGTCTATGGTTCCTCAATCCACTGTTGGCCTTGGGGGCGGGCGCGGTGGTCTATTGCGCCGGTGTCGTCGTCCTGCGCGCGTTCTCAGCCGAAGAGCGCGCCCTGCTGGCCGATGTCCTGCCCAAGCGTTTGCGGCGCGCACTGCGCCTGGCCTCGTCTGCGCCGTGACTGCCGTAGCAACTCCCCACTTCACCCTGGTGTAAAATCCCGCGCATGCAGACCGACACCCCATTCCATTCTGTCATTGGCCTGGGCGCATTCAAGGGCGAGTACAAGTCCGCTGGGCGCCAAAGGTATCTTTCCCTTATCATCGGTCTGATCTGTCTGTTTCTCGGCCCCGCCCTGCTCCTGCTGAGCGCCTGGCTGGCCTACGACGCCTACAACAACCGCGGCCTCGTCGGCGTCGGGGAGGTCATAATCCTGCCACTTGTCTTTGCGGCGCTGGCCTTCTTCATTGGCATTGCCATCTTGCTTAGCGCTTGGCGCAATTGGAAGCTGGCCGCGGCGCTCTACGAAAACGGCGTGGCGCTCAATACGCGCCGCGGCCTGCAGCAAGCCGCCTGGCACGACGTGGCCGCCGTCTGGCAGGCCGTGACGCGGCACTATACCAATGGCATCTACACCGGCACCACGCACGTCTACACCGTGCAGACCAGCACCGGCGAGAAGCTCGTCTTCGATGACCGGCTCGGCAAGCAGGTGGAGCAGTTGGGCCAGGCGATCCAGAGTGGCGTCACCAACGCCCTCTATCCGCGTTTCTGGCAGGGTCTTCAGAACGGCCAGCGCCTCAGTTTCGGCCCGCTGGCCCTGGACCGTGAAAAGCTGTATTCCGGCAAAAAGGAACTGCGCTGGGACGAGATCAAGGCCATCAAGATCGAGAAGGGGCAGATCTCCGTCCGCAAGGACAAAGCCTGGCTCAACTGGGCCAGTGCCTCCGTGCCGCAGATACCCAACTTCTTCATCTTCTACGACCTCATCGGCCGGCTTGCGAAGGTAGAGTAAGTGTGATCCCCTCGCGCGCGCTCCGCCGCTGGCTCGTCGCCGCGCTGGCCGCCCTCCTGCCCGTGACGCTCTGGCTCTTCGCCCAGCCCGCGCCCGTTGCACGTGGCAAGATGCCCGCTGCACCCCTCGCCGATGGCCTGACGCCCGAGCAGCAGGCCGCCCAGGACCTCGCCCTGGCCGACCCGCGCGTGCAGATCCGCACCACCGGCCGCCGCGCCGAGGTCTTCGGCGTGCGCGGCGTCGGCTTGCACTTCCCCGCCGGTCACGAGGCCTGCGCCCTCCACGACTGCCGCCAGGTCGAAATCTACCTCTTCGACGATAACGCCACCGTGCTGGCCCTGGTGGACCTTGACGCCGCCGAAGTGCGCGATGTGTTCTACCAGCCCGGCATCCAGCCCGGCGCCAATCAGCGTATCACCAACCTGGCCGCCGAGATTGCCCGCAACAGCCCCGAGCTCATCGCCGAGCTCGGCTACCGCCCCGCGCGTGAGGACCTCTATCCAATGGACGGCGGCATGGTGGGCACCCCCTGCGCCACCCGTCACTATTGTCTGGCGATGAATGTTTACCAGGATGGCAGCCTGGTCTGGGCATTTGTGGACGTGACCGCCGAGGCGCTGGTGGGCGTCCAGCGCGCCGCCGTGCCCGAAGGGCCGCCGCCGGACGTGTCGGCGGATCTGAGCGCGGGCGATTGCCCCGCCCCTGGTGTTGTAAACCGGGATGGCTGGGCGCTTAGCTACGAAACCACCGCGAACGATGGCCTGCGCGTGTACGCCGTCGCCTTTGGCGGCATGCCGGTCCTCACCAGCGCCAAGCTGGCCGAGTGGCACGCCGACTACGGCTCCAGCGGCTTTGTCGACTCAATCGGCTGCGCGCAGGGCGGCGGCGGCTACACCATCTTCCCCTTCGGCCTTACCGAAGTCAACGATTTGATCGAAGATGGCGAAGTGGTGGGCTTCGAGCTGGTGCAGGACTTTCGCATGAGCAACTGGGGCGCCCTGTGCAACTATCGCTACGACCAGCACTACCAGTTCTTCACTAGCGGCGCCTTTCGCATTGTCGGCGCGGCCTTCGGTAAGGGCTGCGACGACACCAGCACCTATCGTGCCCTGATGCGGATTGACCTCGCGGTGGCCGGCGACGACGACGATAACTTCGCCACTTGGAATGGCAGCGAGTGGGTGACCCAGACGGTCGAGGGCTGGTGGTCTCAGGTCGCGCCCTACACGCCCGAGGGCTACAAGTGGCGCGTCAGCGACGCCAACGGCCGAGCCTACTATGTGGAGCCTGGGCAGGGCCAGTTCAGCGACGGCGGGCGCGGCGACTATGCCTACGCCTACGCCGTCAAGTTCAACGCGGGCGAGGGCGATACCAACCTCGGCGCGCTGGGGACCTGCTGCCAGGACGACCACCAGCAAGGCCCTGACGAATACCTAAACACCGAGGCCATCGCGTCGGAGAATATTGTCTTGTGGTACGTGCCGCAGTTCGAAACCACCGCGGACCTCGGACCGCCCGCCGACTACTACTGCTGGACCGTCAGCGGTCTGCCGGACCCTGAAACCTATCCATGTCCAGGTGGCCCCCTTTTCGTGCCGTCCTTCTCAGCCTACTTCGAGCACAGCGCCCCCGCCGGCCTCAATGAGACTATCTTCTTCACCAGCACAGCTGAGGCCGTTGGGACGGCGACTTATGCCTGGGACTTTGGAGACGGACTCGGCGTGGCCTCGGTGCCCACACCAACGTATCAATACGCGTCCGTTGGTCCTTTCGTTGTCTCGCTCACCATCAGCGACAGCCTTAGCACCGCGACCCTCACTCGAACCGTGTGGGTGGGGCTTGCGCCGCAAGCTGGCTTCACATCCAGCCTGGCCGCCGGCCTGCTCCAGTTCACCAGCACCACCACCGGCACCCCGCCCCTCACCTACCTCTGGGACTTTGGCGATGGCCTCACCAGCACCTTGGCCGCGCCCACCCACGCCTATGCGCTGCCCGGCCCCCACACGGTCACGCTAACGGCCACCAATCCGGTGGCGAGCAGCGCCATCAGCCGCGTCGTCGTCTCCCCCTGGCGCAGCTTGCTGCCACTGCTCAGCCGGCCCTAGCTCAGCACGTCCCGTTCGTCACCAGCGGCAAAAAGATCGGCGTCTGAAGGACCGGGGCCGGCGGCGACTCGGGTCCCGCCAACCGGAAGATTCCGCCGCCCAGGTCCGCCACGTAGATCATGCCCTGCGTGTCCTGCCCAAAGGTACTGGGGTTGGCGTTGCCGAGCAGTGTGCCCAGCGTCGTCATCGTCGGCCCGCAGCCGCCCCACGCCCAGAACCGCCCGCTTACGTAATCGGCAAAGAAGTAGTAACCATTCAAAGGCGCGTAGTCATCACCCCGGTACACGAACCCTCCCGTGATCGCGCGGTCGTCGTTAGGCGAGTGCGAGTACTCCAAGATGGGCGCCACGAACGGCCCCGGTTGCCCGCATGCCACGTGCGGATGCAGCCCCTCGTAGCAGCGCCAGCCATAGTTTTCGCCTCCCGGACTGTCCGCCGGCTGCAGGCTCACTTCCTCGTATTCGCCCTGGCCCACGTCGGCGATGTACATCTCGCCCGTCAGCCGGTCAAAGCTAAACCGCCACGGGTTGCGCAGGCCCCAGGCCCAGATTTCGGGCAGGGCATCCACCGTCTGCGTGAAGGGGTTCGAGGCCGGCACCGTGTAGGTCGCAACGCCCGTGACGTCGATCCGCAGAATTTTGCCCAGCAGTGAGTCCAGCCGCTGCGCGTCGTTGTCCAGCGCCGGCTGGTTGTCACAGTTGTCGTTCGAGCCGCCGCCGTCCCCCGGCCCGATGTACAGGTAGCCATCCGGCCCGAAGTTCAAGTCGCCTCCGTTATGGTTTTCGCAGACCGGGTGAGGGATGGTGAGGATCTCGGTCTCGGTCGTATCGGCGACATTAGGGTCTTCACTGACCGTAAAGCGCGACACTTGCAGGTCGCCTGCGTCGGGTCCGCTCTCGATGACGTAGTACACATAGAAGTGTCCCGACGTCGCGTAATCCGGGGCAAAGGCCAGGCCCAGCAGTCCCTCTTCAGAGTACGAGTTATCCACCTGGCTGGTAATATTCAGGAACGAGGTCGTCAGCACCGTGCCCGCCTGCACGATCTTGATGCGCCCGTCCCGCTCGACCACGAACATGCGCGTATCAGTCGTGATGCCCGTGAAGGCTATGTCCACCGGCTCGTCCAGCCCGGACACCACCGGCTCGAAGCCCACTTCATCCAATGGAAACGCCAACCCGCCCGCCTCGGCCCAATTCATGCCGCCGGCCAGCATGGCCCCCGCCGCCAGCAGTCCCGCCGATGTTGCCGCCATCATCCAACCCAGTTTGCGTATCATGCGCCTTCCTTTCCGCCAGTCAAAAACGACGAATTACCATGCCGCTTGAGAACTACGATGGTCAGGTCGTCAAACGGTTCCATCCCATCCGCGTGTTCGGCTACCTCAGCAGCCAGCGTCTCGAGAATGGCCGGCGCCGGCAGGTGCCGCGTGGTCAGCACCACCTCCCTTACGCGCTGCAAACCAAACTCCTCGACCTGACCGTTTACGGTTTCCGTCAGTCCGTCGGTATACAACACCAGGCTGTCGCCCGGCGCCAGCCGCACCTCTTCTTCCTGATACTCGGCGTGTTCTACCACCCCCAGCGCAATGCCGCGCCCGGGCAGGCTGCGCACCGCGCCATCGGCCGATGCCCACACCGGCGGGTTGTGCCCCCCAATCGCATACCGGAATGTCGCCGTGGCCGGCTCCCACACCCCATAGAACACGGTCACAAACTGATCCGACCGCGCGTCGGACATGATCAGCTCGTTCACTCGCGCCAGCGTGTCGCCCGGCCGAATTCGGCTGATCGCCACCGTCCGCAGCAGCGTGCGCGACAGCGCCATGAACAGCGCCGCTGGCACCCCCTTATCGGCCACATCCGCGATCACAATACCCCAGCGCGGCCCAGCCTCAGCTGGCTGGAGGGGAATGAAGTCGTAGAAGTCGCCGCCCACCTGCCGGGCCGCACGCCAATAGGCAGCCACCTCCCACCCCTCGACCTGCGGATACTCCTGCGGCAAAAAGCTGGCCTGGATGTCGCGGCCCACTTCCAGTTCGCGCTCCAGTCGCTCTTGCAGCGCCACTTCTCGCGCCAGCCGGGCGTTCTCCATCGCCATCGCCAGTTGGTGCGCAATCCCGTTCAGGATCGTTAACCGCCGGCCCAGCAGCGGCGTCGCCTCCACCACCAGCGCACCCAGCACATCGCCGCGCGCCCTCAGCGGCCACACAAAGCACACTGGCGCGCCAAACCAGGCGGCCAAATCTTCCGGCAGCACCAGCCGCCACGGCACTGCGGTTTCGAACAGGGGGTCGTCAGACGCCAGTGCCAGGTCGCTCAGGGTGATGTTGTGGGCCGTGCCATTGGCCGGGTCCGGTGGCTCCAGCCCGGCCGCCTGCCGCAGCCGGAAGGCCTGTGCAAGGGGCTCAAATTGGTAAATCGCCAGCTTGTCGATGCCCACCAGGATTGGCGCCAGCCGCACCGCCGTCTCCAGCCCGGTCTCTAGCGGTTGGCCAGCCACCGACTCGGCCACTTGCAGCAGCGCGGTGCTCACCCAGGCTTCCTCCTGCTGCGAGCTGGTCAACAACGCGCTCTCAATCGCCAGTGCGGCCTGGTTGGCGATGCCTCCCAGCAGTCGAACCCGATGCTCCGTGAAGGGTGTCTCGCCCGGCGCCTGCCCCACCACCAACACCCCCACCGGGTCGCCCTTCGCCAGCAGCGGCAGCAGGATCACCACGCCGGCAAACAATTCCTGCAGGCCTTCCGGCAGCGCCGCCTCTGGATCCAGCACCACTGGCTCGCGCTGTGCCAGCAGACTTCGGAACGGCTCCCATTCGGCCACGGGCAGGCCATTGGGAAACCGTTCCCCTAGGCCAGCCAATGTCAACGTATCATTGGCCCCATCACCCCCCGCCGAATAGGCCGCCAGCCGCCACAGGTCGTCCGCCGAGAGCAGGATCGCGCAGCGGTCCACGCCCACCAGCATCGGCGTCAGGCGCGCCACGGTCGCCAGCACCTCGTCCAACTCGGCCGCGCGCGCCGTGGCCTCGGCCACCTGGAGCAATGCCGTGCTGATCCACGCTTGCTCCCGCTGTGCCGTGTACAGCCGCGCATTCTCAATCGCCACGGCCGCCTGCGACGCAAACGTGATGATCAGTTCGACCTCGCCCTGCGGAAAGCGCTCCTGCCCAGCGCTGTCCACCACCAGGTAGCCCAAGTGCTCGCCGCCCGGAGCCAGGGGCGCCGCCAGGCACGCGTGCGGCTCCGGCAGCGACAGCAGGTCATGATACTGGTGCTGCTCATCCACCTCGCCAAACGGCAGCAGCGACGGAATGGCCTCGCCCGCCGCGTATTGGCGCACCTGGAACGCCTGGCCCACCGCCTCCTCCGCGCCCGGGTTCCCGCGCGTGGCGCGCAGCACCATTTCGCCCGCCTCGTTCGTCAGCAGGATCGAGGCCGCGTCGTAGTTCACCACCAGCGCCAGGCCGTTGAGGATCAACTCCAGCACGCTGTCGAGCTGCAAGGTCGAGGTCAGCGCGACTGACACCTCGCGCATGATCTCCGCCAGATGACGTCGACGGCGTTCATATTCAAATAGCCGCGAATTGCGCACCGCCACCGCCAGGGTGTCGGCCAGGGTTTGCAGGGTGCGGGCGTCCTCGGGCGCGAACGCAGCCGGCTGGTCAGACTGCACATCCAGCACGCCCATCAGCCGTGATCCCATCACCATCGGGGCCGCCATCTCCGACCGCGTGCTGTCCAGCCCCGGCCCGCTCAGGTAGTGCGCCTCGCTGGTGACATCGGCCACCAGCACTGGCTCCTGCGTGCGGCCGGCCCGGGCGATGAGGCCCGGACCGTCGAGCGGATAGGTGATCCCGCCAATGGCGTGGCGAACAGCACCCGCGCCGTACCCGGCCTGATAGGTCAGCTGGTCCTCATGCAGGAGAAAGATGCGGGCCGACGGGTACCCGAACCGCTCCTCGACCACATCCAGCACTTCGTCCAGCAGGTCATCCAGCTCCAAGGTGGAGGCAACGGCGCGCGATACCTGGGCCAGCGCCGACAACTGCTCGGCCCGCCGCTGTTCCGCGGCATACACCTGCGCTTGCAGCACCGCAATAGACATCTGCGCCGCCAGCGACTCGAACAGCGCCGGCATGCCCTCGGCGAAAGGCTGCGCCGCCTCCCGGCACACGTGCAGCACCCCCAGGACGCGCCCGTCGATTTCCACCGGCGCCGCCAACTGCGCTGACCCGGTGCTCGTCATGGTCACGTCCTGCGGCGGCGCCATCGGCGGCGGCTCAGGCTGCATGACCAGCGCCCGCCGCTGCGCCGCCTCGCCCACCACGCCCTCGCCTAGCGGAATCACATCTGGGCGTGCGGCTTCCCCCTGTCTTTCCCGGCCGTCGGCCGCCGCCCAGGCTCGCAGCCAGAGCGCGCCGCCCACTGCCTCATAGTAGCCAACCGACAAGTCACTGAACTTCTCCACCACCAGGTCCACAATCTGCCGATAGAGTGCCGGCAGCGGCTGGAGCACGTTCACCCGCTGGGCGGCGCCGGCCAGCAGCTCAAGCTGCATGGCCCGCCGTTGCGCCTGCTCATACAACGCCGCATTCTGCAATGCTGCCGCGGCCTGTTGGGCCACAATCGTCAGCAGCCGCAGGTCCTCCTCGGAGAAGGCGCTGGGCCGCCGGCTCTGCATCGCCAGTACGCCCAACGCTTGCTCGCCTACCACCAGGGGCACAAACACGGCCGATCGCGGCGGGTCCGGTGATTCGTAACTCGGCTTCGCAGGCAGCGCCTCCGCCTCGCGCTCAAAATCCTTGACGAGCAGGGCCTGGCGCTGATCCCGCAGCCAGCACACCAGGCTGCCCGCAGCCAGCTTGAACACAGTCGGCAGGCGGCGTTCGCCCTCCACTATCCAGATCAGCAACCGATATCTGTCCTCTTCAAATAGCCCCAATTGAAACGTGCTCGTTGCGACGACTTCTCGCGCCTGCACATATACACGTTCCGCTAGTTCGTTGAGGTCAAGCTGCGAGGTGGACAGTGACCGGCCGACCTCGGCCAGGCGCGACAGTTCATCCAGCCGGCGCAGCAACGCCCGGCGCGATTGCCAGCGCCGCAGCAGCACTGCGCCAGCCACAGCCAGGGCGGCGATCAGGATGACCAAATATAGCGCGATGAGATCGGAGGTCACAACCCCCGATTCTACCCCATCATGCCTAGACCGCTTGTTTACTGGTGAGTTAGCGCCGGTACCTGCGCTTGGGCGGCCGGGGCGGCCGCCTTGTTCTTGGCCGTCTGGGGCGCGGCCGAGGGCGGAATTTCGAGAAATTGACCGAACGCCTCAGCCAGCGCCGGGTCCCACTGGGAGCCGCGCCTGGCCTACAAAGCGCCGCTGGCCTCGTCAATCGAAGCCACCGACCACCGCGTTTGTGCAGATGCCGCACGCTTTACTTTGGCGCACGGTTATAGCTCTCGATGGCCTCTTTGATGCCCGGATAGATGGCAAATAACTGGTCGAAGCCCGCCATCTCGAACACTTCCACCACCCTGGGATCCAGCGTCGCAAGCCGCACATCGCCGTTCAGCAGCCGCGCCCGCCGCAGCCCGGTCAGCAGCGCCTTCAACCCGGCCGAGGCCACATACGGCACTTCTTTCAGATCGACCACCACCTGGGCCTTCCCCGCATCCGCCAGGTCTCGCAGCCCGTCCTCCAAGGCGCGTGCCGCGGGCAGGTCCAGCCGCCCCCGCGGCGCGATCACCCACACATCCGCCTCAACCGCCTCAATTCGCATGGTCATTCGTCGTTCCTCAGATATTCCGCCAGCAGTTGCGCCGTCCGCACCAACGCCTCCACGTGCGTCCGCTCGTAATTGTGTGAGGCGTCCACGCCCGGCCCCACCAGTGCCACCCGCACATCCCCGCCTGCCCGCCAGAATGCCTCGCCGTCTGATCCATAGTACGGGTAGATGTCAATCTTGTAGCGCAGACCAGCCTTGTCCGCCACATCAATCAGCCGCCGCCGCAGCGCCAGGTCATACGGCCCACCCGAGTCTTTGGCGCAGATCGTGACGTTGAACTCGTCCGACGTCTGCCCCGGCCCGATGGCGGCCATGTCCACCGTCACCAGTTCCACCACATCGGCCGGGATGCCCGCCGCCGCACCATGCCCCACCTCCTCATAGTTGCTGAAGTGCAGCGTCGTCCGCTGCGCCGGCTGCACCCCGGCCGCCTGCATCGCCCACGCTGCCCCCAGCACGGCCGCCACGCAGGCCTTATCGTCCAGGTGCCGCGAACGAATAAAGCCTGCCGGGCCAGCCTCCACGCGCGGGTCCAGCGCCACGAAGTCGCCCACCTCTATCCCCAAGGCCCGCGTCTCTTCGGCTGCCGAGACCCGCTCGTCCAGCCGCACCTCGATCGTCGTCTCGTCACGCTTGACGTCGCCCGTCTCGGCCCCGTGCACATGGCTCGAAGCCTTCGTCACCAGAATTGAGCCGCGCACGGCCCGCCCGCCCGCCGTAAACACCGTGCACCCTTCGCCCTCGATCGTGTTCCACGCGTACCCGCCAATGCGCGTCAGCTTCAGCCGGCCGCTGTCCTTGATCTCCTTCACCATCGCGCCCAGCGTATCCACGTGCGCCGTCAGCGCCCGCGGCGCGCTGTTCGACCGGCCCGCCCACGTCGCCGCCAGCGCCCCTTTCTCGGTGCGGTGCAGTTCCAGCGGCAGGCCCGCCAATGCGTCTTCCACCACCCTCATCGCCGCGTCCGTGAATCCAGTTGGGCTGGGTGTATTCAGCAGTTCGATCAGGAACGCCTTCATGCGCTCTACATCGATGTCCAGCGGTTGCGCCATCATGTGTCCCATCCTCCACAACCCTTCGGCCGCGCCGGGTCAAACCTCAATGAACCGGAATGCATCCAGCGCCAGTGCCGGCGCCCGGTGCGCCCCGCCAAAGAAACCCGCCACCGTGCGTCGCTCCCGACCCAGCCCGCGCACGCCCGTCAGCGCCTCCACCAGCGATTGGTCGAAGCGCAGATTTTCCACCGGATACGCCAGCGCGCCATTCTCAATCCACCACAACCCGTCCCGCGTCGTGCCCGTCACGGCGCAGTCGTGCGGCGAGACCACGTTGACGTACCACACCCGCGGCACATACAGGCCGCGGCTCACGCCCGCAATCAGCTCCGCCACCGTCTTGTCGCCCGGCGCCAGTGATAGATTCTCCGGCAGCGGTCCATCCCAGTCATCGGTATCATACGGCTGCGCGTGGCCGGTGGAGCGTTGGTCCGCCTGCCGCGCGGCCGTATACCGATCATACACCGGCGAGATCGGGGTCCCCTGCACCACGATTGGCACGCGCTGCTTGGGCACCCCCTCGCAGTCAAACGCTTGAGGCCGCCCGCGCACGTCCAGAGCATCGTCCAGGATGGTCAGCGCGGGCGACAGGCAGCGCTCCCCCAGTCGGCCATTCATCCAGCTCCGCGCCTCCTGCACCGCCAGCGCGCCCATGCCGGCCTCCGCCAGCGCCTCCAGCAGCGGCGCCACCGCATACGGCTCGAACACCACCGGCCACTCCCCAGCCGGCGCCGGGCGCGGCCCGCCCCCGGCCCGCGCCTGCCGCACAGCCTCTCCCGTCAGCCGGGCCGCGTCAACCTGCCCAAGCTGCCAGCCCGCGGCATGCGCATAAGCGGAGGCCCGCTTCTCCGGGTGCTCGATGACAAAGGTCAGGTCGACCTCCGTGGCTGGCGCAAACGCAAATAGGCCGTGTGTATTCGCCACGGTGGTTTCGCCGTAGCTGGTCTCAAACGCGCCCGAGGCCAATAGCCCCTCCCCCTTCGCCGCCCCGCAAATCTCGCGGATCATCGTAGCGCGCAATTCCGGCGAAGCCCCGGCCACGGCCTCGTCGAACGCCAGCACCGGTGCCTGTGCCGCTCCGTCCACGTCCGCCAATGTCGGCAGTCCGGGCCAGTTCGGGTTCTCAGGCAGGTGCCGAATCTGCTCGCATGCCCGCGCCACCACGCGCTCCACGCCGGCCGGGCTCAGGTCGTTCGTCGAGGCCACGCCTACCCGCCGGCCCGTCGCAGCGCGGATTTCCAGCTCTGCGTCCGCCTCCGCCACATTTTGGTGAATGGTGTTGTACGCAAAGCGGGTCAACGCTTCGCTGCTGGTCATCAGCACGGCCTCGGTCTCGCCAGCCGTGGAGAGGTACAACGCCTTCTCCACCAGCTCGCGCGCCACTCGTTCACCTACCAGCCCCGCCCACGCCCCCCTCCGCCCCAGCTTGGCCTGTCTCGCTCCCATCACCACTTCCGTTACCCGTCTGCTCTCACCGCTGCATCACACCGCCGGTCCGGCCACCACAGGCGCGCCCGGGCCGCGCAGCCGCGCTGCCGGCTTGCCCACCAGCACGCTGCACATGCCCCCCCGCTGGGCCACGTTCACCACCTGCTTCTGCGAAGCCCGTCCCAGGATGGACACCCCATACTTCGTCGGCGCCAGCCCCATCACGGTGTAGAACGGCTCCAGGCTCACCCGCCCGTCCGCGCCCACCACCGGGAACTCGCTCACCGGGATACGCGCCAGGCGCTGCACCACCCACTGCTCGTCCTCTGTCGCCCCGTCCACCACCGCCTGCTGCAGGGCCGCCTCCCACTCGCCATGCGTCAGCGACGGCCCCACCAGCACCCGGTCGCCGCCATACGATCGGTTGGGCTTGAGGACCAGCAGATCCTGCTCATGCCGCGCATAGTCCAGCAGCCCGCCCGTCTCGCCGTTCGGCAGCGTGGTCCGCCGGTCGGCCACCAGCCGCGTCCATAGGATGTGCCGTCGGAACACCTGCCGCTCGTCCGGCGTGAAATGCTTCTGCGTCAATTGCGGATCAGTCAACACTTCCCAACAGCTCTTGTGGTCAAAGTCGCCCGCCAGCGACGACATCATCCGGTTACGCTTGAACAATTGGCGCAGCGGGCGCACGTCCGCGCCCTCCTCTTTCTCAATGTAGATCAGGTCGCGCAGTTCATAGTCTCGGTACCCCATATCCACCGGCTGGCCCTCGTAGCACACCTCGCCGTCCCTGAGGTGGAGCTCGGCTGGGTCGGCGTGCAGCACCGTCAGCCCGTGCCGCGCCTGGTAGTACTCGGCCAGCGCTGCTTGTTCAGCCGGCCCATCGCCCGAGTACTTCGGCTCGATGAAGCACACCGTGCGCCCCGCGCTCCCGATGCCGTCCAGGTGATCCATAACCTCCTGGATGAACAACTCGCGCAGGTCTAGCCCCGGCGCCAGGTCCAGGCTCGGCTCGTAGCCCTGCACCACCGGCATCACCACGTCGGACAGCATCTGCTCACAGATTGGAATCAGGTGTATCCCCCCCACGCCGGACAGGTTCGGCTCCATATAGTGGAGCGAGTCCTTCCACATCGGGCTGGTAAAGTCGATCACGGCGTCCAGCCGGCCAAACACCGGGTTGTTCTCGCGCTGGTCGGGTCCCCAGCAGTCCCACAGCCACTGTTCCTCTGGCGGCGTCAGTGGCACGGCCTGGCGCACTGCGAAGTCCTGAATGTACAGGTCGGGCAGCCGCTTGAGCGCGTTGATGATGGTCAGCGATACAAAGTGGAGATAGGCCAGTTGGTCGGGCATCACCCCGGTTGGCCGCAGCAGCAGCCGGATAGCCTCCACCTGCCCGTCCCGCACGTAGATCAGATTTCGGCGGAACGCCTCCGCGGTGACGGTCTTTTCCAGCTCTGCCACCACCTCAGCCGGCATCGCGAAGAATGCCTTCCGGACCAGCATGTCCAGGCTCAGGCCGTGCAGCCCACGTTCGTCGGCGGGTGTCAGAAGACCAGCCATTAGCGCTCTCCTCTTACCTGTAGAGTGTATGTCAATTGACAGCCCGGTCAACTGTCCGCCTGTCGCCGCGCCTGAACGGTTTCACCTTTCACGCATCACAGGGTACACTCGGGCCATGAGCGCGCCTCTCGAGATCAACGGCCATTCGCTCACCCTAGACCAGGTTGTCCAGGTCGCCCGCGGCGGCCTCGGTCCGGTGACTTTGGAAGCGGCTGCTCGCGCCCGCATGCTGCAAAGCCATGCCTGGGTTGAGGCGCTGATCCAGCAGGGCCGGCCCGTCTATGGCTTAAATACCGGCTTTGGCATCTTCGCCGACCAGCACATCTCGCCCGCCGACACGGTCCGGCTCCAGCGCAACCTCATCCTGAGTCATGCCGTGGGCGTTGGCCCGCCATTCCCCGCCGAGGTCGTGCGCGCTGCCATGCTCGTCCGCGCCAACACCCTGGCCCTCGGCCACTCCGGCGTTCGGCCGGAGCTGGTCGAAACCTTGTTGACCATGCTCGCCGCCGGAGTCACGCCCCTCATACCGTCGCAAGGCTCACTCGGCTCCTCCGGCGACCTCGCCCCGCTCTCCCACCTTGCATTGGTGCTCTCCACCGACCCGGCCGGCGCCGATGACGACGCCGAATCCGGCCAGGTCTGGTATCAGGGCCAGGTCGTATCTGGCCGGGAGGGCATGCGCCGGGCCGGCCTCCCGCGGCTGGTACTCGGCCCCAAGGAGTCGCTCGCGCTCAACAACGGCGCCACCTTTTGCGCCGCCCTCGGCGCCTTGGCCGTGGTGGATGCCCGCCGCCTGATCACTGCCGCCCAGGCCGGCGTCGCCCTCAGCCTGGAGGCCCTTCGCGGCGCCTCCGCCGCCTTCGACGAGCGCCTCCATGCGGCGCGCCCCCACCCCGGCCAACAGAGTGTGGCTGCAGCCATTCGGTCCCTGGTGGCAGGTAGTACCCTGGTCGATTCGGCGGGCCGCGTTCAGGATGCCTACTCCCTGCGCTGCGCCCCCCAGGTGATAGGACCCGTCCTCGACACCCTGGCGTTTGTCTCAGCGACCCTCGAACGCGAGATCAATGCCGCCACCGACAACCCCCTCCTTTTTGATGGCGAAGCGGTCTCCGGCGGCAACTTTCACGGCGAGGGTCTCGGCCTCGCGCTCGACTACACCGCCATCGCCCTCGCCGAGGTGGGCGCCATATCTGAGCGCCGCACCGCCCGCCTGCTCGACGCACATCTCAATGACGGCCTGCCGCCCATGCTGGTCGGCCATCAGGACGCCGCCGGCCTCGACTCCGGCCTGATGATGCCCCACTACACTGCCGCCGCCTTGGCGCTCGAAAACCAGACCCTCGCCACGCCCGACTCGATCCGTTCCCTGCCCACCTCCGCCAACCAGGAAGACCATAACGCCAACGCCGCCACCGCCGCCCGCCACCTGCGCCAAATCGTCGAGAACGTCGCCCGCATCGTCGCCATTGAGCTGTTTGTCGCCGCCCAGGCCGTGGACCTGCGCCGCCGCGCGAGCCCGGCCGCTCGGCTGGGCGACGGCACCGGCCGCCTCCACGCCCTCATCCGCGCGCAAATCCCACCCGTTGAGCATGACCAACTCTATGGACCAGCCATTGACTCCCTAACCCGCCTCGTCACCACTGGCGAACTCGATCACATCGCCTGAACAACAATTCAATAGGGTCCACTTTGCCAGATTATTCGCCGCCCATTGTTTCGCGCCCTGCCGACGAGTATACTGACAACATAGCCCACCCCCTGGTCCCAACACTTTATCAGGCATCAATGACCCACTCGCGCCCCTCCCTGCCCTGGCCCGTACTCGTTCTTGTCGCGTCCGCCCTGGCGTGCAGCGTCACGGGCAGCCCCACCCCCACGCCCCTCCCGCCGCCGCTCCCAACACCCATTCCAACCCTCCCCGACACACCCGGCGGAACCTTAGACTACGACGACCTCGTGGCAGATGCCGTCAGCGATGCTTCGGGCGACACCTGGTCTTTTTCCGGTGCGGCCGGCGGCGCCATCACCCTCAGCGTTCACGGCGACGATTTCAATGCCAGCCTACAAGTCATCGCCCCCGGCGGCGCCCTCCTGGCCGAAGACGATGACAGCGGCCCCGGCGCCGATCCGTCAATCCAGCAGCTTGTCCTACCGGAAGACGGTCTGTACCAGGCCATTGTGCGGGGCGAAGGTGGCGCCACCGGCCGTTACACACTTGGCCTCACCCTCGGCCAGCCGGCCGCCGGCCCACCCAACACCGATGGCGGCTTTCTGCGCTACGACACTGCCGTGCGCGACCAGGTAAGTGGCGGCGCCGACGACGAGTGGGTCTTTGAAGGCGCCCAAGGCGACGAGGTGACGATTAGCCTCTACAGCGACGAGTTCGACACCGAGCTTGCCCTGCTCGACCCCGATGGCGCTACCTTGTTTGCGGACGACGACGGCGGTCCCGGCACGTCATCGTTGATCCAGGGCCTGCGTCTGACCGCCGATGGTACCTACACCATCCTGGCCGGCGGGCGCGGCGACGGCGGCGGCGCCTACCTGCTCAGCCTCGTGTTGAGCAGCGCCGCCCTGGCCGATGGCACCGACGGCGGCCCCATTGACTTTGGCGAAGTGGTGGAAGATGTCATCAGCGATGATGACGGCGATGAGTGGACCTTTATCGGGCAGGCCGGCGATATCGTCACCATTGCCCTCACCGGCGACGGCCTGGACACCCTGCTCGAGCTCTACGGACCCGAGGGCGATTTCGTCGCTGGCGACGACGACAGCGGCCCGGACCTCAGTTCCTATATGGAAAACTTCCGTCTGCCGGACACCGGCCAGTACACCATCCTCGCCCTCGGCTATCAAGGCGAACGCGGCTACTACACCTTGAGCCTGGACTATGGCGACCCGCCCGAGGCCCGCGGCGGCCTGGACCTGGGCACAACAATCAACGATGCCCTCCTCACCACTTCCGGCGCGACTTGGACATTTGACGCCCCGGCGCCCATGACCGTCTCCGTGTATCTGCAAAGCCGGGACTTCAACCCCGCCCTCGACCTGCTCGACTCTGCCGGTGAATTGGTCGCCTCAGACAACGATAGTGGCCCCGGCAACAGCGCCTTGCTTCAGAGCATCGCCTTGCCGCAAGCTGGCGCCTACACCCTCCTGGTCGCGACCGTTGACGGCTTCGGCGGTGACTACACCCTCACCCTGCTGGAGGGCCCCTATGAGTTCCCGGGCGACACCCCCGGCGGCGCCATCACCGTCGGCCAAACCGTGAGCGACACCGTCATTGATGCGGCCGGCGATGCCTGGACCTTCGACGGCGTTGCCGGCGATCTCGTCACCATCGCGCTCACCAGCGATGAATTCGACACCTACCTGGAGTTGTTCGGCCCCGGCGAGGCGCTGCTGTTCGAGAACGACGATGACGGTCCGGGTCTTAGCTCACTCATCGAGAACGCCACCCTGCCCGTCGCCGGCACCTTCACCATCGTCGCCCGCGGCTTTGGCGATGCCGGCGGTGTGTACACCCTCACCCTCAGCGCGGGCGAGGAGGTCTTGCCTCTCGGCGAGTTGTCCTACGGCGAGACCGTTACCGGCGAACTGGCCCGCTCTGCCGGCGACCAGTGGACCTTCGAGGGCGCGGCCGGCGACACCGTCACCATCGCCCTCAACAGCGAGGAGTTCGATACTGTCCTGGAATTGCGCGCACCCGATCGGTCTCTCTTGGCCAGCGACGACGACGGGGGCGAGGATACCAACTCGCTCCTGGAGGAAATTGAACTGCCTGTCGCCGGCACCTATACCATCGTCGCCAAGGGCTTCGGCGGCGGCACCGGTGCCTATGAGTTGACTCTGAACCGCTCTGGCGGAGGCGCGTCCGGGGGCGTCGCCCCGGCCCTGGATCGCCCTGAATCCGGTGCTTTACACGCCGAATTGTTAATGCTATAGTCTCCGGCATGATCGCGTGCATGCCGGTTGCCACCGCCCACCATCACCACCCCCACACAGCGTGTAGTTTTGGCTTGGGCTGAACGCGGACGAGCACTTAGAATTCTCCGGCGCGGGTCACAAGCCCGCGCCGTTTTATTTCTACAGGAATGCCGACATGAAAACGAAGATCCAGACTGTCAAGGGAACGCGCGAATTCTACCCGGAGGCCATGCTGCTGCGCAATTGGCTGTACAGCAATATGCGCGCCGCCGCCCAGCAGTTCGGCTACCAGGAGTACGATGGCCCGTTCCTGGAGCCGCTCGACCTGTACGCCGCCAAATCCGGCGATGAACTGGTCAAGGAGCAGGCGTTTGTCTTCGCCGACCGCGGCGGCGACCAGGTAACCCTGCGCCCCGAGTTGACGCCCTCGCTGGCCCGCATGGTCGCCGCTCGCGCCCCGCAACTGCCCCGCCCCATCCGCTGGTGGAGCTTTGGCCCCTTCTGGCGCTACGAGCGCCCGCAGAAGGGCCGCAGCCGCGAGTTCTTTCAGTGGAACGTGGACCTCCTGGGCGTGGACAGCCCCGCCGCCGACGCCGAGGTCGCCGCCGTCGCCGTCGCCTTCTTCCAGCGCATTGGGTTCACCGCCAACGAGATCAAACTCCAGTTCAACAACCGCCGCCTGATGGACGTTCAATTGGCCAAGCTCGGGCTGACCGAGCGCAAGGCCGCCGTCCTGCGCCTCATCGACCGGCGCGACCGGATGTCGCCGGAGGCCTGGGAGAATTATGCGGCCGAAACCGGCCTGTCGCCCGACCAGTTGGCCGGCCTGCGCGCCGGATTGCAGAACCCCGATTTGTGGCAGGAGTCAGACGAGAGTTGCGCCTTCGTGGAGGCCGCCACCGCCCTCGGCATCGGCCCCTATTTGGAGTTTGACGCCACCGTCGTTCGCGGCCTTGACTACTACACCGGCACCGTGCTGGAGGCGCGCGACCGTGAGAACGAATTCCGCGCTATCCTCGGCGGCGGCCGCTACGACAACCTCGTCGGCGATGTTGGCGGCGACCGCCTCCCCGGCGTCGGGTTCGCGATGGGCGATGTGGTCATGGGCCTCGTGGCCCAAAAGTATGGCCGCTTTCCGGCGCTCCGCACCTCCCCATCGCAGGTGCTGGTCACACAGTTCAGTGCCGCAACCGCCCTCCAATCCCTGCAATTGGCCACCGAACTGCGCGCCGCCGGCCTGTGCGCAGAGTGGTACCCGGAACCCGCGAAGCTCGACCGCCAGCTCAAGTACGCCGATGCCACCGGCATTCGCCTCGCTGCCGTGCTGGGCCCAGATGAGATCGCGCAGGGCCTTGTGGCCGTGAAGGACCTGGCCACCCGCTCCCAGGAAGTGTGCCCGCGCGGCACTGTGCTGGAGGTCCTAAAGGCCAAGCTCGCTGCCGCCTGAGGCCATCACTTTTTGTCGATCCGCGTCGCCAACAGGCTCCCATCCTCCTGGCGCTCGGCCCGCACCTCCACCGTGTCCCCAATCTGCGGCGAACCGTTGATTTCGGTCGCGGCGTTCACCGTCACGCTCTGGCCGCCAACAACCCATACTGCGCCCGTTGCCTCGACCGTCCCCTCCCAGCGAACCTCGCCGCTGTGATCGTCGTCCTCACCGTCGTCCCCATATTCCTCGGTCTCATCCGGTTCGTCCGTCTCGTCAGGCTCAGGTGTGTGTGAAGCGGACGGGCCCGAGTTATCATCGCCATCGTCCTCACCGCCATTGTCGTCGGTCGGCCGCGGCGTGGCGCTCGGCTGCGGCGCCTGGGTCGTGGTCGGCGTTCGACTCGCCGGTGCCGCTGTTGGCACGGGGCTGGTCTGCGTTTCCGTCGCACCTGCAATGGCGTTGGTCGAACTGGGAGCAGGCGTAAGGGTGGGCCCAGGCAAAGTCTCAACCGGCGGTGGCGTATCCTCATGCCCTGCCGCCATCGTAATGCTCAGCGCCAGAAGTTGCCCATCTGGCAGGCGGCGCGCGTTGGCCGTCACCTGGTCGCCCACGCGCGGCGTGCCCGCCATTAGGGTCTGTGCGTCAACCCGTACCACGACACCCCCAACCTGCCATTCACTGGCCGACTGGCTCTGCAACTCGCCCGAGACGATCTGGCCGGTCACGACGACCCGATCCGCCGCCACCGTCCCGTCCCCCAGCAGGGCACCCTCGACCTCAGCATACAAGCCCGTCAGCGGTGTGCCCTCGATCGCGGTCTCCCCACTCACCCTCACTGCCACGCCAGCCACGCTCCAGCGCTCACCGTTCATGGTCTCCAGCGCGCCGCCGAAGGTCACGTTCGCGGTGCGGGTCTCGGCCCGCAGTCGCTCCACCTCCGTCAACCGGCGCTGTGCAAACTCGCGCTCGAGCCGCGCGCGGGCGTCGCCATCCGCTGTTAGCGCTAACTGGACCTGCTCCACGGTCCGCTTGACGGCATATAACGGCTCGCCCGGCAGGCTCTCCGTGGCCGCCGTCGCCGCGCCATAGGCGCTCAGCCCCAGCACCAGCGTCACCACCAGGCTCACCACGGCCAGCCGGTTGGCAGCCGCCCAGGCCCACAGACCCCACCGCGCCCAGCCTCGCGCCGGATTCCGCTGCTGGCGCAGGGCTGCGGCCCGGGCCAGGAAGCGCGCCCGATTGGCGCTTTCCACGTGTCGCGGTGGCGTCAGCCGTGCGCCGTAGTCTTGCATAGCCTCGGCGGCGCGCAGCATCGGCGCCAGCTCACTCCGCAGGTCCGGATGTCGCGCCAGCACCGTTTCCAGCGGCTGCCCGGCCTTCAGCCCGTCCAGGCAGTCGTCAAACGCCGTCAGCAGCCTGTCGTCAGGCATGGCCCGTTTCCTCCACGGCCAACAAACGGCGCAACGACTCCACGGCCCTCCACTGCAATTGCTTCGTCGCGTTCACAGATTTTCCGAGTGCGGCGGCCGTCTCCTCAAGCGAGGTCTCCTCGCCAAAACGCAGCGCCAGCACATGCTGCTGCTCGGGCGTCAACCGGCGCAGCGCCGCGTTGACTGCCCGCCGCCGGAGGTTCTCCTCAGCCTCGGCCGCAGGCGCGTTTGCGGCTGGCAGCGTATCCGCCAGCGGGCCCATGGGCCGGCGGCGAAAGTGATCGGCGACCAGGTGCGCGGCAACGCCAAACAGCCACCCTCGCAGCGTCGTGCGCGGGGCCCGGCCCGCATGCAGCACATCCAACAGCCTCACAAACACCTCGCTGGCGATATCCTGCGCCGCCGCCTGATCATCGGTGCGCAAGGCGGCATAACGATACAGCTCGGGATAGTACCGATCGTGAATCTCTGCCAGGGCCCGCGCATCTAGCTCGCGGGCCCTGGCCAAGAGGGCGGCTTCGTCGTTCACAGGAGCGCTTGGCCTTAGGATCTTCGGGGCAGTCTTCGCCTCGAGTATATCACCGGCGCGCATCCTCCCAGCCTATCCAGGCCTCCTAATCGTCTCGACCGTGGCCGCCATTGTCATCGCCCCCGTCATCGTCGCCGCCATGGCCGCTGTTGTCGTCATCATCGTTAGCGGGGCCGCTGTTGTCGTCATCCCCATCATCGTCGTTGCCGGGGCCACTATTGTCGTCATCGCCACCGTTGTCGTCGCCGTCGTCGCCGTCCGCCAACTCCATCTCCCGTGCCGCCAGCACCCCGTCGGCGCCCAGACTCGCATGCACTTTGACCAGGTCGCCGGCCTGAATGGCGTCCTTAATCTCGGTCGCGGCCGTCACCCGCACCACCGTGGCGCCGATGGTCCACAGGTCTCCCGAGATCGCACTCAACACGCCGGTGAATTCGGTCTCATCCCCGCCAGGGGGAGTCTGGGTGCCCGCGGCCGCAGCCTCCGGCTCGATCTCGCGCGCCAGCAGTGAGCCGTCGGCTTGCGGCAAGGCATGCACTTTCACGTGCACGTTCAGCCCCGCGCCAGCCTTCACCTCGGTCTGCGCCGTCACACGCACGGTGCGGTCGCCGATAGTCCACGTCTCGTCGTCAATCGCCGTCACCACTCCAAAGAACTCGAACTCATTCCCAGTTGCCGGCGTAGCGCCCGGTGTGCCGGGGGTGCCAGCCGCCGCATCCCGGCGCTCGATCTCGCGGGCCACCCACCGCCCTTCCGCTTCAATGCGGCCCTCAGCCTTCACCCGCGAACCGACCACCGGAGCGCCCTTGATCTCAGTGCCCGTCGTCACAGCCACCGCTTGGCCGCTGATGACCCACTCATCCGCCGACTGGCTCTCGACCAGCCCGATCACTTCGAACGAGTCAACGTCCGCCACGCCCGTGTCCGACGTAATGCCCACTGCCGTCAGGCCATCGTCGCCCGCCGCTGCCACCGCGCGCACCACCTGGCTCACCTTGAGGCCCGTCTCCATCTGCGTGGCGCTGTCAATCTGCAATGTCGCTCCGCCCACCCGCACGGTCTGGGCGTCCACCGCCTGTAGTTCAGCCACGAGCGCCACCTGGCCCGCAGCCGGGCTGGCGCCCGCAAGCGCGCCATTCGGCGCCTCTGTGGGTTGCAGCGCTCCGGGCGTGCATGCCGCCAACAGCGCCGCGAGGGCAATCGTCGTAAGAACTGCCAAACGTGTCCGGCCAGTTGCTTTGAACATCACATCTCCTTCGCTCCACTTGTGGTTGAACCATCGCCTATGTACCTATAGTCGCGGGCCAGCGCGAAAGGTTACGCCGGCTAGGGGGCATTTCCTACCATCAGTTGTCGCCGCGATCAGGGGAATGGGGCAATTCCAGGCCGGTTTCCCTTGCCTGCCCGGACCGGCCATGATAGAATTGTCGCCGCGCCCGTCGTTGGTTGGTCATCCAATGACTGGCGGCCTTCTTGCATGGTGCCTGTAGCTCAATGGCAGAGCACTGGACTGTGGATCCAGACGTTGCGGGTTCAACCCCCGTCAGGCACCCAAACACTGCCACCCGGCGCAGCGCGCGCCCAAAACCCCTGAGCCCTCAGGGGTTTTCTTGTCTTCCCGCGAGCCCCTCTGCAATCACCACCGCCCCTTTTGCCGGCTCATCCACTAACTGAACCGGCTCGAATACCAGCCCTCTGTCAATCACTGCGGCTAGCATCGCCTCGCGCACCGCGCGCCCCTGCACCAGCACCCCGCCCGCCAGCGCGCCCGGCACAGACCCTTCCAGCCCCAGCCGCCGGGCCACGGCCGCCGCCGCCAGCGCCAACTCCTGCCCCGCCTCGCGCACGATGCCTTGCGCCGTCGCATCCCCCTCGCCCGCCGCCGCCTCAACCACCCCGGCCAGCGCCGCAACCTCCGCCCGCGGGAATGGCGTGCGGTAGGCCGCCTCCATCAGCCCCTCGGGCGCGGACAACCCCCACCGCGCCAGCACCGCCTCCGTCAGCACCGTCCGCGGCCCGCGGCCATCATCGGCTCGTGCCACCGCTTGCAGCGCCCGCAGCCCGATCCAGAACCCGCTGCCCTCGTCTCCCAACAGCCAGCCCCAGCCGCCCACCCGTGCCGTCCGCCCATCACTGGCGCGGCCGAGCGCAATCGCCCCGGTCCCCGCAATGACGGCCACGCCCCAACCCTCAGGCGTCCCAGCTCTCAGCACCAGCTCGATGTCATTCACGATCCGCACTTGCGCGCCCGGCAGAACCTGCGCCGCCCACGGGGCCCATTTTGTCGCATCGGCGGCCGTGTCCACGCCCGCCAGCCCCAGGCAGGCGGACCGCGGCGGCCGGAACCTCAATCCCGCGTTCACATACGCCTGCTCAATCGCCCCCCACACGGCTTCCTGCGCGGCCGCCTCCCCAGCGGACTTGGCGTTCGATCCCCGCGCCATCCCTCGCCCCAACACCCGGCCACTGGCGTCCGCCACCAATGCCGTTGTCTTTGTCCCCCCACCATCAACGCCGAGTAATAAGATATCGGACATGCTACTTGTCTGCTTTCCTTCCGTCGCGATGGCTCGCTCGGATTGTACCTGATAGACGATGCGTGGTCGATCTCTGGACGTTCTTTGGGCATAATCAGGCTGTCATTGTCGTCGGACCACACCACCATGCCTGCTGAGCCCAGCGCCCTCGACCGTCCGCCTGTCTATCGCTCTTACCTCCTGCGATTCTGGGAGGAGCGCGGCGAGCCGCGCACTGCCCCAGTCTGGCGCTTCAGCCTGGAAGACCCGCAGACCGCTCATCGGCATGGCTTTGCCAGCCTCGCTGCCCTCACCGACTGGCTCCAAGGGGAGCTGGCCGGCCTCACCGCCGCCTCGCCTGCGGCCGATCACCCCTGACTGAAAGGAAGGTGTCCGCCCCGAAACAGCCCACTGTCCGCCGCCCTCGCTTTCGCCTGATACGGTTCTATTTGGGAGGAGAGACTCCATGCGCAAATCAGCGTTTTACCTGTTAGTCCTCTTGAGCCTCGTGTTGGGGGCCTGCACGCCTGCCGCCACCACCCAGGCGCCGGCTCCCACCCAGGCGCCGGCCAACACCCAAGCCCCCGCCGCCACTACCGCGCCCGAAGCCGTCACCCTGCGCATCTACCTGCTCGACTACACTGCCGATACCATTGCCTGGCTCAACAGCGAGATCAACCCCGCCTTCGAAGCCGCGCATCCCGGCGTCACTGTCGAGATCACTGAGGGTAGCTGGAGCGGCTGGGACACCACCTTCAGCGGCTTCTTCGCCGCTGGGGATGGACCCGACATCATCAACCTTGGCTCTGAAATGAACACCCTGTACGGCCAGAGCCTGGCCGATATGGAGCCTTACCTTGGCGAAGCGGCCTGGCCCGATGTCGCCAACTTTGGCCCCGCCATCGAGAACGCCAAATACGACGGCAAGCTGCGCGGCCTGCCCATCTTCACCGCGCCGCGCTACGTCTTCTGCCGCACCGACCTCGCGCAGGGCACCCTGCCGCCGCAGAACTTCGCCGACTGGGTCTCCTTCGCCCAGGAGAACACCATCATTGATCCCGCCACCAACTCGCTCACCCAGCAGGCTTTGGTGCCGGTGGATGCCGGCTCCATGGCCGACTGGCAATGGTGGCTGTTGGTGTTCTACTCGCTC
This sequence comes from uncultured Anaerolineales bacterium, assembly GCA_964497615.1. Classification (GTDB taxonomy): domain Bacteria; phylum Chloroflexota; class Anaerolineae; order Anaerolineales; family UBA6663; genus CAZCEC01. The sequence continues at coordinate 11,873 of CAZCEC010000038.1, read as the reverse complement.
GGCGGCGAGCTGTACAAGGCTGACGGCGCACCGAACTTCGACTCGCCCGAGGCCCTGGCCGCCACCCAGTTCCTGCTGGACATGCGCCAGGCCACGTACGGCTCCGCACTGGACGCAGTCGGCTCCCTGCCCACCGGCCAGGGTTCGGTCATTGACGTCAACGACGAGACCGGCGCGAACAATGGCGCGGTCTGCCTGGCGCACTCCGGCTGGGCGGCCCCCGCCTTCGACCGCCCGGTGTGGGAGAATACCAGCATCGAGCCATTCTACGGCGACCCGGCCAACTTCCCCAACAGCCGGCCGGTGGTGCTGGCCTTCAACGATTGGCTGGCCGTCCCTGAGTACAGCCCCAACAGGGAACTCGCCGCTGAGTGGCTCAAGCTGGCCTTCAGCCGCGAAGCCAACAACAAGTGGAACGAGACCATGGGCCTGATCCCGGCCCGCAATGACGCGCAGTTCGGCTACGTCGTCGAGTCCGAGCAGCTCAAGCGTGAGGCCGAGCTGGCCGCCGAATACGGCGTGGGCTTCGCCGGCATCGAAGAGTCGGCTATACTCTCGACCATCATGCAGGACGCGCTGGGCAAGCTCATCACCGAGGAGCTTACCCCCGTCGACGTGGTTGCCACGATCCAGTCACAGTACTCTGAAGCGCTCGACTAAGCGGGCCGCCCGCCCGCACTGCCGCGCGCTCCCCGGCGCCTGCCGCGCCGGGGAGCGCGCCTCCCCAGGCCGCCCATGCCCGCCAATCCATACCTCAATGTCCTGCTGGTCGCCGCGGCCGCCGTGCTGCTCATCCTCCTGTTCAGCTTGGGCCTGGCGCGGACGGCACGTTTTGCCGCCCGGCTGGCCGGCGCCACCCGCCTCCAGCAGAACAACACCTACGGCGGCTATCTCTTCGCCGCACCATGGATTCTGGGCTTCATCATCTTCGTGCTTGGGCCGATGGCGTTCTCCCTCTACTGGAGCTTTACCGACTATCGCGTCACCGCCGCCGAGGCGCCCGCCCTGGTCGGGCTGGACAACTACGCCCGCCTCATCCTCCGCGACAGCGGCTTTCGCGCTTCGATCGTCAATACGCTCTTCCTTACCGCCATTGGTCTGCCGATTCAGCTCGGCGCGGCGCTTTTTCTGGCCGTGCTCCTCAACCAAAACACGCACGGCGAGCGCGTGTTCCGCATGGCTTTTTACCTGCCCGTGATCCTCGGGTTCAACACCGCCGTGCTGCTGTGCTGGCGCCTGATGCTCAACACCGGCACCGGCATCATCAACCAGCTTGTCCGCGCCCTCAGCGCCGCCTTTCCTCCCTTCGGCTGGCTCAACCGGGCCGGCATCTTTGTCGTGGAATTGGTCAATGCCTTCTTCCTGGGCCTGGGCAGCGGCAAGTTCAACTTACTCTCCGCCGTCTGGGAGGCTGGTTTCCCCGCCGCCAACCGTGTGCCCCTGTGGGTGCAGAGCCCACTGTGGTCCAAGATGTCGGTCGTCATGCTCATGGCCTGGGGCTGTGGTGCGATGATGCTGATCTTCCTCGCCGGCCTCAAGAGCATCCCCCGCGAACTGCACGAGGCCGCCGAGGTGGATGGCGCCGGTCCCTGGCGGCGCTTCTGGTCCGTCACCTTCCCTCTGCTCACGCCCTACGTCTTCTATAACCTCGTGGTCGGCCTCGTCGCCTCCCTGCAAATTTTCGAGCCGATCTTCGTCCTCTATCGCGACAACGAGCCCCTGGTTTCGTCCGCCATCTCGATGGTCTATTACCTCTGGCAGGCCAGCTTCAGCCACTTCGAGATCGGCTATGGCTCGGCCATCTCCTGGCTCATCTTCCTCCTCATCCTGGGCGTGACCGCCATCCAGTTCCGGATGCAGAAGCGCTGGGTCAACTACGATCTTTACTAGGAGGCCGCCCATGCGCACTCTCGCCCCCGCCCTCACCCGCACGCTCCTGTATGTGTTTCTTATCAGCGCCACCGTCGCGATGAGCTTCCCCTTGTTCTGGATGATCTCCTCGTCCTTCAAGACCCTGGCCGAGGCCAACGCCCCCGGTATCGTCTGGACGCCTCGCAGCCCCACCGTCGAGGCCTATTCCAATCTCCTCGCCGACTATCGCTTTCTGCGCACTTACTTCAACACGGTCTTCTACACCTTGCTGGCCCTCCTCGGCACCCTGGCCTCCATCGCGGCCGTGGCCTACGCCTTCAGCCGCATCGAGTGGCCCGGCCGCAACCTGGTCTTCTTCCTGATGCTGTCCACCCTGCTCATCCCCGCCCAGGCCCTCATCGTGCCGCAGTATGTCCTGTTCAACCGCCTGGGCTGGATCGGCACCTTCAATCCCATCATCATTCCCGGCTACTTCGCGGGCGGCGCGGCCATGATCTTCCTCCTGCGTCAAGCCATGGCGCAGATTCCAAAGGAGTTGGACGAGTCAGCCTTCCTCGATGGTGCCAGCCACGTACAGGTGTGGTGGCACATCGTCCTGCCCCTGTGCAAGGCCCCCATCGCCACCGCCGCTACCTTCCTGTTCGTCGGTAGTTGGAACAACCTGCTCGGCCCCATCATCTACCTCCAAACGGTGGACCTCTATACCCTGCCAGTGTTCGTTGCCAATCTCTATAACATCAACAGCGCCGTCCAGCCCTGGCCCACCATCATGGCCGCCGCCGTGCTCACCACGGTCCCGCTCATGGTGGTCTTCCTCTTCGCCCAGCGCTACATCCTCGACAGCGCCGCGTTGTCGGGTCTCAAAGGCTAGCCGGAAGCGAGCGCGCTCATGTCCCTTACTCTCCAACAGGCCGTCGGCCAGCGGCTCATGCTCAGCTTCATGGGCCCCACGCCCTCGGCTGAAATTCTGGCCACCGTGCACCGCCAGCACATCGGCGGCGTCACCCTCTTTCGCGCCCACAACGTCGAAAGCGCCGGCCAGGTGCGCGAGCTATCCGCTGCCCTCCAGCGCGCCGCCCTCGCGGCCGGCCAGCCACCCTTGCTCATCGGCGTGGACCAGGAGGGCGGCACCCTCATGGCCCTGCCCGACGCCACCCCCTTCCCCGGCAACCTCGCCCTCGGCGCGGCCGCCTCGCCCGACCTGGCCCACCGCGCCGGCCACGCCATGGGCCGCGAGTTGGCCGCCCTCGGCCTCAACGTCAACTACGCCCCGGTCTGCGACGTCATCCTCAACGCGGAAAACCCGGTCGTGGGCACGCGCTCCTTCGGCGGCGACGCGGCCCAGGTGGCTACGCTTAGCGCCGCAATGGTGGTAGGCCTCCAGGCCGCCGGTGTGGCTGCCACGGCCAAGCATTTCCCAGGTCACGGCGACACTGCCATGGATTCGCACCACGGCACCCCTATCGTGCCCCACGATGTCGAACGTCTGCGGCGTGTCGAACTGCTGCCCTTCGTCGCCGCGGTGCAGGCCGGGGTGAAGCTGGTGATGACCGCCCACGTCGCCTTGCCCGCCCTCACAGGCCACACCGATCTTCCGGCGACCCTCTCGCCGGCAGTGCTGCGCGGTCTGCTGCGCGGTGAGCTTGGCTTCGCGGGCGTCATCATCAGCGACGCCCTCGACATGCAGGCCATCCGCCAGGGCCCCGGTTTCGCCCTGGATGCCCTCGCCGCCCTTGTGGCCGGCGCCGACCTGCTCACCCTCAACGCTCACCTGCCCGAGCATCGCGACGTATATCAGCGGCTTCTCCAAGCCGCCGAACGCGGCTTGCTCCCCGCCGAAGACATTCACGCCTCCGCCGCGCGCGTGCTGGCCCTTAAGGCTTGGTGCGCACAGGTTTCGCCGCCCCCGTTGGAGGTCGTCGGCTGTCCCGAACATCAAGCCATCGCCCGCGAGATCGCCGCGCGCGCCCTCACCCTGGTGCGGAACGACAATCACCTCCTTCCACTGCGCCTCAGCGTGGACTCCCGCCTGGCGGTCGTCCTGCCGGAGCCTGCCGATCTCACACCCGCAGACACCTCCTCCTACGTCCGCCCGGCCCTGGCCCCGGCCCTGCGCGCCCTCGGCGCGACAGTGGATGAGTACCTCACGCCCCTCAACCCGCCGGAGTCGGAAAGCCTGGCCCTGGCGGAAACGCTTCGCTCGCGTGGTTATGTCGCCATCATCGCCTGCACCCTGAACGCCAGCGACCATCCGGGCCAGGCGGCGCTCGTGAATGCACTGCTCCAGGCCGGCGTGCCCACCGTGGCCGCGGCCGTGCGCATGCCCTTCGATCTGTCGGCCTACCCCGCCGCCCCCGCCTATGTCTGCGCCTACAGCATCCTCCCCCCGGCCATGGAAGCACTAGCACAGGCCATCCTCGGTCGAATTCCTTTCGCTGGCCGTCTGCCCGTAGCCTTGCCCCAATTGGCAGACCCCGCGCCCGTCGTGCTGCGCTAGAATGGCGGGCATGGCTCCGGAGATCGAGTTCTCGCTCATGGCCGGCAGCCCGGCCAGCATCCAGCCTCTGCTCAGCCAGTTCGAGGCGCAACACGGCGTCCACGTGCGCCCGCGCCTGATGCGCTGGGATGTCGCCTGGAGCGACCTCGTCAAGGTCGCCCTCTACGGCGACGGGCCCGACGTCTCTGAGATCGGCAGCACCTGGCTCGGCGACCTCATCGCCATGAACGCGCTGCGCCCATTCGCCCCTGGCGAGTTGGCGCTCTTCGGCGGCCCGTCCGCCTTTCTGCCCTCCACCTTGCAGGCTGCCCAACTCCTCGGCGACGCTCAGCAGTGGGCCATTCCCTGGCTCACCGGCGCGCGCCTGCTCTTCTACCGGCGCAGCCTCATGGCACGGGCCGGCGTGGATGAGTCCGCCGCCTTTGCCGACCCCGCCCAGCTTCACCACACCCTCGAACGCCTCGCCTCGGCGGGCGTGGCCGTTCCCTGGACCGTGCCCACCGGCCCCACGCACACCACCCTGCTCAATGTCTCCAGTTGGGTGTGGGGCGCGGGCGGCGACTTCATCAGCCCCGACGGCAAACGCACCGTCTTTAGCCAGCCGGAGGCCGTGGCTGGCATGCGCGCCTACTTTGCCTTGGGCCGGCACCTCGCGCCCTCGGTGCGCGCGCTCACCGGCCTCCAGCCCGATGACCAGTTCCTCCACCAGCCCGGCACCGCCCTCACCCTCAGTGGCCCGTGGCTCTTCGGCGCAGCCCAGGGCCTCGCCGCCGCTAATCTCCCCGCCGACCTGGGCGTGGCCCTGCCCCCTGGCCCCTCCTTCGTCGGCGGCTCGCACCTTGTCATCTGGAAGCACAGCCGCCACCCCGAGGCCGCCCTTCAGTTGGCGGCTTACTTGAACCAGCGCCAGCCGCAGCTTGCCTACTCCCAGGCCGTCGGTCTTATTCCCACCCGCCTGGAAGCTCTGGCGGAACCGCCCTTTGCCACCCATCCCTTCTGGCAACTGGCGACGCGTGGCCTGCGCACCGGCCGCTCCTTCCGCGTCACCCGCTCCTGGGGCCTCATGGAAGACCGCCTGACTACCGCGCTCGCCAATCTTTGGACGGACGTCCTCGCCGACCCCGATGCTGACCTAGCTGCGGCGATCTACCGCCGCCTGGAACCCCTGGCCAAGCGCCTCGATCTGGTGCTGGGACAGGCGTAGATGGCGCCATTCACCATCCGCCATGCGACGCTTGTCCTGCCAGACCGGCTGGTGGCCGATGGCGCGGTGCGGATCGAGGCGGGCATGCTAGGCGACACAATAGCTTGGCTGGGTCCGTCGACAGAGGCCCCGAAGAGCGCCGCCGATGTTGACGCAACCGGCTTGCTGCTCGCCCCCGGCTACATTGATTTGCAGTTGAACGGCGCCTTCGGTCACGACTTTACGGCGGACCCGGACTCCATCTGGGCCGTCGCCGAGAGCCTGACCCGCTATGGCGTCACCGCCTTCCTCCCCACCATCATCACCGCCCCGCCCGGCGCCATCCCCGCCGCCCAGGCCGCCCTCGCCCACGGTGCGCCCCCCACCCTCGGACCCCACGCGCGCCCCCTCGGCCTCCACCTCGAAGGACCGTTCCTCAACCCTGCCAGGCGCGGTGCCCACCCGCCGGAGCATCTTCGCCTGCCCGATCTCACTCTCGCCGCCGGCTGGTCCCCTCAATCTGGCGTGCGGCAGGTGACTCTCGCCCCTGAGTTGCCCGGCGCGTTGGACCTGGCGCGTCGCTTGGTGGATCGTGGAGTAGTAGTATCGATGGGACACTCGGCGGCGACTCATGCGGAGGCGCTGGCAGGCCTTGACGCCGGGATCACCTACGGCACGCACCTCTTCAACGCGATGGCGCCATTTGACCATCGTGAGCCAGGCATTGCCGGCGCCTTGCTGTCGGATGAGCGCGTGGTGACCGGCCTGATCGCGGATGGCGTGCATGTGCACCCCGGTGCCCTTCGAGTTGCTTGGCGCGCCAAGGGCTCCGGCGGCTTCAATCTCGTCACCGATGCCATGGCCGGCCTCGGCTTGGATGAGGGCGCGTTCAAGCTCGGTGAGCGCGACGTCACCGTGCGCGACGGCACGGCGCGCCTCGCCGATGGCACCCTGGCCGGGAGCGTGTTGAGCCTCGATCAGGCCGTGCGAAATCTGGTTGCGTTTACAGGCTGCGGCGTCCCAGACGCCATCCAGACGGTCACCGATGTCCCCGCCCGCGTATTGGGGTTGGCTGGTCCCCACGGCCGCCTCGCGCCCGGCGCACCCGCCGACCTGGTACTGTTGACGCCTGATTTGAATGTGGCCGCCACCTGGGTCGGCGGGCGCCTGGCCTATCAAGCCGATGGGATGGTGGTCAATGGGCTTGCGTGACGAGATCCATGAACAACCGCATGTTTTGCGCCGCTGGCTGGCCACACAATTGCCTCGCGTCGTCGAGATTGCCGCCGCCATCCGCCAGCGCCCGGTGGACTTCGTCTACCTCGCGGCGCGCGGCACGTCCGACCATGCCGGTTTCTATGCTCAATACCTCTGGGGGGCCTTCAACGGCCTGGCCGTGGCCTCCTCAGCGCCCTCGCTCTTCACCCGCTATGGCGCTTCCCCGCGTTTGCACAACGCCTTGGTGGTGGGCATTTCCCAATCCGGCGCGTCGCCCGATGTGGCCGCAGTAGTGGCCGAGGGCCGCCGCCAGGGCGCGCTGACCCTGGCCCTCACCAACATGCCCGCCTCGCCCATCGCTTCCGCCGCCGAATACAGCCTGGACCTCGCGGCGGGCGAAGAGCGCGCCGTGGCCGCCACCAAAACTTACACCACCGAATTGCTCGCCCTGGCCGCTCTCTCCGCCGCCCTCCGCCCCGGCTCAGCCGCGCTGGACGAACTCGCGCTCGTCCCGCCGGCTGTGGAGGCGGCGCTAGACCTTGAAGACCAAGTGGCCGCCATCGCCTCCGCTCACGCCGGGCTTGAGCGTTGCGTGGTGCTGGGTCGTGGCCTGCACTACACCACCGCCCAGGAATGGGCCCTCAAGCTCAAGGAATTCGCCTACGTCTTCGCCGACCCGTATTCGGCCGCGGATTTCCAGCACGGCCCCATCGCCATCGTGGAGCCCGGCTTCCCGGTCTTCGCCGTCGCGCCGAGCGGCGCCGTCCTCGCCGATGGGCTGGACTTGCTGCATCGCCTCCGCAGCGACTACGGCGCTGAGTTATTCGTCTTGTCGGATTCCATTGAGGCCCTGCGTCTCGGTCACGCCACGGTGCGCTTGACGTCCGGTCTGCCGGAGTGGTTAATGCCCATCGTCAGCATCGTGCCCGCTCAACTCTACTGCCTGCACCTCACCCTTGCCAAGGGCCACAATCCCGATGCGCCCCGCAATATCCGCAAGGTGACGCTGACGCGCTAAAGGCAATCCATGAACTGGTTTAACTCCTCCACCCGCCGGTGGCTCACCGCCCAATCCCACGCAGCCCGCACATTGTCCCGTTCCGCATCCAGGGTCGCCAGCGCCGCGCCCAATTCATCGCCCTTTAGCTGCTCGCTGTGTGCCGCCAGCACCCGCGCATAGTAGCGGCAGTGCCGGTCGTGCACGGCCTCATTCAGGGCTGCATTGGCCTGCAGCCGCTCGGCCGCGTATTGCCGCAGCATATCGTGGACTTCGTACCGCCCGCCCGCCGTTCGGCGCAGCAGCGACTTATCCACCAGCTCGGCTAGTACCGGCAGCGACACCCCCACCACCTCCGTCGCCGCCTCGCGCTGGAAACCGCCCCGAAACACTGCCAGTTTCTGAAACACCTCCTGCTCCGCCGTCGAGAGCAGTGCCCACGAGTGGTCAAACACGGCCCGCAGGCTGCGATGCCGCTCGGGCACGTTTTGGAGGCCCGTGGTCAGAAAGTCCAGCCCGTGCTCGATCTCAGCCACCACTTCGCCGCAGGTCAGCACTCGCAGCCAGCTCGCCGCCAGCTCGATCCCTAGCGGCACGCCCTCCACAAGTTGGCAAAGCCGCGCCACGGCGGGCACATCCTGCAGCCTCAGCCGAAAGCCCGCGCTCACCCGCCGCGCCTGCTGCGCAAACAGCGCCACCGCCGAGAACCTCAACGCCGCCTCGACCGTCAAGGCTTCGGCCGTCGCCGGATAGGCCAGGCCCTTCACTTCCAGCAGCCACTCCTCGGCCAGGTTCAGCCGTGCCCGCGACGTCACCAACAGCTTGATCCCGGGCGCCAGCCGCAGGATGTCCCCCAGCGTGCGCGCCTCCGCCACCACGTGCTCGAAGTTATCCAGGATCAGCAGCATGCGTTTGTCCCGCAGCCGGGTCAGCAGTTGCGCCTGCGGGTGCACCGGCCCCTGGAGGTCATACCGCAGCGCGTCCGCCATCGCCTCCAGCAACGTGGCGTTCGGCGCGTCCTGGTCCGGGCCGGCCGCCAGCGGCACGAAGAACACGCCATCGGTGAAGCTCAGGTCGAAGCCCGTCTCCGGGTCAATGCACCGCGCCGCCGCCTGCAGTGCCAGCCGTGTCTTGCCGATGCCGCCCGGCCCCACCAGCGTCAGGAGTTGCGCCTCCGCGCTGTGCAGGTACTGGCTTATCTCAGCCAGTTCGGCTTCTCGGCCCACAAACGCGGTCGGCTGCGGCGGCAGATTGTGCGGCGGGGGCGCGGCCGCCGCCCGCAGCCGTTCGTACAACGCCGTGGTCTCGGCCATCGGCGCTACGCCCAATTCCTCGGCCAGGATGCGGCGGCAGGTCTCGTATTGCGCCAGGGCCGCCGTCCGCTGGCGGCTGCGCGCCAGCAGCACCATCAGGCACCGATGGACTTCCTCGCGCCATGGCTCCAGCACCAACAGCCGGTTGGCATACTCGATCCCGGCCGCATTCTCCTCGCGCTCCAGGTGCCGCAGTACCAGCGTGTGCAGCGCCTGTAGCATCGCGCCTTTCAGCAGCGAGCGCTGCCCCGCGATCCACTCCTCCAGCGCCAGCGCCCCGCCCACGTAAAAGCCCTCCAGGAAGTCGCCCTGGTAAACCTCCACAGCCCGGTGCAACGCGCCCAGGTCGTCGGCGCCCCCGGCCTGCGACACAGCCGCCGTGAACGCCTCCACATCCAGCCAATAGGGCGCCGCCTGATTGAATGCGGCGGTCTCGCGTGTAATGCTCAGGTGATCGCCGGCCAGGGCGCGCAGATTGGAGAGGGCGTTGCGCAGATTCTTGCTTGCCTGGGTCTCGGGCATTTCGCCCCAGAGCAGCCCGGCCAGAGCCTCGCGGTTGTGCGGCCGGCCGGTTACGGCCAGATAGACCAGCAGGGCTTGTGCCTTGCTCGAAATGAAGCCGGTGACGGGTGCGTCCCCGGCAAGGATCTGGGGCTGGCCCAGCAGGCGGAGGGTCAGTTGGTCAGGCATTCCGGCGTCAAGGGCGCGCGGCACAGCCGGCCACTTTCGGCGAGTATAGCACGGGCAGCCCGGACGGCTGTGTGCTGTCGGGCACTAGCCGCGCCAGCGCCCAGTGGGCCGGCCGGCTCGGCGCGGCAGGGCCCCGCGGCGCAGGCCCAGCCTCCCCGCCCACAATCATAACCATCTTTATCCAATTGGACCGTCAGGGACGACTAATGCCGGGGTGACAATCACGGCAACTTGCATTACTATGAGTGGGCGCAAACTAGCCGACCGTCAGCCGCTCGCCGCCATTCGGACGCCGCCCCGTGGACTTCGCGCGACGCCTGTGAGGGTCAGCCTGCCTGTCGTGTCGGCCTCGGGCAACCGTCCGGCCTGTGATGCAGGCACAGCCGGCGGTGCTCAAGCACTGCCAAAGGGGATAATCGCCATGCCATTGCATTCCAAGACCGCCTCGCTGCTCCTCCGCGCCGGGCTCTTCTTTGCCGCTGTTGCCGGGATCACTGCGCTGGGCCGCCACGGCGCGCTTTGGCCCGCGCCGGCCTTGGCGAGTGAGACCATTCCCATTGTCTGCCAGCCCACCCACCTCAGCAGCGACGTGCCCAAGGCCATCCCGGACAATAACACCACCGGCATCACCTCCACCCTGAACATCAATCTGCCCGGCCATCGCATTACCTTGTTCAAGGTTCGAATCAACTCCATCGTCCACACCTTCGTCGGCGATCTGCGCCTGAGGCTCATCACCCCCAGCCAATCCGTCATTACCCTGCTCGGCAACCCCGGTGTCTTTAACAATACCGGGCACGACTTCTACGGCACCACCCTGGAAGACGCGGCCCCGATATCCATTTTGAATGGCGTTGCCCCTTTCACCGGCGGCTTCCAGCCGGTTGAGCCCCTTGCGCCCCTAGTGGGCCAACCCCTGTCGGGCCTCTGGCAGCTCAACGTTTCGGACGTGGCCGCGCAGGATGTCGGTGTGCTGGAATCCTGGGCCCTGGAAGTGTGCAGCCTCCAGGACCGGCTCTGGATGCCCGAGATACTCCGCTGAACTGAGCCGCGTGATCCGCATTGTACGGCCCGAATTGCGCTGTCCAGCGCCGGGCTCAACCCCCGTCCACCGCATGCGCAGACCGTCTGCCCTTGTCGCCCTCGCCCTCTTGGCCGGCGTCCTCGCCGTCGCTTGCGTGGGCAGCCCCACCCCCGCCGTGCCCATCGTGGCCGTCATCCGCTCCGTCGAGAACCAGGTGGAGACCCGCGCCGCTGCCGGCGGCACGCCGGCCCCGGCCGCCGCTGGCGTGGGCGTGCCCACTGGCACCACGGTCCGCACCGGCGATCAGTCCACCGCCGTGATTGACTTCGGCGAAGCCAACGCTATCCGGCTCAATTCGCTCACCAGCATCACCCTTCTCCGCATCGTCCAGCTTGGCTCGGGCGCCACCGTCCACCTTCAGCTTGAGGCCGGCCGGCTTATGGGCGCCGCCCCTCATGGTTGGCTGGTGATCGAAACCCTGCTCGGTCAGATTAGCCTGGCCGGCGCCGCCGCCCACTTTGAATACGCGCCCGGCTCTTTCGACCCGCAGGACGACATCCTTATCGTTCGCTGCCTGATGAGCACTTGCGATGTCCAGAGCCGCCTCGGCAGCCGGACCCTGGCGGCCCAGGAGCAACTCGTTATCGCCGAAAGCGGCATGACTCTCCTTGAATCGACCTTGTCCGAGGCCGAGGTGGCGGCACTCCTGGAGACTGACGCCTCCGGTGTCCTGAGCGCGCCCACCCTCACGGCCTGGCCCATCCTCCAGGCCCAATTCACCCCCACCCCCTCCCCTACCACCTCCCCCACCCCGTCGGCCACGCCCTTCGCGCTCCCGATGACGCCCACCCGGCCGCCTTCACCCGCCGCCACCCTCACGCCTGTGCATTCCGCCACCCTCACCCCCACGGATACCCCCACCTCCACGAGCACGCGCGGAGCCTTCCTGCCGTCACGAACGCCGACCCCCTCCATTACGCCCACGCCCCTCCCGGTGCTGCCCTCCGCGACCGCGACCGAAACCCTGCCCCCCCCCCCCCCCCCCCCCCCCCCCCCCCCCCCCCCCCCCCCCCCCCCCC
>CAZCEC010000037.1:0-57884 GCA_964497615.1 uncultured Anaerolineales bacterium | reverse complement strand
GGCTTGGTCCATTCTGGCTGAGGCCGCCTGGCCCAGTATAGGGTGAGGCATGACACCTGAGCGACGTGCCGCTCCACCGAGCCGCGCAGCTTGGCAATCTGCTCGTCGGTCAGGAAGCGCGGGAGCGCCGCCGGCTCCTTGAGCGTCGGCACGCGCAGCAGGGCGCGCGGCACACTCCAGTCCTGCTCTTGCAGGAACAGCAGGAAGCTATGAAAGGTGCGCAGGTCGGCGTTGATCGTGCGGGGCGCGTAGCCGGCGGCCAGTCGGTCGTCCACGTAGTCCGCCAGCTGCTGGCGCTTGACATCGCTCAGACCGGTGATGGGGTAGCGCGCCAACAGCCAGCGCCACAGCCGCGCGTGGCCGCTCCAGAAACGCAGGATGCCGTCGGCCAGCCGGGCCTGCCGCCAGCCCGCCTGGCGCAGGTGTTGGTAGCGCGTAAGCGGCTCAATCAGCCAGGCGGGCAGCTCCGCCTGATAGCGCGACAGGTCGGGTTGGTGGAAGACCACCCGGCGCTGGCCGCGCTGCTGGCGCAGGAAGTGGCGGAACTTCTGGAGGGCGCCGTGGCGGATGTGGGTGGAGATGGCGCTCAGGCGGCGAGCATGGATATAACCCAGGGCGCGGTCGAGATCGGCTTCCAGGTCCCACTCAGCAACCAGCTTGAGATTGAGGCCCAGGGCATAACCGGCAGTGGGCACGTAGATCTGATCCACCATGAGCGTGCCCACGCCGGCGTCCAGCAGCCAGGCGCGGTAGGTGTCCAGCAGCGCGACGTTCTCTTTGGGCCAGTCCGCGCTATAGTGTGGGGCGGGCCGGTTGGGCGCGGTGCAGCGCTTGCGGGCGTGCTTGAGGGCGTGGTCGAAGCGCGCCGCGGCAGACGTGGAAGCGGGGAGATCGGCATAGGCGGTCACTGCCAGCCCTCCAGTTCTTCGCACGCGGCGAAGTAGTCGGCCTGCACGTCATGGTCGTTGGCGGCCACATACGTCTGGGTGGTCTCCAGCCAGGCGTGGCCGAGCAGTTTCTGAATGGTCGTTACCGGCACGTCCACGCTGACCAGGTCGTTGGCGAAGGTGTGACGCAGGCGGTGGGCGGTCAGGGTGACGTTGGCTTCGGCGCGATAGCGCATGAGCCGCTTGTGGATGGCGGTGGTGGACAGGCCGTCGCCCAGGTAGCTGAGGAAGACGAATTCGCTGGCGACTTGTGGCCGCTCGGCCAGATACTTACGCAGGGCGCGCTCGGCCTGGGGCGACAGGTACGCCGAGCGCTCCTTGCCGCCCTTCCCGCGCACGACCAGGCGCGGGCGCGCTTCGGCGAGATAGAGATCGGCCAGTTTGAGACCGGCGACTTCGGCGATGCGCAGGCCGCACCGGAGCATGAGCGTGAACATCGCCCGGTCGCGCACGTCGCCGATCATGGCGAAGAACCGATCCAACTGTTCGTGTTGCACCGGGCGCGGCAAGCGCTGGGGCTCGCGCAGGCCGTGGCGATGCGGCAGGACCGGGCAGACGAGCGCGGGGTCTTCGTCGGAGAGAAAAGTGTACAGGGCCAAGACAGCCGCGAGGCGACGGTTGATGGTGGCGGGTCCCATGCCGCGCGCCGCCTGCTGGATGATGAATCGATCTACGTCGTGGAAGGTGATGGCGCCGGGCGGTTTGTCCCCGACCACGGCGGCGAACTGCCTGAGGTCGTACTGATAGTCGCGCCAGGTGCGGGCCGTGCTGTTGCGGCGGCGGGTCCAGTTGATGAAGCCTTCGATCTCGGTTAGCATGGCAAAGCCTCCTGTGAAAGTAGGTGGGTTGGAGTGGCATCCACCATTCTACTTTCCAGGAGGCTTGTCTTACCCGCCCGGGAAGTCCTGGGAGCCTTTAAGGTTGGTTAAGATAAGTGATCCACATTTGGGCGCTTCCTGCAACATGACGGTTGGGATGGTGATGCGCAGCGGCCAATGTCATTCAATTCCTGGCTCTATACATATGCAAGCCCCGTCAACTGGACAGACCCGAGTGGATTTGATTGCACTATCAACAATCCATATACATACTCTACCGTTTGTCCTCCAACGCCGACAACGCCCGCATCCACGGCGACGCCAGTTCCCCCCGGTTATACTCCGCCATCTAGTGGCTCGCCTGGTAGTGGAATCCTACGAGTAACGCCCCCCGCGCCTGGGCGTCCCTACACAGGGCCGACGCCTTCATACCAACCTGTACAGCGCGCGCCAGGAGGTTATGCCCGTGACTTTGACGGCTACGCAATTGGCGTCACGACGCTTGCTACCCGACCAGAGCTAGCCAACGCTGCATGGGCAAGACTTCAAGGCCTGGGTTGTACCGCCGCGGTTTCGTACAATGCTATCATCCAAGGTGTCGAGACAGTTTATGACTTCGCACATTTACAAAAAGCGGTGTTCGAATACGAGGGCGTGGCTCTCGTGAGTTCGGCCATCTTGAATCTCTCGATATCTGGAGGGGGGTACCAAGGTGTTGTCCATGGGTTTCGAAGCAAATCAGGCGTTCTTGCATATAGCGGTTTTGCGGTCACGCGAGGAGCTGGATTTTCGGCCGGCGCAATGGGTTTGTCGGCGAGCGCCGGCATAGCCTATGCTGAGTCAACCACAGAGCAACTACAAGCCACTGGTGTCAGGGGCGTCTCGCTGGGCTTGAGCGCAAGCGGCACAGTTGGACTAGCCTCAATAGTTTCCGCGCCATTTGAGACATATGTGGCAGTGACTTTTTATGAACCGCGCGGACTTGTGTACAATTACCCAGGACGTGACAGAGATGAAAGGGCACGTAGGATGGTGGATGAACTGTCAGGGTCTCCTGGCGGGTGGTTGGCAGCACAGAGCCTCGTGGACCTGTGGGGCAACAGTTGGCAATGGCCTGCGCAGCTTGGTTCTACTGGTTCTAGACGATATCGGTGATTGAATGGATGTAAGGGGCTCTCAGCAACGATCTCTGCGTCATGTCGACCGGTGTATCGCAGCAAGCTTGGCGGAGTGCTGCCGATGGCTGTTGCTGGCCGTGATGATGGCATTTCTTAGCGGATGTAGGCAACCCGCTTACCCAACGGCACCGGTCGTTACGCCCAGCTTGAATGTATCGGCTGCTGCGACAAACTTTCCGATGCAGGAGCTTTGGTGTGTTCGGCATCCGCCCACTGTCTCACGGCCCCTATTTAGCCAAGGGATGGTCTTAGCACTGTCTGGCCCCGCTGATTACATCGTCAAAGACCCATTCACCGTGTATGCCCACGATGCGAATACGGGCGCACTGGTATGGGAGCAGCGATTTACACATGTGGACGGGGTAACCGGCAGTTATGGCTACTTTGATGCGTTTAGCGATTTGGTAGTCTACGGCACATCAACTAGCTTGACGGTTCTCAATATTCGCGACGGTCAGGCATTGTGGTCTGGGTCGCCCGACTCCTACGGAGGCTTTGTGGCCGGTGACGATAAGCTGTTTGTGACGACCGATTCGCTGCTCAAGGCGTTTGATCTTGCGACCGGCGCTCCATTGTGGGAATCGGCGGGGCCGATCAAGGACCCTGTCAAACCGCAATATGACCCGACTAACGACGTTGTCGTTGGCAGCTATGCTAACCACTACTATGTCTATTCGGCCGACACGGGCTCTCTCGTGGCAGACGCGCCGCCATTGAGTGTTGAACCCGGTTTTTATGGTTGGAACCGTGGTTGGATTGAGGATGGCAAACTATTCTATGGGGATCGCGTCTTCGATGTGATGACGGGCAAACGAATCCGGTCCCAACTCATTCCGAGCATCGATACTCTTGCGATCCAGACGATTGACCAGACCGTCCTGCTAAGGACCTATGACGGGGCCATTCTACAGAACCTGACAGACTTCGCTGAAATTTGGCAATACACCGGGGTTGGGACCGATGGGCAGACTCTGCATACCTTGAGCGATCCGGTCTACTTGCACCCGAACGTCTACATGTGGTTTTCGGATGCCAGTCCGCGAGCCATTGATGCGGTCACGGGACACGAAGTCGGCAAATGGTGGGCGGATCAGATGGTCGATCGAAGTAACTTCGAAACGCCTTTCATCGCTGCCCTAACGGTCGGAAACGGAAAACTATACGTCTCATTTGGCACCGACCGACTCTGTACGTTTGGTGAATGAGGATCCATCAAAAGGGGGTGTACGTCTCGCATGAAGCCGCCATCGTAGTGTTTGACACAAACAGCGGTCAGGTAGTTCAACGATTCGAATTATCCACTCTCGGTTCCATTCGCAGCATGGCCTGGTCGAGTACCGGAGAGGAGTTGGCCGTTGTGCGAAATGAGCCTAATGAAGTGTACATTCTGACAATGAGTGGCGAGAGTTCTGCGATTCCCGTTGCGTCTGGAACGCAAATTGCAGATGTTCGGCATATCTTCTGGTTGCAGATACCCTAACCAACCTCTAAAACCCACTCCCGAGGCAGGAAGTGTCCTAGAGACCGCCTCAGTTCATGGGTGCATCGGCACCTGCTACGACGTGCTCAACCGGCCGAGCGTGGTCATCCAGAACCTGGTGGGCCAGGCCATCACCGTCACCACCACCTACGCCTACGACGACGCCAACCGGCTGATTGAAGTTGACGGCCAGCCCTACACCTGGGACGCCAACGGCAATTTGATAAGCTTCGGCAGCACAACGTATTCTTATGACGCCGCCAATCGTCTGACGGACTATGTGGTGCAACTTGGCCCATCTGCCTACTATGGTGAGAGTTACACCTATAATGGCTTGGGAGATCGGGTCCAGCGCACAGTCTATCCAAGCATTGGCGGTACCATTGTCACCACGTACACTTTGGATCTTGCGGCCGGGCTGACCCAGGTGCTGGCCGACGGCACCTACACCTATCTGTACGGCCAAGGTCGGATTGCGCAGGACGACGGCGCGGACTTCGACTACTTCCTGAGCGATGCGCTGGGCTCGGTGCGCCAGCTCGCCGATGAGAGCGGCGAGGTGACGCTGGCGCGGCGGTATGAGCCATATGGGGACGTGCTGGAGAGCGCGGGGACGGGGACGACGATCTACGGGTTTACGGGCGAGAATTTGGACAGTGGCACAGGGCTGATCTATCTGCGTGCAAGATTCATGCAGCCTTCAGTTGGCAGGTTCATCACTCGCGACACTTGGGCGGGCGACAATACGAGGCCACAGTCGCTCAATCGGTGGGCCTACTCCCTTTCCAATCCAGTAAACCATACTGATCCCAGCGGATACTTTGTTTGCCGATATGCAAGTATTAACGATGAAATAGCCTATCTTTCTAAAGGATGGTCATATTGTGGTGAGTTACCGAAAAGACTCTTTGCAATCTTGGGAGGTGACCCGGCGGGCAAACCGTTGTCCTATGGACTGTGGGACATAGCGCAGCAATATGACGCGGAACTGGAGATATCGATTTATAGTGGCGCAGACTTCCACGGCGGGTGGCGCGGATCAACTCCAATTATCGAAATACCTTCGAGTGGTGTCCCATACGCAAACTCATTTGGTTCGCTGACAAGTGGAGTGTTGTCTACTCCAAATGATGCGGTATATGTTTCTACCTTCGCTCATGAGTTGGTCCACGTAACTCTACAGCCTGCTGCTCAATCTACAAATTGGGGCGAAGCAGATGCGTTCGCAATTCAAGCCGAAATCCTTGTGGAATTAGGTGGCACAAAAGCTCAAGTAGACGCGGTTCGCGAGTTTTCATATCGTTTAGCGACAGCTAATTTCGGAATTCCGTATTCAATTGGAGCGGCTGCGGCTTGTATTGCTTATCACTACCGGCCAGATATCCTTCTTAATCGAATTCAATTTGTGAACCTGTTGGAGGACAAGTCGAACGCCTCAGAGATTAGGTAGTTTGTGGATATGAAAAGGATCAAGTTCGCAGGCCCAGCATTTCTTCTGTTGGTTGCTGTCTATTTGGTCTCAGGTGTCCTACTAGGAGTCTATCCACATGAACTCTTACGACGACTGCTAATAAAGGATGCGCTAGTTGCGGAGATTACAGCAGCGCAGGGTCAATGGCAAGAAGCAGGGATCACCCATTACCGCATGATTCTTAGCTATGTGAATTACTCAGGTCCTGCCTCGCCCTTTTGTCCCGGGACGGTTTTGGAAGTTTCGAATGGCGTTGTTATGCGAGACGAATTAGTAAGACAGGCACCTGAACAGCCCACCGATATGTGTCTGCCTATATATCAACAAGCCACAGTTGACGACCTCTTCAACTACGTTGTGAAAACGTTGCGCCAGACAGGGCCAATGAATACAAGCCTTGCTGTATCGTTTGATCCTGGGATTGGCTACATCAGTTCGCTTGACTTGCAGGTTTTACCAACAATACTAGATCCAGTTATTTATGGAGACCAAAGGTTTGAGCGGGTATTACCCACTCGCCTTCATATTAGAGTTCATGATTTCGTGCAGTTGAATCCTTGAGCTAATCTGAGAAAATTCCAGTTGATGCAGCGAGCATGCCCAATGCTGGTACCTTTGGACGAATCAGCATTGCTACCTGGGTATACAATGCATCGCACTCTTCTGCTGCCGGAGAAAAATGGTGAGGGTCGCTTTCCTGCGAGGTATAGTGTCCACAACGCCAGCGCCGCCGACACCGCCACGGAATCCGCCGGCACGGCCCCCATCACAGTCACGCTGAACGCTGGGGCGGGCTACGCCACCAGCGGCACGGTCCTGGCCGGCAGCGACTTCACCGCCAAGCGCATGGCCGGCTTGGCCTAGTGGGGTGAGTTGCCAAACGGCCCCGGCGAGTCCCGAGGCCGTTTTCATCTACGATGGAACCGGAAAGTTAGATGGCGATTCTGGTCGCGCCCGCTCGCCAGATTTGGCACTGGAGTCAGCACGTGGTATGCATTGGGCTAGCGGCTGTCCCTAGGCCAGTCTGAGCAGGGCTTGATGCCAACCCTGGCGACGCAACGTCCTCAGGACAGTGAGCAACGCCAGCGAAACCACACCGGCCACAGTCGCTGCAACGACCACTGCCAGCACCGCGAACGAAGTCCAAATCAACTCGAAGAGATCGGCATCCAGCAACACGGTCAGTCTCCTTTCTGCTAGGCGGCAAGATGATTCAAACGGCGACCAGCTCATGGTCTCACTTCCACCGGCAAGCCCTCGCGTGCCGGCACAGGAAAGACCACGAGCCGCTGTCTTCTGAGATCAGACGCCCACGGAACCAGCCACCGGGCGCCTCCCCATCGGAAGGCGCCCGGTGTCGGAGACTAACTCATGCGCTACGGTGACCCTTTTAATTGCACCTCCGCCTCCCCCTCCGCACGCATCACGATTCCTCCCAGCACCGACGGGAACAGCGCCGACGCATCGGCCGCCAGGCTGACGGCGACCGCGCGCCGGCCCTGGTTCACGACGATGCCGGTGACCTGGGGATAGATGCCCCGGGCCGCCAGGTAGCTCGAGTTCATGGCCGCGTAGCCGCTGGCGACGCCGTAGGCTGACGGTAACAGTTCCACGCGACCCTGGTCGCCGTAAGCTGCCAGGTCCACCTCCTGCGCGGCAGCCAGCGCGGCGGCGTCAGCAGCCTTCTGTACCTCGGCGCGGGCGTAAAAGTACCGGCCCAGACCGATGTTGAATGCAGTCACTGGTAGCACGTTGGTGGGGAAGGTCCCGCTCGGAATTCTGGACCAATCAGGCCCATCCCATCGCTCTAACGCGCCTGCCGGCGACCGGGCGCAGCGCGGCCATCGGGCACCGGAGCCTGCTGCCCCGTTACCTTTCCCATGGGCCGCGCATTAGCGCGGCCGCCGTGCTTGAATTGTCAGTTGAGGTTTCGCCGCCGGGCGAATAGACCCGACGAAAACGGCGCTCGGTCATGCCGAGTCCCTCTGATCGAGCTCCCACCCTGCCACGAGGGTCGCCGCACTGTGGCGGGTGAGCCCGGCTTGTGGCACTGACCACGGTCGCCGGGTGTGCCGTGGTCAGCATCGTGTCCCGATCACCTCCTTCCCAAGGTAATTGTGGTGAACTACACTACTCCGAGGAAGCGTACGGGGTGCCATGCAGGCACAACGGTTGAGTGCGTCAGCCATCCTGACGCGGGCGCCGCAAGAGCGGCGCATTGGATACTGACAGTAGACATCACAAAGCCGCCGACTTCACCCTAGAAGTCGGCGGCTAGTCGGCAACAGAGCTAACCGGAGAGCACGGTTCGCAGCAAGCTCGTTGGCTAGCCGTCTTCCTGCTCGCCATTGATTTTGGCGATCACGCGCATAAGCTCGTCCGCCAGCCTTTGCGGCGACAAGACAGGCTTGGCCGGCGGCAATCGCGCTATGTGCTCATCCGGCGACCTTACAGAAAGGAACGTGCAAGTACAGGCTAACCGGCTCGGTGCTCACTGCGTCGCCGTGATGCCCCCGTCCAAATACAGGATTTGCCCAGTGACGAAGTCCGAGGCCGGCGCGGCGAAGAACAGCACCGCCTGCATCACCTCCTCCGGCTCGGCCACGCGCCCCAGCGGGATGCGGGCCGTCAGGGTCTTGTAGAACGCCTCGTCCCTCAGCATGTGGGCGATCATCGCCGTCCGCACAAACGTCGGCGCAACCATGTTGACGTTGATCTTGTGCGGGGCCAGTTCCGCCGCCAACTGCTTGACCATCGTCCCCAGCCCGCCCTTGGCCGCCGTGTAGGCCGTGTACCCGCGCCCGCGCAGCCCCAGCAGGGTGCGCACCGACCCCAGGTGCACGTGCTTGCCCCCCTCCCCTCGCTCGATCATGCGCTTGGCCGCCCGCTGCGACATGAACAGCGCCGACTTCAAGTTACCGGTATACACCTCGTCGAACTTGTCTTCCGTCACGTCCAGCAACTGCTGCTCACGGTTCAGCCCCACGCAGTTCACCAGGATATCCAGCCGCCCGAAACGCGCCCCGGCCTCGTCCACCATCCGGAGGATGTCCGCAACCGAGTTGGCATCAAAGGCGATGCCGTGGGCCGCGTGCCCCGCCTGCCGCAGCGCCTCGGCCAGCGCCTCCGTCCGCGCCGCGTCGCGCCCCGCCACCGTCACCCGCGCCCCGGCCGCCGCCAGCCCCCAGCACACCGCCTCGCCAATGCCGCCATACCCCCCCGGCACCAGCGCCGCCTTCCCATCCAGCCGAAACAGCCGGCCTACCGACTCTGCGGTGATTGTGTTCAAAGCCTACTCCTCTGATGTAGTGCCATTGAGATCATTGAAGACCCACGAGAGTCACTGTCATGTTGAGCGCGAGGCGAGCGGCTTGGGCCAAAAGCCGTTTCCGCGCGCGAAACATATCGCCGAAGCCCTTCGCGCAGATCGTTGTTACCCACTGAACTGACCCGCAACTTTCTCCATAAACAACCTCATCCCGTCCGCTTCCGGCGCGTCCATGAACCACAACAGAAAGTGGTGCACCCCCGCCGCGGCATACGCCCGCACCTGTGCCGCGACCTCGGCCGGGTCGCCCACCAGCCAGGCCTTCGTCAGGTAGCGCGGGTACGCATCGCTCGCCCCGCGCACGAACGCGCGCAAATCCTCGTCGTCCGGGGTCGCAACCCCGGGCGGCGTCAACGTCAGCATAGCGCGCAGCCGCTCCCGCACCGCCGCGCGGCTCGGCGCAATCAGCACCTGAGTCTCATAGCTGATCTCAAGCTCGTCGAACGGCCGGCCCGCCGCCTCGCACGCCGCCCGTAATTCACGCAGCCGCCGCGTGAGTTCCACCAGCCCCACCGGCGCGCTGTTCCATCCCTGCCCCAGCCGTGCGCAAGCCTGCAACGTCAGCGGGTGCGCCTCGCCAAACCAGATGGGCGGGTGCGGCTGGGTGAAAGGCGGCGGGGCGCACACCGCGCCCGTCACCTGATAGTGCTGCCCCACGAACGTCAACGGCGCGGCGGCGCTCGTTCGCCACAACTTCTGGATCAAGTCCAGCCCTTCCAGGAAGTCGGGCATCCGGTCGGCGATCACCGGCGGATAGCGCAGGCCGTACGCCCAGTGTTCCGCGGCGCGCGTGCCCGTGTCCGCAAAGAAGATGAACCGCCCGCCCGACAGGTGATCCAGGGTTGCCATCATCTTGGCCGCCACCGCCGGGTGCCGGAAGAAGTGCGCCTGGTGGATGAGGCCCAGCTTCGCCCGCTCCGTCGCGCCCGCCATCGCCGCCAGGGTCGTCCACCCCTCCAGGATCGCTTCGTCCTGCCCCAGCATCAGGTGGTCGGCCACCCACAGGCTGTCAAAGCCCAGCGCTTCCGCCTCCACCGCCGCCCGCACCGCCGCCGGGCCGTCCAGCCTGGGCAGATTGGGCGTGCGGAACAGCATCCCCCCCGGCTGCGCGAAGATCGGCGCACAGTACCCGAACCGCACCCGCCGCGCGCTCACACCACCTCGTACCGCAGCGGCTCGCCGCGCAGATCGGCCAGCACGTTGTGCCAGATGTTGAGCGAGTCGCGCACCCACGTCCACGGCCCCTGCCACGCCGCGTGCGAGGTCAGGGTCACATTGGCGCTGGGGTCCTCGTTCAATGCGTGCAGCGGATCGTCCACCGGCAGCGGTTCCGTCTCCATCACATCCAGCCCCGCGCCGCCCAGCCGCCGCGCCCGCAGCGCCGCCACCAATGCCGCCTGGTCCACCAGCTTGCCGCGCGCCGTGTTGATGAAGAATGCCGAGGGCTTCATCCAGCCGATCTCCCGCGCGCCGATCATGTGCACGGTCTGCGGAGTGATGGGCACGTGCACGCTCACCGCGTCCGCCCGCCGGAATAAGTCCTCCCACTCGGCGTAAACCACGCCGTATTCCACCTCCAGCTTCGGGAACCGCACCCGGTCCCAATACAACGTCTGCATCCCGAAGGCGGCCGCATAGCGCGCCATCGGCCGCGCGATCTCGCCAAACCCCACCAATCCCAGCACCTGCCCTTGCAGCAGCCGCACCCCCGGCACCGTCGCCCCCCAGCCGCGCTCCACGTACTGGCGCTGGTCCATCTGCTGCCGCTGGGCCCGCATCTGCTTGGAGTGGTTCAGCAGCAGCGCCCAGGCGTGTTCGGCCACGGCCAGATAGTTGCACAGGGGCGTCGCGCACACGCGCACCCCCATGGCCCGCGCCGTCTCCACCGGCACGCCGCGATAGTCCAGCCCCAGATGCTGCACCAACCGCAGCTTGCGCCCCAGCGCCAGCACCTCCGGCGGCACCTGTTCTTTGTGCACCACCAGGTAGTCAGCCTCCCCGATGACGGCCTCCAGTTCAGCCAGCGTCTTCACCTCATGCAGCCGCACCTCGCGGCCCGCGAACAACGCCTCGAATGTTGGCGCGGCCTCCAGCGCCAGGGGGTCGTCCTGCGTCAGCCGCGCCCGCCAGGGGTTATCGGCCATGCCCGGCAGCCGCACCCCCAACAGCACATTGCCGATGTTGTCCCACACCGCGATCGTGATCATCCGCGCACCGCCGCCCACGCCCGCCGGAAGGTCCGCTTGCCGTTCGCCAGCACCGCTTCCGGGTTCTCCTCGCCCGGTATCGTGCGCAGTTCCATGGACAGGATGGGCGTAGTCCCTAGCCGCTGCCGCGCGTTGTTCCAAAAGCCCACCGCGTCCAACTGCCGCAGATACTCCATCACCTCCGGCAGATCGTTGCGCCCCTGCGGGTGCCCGAAGCGCGGGTGGAAGTCGCCGTACAGCGGCGACTCGGGATGATCCACCACGCAGTTGCCGATGTGGGCATGGATGAGATATGGCGCCGCTGCCCCCAGCGCCTCGGCCGAGGTCTCTCTCAACAGCGGCAGGTGGCTCAGGTCCACGGTCAGGCCAAAGTTCGGCCGGTCCACCGCCCGCGCCAGCCTCGCCGCCTCGCTCGTCGGGCCGATCAGCCGCTTCTTCTCCACCTCGCGGTCGAAGTTCTCGAAGGTCAGGTGTAGTAGCCGCCAGCGTGATTGCGCCGCCGCATAATCGCACAGCGCCTGCAAGTCCTCCACCAGCCGTTCGGTCGTCGCCGTGCGCGCCGCCGGCCCGGGGTCCAGCGGCCCCTGCACCATCGCCAGCGCGCAGTTCAGGTCAATGGCTTCGTCCAGCAGCACTTTGATCCGGTCCAGCGCGCGCCGCCGCAGTTCGGCGTCCGCGCTGCCCGGCTCCAACTTCTCCAGCAGGATGGGCAGCACCGGCAAGTACACCACCTGCAACTGCGACTGTGCCAGCAGCGCCTTCGCCCGCTGCCGCACCGCCGGGTCCTTGATCGGCGCGATCTCCACCGCCCCAAAGTCGGCGTCATTGACGATGGCGGGCAGCGTTTCCAGGATCGGCCCCTCCCCGCCTCGGCACTCCAGGTAAATCAGCGGGTGCACCACCCCGAAATCCATCACGCTCGACCAGTCAGTCATTGGCCATGATCTCCTCAACGTTCAGCATCCGCCCCTCACGTTCCGCAGTCACCAGCGCCGCAATCACCGCCACTGAGCGCAGTCCATGCTCGCCCGTGACCTCCGGGTCGCGCCCGGTCGCAATCGCGTCCACAAAGTCAGCCTGCTCAATCGTCAGGCGCTCGCCCCCAAACAGCGCCGCCGTGATCGGGTCCAGGCAGAAGTCGGGGGCCAGCGCCAGCAGGTCGGCTTGCGCAACAGGCACGTCCCGCCCCTCACGCCGCTGCACCACGCTCACACACTTGCCCGACCGGTCGCCCGGTATCGAGAGCGACCCGCCCGTGCCGTGGATCAGCCGCGCATAGGCGGCCTCGCCCCGCCCCGCCAGGTTCAGCATCCAGTTCCCAAGCGCGCCATTGCGGAACCGCATCACCCCCACCGTCAGGTCTTCCGCGTCCGCCGGGTGCGCCTGGCCCTGCGCGTCCAGCCTCACCGCGTCCACTACCGCGCTCATCCCCGCCACGGTCTCAATCGGCCCCAGGTAGTATTCCAGGATGTCGGTGTAGTGCACGCCCATGTCGAGCATGATGCCGCCCCGGTCGCGCCGGTGGCGCCACGGCGTCAGGATGACGAACTCCCCGCTGCCCGACGACATCTGCACCGCCAGGTAGGGCCGCCCCACCGCGCCCGCATCCACCAGCGCCTTGCCCAGCCGGTTCATGGGGTCGCGCCGATAGTTTTCGGCCACCGCCAGGGTGCGCCCCGCCCTCCGCGCCGCCGCGACCATCCGCCGCCCGTCCGCCACCGTCAGCGCGATGGGCTTCTCCACCATCACGTCCACGCCCGCCGCGAAGGCCCTCAGCGCCACCGCCGCGTGCGTCTCCGGCGTGGTCGTCACCAACAGCGCCTCCACCCGGCCGTCGCGGAGCATCTCATCCAGGCCGGTGAATGCGGTTGGCTTGCGCCCCAGCACCGTCTCCGCCGCCTCAGCGGCCTGGGCAGCATTCACCGGCAGCACATCGCACACCGCTGCCAGGTCAAACCCCAGCCGCCCGATGGCCTTCAGCCGGCCCATCCCCAGGATGTGCCGCCTGCCCATCACCCCGCAGCCCACCAGACCCAGCCTCAGGCTCATGCCGCCTCAGGCAGTTCCAGCGCGTAGCCCAGCCCCCGCACAAAGTCCGCGTTGGCTTGCGCGCTCTCGGCCGGCGGGCCGTCGCTGCGGCTCTGCTCCACCACCACCCAGCCGCCAAATCGCTGCGCCTCCAGGTCGCCCAGGATCGCGGCGAAGTCCAGCCCGATGGTCCCCTGCCCCATCTCCACGAACTTGCCCACCGCCCAATCCTTCAAGTGGATGTACCCCGTCCGCGCGCGGTACTTGCGCAGGTGCGCCAGCGGGTCCTCGCCCACCAACCCGATGTGCGACGCGTCCAGGCACAGCCGGGTCTTCTCCGTCTCGTTCATCAGGATATCGATCTCGGCTTCGGTCTCGACCGTGCAGCCGGTGTGCGGATGATAGGCGAGGCCGATGCCGTGATCGGCGCCAAACACCGCCAGCTCCTCACACGCCCGCGCCAGTTGGCGATACTCGTCCCCCGTCGGCGGCCGCATCCGGGGCCGCCCGCCGCCCACCAGCCCATACATCTCCGCTCCCATCCCCGCCGCGTATTCCATCCGCCGCTTGTGGATGACTTGCTGCTCGGCGCTCGTCGGCACTTCCACTACGCCAAACGCCGTGGCGACTGCGAGCCCGCCCAGCGCCCGCCCCAGGTGCTCCGGCGTCCCCAGCCAGTCCAGCGAGTGGTCGAATAGCTCCACCGCCTGCCACCCCGCCGCCGCGATCTCCTCAAACATCGTCCGCAGGTCGGGCCGCGTGCCCCAGTTGATTGTGCTGTATGCCAAACGCAAGCTCTGCTTGCCGGCCATTGTCACCATCCTGCTGTCGCTTCGCAAAGAAAAAAGGCGTGCTGTCGCCCGCCGCCAGCCGGAAGCGTAATTCAGCCCCCCGTCCGCGTCAAGTTGGCGGATGTGCATCTGGCTGGGCAGGGCTGGCTCGCGGTGGACCCCGCCCGCGGCGTCTTCACGGGCCATATCTACGAAACCCACGCCGTCCACGTCCGCGTTAATGATGTCTAGCGGAATCCAAGACGCCCGGTCTCCCGGGCGTCTCGCTTTTCATGCTCGATTGAGGCGTTACGCCTGTGCGTAGCTGGGCGCGCGCTGCGGCTGCGGTGCCCGCCGCTGTTGTGGCGACCGCATGGGCCGCCGCTGCGCGGGCTCGCGCCGCCGCTCCTCGGCCCGCTCGGTGCGCTGCGCGCCCGCCGCCAGGGGCTTCTCGGCCCACGCCTTCTGGCCGTCGGTGGCCCACACCGCCCCGTTGTTCAAGATGAACACCCGGTCGGCCCCCACTCCGGCGGTCGCCGCCAGGCGGGCGTGCAGGTGCTGGTGGCGCGTCTCGCCGTGCACCGGCAGCAGGAACTTGGGCTTCACCGTCTTCAACATCGCCAGCATCTCGTCGCGGCTGCCGTGCCCGGAGACGTGCACCCGCGCCAGATGGCCGTAGATCACGTTCGCGCCCTGCTCAAACAGCTTGTTGAGCATCCGGCCCACTTCGTTCTCGTTGCCGGGGATGGTGCCGCCCGAGACGATGATGGTGTCGTTCTTCTTGACGCGCACCTGCCGGTGCTCGCCCTGCGCCATGCGGTTCAGCGCCGAGCGCGGCTCGCCCTGCACCCCCGTCGCCAGGATCACCAGCTTCTGGTCGGGCACGCCGGCATCGGCCTCCACCAGCAGGCCATCGGGGATCTTCAGATAGCCCAGCTCGCGGGCCAGCTCCACGTTTTCTTGCAGGCTGCGGCCGGTCAGCGCCACCTTGCGGCCGTGCTTCTTGGCCAGCCGGATGACCTCCTGGATGCGCGCCAGCAACGACGCGAACGTGGCGATGATGATGCGCCCGTGCCGCGCCTCGGCGAACAGCCGGTCCATCTCGTCCGCCACCAGCTTCTCGGTCGGCGTGCGGCCGGGCTTGTCGGCGTTGGTGCTGTCGGCCAACAGGGCCAGCACGCCCCGGTGCGTCAGCTTGCGCAGCCGCGCCAGGTCTGTCGTGCGGCCTCCAGCCGGGGTCTCGTCCAGCTTGTAGTCGCCGGTGTGCACCACCGCCCCCACGGGCGTGTCGATTACCAGCCCCACCGCGCCGGGGATCGAGTGCGCCACCGGGAACGCGCTCACCTTGAACGCGCCCAACTGCACCATGCCCTTGTCGTCCAGCACGTGGAACTCGGCCTGCTTGAGCGTGCCGGCTTCGCGCGCCTGGCGCTTGACCATGCCCACCGTCAGCGCCGTGCCGTAGACGTGCGTCTTCACTTGCTTGAGCAGGTACGGCAGGCCGCCAATGTGGTCCATGTGTCCATGCGTCAGCACGACGCCGCGCAGCCGGTCCTGGTTTTGGATCACGTAGTCAAACCGAGGCAGGATCAACTCGTCGCCCGGCTCGTCGCTGTCGGGGAAAGTCACCCCGCAATCCACAATGATCATGTCGCGGCCATACTCAAGAACGGTCATGTTCTTGCCGATTTCCCCCAGGCCGCCCAGGGGAATGATGCGTAGTTTCTTCATCTTCTCTGTTATCTGTTGCTGTGCTAATGCGAAGCTGTCTCCTGGCGCAAGCACATACCCGCCAGGGCAGCCTGATTTCCTGCAATGTCTGAAGCTACTTCAATTGAGGGAGAAATAGGGGCTCAAACGCTTGCGGACTTCAACTGAACGAAATTATATCCGAAAACTATCCAAATTGGAAGGGCGAATTTCCCTGTAAAATACACCCTGTTGAATGCGCGCCAAATGGCCGCAGACACCCCACACCCACCCCGGAGACACCGCCGTGAACATCCGCCCCGTCCAGGAAGACGACATCGAGGCCATCATCCAGCTCTTCCGCCTCAACTACGGCGACGACTACTTTCTGCCTGAGTTCTACGACCCGCAGTGGGTCAAGCGCGGCATCTACTCCGACCACATCATCTGGCTGGCCGCCGAGGTGGACGGCAAGGTCGTCGGCTCCGCCGCCCTGATCCTAAATGCCGGTGACTACAACGACCAGATCGGCGAGATTGGCCGGCTGGTGGTGGACCCGGAGGCCGGCGGCCGCGGGCTGGGCGGCGCGCTGCTGGCCGCGCTGGTGGACCACTCCGATGACCGGGTGGAGTTCGCCTTCGCCGAGGCCCGCACCGTCCATCCCAAGACCCAGAAGATTTGCGACCGGCTGGGTCTGGTGCCCCTCGCCTACCTGCCCCTCTACTATCAGATGACGTGGCGCGAAAGCTGGATTCTCAGCGGCCAGCTTTTTGGCAACGGCCGCACCCTGCGCCACCCCGGCGCGGCGCGGGTCATCCCCTCGGTCGCGCCCCTGGCCCGCCTCTCGCTCCAGAACCTCCGCCTGGACGAGCCGGTTACCATCGTGGCTGATGCTGTCCCGTACCCCTCCGGCGGCGGCTTCGCCACCTCCCCCCTCACCGGCGAATCGCTGGTGCGCATCATCCGCATCGAGCATGGCCGCCTGGTGGAGCCTGAAATCTTCAGCGCCATGCACATCGACCTGGGCTATTCGCAGCTTCGCGCCCGCAAGACCGACTACCTGGTTATCAATGAAGGCGATCACACCCTGGGCGCCGTCGGCTTCCTGTTCGACGAGCGCAACAAGGCGGTGCGCATCACCGAGCTGATCGGCGAGGACGACCTCGTCAAGGGCACCCTGCTGCGCCTGGCCGTCGAGACCGCCGAAAACAAGCTGGGCGCGGAACTGCTCAAGTGCGACGTCAACGCTCACAGCCCCCGCATCCAACAGACCATGACCAGCCTGGGCTTCCGTCCCGCCGGCTACCTCCCTGGCATGGTCTTCCACCAGACTCACCGTCCCGACGTCATCAAGATGATCAAGCTCACCGTCCCCTACGAACCCGGCCCGCTCGTCTTCACCGAGCCCGGCCAGGCATATCACGACCTCGTCGCGCCGATGTTTGCCGAGGCCAGCCGTTAGGGGCCGACCCCAAGGTCCGGCAGTTCCACCTCCAGCCGCCGCACCTCCCGCCGCGCAAACGTCACCCCGGTGGCCGCCAGCAGGATCACGCCCGTCGCCAGGTACAGCAGCCGCATCGCGCCGCCCGCGCCCGCGCCCAGCCACGGCGCCAGCCCCGCCCAGCCCGGCCCCTCTGCGAACGGCGTCAGCACCCGGTCCATCAGCGGCCCCACCAGCAGAAACGAAGTCGTTGAACCCAGCAGCGCCAGTTGGCTCTGCACCGCAAAAACGCGCCCCTGCATGTCGGGCGGCGTCTTCACCTGCACGATGGAGCGACATAGGGCATTGCTCATCGGCAGCGGCAGCATCAGCAGGAAGATGGACGCGCTCAGCGCCGGCAGGCCGCGCGCCACGCCGAACGCCAGGATCATGACCGCATTGACCAGCAGGCCAGCCAGCAGCAGCCGCATCCGCGGCCGGTAGCCGCCTAGCACCGCCATCAAGCCAGCGCCCGCCGCCGCCCCCAGGCTGGCCAGCGCCACGCCCGCGCCCATCTGCTGCTCGCTCCCAGTCAAGGTCAGGAAGTACGGGATCATCAACTCCAGCGGCCCGTTCCACATGAAGTTGGCGAACGTGAGATAAACGACCAGCGCCAGCAGTGCCCGGCGCTGGCGCAGAAAGCGCAGCCCGCCCCGCCACTCGGCCGCAAAGCTCCCCCGCCCCGCCTGTCCCTCCGCCGAGGGCGGTGGCTGCGGGATGCGCAGTGCCGCCACCACCAGTGCCGCCGCTGCGAAGGTTACCAGGTCCACCGCAATCACGCCCGCCACGCCCAGGCCGGCATACACCAGCCCGGCCAGCGCCGGCGCCACCACGCCCGCCAGCGGGAAGGCCAACTCCTGAACGCCGTTGGCCCGCTCGCGGTGGCGCTCCGGCACCAGCAGTGTGATCGTGGCGCTTTCTGCCGGCCCTTGCAGGGTCACGAACGCTCCCTGCACCAGCGCCGCCACGTATAAGTGCCACAACTGGAACGCGCCGGAAAGGATGCTCGCCAGCAGCAGCCCGCTGCCCACCGCCTGCCCCACGTCCGCCAGGATGAGCACCCGTTTGCGGTTCCAGCGGTCCACCAGCACGCCGGCCAGGCTGCCCCCCAGCATCCCCGGCAGTTCGGTAAAGAAGGCCGTCAGCAGCAGCGGCGTCGTCTGGCCGGTGGTGGTGTAGACCCAGATGCCCACCGCCACCGTCGTCATGCGGCTCCCCAGCAGCGATACCACCTGGGTCGCCAAGAGTGCCAGGTAGGTCATGCAGTTTCAAACAGCCGCGCGATCTCATCCCGTGCGGGTCGCGCCAGCATTTGTTGACCGCCGACCGTTACCTGCGGCTCGCCCGCGCGCACCGCCCCAATGTCAGCGCAGGTGATGCCCGTCGCCGCCAGCGCGCCTACGATACGGGCCGCCGCCTCCGGCGGCGCGGTAAGCAGCAACGCCCCAGACGCAATCGTCCTCAGTGGATCAATCCCCAGCGCCGCGCACACCTTCGCCGCCAGCGCGGGCACAGGCACCCGGTCCAGGTCCACAACAAGGCTGTGGCCGCACGCCTCCGCCAGTTCCCACAACGCCCCCGCCAGCCCACCCTCGGTGGGGTCGTGCATGGCCGTCACGCGCCCCGCCCCCAAGGCAATTTGCGCATCCCCCACGACGCTGATGCCGGGCCGTGTGAGATATGCCTGGGCCTCGGCCAGCTCATCCGCGTTTAGCACGCCCGTCAGCCGCCGCGCAAACTCACGCGCCGCCAGTGCCGTCCCCTCGATGGGCACGCCCTTGGTGAGCAGCACCCGGTCGCCGGGCCGCGCGCCGTCGGGCGTCACCAGCCGCCCACGCTCGGCTTCGCCAATCAGGGTGCCGGCCATAATTGGACGGTCGAGCCCATGCGTGATCTCCGTGTGCCCGCCGACCACCGAGATGCCCAGCGCCTCGCACGCCGAGAACACCTGCCCCGCCCACGCTTCCACGCGCTCGGGAGTTGTGCCGCCCTCCGGCAGCAGCATCGTCAGTAATAACCAGCGCGGCGTCGCGCCGGTCGTCGCCAGGTCGTTGGCGTTCACCTGCACCAGGTACCAGCCGATCTCGTCCGTCGCAAATGTAATCGGGTCGGACTTCATCACCAGCAGCCGGTCCCCCAGATCAATCACGGCGCAGTCCAGCCCCGGCCCAGGCCGCACCACCACACGCTCATCGGTGATAGGCGCCCGCGCCAACAGCCGCCGGAGCAATTCAGGCGGCAGCTTGCCCGTCGGCAGCATCTTTGCATCCTCCACAGCTTATCTCCGTGTTCCTTGCGCTACACCCGTTGGGGCCGCGCACTTTGCGGTGAGACCTAGACCCAGGATGATACTGAATCATACCGAAAGTGCTACAATCCCCGCCCATGTCCGATTTTAGCCAGTTCCAGCACGTTTCCGCCGCGCCCACCAACCCGCAGCCAGCCGCCGAGCCCAAGACCTTTGACGTGGCCGACCTGTACACCGCCGGCCCGGTGGCGGCCGTGGCGCCCCAGGACGGCACCGCCGCGCCGCTGGACGAGAAGCTGCGCCAGGCCTATTTCTGGATCGTCAACCACGCCATCATCAGCCCCCACTACGACCTGGAATACCACACCGGCCCGCACCAATCCTTCACCTTTGGCGACAGCAAGACCCGCGTCAACCTCCCCTCCGGCCAAAGCTATTCCAGCTTCGTGCTCTTGCCCCTGCTCAACTTCGCCGTGCGCCGCCGCTGCCTGCTGGTGGGCGGCCCCGGCCGCGGCAAGACCGCCACCGCCATCCTCATGGGCGTGCTGGCCGGCTATACCCTCACCGAGGTGCGCCGCGCCATGCAGCACGGCCAGCCGCAGATGACCATCTCCGACCTGCTGGGCAACCCCCTGCCCGCCGATCTGGTCAACGCCAAGAGTATGGATCAGATCCAGATCGCCTGGCGCAAGTGGCTGGGCATGCGGGTCAAAATCATTGACGAGTACAACCGCATCCCCACCCGCACCCAGTCCGCGCTGCTCACCGTGCTGGCTGACAACTACGCTGAACTGCTGGACCAGGTGTACGAGTGCCCGCCCGCCGCCTGGTACCTGACTGCCAACGACGATGCCGGCGGCGGCACCTATCAGGTCATCGAGGCCCTGCGCGACCGCATCGACATCGTCGTCAAGACCCTGCACTTCAACAACCGCTTCCTCAGCGAACTGCTCACCCGCGTCGAGACCGGCATCGAGCCGGCCGAGGTCGTCCCGCCCCAGATCATCTTCAGCGAGAGCGAGACCACCCGTCTCAATCGAGAGGTGCTGAAGGTCGAGTTCCCCAGTCCCCTGCTCCGCCGCCTCGAATTCTTCGCCAGCCAGTTCGAGTTCCTGGAGCCGGCCGCCGAACAGCTTGAGTACAAAACCAAGGACACCGCCAAGCTGGGCAGCGCCGACCTGCGCCAGTTGGCCGCGCAGGAGACCGGCAAGGACCGCCTGAAGGACCTGGGTGCGCAGACCAAGAACGGTCTCTCGGTCCGCGCCTTGATGACGGTCCTGGTCTTCACCAAGGCCCTCACCTACTTTCGCGGCAGCCGCATTGCCGATCTAGAAGACCTGCGCCAGATCGTCCCCTTCGTCCTGCACGACAAGCTCCAGCCCGAGCCGGAGGCCCCCTTCTTCGACGCCCCCGGCAACGCACTCTATCGCATTGACCGCGTCGGCTGGATCCGCAAGCTGTTCGACCTGTCGTGCGCCGAGTACGACCGCCTCGACCTCGACCGCGACGACCCCGTGGCCGCGCTGGGCAAGGAGTTCGATCTCGGCCTGGAAGGCGTCACCGAGGCCGAGGTGCGCTCGCGCCTGGTCAAGATCGAGCGCGTGCTGGCCGACTGGGCCAAGGGCCGCAAGCTCTACGGCCATGTCTTCGACGACGTGCTCAAGCTCAAGTACCTCCACCAGCGCTACACCAACTACCTGCGCTGGCTCACCTTTCGCTGACGATGCCTGGTGGGACCGCGATGCACCGTGAGGTCGGGTGCTGCCACGCACATCCCCAATGACAGCCACTGCCTTGGCGGCACGAACCCCGCCGCAGCCTGATCCCCGAAGTAATGCAGGCCGGGACGCCCCCCTCTCCGGCCCCTTCGCCCACGCCCTCGAGTCCCGCCGCGCCCGCTACAACGCCCTCTTCGCCGATGCCCACCGCGCCCGGCCCGCCCTCGACGCCGAGGCCTTTGCCGCCCACCTGCGCGGCGTCGTCGCCCCCATCGTGGATCGCGCCGCCGCCCACGCGCCCGCCGCCGCCGTTCCCGTCACCGACGCGCTGTTTGAGCTATCCCTGGACCTCATCGGCCAGGAATTTCTCGGCCCGCGTTCGCGCTACCCCGCCCTGGTGGAAGGCTGGCAGCACCTGCTCGTCGCATTGGCGCCCCGCGTGGCCGAGGCGCCGCGACTCCTGCCCGGCGCCGTCACCAACGCCCTCTACCAGCTTGCCGCCACGCCCGGCGCGCGCCCCCGCGAGTGGATGCAGGCCCTGGTCACCCTCTCGCCCCTTTGCGCGGACGTAGACACGCTATTGCAGGCCGCCCAGGTAGCCGCCTGGCGCGCCGGCCTGGCCCACTACCGCGAGAGCGCCCTGCGCCGCTGCGCCGGCCTCGACCCCGCCGCCGCCCTCGTCGCCCTGGGCATTCCCATCGCCAACCGCCCGCCCGTCGCGCCCGATCTGCTTCAGGCGGCGCTGGCCCGTCTGCACACCGACCCCTGGCTCGATCCCGCCGCCGCCCTCAGCGACACGATCCCCGACCGCCGCCTGCACCTGGTCCGCCGCGTGGGTGCGTTCCGGGGCTTTGGCGGCCAGTTCCTCGCGCCACCCTCCGTCAGCGCCGTGGACGGCCAATTCATCGTCAGCGACGGCGATAGCCACTGGCGCCTCTTCGCCGACCGTTTCGGCGCCACCCTCCACCGCACCGCCGCCCCCTCGCGCGACAAGACCAAGCGCAAGCGCCGCCACTTCATCCTTTCGCCCGAGGGCGAGGTGAAACACGGCTCCAGCCGCGTTGCCTTTCCCGACCTCGCCGGCGGCACCACCAGCGCCGAGGACGATACCACCCTGGCCGTCACCACGCCCCTCTCGCACAAAGTCTTCCTCGTCGCCCTCGTGGCCTCGCCTCATGCCTGACTCCACCGTGATCTGCGGCGCTGGCATTGCCGGCATTACCCTGGCCTACGAGTTGGCCGTGCGGCGCGGGGTGCGGGGTGTCGTCCTGGTGGACGAGCGCCCGCCCCTCAGCCTCACCAGTGACAAGTCCACCGAGGCCTATCGCAACTGGTGGCCCGGCCCGGACGACGCCATGGTGCGGTACATGAACCGCAGCATTGACCTGATCGAAGAAGTCGCCCACCGCAGCGGCAACGTCTTCCGCCTCAACCGGCGCGGCTACGTCTACGCCACCGCCGACCCGGCCCGCGCCGAGGCTTTCCACCGCGCCGCCGAGACCGCCGCCGCGCAGGGCGCCGGCGCCCTGCGCGTAAACGACTACGCGCCCGCCCACGCCGAAGGCTTTGCCAGCCCGCTCACCGGCGCCGACCTGCTCACCGACCCCGCGCTCATACGCCAGCACTTCCCCTACCTCACCGAGCAGACCGCCGCCGTCATCCACGCCCGCCGCGCCGGCTGGTTCAGCTCCACCGAGTTCGGCACCTACCTGCTCGATCAGGCCCGCGCCGACGGCGTCGAGTTGATCGCTGACACCGTCACCGCCATCGAGACCACCGGCGGCGCTATCTCCGGTGTGCGGCTCGCGGGCGGCCAATCCATCCCCGCCGGCCAGTTCGTCAATGCCGCCGGCCCGCTCGTCAACGACGTCAACCGTCTGCTGGGCCTGGAGCTTCCCATCTTCTGCGAGCGCCACGCCAAGCTCGCCTTTCACGATGACCAGGGCCGCATCCCCCGCGACGCCCCTATGCTCATCTGGGCCGACCCGCAGCGCCTCCCCTGGGACGACGCCGAGCGCGCCTTCCTGGCCGAAGACCCTGAGACCCGGCCCCTCACCGAAGAGATGCCGGCTGGCGCGCACACCCGCCCCGAGGGCGGCCAGGGCAGCGACGTGCTGCTCATGCTCTGGGCCTACGACGCCCATCCGGCCCCGCCCCGCCTGCCGCCCGAGTTCGACCCATCCTTCCCCGAGGTCGTCCTGCGCGGCCTCGTCACGATGCTCCCCGGCCTCGCGCCCTACCTCGCGCAGCAGCGCCGTCCTATGATCGACGGCGGCTACTACACCAAGACCCGCGAGAACCGCCCTCTCATTGGCCCGCTGCCCGTCGAGGGCGCGTTCATCCTCGGCGCGTACTCCGGCTATGGCCTCATGGCTGCCTCCGCTGGGGCCGAACTGCTTGCAGACTACCTCACCGGCGCCGCCTCGCCCGCCTATGCCCCCGCCTTCAGCCCTGCGCGCTACAATGACCCCGCCTACCTTGCCCGCCTGGAAATGTGGGACGACACCGGCCAGCTATGACCCCCGAACATGCGCTGCCTTGCCCCCCTAGAGTCATGCGATGATACGGACCGGATATGACTCTCGACCATCCGTTACATCCGCTACAGAATCCGCTGCCAACTAACTTGATGGCGCTCCGCGACCTATGGCTTGCCCGCTGGCCTGCCGCCCTGGCCCTGTGGAGCAAGTTCACGCGCCTGACCGAGCCGCGCTGGTGCTTCACCGCCGCCGAGGCCGAGGCTGAGGGACTCACGGGCAGCTTCGCCATGATCCGCCTGACGGATCAGGCCGTCGTCGTCAACCTCGAAGACATCGCCGCCCGCAAGCTGGAGACCTACGCCCTCGAAATTCTCGCCCACGAGATCGGCCACCACATCTACACCCCCGCCGACCTGGACGACCACGCCCGCCTCATCGCCCGCACCCGCTGGGGCCTGCCCACCCGCGAGCACCTCGCCAACTTCGTCAGCAACCTGTACGCCGACCTGCTCATCAACGACCGCCTCCAGCGCAGCGCCGGACTGAGCATGGCCGCCGTCTATCAGGCCCTGGACAACGACTCCGCCGACCCGCTGTGGACCTTCTATATGCGCACGTACGAAATCCTGTGGCGCTTGCAGAAGGGCACCCTCGCCAAAGGCGAGATCACTGACCGGCTCGAAGGCGACGCCCACCTGGGTGCGCGCCTCATCCGCTCCTACGCCCGCGACTGGCTCGACGGCGCGGGGAAGTATGCCGCCCTATGCCTGCCCTATCTGCTCGACGACAACGGCCAGGCTGCCCAACAAATCCTGCGCGGCTGGCGCGACATGGGCGAAGGCGCCAGCGCCGGCGGCATGCCTCACGGCCTCACCGAGATGGACCCCGGCGAGCGCGAAAGCGCCATCCACCCCTCGCTCGACCCGGAGCTTTCGGGCCTCGGCCAGCGCCCCGCGAACGAGAAACCGCCCAAGGAAAGCGCCGAGGCCGGCGGGTCGCAGGGCCAGCACCGCGAGCCGTTCCAGTACGGCGAAATCCTGAAGGCCCTCGGCATCAACCTCTCCCCGCACGAGGCCGCCATCCGCTATTATCGCGAGCGCGCCGCGCCCTACCTGGTCCCCTTCCCAAGCGAGATCCGCCCCGAAAGCACCGAGCCGCTGCCCGAGGGCCTGGAGCCGTGGGACATCGGTTCGCCGCTGGAAAGCGCCGACTGGACCGAGAGCATCATGCTCAGCCCCGCCATCATTCCCGGCCTCACCACCGTCCAGCGCGTGTGGGGCACCACCGAGGGCAGCCAGCCCAAGCGTGAGCCGCTCGACCTCGACCTCTACATCGACTCTTCCGGCTCCATGCCCAACCCGCAGGTCAATGTCTCCTACCTCTCGCTGGCGGGCGCCATCATCTCGCTCTCCGCCCTGCGCGCGGGTGGCAAGGTGCAGGCTACCCTGTGGAGCGGCACACAGCAGTTTCTCACCACCGGCGGCTTCATCACCGACGCTCACCGCATCCTGGAAATCATCACCGGCTACTTTGGCGGCGCTACGGCCTTCCCCATCCACCTGCTCCGCGACACCTACGCCGCCCGCACTCCCTCCGACCGCCCCGCCCACATCCTGCATATCTCTGATGATGGCATTACCACCATGTTCGCCAAGGACGAGCAAAACAACAGCGGTTGGAACGTGGCCCGGAGCGCGTTGGAGAAGGCCCGCGGCGGCGGCACGCTGGTCCTCAACCTGTTCCGCGAGTGGCACAAGGACGCCGACCTCAAGCGCGCCCACGACGAACAGGGCTGGCAGATCCACGTCGTCCGCTCCTGGGAAGACCTGGTCGCCTTCGCGCGCTGGTTCTCCCGGCTGAAGTACGGCTCACCGGTGCAGCCGTGAGTTCCGAGCTTTACGCCTCACGTTTCACGTTTCACGCGCCGTTGGTCGTCCGCCGTCACCTTCGTCCTTCGTCTTTCGTCCTCCGTCCATGACCATTGAAGGTCCTCCCCTCGAGTCCCTCACCCGCCGCCTCGCCGACACCCCGGCCGACTTCCTCGCCGAGCCGCGCATCGGCCGCGCTGGCCAGGTCCACGTCGCGGCCGTCGTCGCCGACCTGCTCCGCGACCTGAGCGCCCCGCCCCTCACGCCCGCGCAGGTCGCCACCCTCTCGCCGCGCGAGGCCCGCCCGCACCGCAACTGGCTGTCCCTGGTCCTCATCACCGCCTGGCTCCTGCACGACCCCTGGTTCCAGGAACATCCCATCGCGGGCCATGCCGTCCTGGACACGCTCACCAGCGTCCTGCCGCAAGTGGCCGGTCTGGCTCAGGCACCCACCTTCGTCACCGACCCAGACCGGCGCGAGGAGTTGGCCCGCCTCGCCCTGCGCGCCCTCGGCCTGCACCCAGCCGGCGAAACCGAAGCCCAGGCCGCTGACCGCCTCACCACCCTCAGTACCGTCGAGCGGGCCCGCGTCGTCGCCGCCGCCCGCGCCGCCGAGGCCCGCGCCCAGGAAGTGCGCGAGGCCATGGCCAAGAAGGCCGCCGAAGAAGCCGCCGCCCAATATTCGAGAGAATGAGATTGTCTTATTCGTGAAATTCGTGCAATTCGTGGCGAAGGTGTAGATCGATGCCCACCGCCCTCACCGACTCCGAGCGCTTCCCCTGGCTCACCCCTGCCGCCGCCGACCGTCTCCACTGGCTGCGCGAAAGCCCGCACGCCCCGCGCTACAACCACCAGTGCGGCGACCGGCTCACCACCGCCGGCCTCGCCCGCGTGCGCGCCTTCGAAGCCGAGCGCGCCGCGACCCCCATCGGCTGGGCGGCCGGCGCCCTGCCCGCGTGGCTACCCGAGTTCGTCGCCGAGTGCTTTCGAGACGTGCCCTTCTACCGCCAGCTTGGCGCGCCACCCGCCGACTTCGCCGCCATCTCGCCCACCACCCGCGCCGACCTCAGCCGCGAGCCCTGGTCCTTCGTTCCCGATTCGGTTCCGCTTGATGACCTCATCGTCTACAACACCTCCGGCGCAACCGGCCACCCGCTCGACATCCTCTCGCACCCGGAGACCAGTGCCAAGTATCTGCCGCTCCTCCGCGCCGCCCTCGCATCGCACAACGTGACCCTGGAAGGCGGCGTTGATCCCGCCTCCGGGCAGACCCGCGTGTCTATCATCCTCGTCTGCTTCCAGCGCCGCACCTACACCTACACCTCGGTCTCCGCCTATCTCGACGGCGCGGGCTTCGCCAAGATCAACCTCAACCCGGACGACTGGCGCGACCCCGCCGACCGGACCGCCTACCTCGATGCCTGCAACCCCGAAATCTACACCGGCGACCCGCTCTCCTTTGCGGAGTTGGCCCGCCTGCCCCTGCGCACCCGCCCCAAGGCGCTCCTCTCCACCGCCATGACCCTGCTTCCCGGTCTGCGCGCCGAGCTGGAGGCGCGCTTTGGCTGTCCTGTCATCGACCTGTATGCCATGAACGAGGCCGGCCCTATCGCCGCCGGTCTCCCCGGCCAGCACCGCCTGCTCCAGCACCGCCTATACGTTGAGATCCTTGACCCCGAGGGCCAACCCTGCCCGCCCGGCGCGCGCGGCGAGATCACCCTCACTGGCGGCTTCAACCCCTTCCTGCCGCTCCTGCGCTACCGCACCGGCGATTGGGCTAGGCTGCGCTTCGACGGCCAGCAGCCCATCCTCGTGGACCTCGAAGGCCGACCGCCCGTCGTCTTCCACACCCTCCTCGGGGACGCGGTGAATAACATTGATGTGACCGGCGCGCTCAAGCCCTTTGCCCTGCCGCAGCTCACCCTCCACCAATCGGCGGACCTGGCCCTCACCCTCACGGTGCCCCCCGCCCGCGCCAGCCTCGCGGACCTCCGCGCCGCGCTCGCCGCCCTTTTCGGCCCCGCCCACCCCCTCACCATCGTCGAGGCAGAACCCCTCGCCAACCCGGCCGGCAAAGTCATCCAATACACCCGCGACGATGTCTGAGTTACCAGCGTCTCCCGCGCCGTCGTCTGCCGTCCTTCGACACCTGCCGCCGACCGGGGGTTTGCCTTCCGTCGTCGGTCGCCGGCTGGACTTGGCCGCGTCGCCGGTCGTCGATCACTCTTCGTCGTTCGTCCTTCGTCCTTCGTCTCCACTCGTCGTCCTCTGGCGCCTCACCGAGGTCTGCAACCTTGCCTGCCCGTTCTGCGAATATCGCCGCGGCCTCCGCCGCCCGCGCCGCGCCGCCCGCCCCGAAGACGTGCTGGCCTTTAGCCGCGTCCTCGGCGAATACTCGCGCAAGACCGGGAGGCCGGTGCTCCTGAGTTGGATGGGCGGTGAGCCATTGCTCTGGCCGCCCTTGTGGGAGGTCAGCCGCGCGCTGCGCCGCGAGCATGGACTGCGCCTCAGCCTAACGACCAACGGCACTCGCCTCACCCCCGCCCTGTGCCGCCGCCTGGCCGAGGATTTCGCCGAAGTGACCTTGAGCGTGGACGGCGGCGCTCCTCTCCACGAGCACCTGCGCGGCGCGCCCGGCCTCTACTCCCGCCTGCGCGCCGCCGCCGAATCCCTGTCTGAGCTAAAATCGGCCCTGGGCCGCGGCCCGCTGCTGCGCGCCAACACCGTACTCATGCGCTCAAACATCCACGCCCTTGAGGAGTTAGGTGCCGCCCTCGCAGAGTGGGGCGTCGAGGCCCTCACGTTCAACGCCCTCGGCGGCGTCCCCGGCGACCCGTTCTTCGACTGCGAGCATCTTCGACCCGAACATGTCGCCTGGCTTCGCGACGCCTTGCCCGGCATCCGCACCCGCCTCGCCGCCCGCGGCCTCACCGTCCTCGGCGACGCCCGCTACCTCCATCGCCTGGCCCACAGTGCCGCTGGCCTCCCCCTGCCCATCGCCGACTGCGCCCCCGGCCAGTCCTTCCTCTTCATTGACGAGGCCGGCCGCGCCGCGCCCTGCTCCTTCACCGCCGCTGAGTATGGCGTCCCGGCCGGTTCTATCCACACAATCGCCGACCTCCGCGCCCTCCCCGCGCGTCTGGCCGCAAACCGCCGCACTGCCCCCTCCGCCGCCTGCACGGATTGCCACTCCACACAAGTCTTCGGCAAGTTCGCCTCCGC
Organism: uncultured Anaerolineales bacterium; assembly: GCA_964497615.1. Classification (GTDB taxonomy): domain Bacteria; phylum Chloroflexota; class Anaerolineae; order Anaerolineales; family UBA6663; genus CAZCEC01. Next base: position 28,952 of record CAZCEC010000037.1, on the reverse strand, counting down.
CGGTTTGCCCTCCGCCCCGGCTAAGCCACCAACCTCGAGCACGACTCCCCTCTCCCAGCGGGAGAGGGGCTAGGGGTGACCATGGTCCCCGAAGCGAAGCGAAGCGGGAGGGAGAGCGCCGTGCTTGCCTCCCTCCGCGCCGCCCTCATGTCCACCGGCCTGGACCCCGCCCAGGCGGCCCGCGACCCCATGACCCAGTTCGCGGACTGGCTCGCCGAGGCGCAGTCCGCCGGCCTGTACGCCACCCGCGCCATGACCCTCGCCACCGTCAACGCCCTCGGCCGTCCCGCCGCCCGCATGGTGCTCCTCGCCGGCCATAATGCTGGCGGATTCGCCTTCTGCACCGACGACCGCAGCCCCAAGGCCGCCGATCTGACCCGCTCACCCTTCGCCGCCCTCGTCTTTCATTGGGCCGAGCTGGAGCGCCAGGTCCGCGCCGAGGGCGAGGTGGAGCCGATCCCCGCCGAGGAGACTGACCGTTATTTCGCCGCCCGCGCCCCGGCCGCCCAGGTTGCCGCGCACCTCGGCCCGCAGAGCGCCCCCGCGCCTAGCCGAGCCATCCTCGAACAGGCCCTGCTCGACCGCCTCAACGCCCTGCCCGCCGGCCCCGTCCCGCGTCCCGCGCACTACGCCGGCTACCGCCTCCGCCCATCCGTGGTAGAGTTCTGGCAAGGCCGCACCGACCGCCTGCACGACCGCGTCCGCTACAGCTTGCTGCCCGACCTTTCCTGGCGCCTCGACCGCCTGGCTCCCTGACCCTTCATTATTAATCCTTCATCCTGGCTTATGCATACTGAAGGCCCCGCCCTCGAAACCCTCACCCGCCGCCTCGCCGAGTGCCCGGCCGAGTTTCTCGCCGCGCCCCGCATCGGCGGCACCGGAACGGTGCGCGTCGCCGCCGTCGTCTCCGATTTGCTGCGCGATCTTGGCGGCCAGCCCCTGACTGCCGCCCAGGCTTCCCTCTTCCAATCGCGTCAGCCCCGGCTCGACCGCAACCGCCTCAGCGTTGCGCTGCTCGCCTGCTGGCTGCTCCACGCGGACTGGTTTCGGAGCCGCCCCGAACACGCCGCCCGCGCCCTCACCCTGCTCACCGAGGGCCTCAACGAGGCCGCCAGCGCCACCCCCGCCGACCGCTTCGTCACCGACCCCGACCGCCGAGAAGAACTGGCCCGCGTGTGCCTCCGCGCCCTCGACCTGCGCCCCGCCGGTGAAAGCATCGCCCAGGCGCAGGACCGCCTAGCCACACTCAACGCCGCCGAGCGCCAGCGCGTCATCGAGGCCGCCCGCGAAGCCGAGGCCCGCGCCCAGGCCATCCGCGAAGCCATGCGCCGCCGCGAAATCGAAGAAGCCAACGCCAAGGCCATGCGGGAATGACCCCCATCCCCCCCGACGTCCTCCACCGTTTCCCTTCCATTGACGAGGCCGCCTTCAAGCGCCTGCGCTGGCTGGAGGAGCACCCCGCCGCGCCCCGCTTCACCCATCGCGGCGTGGACCGGCTCACCCCCGCCGGCCACCAGCGGGTCACCACCTTCGAGGCTGACCTTGGCGCTGAACCGCGCGGCTGGCGCCCCGGCGAGACCCCCGCCTGGGTGATGGACTTCGCCGCGATGTGCTTCCGCGACGTGCCCGCCTACCGCGCCTTCGGCCCCCTGCCGCCCGCCCTGGCCGATATCCCCACGACCTCCCGCGCCGACCTCAGCCGTGCCCCGTGGGAGTTCGTGCCCGACTCGCTGTCCCTGGACGGCCTGACTGTCTTCCAGACTTCCGGCGCCACCGGCCACCCGCTCGACATCATCACCCACCCCGAAACCCTGGCCCACTATCTGCCCCTCCTGCGCGCCGCCCTGGCTCTGCACGGCGTCGCCTTCGACCCCGCGCCCGTGCCGGGTGACATGCCCGCCGCCGCGCTGGCCGTCATCTGCTATCAGGCCGCCACGTTCACCTATGCCGCCGTGTCCACCTACTTGCGGCACGCCGGCCTCGTCAAGCTCAACCTCAATCCCGCCGAGTGGCGCGACCCCGCCGACCGGGGCGCCTTCCTCAACGCCTGCCGCCCCACCGTTTACAGTGGCGACCCCGTGGCCCTGGCGGAGCTAGCCGCCCTGCCTCTCACCGTCCAGCCGGCCGCCATCCTCTCCACGTCGATGGCTCTCCTGCCCGGCCTCCGCCAGCAGCTTGAAGCGCGCTTCGACTGCCCAGTCATTGACATCTACTCCCTCAACGAGTCCGGTCCCGTCGCCGCTTCCGAGCCGCAGGGCGACGCGCTGGCCCTGCTCTCGCACCGCCTCTTTGTCGAAATCCTGGACGACGAAGGCGCGCCGGTCCCGCCCGGCCAGCGCGGCGAGGTGACCCTCACCGGCGGCTTCAACCCCTTCCTGCCGCTCCTGCGCTACCGCACCGGCGATTGGGCCAGCCTCGACCTCGCGGACCCGCGCCAGGCCCGGCTGCGCGGCCTCGAAGGCCGCCCGCCCGTCATCTTCCAATCCACGGCCGGCCGGCCCATCAACAACATTGACGTCACCGCGGCGCTCAAGCCCTACGCCCTGCCGCAGTTCGCCCTGCACCAAGCCGGCGGCGGCGCCCTCACCCTGCGCCTTCCCGCCCCCCTGCCGGAGACCGCCGAAATCGTGGCCGCCCTTCGCGGCCTCTTCGGCGAGGACCAGCCCATTAACCTCCAACCCTTCGACCCCGCCGCCGAAGGAAAACTCCTCCAATACTCGCGTGACAGTGTAGAATGAACTGCCCGCTGGCCTGAACGCACGTTCCCATCCACTTCGTGCCGCTCATGGCCTTCGTGCCCTCGTGGTTGCCTGATGATTGACCAACTCCTCACCTGGCTCCAGGCCAACGCCCTCGAGCTCGTCGCCGTCTCGTGGGGTATCCTTACCGTCTGGCTCACCGTCAAGCAGAACATCTGGTGCTGGCCCGTGGGCAGCGCCAGCAACCTCCTCTTCACCGTCATCTTCTTCCGCGAAAAGCTCTACGCCGATATGGTCTTGCAGGTGATCTACATCGGCCTGAACACCTACGGCTGGTACGAGTGGCTCTACGGCGGGCGCGGCAAGACGCCCCTGCCCGTCAGCCGCACCCCCGTCCGCATGCGCTTCCTGCTGGGCGGCCTCGCCGCCGCCGGCATCACTGGCCTCACGCTGGCCCTCCGCCAGACCGACGCCGCCCTGCCCTTCTGGGATGCCACCACCACCGTCCTCAGCCTCGTCGCCCAGTACATGCTCGCCAAGAAGTGGATCGAGAACTGGGGCGTGTGGATCACCGTCAACGTACTCTATATCGGCGTCTACGCCGTCAAGGCCCTCTACTTCACCAGCGCACAGCAATTCATCTTCATCTACCTCTCCCTCCTCGGCTTCCTCGCCTGGCGCCGGGAGCTGCTGGCGAAGACCCAGCCGTCGACATCCATCAGTCAGAGCACCCCTCAATCACTCCCCTCCGACCTCTGACATCTGACCTCTGTTTTTCGCCTCCGGACCCGCATGCCTCATACCCTCACCGGCGACATTCGCATCCTCCCGGCCGTCCATAGCCCGCAACTCAAAAATGAGCGCGACGTGCTCGTGTATTTGCCGCCCGGCCATGACACGGCGGATGCCCGCTACCCCGTCCTCTACATGCACGACGGCCAGAACCTGTTCGACAGCGCCACAGCCTTCGGCGGCAACGAGTGGCAGGTGGACGAGACGCTGGAAACTCTCAGCGCCGAGGGCCTGTCCGCCATCGTCGTCGGCCTGCCGCACATGGGCCCGGCCCGCATCGCGGAGTACAACCCCTTCCCCCGGCGCGGCGGCCGCGGCAAAGCCTACCTGCGCTTCATCGTCGAGACCGTCAAACCCCTAATCGACTCCACCTTCCGCACCCGCCCGGAGCGGGCCGCCACCGGCCTGCTCGGCTCGTCCATGGGCGGCCTCATCAGCCTGTACGGCTTCCTTCGCCATCCTGCCATCTTTGGCGTGGTTGGCGCGCTCAGCCCGGCTTTCTGGTATAGCGGTCTCGCGCTCTACACCTTCGTCGCCAGCGCCCCGCATCCGCCCGGCCGCATCTACCTGGACCGCGGCTCCACCGAACGCGGCGGCGCCAAGCGCATGTATGACCTGCTCGTCCAAAACGGCTACCAGCCAGAGCGCGACATCCGCTACGTCGAGGAGCCGGGCGGCGAGCACACCGAGACCGCCTGGGCGCGCCGCCTGCCCAATGCTCTCCGCTTCCTGCTGTCCCCCGCCGCTTCGCCCCAGCTTCCAGAATGATCGCCACTCATGATCCACAGACCACGCGGCGTGGCCTCATCATTGGCAAGTTCATGCCCCTGCACGCCGGCCACCAGTACCTCATCGCCACGGCCCGCCGACAAGTAGATACCCTGACCATCATCCTCTTCAGCAAGTCTCACGAGCCAATCTCCGGCCCCCTGCGCGAAGCCTGGCTGAGCGAGACCTACCCCGATCTGTCCCTCGTCCACATTGACCGCGACGGTCCGGTGGACTTTGCCAGCGAGACCGCCTGGCAGTTCTGGGTGGACGCGATCCACGCTGCTGTCCCTTCGCCCATAGATGTCGTCTTCACTTCCGAGCCTTACGGCGACGAGCTTGCCCGCCGCCTGGGCGCCCGCCACATTGCCGTTGATCCCGAACGCCAGCGCCTCCCAATCTCTGCCACCGCCATCCGCGCTGCGCCGCTGGCCCATTGGGATTACCTTCCGCCCGCCGTCCGCGCCCACTACGTCCGCCGCGTCGCCATCGTCGGCGCCGAGTCCACCGGCAAGACCACCCTCGCCCAGGCCCTGGCCGCGCACTTCAACACCGTCTGGGTGCCAGAGTATGCCCGCGACTACCTCATCGCCCGCGGAGGCATCTGCACCGAGGCCGACATGCCCGTCATCGCCGAGGGCCAGGCCGCCGCTGAGGACGCCCTCGCGCGCCAGGCCAATCGCCTGCTCATCTGCGACACCAATCTGCTCACCACCCGCCTCTGGCACGAGCACTACTTCGGCCCGCCGCCCGCTCATCTCACCGCCCTCGCCGCCGAACACACCGCCCACCTCACCCTCCTGTGCGCCCCCGATACCCCCTGGGTCGCCGACGGCCTGCGCGACTCCCCCGGTCACCGCGCCTGGTTCCACGACCGGTTTCAGGCTGAGCTTGACGCCGCCCGCCTCCCGTACGTTGTCCTCTCCGGCCCCTACCCCGCCCGCCTCCCCGCCGCCATCGAGGCAGTCACGGAGTTTTTTCTTTCTTGACATCCTCCCGCGCACCGTGCTATAGTCCTTACCGTTGTAATCGGAATCATCTACCCATCCTCTAAGAAAGGAGGCGCGTTTTATGCAAGCGGCAACCTGCGAATCTGTTGTTCTCTCGGCCAACACCCGTGCGGTTTCGCCGTCCCTGCGCGCGCCTTCTGCCTAGACTGAGGCTCTTCTAGCCCTCTCACGGCCACAGGTGCGCCCGCCCTGTGGCCGTTTTGTTTGTCCCCCTCGCGGGTCAACGAACGGTCACGTCCGAACAAGGACCGTTCCGAGATGTCTACTGACGCACACGTTTCCGGCCCCGCCGTGGGCCTCAATCACGGCCTCACAACTGAATCGCCAGGCGAAGCTCAGGGCCTCGTCGTTCGCAAGTCGCAGGGCGTCTACACCGTCCGCGGCGCGGAGGGCTTGGTCCAGTGCTCCCTATCAAGCCGCCTGCGCAAGGACCTGATCTACCCCACCGCCGCGCCCACCTCCCTGCACCATCGCGTCCAGAAGGTGAAGGGTATCGGCGAGCAGGACCCCATCGCCATCGGCGACCTGGTCCAGTTCATGCCCACTGGCCCCGGCCTCGGCCACATCACCGGCGTCCTCCCGCGCCGCAACGCGCTCTCGCGCCCGGCCGCCGGCTCCAAGCGGCTGGAGCAAGTCATCGTCGCCAACGTGGACCAGGTCGTGGCGGTCTTCGCCGTGGCGCGCCCGGCCCCCAAGTGGGAGCTGCTCGACCGCTATCTCGTCGCGGCTGAGGCCGCCGGCATCCCCACCCTCGTCGCCGTCACCAAGCTCGACCTGGCCGAAGGCGACGATGCCGAACAACTGGCCGAGGAGATGCGGGCCTACGTGCGCCTCGGCTACCACGTCATCCCCACCAGCACCGTCACCGGCGCTGGCCTGGACGAGTTCCGCGTTGCCTTGGGCGGTTCGGTCTCCGTCTTCGTGGGCAAATCCGGCGTCGGCAAGACCTCGCTCCTCAACGCTCTGGAGCCGGGCCTCGGCCTGCGCGTTAAGGCCGTCAGCACCCTCACCGAGAAGGGCCGTCACTCCACCACCCACCTGGAGATGTTCGACCTCGCGGCGGGCGGCCACGTAGTGGATACCCCCGGCATGCGCGAGTTCGGCTTATGGGAATTGGACGAGCTGGAGTTGGCGCGCGGCTTCGTCGAGATGCGGCCCTTCCTCGGCCAATGCAAGTTCCGCCTGGACTGCCGCCACGCGGAGGAGCCCGGCTGCGCCGTCCGCCAGGCCGTCAACGCGGGCCGCATCAGCCCCCGCCGCTACCAGAGCTTCCTGCGCCTCAGCGCCGAGGCCCAGCCATGAGCCGCTACCCCGTCGCCGCCCGTCGCGACGCGCACCGCCAGCGCCACCTCAGCGCCCGCGATGATCGCGGCCGGCTGTGGCGCGCCCAGCGGTTCGGCGACTTCGACTGCCTGCACTGCGGCCGGGCAGTCGCCGCCTCGCCAACCGCCTCCGGCGTCAACCACCGCAATCACTGCCCCTACTGCCTGTGGTCCAAGCACGTGGACCTGGAAACGGCCGGCGACCGCCTGAGCGCCTGCCTGGGCGGCATGGCCCCCATCGGACTCACCTTCAAGCGCATCCACAAGAAGTACGCGCCCATGCAGCCCGGCGAATTGATGCTCGTCCACCGCTGCACGGACTGCGGCGCCATCTCCTACAACCGCCTCGCCCTCGACGACCTGCCGCCCGCCGTCTGGGGCGTGTATCAAGCCTCACTCACGGCGCCCGCTGCGCCCGACCTGGCCCTCTTGGACACAGCCGCTCAGCCGCTCGTCCAATACAAGCTCTTTGGCTCTGCCAACCCCACAGGCCTGCTATGCCTCGACTAACGCTCAAACACCTGCCCGCCAATCTCGACGACCTGGATCAACTCGACCCGGCTCTGCGCGCCCAGCCCTCCGGCCGCCGCCGCCGCCCGCCGCGCACCCGCGCCAGCGTGGACGTGCAGCGCGACCTGACCCTCCAGTATGCCGGCGACACCGCCGTCTCCGACCGCATGGGCGCGGAAAGCGTCTTTCGGCCCACCTTCCTGTCGTCAAAGCACGAGCGCGAATGGATCCTCAACTACCTGGGCCACTTCTACGACGACAAGGTCATCACCGACGTGCTCAGCCGGGTGAAGGGAGGCAAGGAGGCCAACGTCTACTGCTGCGCCGCCCACCCCGCCACCGGCCTCGACCTGATCGCTGGCAAGATCTACCGGCCGCGCGCCTTTCGCCACCTGCGCAACGACTCGCGCTACCGTCAGGGCCGCGCCCACCTCGACGCGCTCGGCAAGACCATCCGCGACGAACGTATGCTGCGCGCCATCCATAAGAAGACCGATACCGGCCAGGAGGCCGTGCACGTCTCCTGGATCGAACATGAGTACCGCACCCTGGAGTTGCTCCACCGCGCCGGCGCCGACGTCCCCCGCCCCATCGCCCACGACAACAGCACCATCGTGATGGAATACTTCGGCGACGCGGCGACACCCGCGCCCCTCTTGCAGGATGTGGCCCTCGACCGCGCCGAGGCCCAGGACCTGTTCCAGCGGCTCATGCACAACGTCGAGTTGATGCTGGCCCACGGCCGCATCCATGCCGACCTGTCGGCCTTCAACGTGCTCTACTGGGAAGGTGACGTGCGCTTGATCGACTTCCCGCAGGCCGTCCACCCGCGCGAGAACCCCGAGGCCTTCGACATCTTCCAGCGCGACGTCGTGCGCCTGTGCCAGTACTTCGCCCGCCAGGGCGTCCCCGCCGATCCGCGGCGCCTCGCCGCCGAACTATGGGCCCGCCACGTGCCCCCCGCCGCCGAACCGCTCGACCTGTTTCTCGAAAATGAGATGGGGGCCGTGTGACCCTGCTGGCCCCTGCCTCCCTGCTCCGCCTTTACTTGCGCCCGCAGGCCGGCCGCGTCGCGTGGCTGGCACTGTTCCTGTTCGGCGGCATCGCGCTTCAACTGGCCAACCCGCAGATCATCCGCTTCTTCCTGGATGCCACCCAGTCTCAGGGCCGCGAAGCCAATCTCATCTTTGCCGCCGGGCTGTTCCTGGCCTTCGCCTTCGGCCAGCAGGCCCTTGGCCTCCTCAGCGCCTACACCGGCGAGCAGGTGGCCTGGGCCGCCACCAACGGCATCCGCCGCGACCTCACCCTGCACTGCCTGCGCCTCGATTTGGAGTTCCACAAATCGCACACCCCCGGCGAAATGATTGACCGCATCGATGGCGACGCCTCCGCGCTGGGCGGCTTCTTCTCGCAGATGCTGCTGCGCCTGGCGGCCAACGGCCTGCTGATCCTCGGCATCCTGGCCCTGCTGTTCGCCGAGGATTGGCGCGTGGGGGCAGCCCTCGCCGCCTACACCGCCGTCACCCTGGTCCTCCTGGCCGCCGTCCAACCCCTGGCCGTCCGCCGCTGGACCGTGGCGCGCCAGGCCGGCACCGAGCTGTACGGCTACCTGGAAGAGCGCCTCGGCGGCGCGGAAGACCTGCGCGCGGCAGGCGCCATCCCCTACGCCCTCTATCGTCTGCTGGTGCTGCTCCGCGCGTCCCTGCTGGCCGAGCGGGCCGCCTTCGTGATCAGCACCGTCATCCACAATTTCTCCAACGTCCTCACCGTTGCCGGCTATGCGTTTGGGCTGGCCCTCGGCGTGTATCTCTACAACCAGGGCAGCGCCTCCATCGGCGCCGCCTACCTCATCGTCGCCTACGCCGGCATGCTGGCCGCCCCGCTCCAGGAATTGCGCGAGCAGTTGCGCGAGTGGCAGCCTGCCGCCGCCAGCCTCCAGCGCCTCCGCGACCTTTTTTCCTTTCGCCCCGCCATACCCGATGGCAACAGGCCCGCCGCCGCCACTCTGCCACAGTCCGTTGACCTGTCATCATCGGTCGCCGGCCTGCCCTCGCAGCAGAGCGTAGCGGGTCGGGCGTCGTCGCGTCCGGCGCTCACACTCCCATACTCTGAGCCGAAGGCCCCTTATGGGCACAGCCTCACACGCCTCCTCCCCCCTGGTCCTCTCCCCCTCGCCTTCAACAATGTCACCTTCAACTATGCCGGCGACGAGGCCGTCCTGCATGATGTGACCTTCGAGGTGGCCCCGGGCCGGGTGCTGGGCATCTTGGGCCGCACCGGCAGCGGCAAGACCACCCTCACCCGCCTCCTCTTTCGCCTGTACGATCCCTCCGCCGGCCGCCTCCTGCTCGGCGGTCACGACCTGCGCACCTTGCCCCAGTCCGAACTGCGCGCCAGCGTTGGCCTGGTCACCCAGGACGTGCAGCTTTTCCGCGCCACCGTCCGCGAGAACCTGACCTTCTTCAACCCGGCGATCCCGGACGGCGCGCTGCTGGCGGCGCTGGAGGCCCTCGATTTGCTGGCGTGGGTCCAGGCCCTGCCGCAGGGCCTCGATACGCGCCTGGCTGCTGGCGGCGAGGGGCTTTCGGCGGGCGAGGCACAGTTGCTGGCCTTTGCCCGTGTCATGCTCAAGGACCCCGGCGTGGTCGTCCTGGACGAAGCCTCGTCCCGCCTCGACCCCGCCACCGAGCACCGCCTGGAGCAGGCCGTGGACCGGCTCCTGGCGCGGCGTACCGGCCTCGTCATCGCCCACCGCCTGCGCACCCTTCAGCGCGCCGACGACGTCCTCATCCTGGACTCCGGCCGTGTGGTTGAGTATGGCCCGCGTGCCGCGCTGGCCACGGACCGGCACTCGCGATTCTATGCCCTGCTTCAGTCTGGCCTGGAGGCCGCCCTCGTATGACCGCCGCCGCCCTGCCGCGCGAGGCCGCACCCGCCCCGGCCGCCCACACCCTGCCCACGCCAGAGTTCAACTGGCGCCTCATCCGCTTCCAGCCCGGCCTGTTCGCCATCCATTCCACGTTCGCGATCTTGTTCTTCCTGTTTCAGGTTCTGCCGGGTCTCATTGAGAAGTCGGTCTTTGACACCCTGACCGGCGCGCAGCCCGCGCAGGTGAGCCTGTGGCTGCTGATTGCCCTCTATGTCGGGGTGGAGGCCGCCCGCCTGGGCGCCGCCGTCGGCACCGACTGGTTCGGCTGGACCTTTCGCTTTGCCGTCGGCGCGGTGCTGCGGCGCAACATCTTTGCCAGCCTCCTGCGCTATCGCGGCGCGGGTGTCAGCGCCATAGAGGACACGCTCTCCCCTGGCGAGGTCGTCAACCGCTTCCGCGACGATGTGGGCGAGGTGGCTGACTTCCCCACCTGGCTCCCGGACGCCGTGGGCCAGATGGGCGCGGCCCTCATCGCGCTCGCCATCATGGCCAGCATCAACTGGACCCTCACCCTGGTCATCTTCTCGCCCCTGCTCGTTACCTACCTCGTGGGCCGCCTGGCCTGGGACCGGCTGCGCCACGGCCATTGGGCCGTGGGACAGGCCGGCGATGCCGTCACCGGCTTCCTGGCCGAAGCCTTTGGCGCCGCGCAAGCCGTCAAGGTGGCGGACGCCGAAGCCCACATTGCCGCCCACCTGGCGCATCTCAACGCAGTTCGCAGCCGCGCCGCCGTTCGCGTCCGCGTCCTGAATGCGCTCCTCTACGGGGTTAATGCCCTGGCCGTCAGCTTCGGTGTCGGCGTGCTACTGCTGCTTGCCCGCCAGGCCATGCTCGCCGGCACGTTCACCGTCGGCGACTTCGCCCTGTTCATCTACTATCTCGGCTTCACCACCAACATGCCGTCCTACCTGGGCAATTTCGCTGGAGACTACCGCCAGCAAGCCGTCTCCATCGAACGCCTGGTGGCCCTCGTCCGCCCCGACAGGCCGCAGGCCCTGCTGGAACCCCACCCCGTCTACGTGGATCAGCCGCCGCCCCGCCCCACGTCCCCACCGCCCGCTCCCGTTTCGGGGGCATCAACTGCCCCGCCGGTCGCGCCGGCCCCCGGCGCACCGCTCCTCGCCGTTCGCGGCCTCACCTATCAATACCCTAATTCGCCGCGCGGCATCCAAGGCCTCAACCTGGTGGTCTACCCTGGCGAATTCGTCGTCGTCACCGGCCGCATTGGGTCGGGCAAGTCCACGCTCGTGCGCGCCCTGCTGGGCTTGCTGCCCCGTCAGGCCGGCGACACGCTCTGGAATGGCGTGGAGGTGGCCGACCCGGCCGCCTTCCTCGTGCCGCCCCGCTGCGCCTACACCAGCCAGGTGCCGCGCCTCTTCAGCGACACCTTGCGCGAGAACATCCTCCTCGGCTTGCCCGATGACGCGGCCGCTCTTCAGGCCGCCCTGCACGCCGCCGTCCTGGAGCCCGATGTCGCCCAACTCCCCCACGGCCTTGATACAGTCGTCGGCCCGCGCGGGGTGCGGCTCTCCGGCGGCCAGGTCCAGCGCGCCGCCGCCGCCCGCATGTTTGTGCGTTTACCCCAACTGCTCGTCTTCGACGACCTCTCCAGCGCCCTCGACGTGGAAACCGAGCAACTCCTTTGGGACCGCCTCGACAAGGGGCGGCAGTCCACCGTCCTCGCCATTTCTCACCGCCGGCCCGCCCTCCGCCGCGCCGACCGCATCCTCCTGCTGAAAGACGGCCGCCTTGAAGCCGAAGGGACCCTCACCGAGCTCCTTGCAACCTCCGCCGAGATGCGCGCCATCTGGCAATCCCAGGATCAACCCCCCGCCGGCCCCGCGGACCCTGCCTGATTCGCATAGCCTCAACCCGCTCCCAGCCGCCCCTCTTCCCGTCTCGCCCTACCCCCTGTGGCTATGCGCAGGAAAGCGGTCACCCTCCCATCACTGCCCCTTTCCGACGTTCCTGTGCCCTTCGTCCTTCGCCGGTCGCCCGTCGTCTGGCGTCCTTCGTCCACCACCAGTGGTCCGTCGTCGGTCGCTGTGCTTCCGTCCTTCGTCATTCGTCTATGGTCTGTTGCCCACCGGCGGTCGTCTGTTGTCCGTTATCATGCTTCGGTCCTTCGTCCTTCCCCGTCTTCCGTCGCTGATATAATCCCCCCGTGCCGTTCATCCTCCTCCTCGCCGTCGGCCTCCTGCTGATCCTGGCCTGGGCCCTCGCCCCACGCGGCATCCCTTGGGCCAGCGCCCTCGTCCGCGTCAACCCCGGTTCCGGCAAGCGTGCCGAATGGATGGCGCCCCCGGCCGTCGTTCGCGCCGTCAAACGCGACTTCCTCGCCGCCCATGACTGGCTGGCCGAGGGCAGTGATGATTGGGGAATGCTGGCTGGGGAACTTGAGCGCTATATGGCTGGCGACTACCTCCGCCGCCAGCGCGCCGCCTTGGGGCTGTTAGTTCAATCGCGCGGCCCGCGCCTGGCCGATGCCATCACCGCCGGCCACGCCCTTACCGTCCGCCGTTTCTCCGCCGACGGCCTGCGCTGCCTCGTCATTGACCGGCAGACTGACATCACCGTCACCACCACCCACTACTGGACCGGCCGGGCCATCCACCGCCAGCGCGTGCCCGACCGTACCTGCGTCTGGCAGATGATCTATGATGCCCGCGACCGCCGCTGGAAAATCGAGCGCCTGGTGCAGACTTTGCCGGTACCCGCCCTCAGCCGCGTGCCCATCAGCCTGAGGGAGGAGCTTCCGGCGCACGCCGGCCGCGACCACTGAGCCACGCCAGACACGCCGCCAGCGCCAGCCACGCCCACACCTGCGCCGCCCGCAGCCCGCCCGCCAGCAGCACGCTGTCCCCCCGAAACGCCTCCAGGAACAGCCGCGCCCCGGCCGTCATCGCCGCCACGCGCACGAAGCTGACCCCCGCCGCCGCGGGTCTCCACGCCTGCCAGCGCCAAGCCAGCCAGATGCCCACCGCCGCCAGCAATTCATACACTTGCGACGGGTGCCGGTAATCGTCCCACAAAAAGATGCGCCACGGCACCGCGGTTGGCGCGCCAAAGGCATCCCCGCTGGCCAGGTGTGCCACAGCGAACGCCATGCCCATCACCGCCACGCCCGGCGCCAGCGCGTCCAGCGTCGGCCACAGCAGCAGCTTGCGCCGCGCGCCCCACACCGTCGCCGCCACTATCCCAATCAGCACCCCCTCGTTCTGCGCCAGCGTCGCCGGGTTCAGCGCCAGGATGCCCAGCGGGTCGGCGGCATACGCGCCCAGGTAGCGCAGCACGTACACCACCCGCGCCCCCACCAGCCCCGCCACGATCCCCGCCAGCGCCACGTTGTAGATGGCGTCGCCCGAGAGCGGCCCCGCCGCCGCGCCGCGCAGTTGGGCAATGCGGTTGGCCTCTTTCTCCGCCGCGCTCAACGCCAGCCACAGCCCCAGCAGCAGCGCCAGCCCCGGCGCCTGCACGGCCAGCGGCCCAATTTGTATGATCGGCAGCATCAGGGAGATTCCGCCAACAGCGCCTCCACCTGCGATTGCAGGGTCGAGGCCGGCATCGGTCCGCCCACGATTACCTCGCGGATGATGCCCTGGCGGTCAATGAAGAACGTCGTCGGCAGCGCGCGCAGCAGGTAGCGCTTGCTCACGCCGCCGTCGTGGTCCAGCAGGATAGTGAACGTCACCCCCATTTCATCCACGAAGCTCAGCGCCCGGTCCACGCTGTCCTGGTACGTGCTGTTCACCGCCAGCACCACCAGCCCGCGCTCGCGCTGCGCTGTGTACACCGCTTCGATGGCCGGCATCTCGGCCCGGCACGGCAGGCACCAGCTTGCCCACAGGTTGAGAATCACCACCTGGCCGCGATAGTCCGCCAGGGTGACGCTTTCACCCGAGGCCAGCGGCAAGGTAACATCCGGCGCCGGGAACCCCGCCCGCGGGCTCGCGATCTGGCCCGCCGCCGCGGAGTCCGGCGCCCTGGCCGCCCACACCCACACCGCCCCCACCGCCAGCACCGCCGCCGCCACCCACCGGCTCACGCCCACTCTCCCTCACCCCCACACTCCCATACCCGCACACGCTCACTTACCCATGCCCTCACCCGCCGCCCTGCCCCTCCTTCGGCGGCGCCAGCGGCCCCGTCCCCAACGGCGCCGTCCCCAGCCGGTACCCAAATCCGCGGACGGTCAGGATGCGCGTCGGGTGTCCGGGATCTTCCTCCAGCTTCTGCCGTAATAACCAGATGTAGCGCCGCACCACCGCCGAGTCCGTCTGCCGATACGTGCCCCACACTTCCTGCGCCAGCGACGACTCCGAGACCGGCTGCCCGCGTTTCTGGATCAGGCATTGCAGCAGCCGGAACTCCGTCGGCGTCAGCGGCACCATTTCCTTGCCGCGCAGCACTTGCCGCTTGTCCATGTCCACCGTCAGGTTGCCGGCCGCATACATCGGGCTGGCGCTGGGCGTGTTGACCTGGCTGCGCGCCAGCACCGCCTGCACCCGCGCCGTCAGCTCCGCGAAGCTGAAGGGCTTGGTCACGTAATCGTCCACCCCCATCCGGAAGCCCCGCAGCTTGTCGGCCTCGGCCGTCTTGGCCGAGAGCAGGATGATCGGCAGGTCGGCCATCTCGCGCAGCCGCGCCGTCAGCTCCCACCCGTCCATCCCCGGCATCATCACGTCCAGCACCACCAGGTCCGGCCGCTCGCGATACACCAGCTTCAACGCGTCGCTGCCGGAGGTGGCCGTGAACACCGTGAACTCGTTGTTCGTCAGATACTCGCTCAGAAAGCTGAGCAGGGTCTGGTCGTCATCGACCAGCAGGACCTTATTCGCCATCGGTTGCCTCTGCGATGGGCACCCAGCACGTCAGCCGGGCGCCCCCCTCGGGTCGGGCGGCGGCCTGGATGCCGCCGCCCTGCGCCTCCAACAGCCGCCGGGCCATATACAGCCCCAGCCCGTGCCCGTACACGGGGCGGTTGTCGGCATCGTTCAAACGTTCAAACTTCTCGAACACCGTCTCCACCAATTCGGGCGGGATGCCCGGCCCCTTGTCGCTCACGCTCACCTCCAGCCGGTGGGCGGCAGCGGCGGCGCTCACGCACACCTCGTCCTGCGGCGCATACTTCAGCGCGTTGTCCACCAGGTGATAGATCACCGACGGCAGGGCGCGCTCATCCGCCAGCGCGGGCGGCAGGTAGTCGGGCAAGTCCAGCCGCAGCCGGTCGGCGCCGGGGCGCGCCTCGAACTGCGCCAGCACCGTCTCCAGCATCGGGCGCACGTCCAGCGGCGCCGGGTACAGCGGCAGCCGCCCGGCCTCCAGCGCCGACAGGTCCAGGATCGTCTCCACAAACTGCGTCAGCCGCGTGATCTCGGCCTGCACCAGTTCCAGTGCGCGGCGCGGGCTGGGCGCCAGCGCCTTGCCGCCCGAAAGCACCAGTTCGATCCCGCCGGCAATGTTCGTCAGCGGCGCGCGCAGCTCGTGCGACACCAGCGACACAAACTCCGACTTCAGCTCATCCAGCGTTTGCAGCGTCTCGTGCTGCTGCGCCAAGCGGGCATAGGCTTCGCTCAGGCTGCTGGTCTTCTCGTCCACCATCGCCTCCAGGTGGGTATTCAAGGTCTCCAGCGCCTGCCGCGCCTGCGCCACCTCCTCGTAAGCCGCCAGCAGCGACGCCTCGTGCTGTTTCTGCGCCGTCAGGTCGTGCGCTGTGCCCACCAGCCCCGGCCGCGTCGGATAGTCGCTGGGCACCGGCCGCAGCGCCAGGTGCGCCGGGAACAGGCTGCCATCCTTGCGCCGCCACGCCACCTCGCCCGTCCAGCCTTCCTCAAAGATGCGGCCGGGTCGTTCGCCCGCCGCCAGCGGCAGCACCCCCTCGGCGAACAGCATCGTGGCCGGCTGGCGCAGCAGCGCCTCGGCCGCATAGCCCGTGGCCGCCAGCAGGGCCGGGTTCACCAGCCGCAGCCGCCCGTCGCCATCGGCCACAAAGGCCGGGTCGGCCGAGCTGTTCACCAGTTGCGCGTACTGGCGCAGTTCCAGCTCCCCCGCCATCACCCCCTGCCGCGCCACCAGCACCAGCGCCAGCAGCACCGCCACCGAGAGGCCCAGCAAGTCCGGCTGGCCGGTGTTCCGGATATCCAGCAGCACAAACCAGCTTACGCCGAAGGTGGCCGCCAGCGGCAGCGCCAGCTTCATCACCCCCAACACCCGCCGGCTGCGTTCGCTCCCCGTTTGCGCCAGGCCATGCAGCAACTGGCGTCGCTGCACCCACGCCGCCAGCCCCATCAGCAGCAGCCCCGCCAGCCAGCCCAGGTTGGCCGCCGCCGCCGTTGCCAGCCCTTGCGCCAGCGCGCGCCCCTCGGCCGCATCCGCCGCCACAAAAGCCGCCGCCCCCGCGCCCAGCACCACCAGGGGCGCCTCCTGCGCGCCGGTGGGCGCCACCAGATACACGCTCGTCACCGCGATCAGCAGCACCAGGTCGGCCAGCAAGTGCCCAATCGCCCATCCAGCCTGCAACCCCCCGCCCATCGCCTCCGCCATTGGCCGCGCCAGCATCAGCCACCCCAGGGTCAGCGCCGCGATGGCCGTCACCAGCACATCCAGGGTGATGCGCAGCCGGCCCAGGTGCGCCTCGCGCGGGCGCGGGTAGACGGCCATCGCCGCGATGGCGCACGCCCAGCCCGCCAGGCGCGCCAGGTCGGCCACGGTCGGGCGCGCCAGCACCGCTTCCGGCCCCAGCACCACGACCAGCAGGTGCCCCAGCGCCCACCAGATCAGGGCCAGCCCCACGAACGCCCAGGCCAATTGCAGCCGGCCGCGCCCCGCGCCTTCCGCCCCGCGCAGGTTCCATACCCTCAGCGCCGCTGCCGCCGCCCCCAGCCCCGCCAGGATCAACACCACCCGGCCCGCCATGCCCAGCCCGGCCGCCGCCCCCAGAGCCAGCCACAGCGCGGCCACGCTCAGGCCGGCCGCAATGGCCCAACGCCAGCGCAGCTCCCCCAGCCGCGCCCGCATCTGCCGCATGCCCAACGCCGTCCGGCTGATCACGGCTCCATTCTAAGCCGGCCCACACTTCCCGGCAAGACACATCCGCCGGGAATCAAACCGGGGTAGGACCTGCGTTGGTTAGCGGGTCCTACCCCGATCATTGCGTGCAAGCCGCTTCAGCCTAACACTCGAAGCAGGGTGTCTTTGTGATTGTCGGCGTGATCGTCGGCGTCCGCGTCGGCGTCGGCGTCACGGGTGTCGTCGGCGTCGCCGTCGGCAGGACCGGCGTCGCCGTCCGCGTCGGCGTACTGGTCGGCGTCCGCGTCACGGTCGGCGTGGCCGTTACTGTTGGCGTCGCTGTCCGCGTCGGCGTCCGCGTCGGCGTCGGCGATGGCACTGTGTTGGTCGGTGTCCGCGTCGGCGTCCGGGTCCGAGTGGCCGTGGGCGTGGGCGACGGCACCGTTGCCGTCCGGGTCGGTGTCTGGGTCCGCGTCGGCGTGCGCGACGGCGTCAGCGTGATCGTCGGGGTCCGGGTGATGGTGGGCGTCATTGTCCGGGTCGGCGTCCGCGTAATCGTTGGGGTGCGGGTCACCGTCGGCGTCCGCGATGGCGTAGGCGTGTCGGACGGCGTCGGCGTGTCGGACGGCGTCAACGTGATGGTGGGCGTATTGGTGGGGTTGGCGTCGGCCGTCAGCACGCAGCCGTTCGCCAGCACCAGCGTCAGCCCGAAGTACCCGGGCGCTGTATTGCCCGGCCAGTTCGCGTCAAAGTTCTGGAAGTCAAACTCCAGGCGGTCAGCCTCGCCCGCGTTGAGGTCCACATTGCCGGACCCGGAGTAGACCCAGTTGTAGGGCGACGACGCATCGTTGGTGCCGTTGATGTTCGAGCCATCGTAACGGAAGCGGTTGATCGTCGCGTTGGCGAACACCGCATCGTACTGGTCGAAGTTGAACTCCAGCGATTCCAGCGTCGTATCTTGCGACGACCCGTTGGTGACGGTAATGCGCACGCGCGGCCGTTGGGTGCCGGACAAGCTATAGGTCAGCAACTGGAAGCTGCCCAGCGAGAACTGCGAGCAGTCCCAGGTAGCGGTCGCCGTAGGCGTCCGTGTTACGGTTCGGGTGGCCGTGGGCGTCCGCGTCTGCGTGGGGGTCGAGGTTGGCCCCTCGGTCTCCGTCGGCGTCGAGGTCTCCGTCGGCGTGACCGTCGGGGTGTCCGTGGACGTGGCCGTCACCGTTGGCGTGGCCGTCTCCGTTGGCGTGTTGGTGATCGTCGGCGTGTTGCTGGCCGTCGGCTGCGACTCCAGCAGCGGCGGCAGCCCCACCACGCGCGCCACGCGGAACTGCTCCACGATGCCCTGGCGCGTCGAGTTCAGGTGCAGCTTCGGCCAGATCGCGCTCACCAGCGGCACGATGACTGGATGGTTGAAGTCCACCAGGATGTACACGCGGTTGCCCGGGCCGCCGGCGTCCTCGGTCAAGGTGTCGGCATAGCCGCCATCTTCCCGCCGCAAGAACACGCCGCTCCCGTCGCGCCGCACACAGGCCGATGCCAGGAACTGCCCTGGAATCGGGTCGATGATCTGATAGTCCCCGGACGGGTTGTCGTCCGCCCGCGATGAGCACACCGTTACCGTAAAGAAGCCCGCCTCGGTCTCGTCCGTGATGTCCGGGTTATTAAGAATCGCCAGGGCGGCGCCCTCGGCCACGCGGTGAATGGAGAACAGGCGCGCCTCGTCCTTCAAGGCGTCCGTAAGATTCTGATAGTCTTCGACGGACGATGGCACTTCGCAGTCCGCCACACCATCCGCCAGGTCCGCACCGCTGATGTCGGCGTCCGCATATTGCGTCCCAAACCGGTTGGTCTGCGTTTCTAGGTTGATGGCCGCGTTTACGCAATCCGAAGGATCAAAATCGCCGGTGACCGCATAGCGCACGCCAAAGCGCGCGGCATTCTCCACCGACAACCACGCCTGCAGGATGCGGGCAAACTCGATGATACCGAACAGGACGAACAACAGCACCGGCAGGATCAGGGCAAATTCCATCAAGCCCTGGCCAGGCCGCCGGTCCTTGGCGCCCTTGCGGCGAGTGGTGGGTGCGGGTCGTGGTAGGGTCATTGTGTCAACCGTGTGAACACGCGCGAGGCAATGCTCTCAAAGACTGAGGCCAGCCCGGCGCCCGTTTCCGAGAAGTAATAGTTGCCGCAGTTGTAGCTGTCGTTGCCGGGGCCCAGCCCGGAAGCCGGGTCAAGGTCCGGTGGCGGCACGTCCTGGCAGGGGTCCTCAGGCTGCCCCGATGGCTCCGGATTGGGGTCGCCGTCAATGCCCACGTTCGCGATATAGCGCAGCAGCGCGTCGCCGCCGCTATACACGTATTCCTCGGTATCAGGATCGAACCGCACGATCACCTGCTGGCCGAGGCCAATGGAGTACAGCAGGGCCCCTTGCCCGCCCAAACCCTCGTTGTAGTTCAGGCTGTCCCTGCACCACTCGGCCGCGTCCTCGATCCGCGCCGCGCACGAGACGTAGTCCGCCATGTCGCGCGCAAAGTCATCGGCGTCGTACTCGCCGTACGGGTCAGAAGCGTTGTAATGGTTGTCAGGATTGTACGGCTCGGTCCGCCCCCACTCGTCCGGGTCCAGCACCGTCCGCCGGTAGTCCGTGTCCAGGTCGCGGCAGAATGGCTCTTGCCACCAGGCTGGCGGACAAAACTCATTGACTTTGGGGGGATCGCCGCCCAACTGAGAAGCATTCGCCGCGCCGTCCGTCAGCAGCACCACCACCCACACGGCCTCCTGTCGCAGCGCCAGGCCGAATTCGTTCCCCGCCGCCCGCAGCCCGCCGCCAATGCTGGTGTTCGTGCAGCCCGACGGGTCGCCGTCCGTCCCGTACGTGCACTCCGGCAGGTCATTCCGCCGGGGCGAGACCTCCAGGTTGCGAATGAGGGTCTGGATGGCCGTCTTGTCGGTCGATTCGGCGTCCGTCAGCGACAGGACAGTGTCCGCGCCATTGTCATACGTCACCAGCGCCACCCGGTCATACGGAAAGTACATGCGTTCCACAAACGAGGTGGCCGCTTGCTTCACTTCCTCAAACGGGTGGCACTCGCCCGGCTGGCCATCGGCCCCGCTCGGGTCATCCAGGTTGCAGGTCGGGTTGCCATCCGATTCCCAGCCCGTCGGCTCGTCGAACACCATCGAGCTGGAGGTGTCAATCACCAGCACCACATCCACCGAGGCCGCCTCCGACACCGCATCCGCCACAATTTCGGTATCGTGGAACCCGATGATGGTCAGGAACGCAAACCGCACCTTCGTCTTGGCCTGGATGTAGATCAGCTTCCGCTGCGGCTCGCCCGTCCCCGGGCACAGCGCATCCATGTTCCAAGACTCGCCCGGATCGCAAATTAGCAGCGTCAGCTCCGAGGGGTCCACCCCGTTCAAGTGGATCACCTCGCGCGCCGCCGCCTGCTGGTCCGCCAGGGTGCGCCCCTCGCGGAACTGGGCCGCCGCCGCCAGCGCCGCCGCGTCCACCGCCCGCCGCAGGTGCCCCACACCGATGAACAGCAGCCCGGCATCCACCATTAGCCCGATAAAGGCCAGCAAGCCGATCATCGCCATGGCGATCAGCACCAGCGCCTGCCCGCGCTCGCCGCGGCGGGCGGGTTGGCGGCGGGCGGTCTTGCGGCGGGTGTTCCAGGACAGTCGCAGCTTGCTCATGGCGTGTTCGTCGCCGTGGGTGTCGGCGTCTCAGTTGGCGTGTCCGTCGGCGTGGGCGTGCCGGTCTCGGTCGGCACCAGCGTGTCCGTCGGCGTTGGCGTCACCGTCGGCGTATTGGTCGGCGGCGCGGGCGTATTGGTCGGCGTGGCGCTGGGCACGGGCGTGATGCCGCCCACGCGCACGATCGTCACCGGCCCGGAGTCGCACACCTTGCCGCCGTTGGTGTCATCCCAGAACGCCTTCACCGTGTATTCCTGGTTGCCGGTCACGTTGAAGTTGAAGTTGATCTGCAGCGGCTTCGACACCGAGATATTGATGTGCCGCGCCGTCGGCCCGCCCAGGAAGTTGCTGTCAATTGTCACCGGGCTGATCGTCGAGCTCAGGTTCCAGATCACCAGCCCGCCCAGTCGCACGTCCTGCAAGCGGCGGCCCGTCTCCTGCGGCCACGTCACCTCCAGCCGCGTCAGCCGCCGCGTGATGCCAGTCAGGTTCGAATACTGCCAGAAGACCTCATTGGCGCCGCCGGCCGGGAAACCCACGCCCGGCACGCACAAGAACGTCGCCTCCGACGTATCCGGCAGCGGCGTGCCGCTCGAGCTCGCCGTCAGGGTCGTGGGCGTAAACACGCCCGTGGCCGAGTTCCAGTCCGACATCGTCGAAGACTTCACCAGGAACGTGGCCAGGCCGGTGCCGGGGGCCGTCGTCGTGCTCGCGGGTGAGATCGTGTCCAGCGCGCCGCGCGAGGAGGCCAGGCTGATCGGGTGGTTATCCATCGCGTTGAAGCATTCGTCCCGCGCCACCACCGCCACTTCCACCGTTTCCGCGCCGTCGGCCTGCACCTCGCCCGTGGGCGGCTGCACGATCACCACCGACGAATTGCCAGGGCTGAACACGCCCAGCGTGCA
This sequence comes from uncultured Anaerolineales bacterium, assembly GCA_964497615.1. Lineage (GTDB taxonomy): Bacteria > Chloroflexota > Anaerolineae > Anaerolineales > UBA6663 > CAZCEC01. The sequence goes on along the minus strand of CAZCEC010000037.1, from coordinate 7,307 downwards.
GTCCGGCGTGTTGCTCGGCGTCGGCGTGATGGTCGGTGTTTCGGTCTCGGTCGGCGTCGGCGTCTCGGTCTGCGTCGAAGTGGGCGTCCTGGTGGCCGCCGGGTCTTCCGTCTCCGTGGCCGTGGCGGGCGTCACCGGGGTATCCGTCGGCGCGCACGACACAATCTCGAAATCCACATAGCCCACGTCCACCGTGGACAAGGTGATATCCCAATACGGCGGGTCGAAGGTGCAGCCGGGATAATCCGGCGTCACCCGGAACGTGCCGCTCTCGAACCCGCCCTTCTCATACAAGCCGGTATCGTCCGTCACCCCCACCAGCCCGTTGCTGAAGTTGATGGTGACGCCCGCCTGGGGCAGCCCGCCGACTTCGTATGTCACCGTCCCCGTAATTGCCAGCGTCGGCTCGGCCGCCGGCACCGGGATCATGGTGTAGGTGTGCATCCGCAGCGGGTCGTCCACGAATGCCGTGATCCACGGCAACTTGAGCAGTTGGTGGTAGCCGTAGAAGATTTCGACCAGCATCACCGCCGTGTTGGGCGCGTCATCGTCCAGCCGCCCCTGCACGTCCGCCCACGAGAATCTGGACGGATGGCACAGCAGCTCCGTGCTTGTGTCGCAAGCGTCTTCGTTGTCGCCAATTTGGAAGGCCGGGTCCGGGTGGCAGTCATCCACCGCGCCGTCGCCATCATCGTCCTGGTCGTTGGTGCACTGGTTGCCGCGCCCAAACAAGTGCCACTCGCCGCGCGTCTCCGGGAAGGTGGGCGGGTCGCGCGGGCAGTCCTCGGGGTCGTCCTTGGTGCAATCCGGCCAGCGGCCGCGCACCTGCCCGTCCAGCACCCGGAACACCGAAATCACCACATCGTCCCGCGTCGGGTCCAGCGACACCGGCGCCATCGTCTGCCAGGCCACGCACGCCGCCTGAATATAGAAGTCCGTCACCTCGGTCAGCGTCACCGGCGCGCTGGTGAACATGTCCTCGTACCCCACGCCGTTGCAGCGCTCGGTCACGTCGGCCGCCGCCAGCACCTCCTGCGGCGTATCCTGCCGCTCGCTCGGGTCGCCGTCGCTGGCAAAGCGCGCCCCTTCGCGAGCCGCGTCCAGGGTGTTCAAGTAGTAGTTCAGCGCAAAGCCGAACTCCAGCATGCCGGTCAGCATGATGAGCAGCACTGGCATGGCCAGCGCCATCTCCACCAGGCTCTGCCCGGCGCGGCGCCGCCGGTGGCGGCGAATTGCCTTGTTTGGAATCGTCGGATTCGTCTCCATGACAGCCTTCATTATAACAATCGATTAACCTTTGGCCGGCCGTACCCTTGGCCTACAGGCCACTTTTGTCACTTATTTGTAACGTTGCCGCGACAGACGAATGACTCGTAATAACTTTCTGTCAACTCATCCGCCCTGCGCCACATCGCCGCTCTTCCCCTTCCTTCACCCCGTCTCCTGGCCCCGCAAGCGCCTCCGCGCCAATATTGCCATCGGTGCACTTTGCGCGCCACCCGCCCATGTTCGTCCAGAAGGACACAGGTCTTCCGTTGTCGTTCTTGAGTCGGCCGTCATCTGTCGTCCGTCATCCGTCGTCTGTCGTCTGTCGTCGGTCGTCCCTGCCCGCCCCTTGCCTCCACCTCTGCCCCCCCCAATTGCGCCCATTCTGACTAATCGCTATAATCCCCCTATCGTGTTCGACACTCACAAGATCACGCGCTCCATGCAGACCGGCCGCCAGGGCCAGGCCGAGAGCGGCCTCCAGCCCGGCGCCACCCTCCAGAACCGCTACCTCATTCAGGGCATCCTCGGGGTGGGCGGCATGGGTTCGGTCTATCGGGCCCGCGACATGCGCTTCCCCAACGTCACCAAGTTGGTGGCGGTCAAAGAGATTCTTAACCTCGCACCCGACCCCACCGTGCGCGAGATGATCGTCAAGACCTTCGAGCGCGAAGCCAACATCCTCGCCACCCTCAACCACCCCGCCATCCCGCAAATCTACGACTACTTCACCCAGGGCGACCGCTCCTTCCTGGTGCAGGAATACATCGAGGGCCGCGACCTGGAAGCCTACCTGGGCGAAACCCCCGGCATGCTGGCCGACGAGCCGGTCGCCGATTGGGCGCTCCAATTGTGCGATGTGCTCACCTACCTCCACGCCCATCAGCCCGACCCCATCGTCTTCCGCGACATGAAGCCCTCCAACGTCATGCTCGACCAGCATCGGCGCATCCGGCTGATTGACTTCGGCATCGCCCGCGCCTTCGCCGCCGGCCAGAAGGGCACCATGATCGGCACCGAGGGCTACTCCCCGCCCGAGCAGTATCGCGGCGACGCCAGCCCGGCCGGCGACATCTACGCCCTGGGTGCCACCCTGCACCACCTCCTCACCAAGCAGGACCCGCGCCTGGAGCCGCCCTTCTCCTTCGCCGAGCGGCCCATTCGCAAGATCAACCCGGCCGTCAGCGCCGAGCTGGATGCCATTATCTCCACCGCGCTCAGCTACAACCCCACCGAGCGCTTCCCCACCGCCCAGGCCATGCGCGACGCCCTCATCAGCCTGCGCCGCCGCCACACCGGCCTCCTCACCGCCAAGATTGGCGCCGCCGATCATGCGCCCGCCGCCGCGGCCAACCTCGCCAGCCCGGCCGCCTCACCGGCCGCGCCCGCCGCCGCCCCGGCGCCGGTGCCCGGCACGCCGCCGGGCGTCAGCGATGTGGCCCCCATCTGGAGCTTCAAGTGCGAGGACGAGATTCGCGGCACCCCGGAGATCGCCGGCAGCAACGTCTACGTCGGCGCCTACGACAACAACCTCTACGCCATCAATCTCACCGATGGCTCGCTCGTGTGGAAGTATGCCACCGACGGCGGCCTGCCTGGCTCGCCCGTCGCCAACGACGATCTGATCTTCATCGGCTCCGAGGACCGGCGTCTGCACGCCGTCTCGGCCCGCAGCGGCCGCATCCAATGGGCCTACTATACCGATGGGCCGGTGCGCTCCACCCCGCGCGTAGCCGCCGGCCACATCTTCTTCGGCTCCGACGACGGCTACCTGCACGCCGTCAACCTCGCCACCGGCCGGCGCGCCTGGCGGGTGCAGGGCAGCGCCCAGGTGCGCAGCCGGCCCGCAGTCTCCAATGACCGCCTGTTCTTCGGCACCGAAGGCGGCGAGTTCTACGCAGTGGATTTCACCGGCGAGTACCGCTGGCGCTTCAAGGCCAAACGCGCCGTGAGCTGCGCCCCGCTGCTCCACCAGGGCGTTATCTATTTCGGGTCGGTGGACGGCCTGGTCTATGCCCTGGATGAGGCCTCCGGCTGGGCCATCTGGAAGTTCCGCACCAGCAAGCCCACCATCTCCTCCCCCGTCATTGCCGGCAGCCTGCTGTACATCGGTTCCGCCGATCACAACCTGTACGCCATCGACATCCGCAGCGGCCGCGAAGCCTGGCGCTACGAGACCGGCGACCAGGTCACGTCCTCCCCCGCCGTGCACGACGATCGCGTCTACATTGGTTCGGTTGACGGGTGCGTCTATGCCCTGGACGCCGCCACCGGCCGGGTCCGTTGGCGGTTCCGCTCCGGCGGCCCCATCACCTCCTCCCCGGTGATTATCAACCGCACCGTCTACATCGGTTCCACCGATCATCACGTCTATGCCCTAACCGCCTAGGCGCCTGGAGGCCCGCGTGCCCAATCTCATTCAGCGCTTTTTTGGAATGTTTCGTCGCCAAGCCCCGGCCCAACCGGAGGCGGCCTCCAACGCCGGCACCAAGCCGCTCCCGCCGCGCGACCCCAACGCCACCGTGCCCCTGCCGGACCTGCCCCTCACGGTCCCCATGGACACCATCAAGTCTGCCCCCGCGGTGCTGGCGCCCAAGCGCATGATTGTTGGCATTGCCCAGCACGTCGGGCGCGTGCGCACTCACAACGAAGACGTGCTGCTCGCCTTTCAGGGCGAACTGGCGGGCCTGGAAGCCATGCCCCACTTTGGCTTGTTTGTCGTCGCCGACGGCATGGGCGGCCACGCCCTCGGCGAGCGCGCCAGCGGCATCGCCGCCCGCACCCTCGCCCGGGCAGTGCTTGAGGGCGTCCTGCCCTCCCTACTGGCGGATCCCCAGGGCGATTCCGACCGCCCCTCCCTGGCCGAAGTGATGGAATCGGCCATGAGCGCCGCCAACACCGCCGTCTTCTCCGGCGTGCCCGAAGGCGGCGGCACCACCCTCACCTGCGCCCTGATCATCGGCGAGCAGGTAGTGCTCTCGCACGTGGGCGACAGCCGCGCCTACATCATCACCCCCGACAGCTTCGAACAGCTTACCCGCGATCACTCGCTCGTCCAGCGCCTCCAGGAGCTGGGCCAGCTCTCCGCCGCCGAGGCCGCCGTCCATCCACAGCGCAACGTGCTCTATCGCGCCGTCGGTCAGGGCGAAGGCCTCGAAGTGGACGTGGACTCGCGCCGCCTGCCGCCCGGCGCCGTCATGCTGCTGTGCTCCGACGGGCTGTGGGGCCTGGTCCCGGATGATCGCATTCAGGCCCTCATCCGGCAGTCCGCCAACCCGCAGGCCGCCTGCGAGGCCCTGGTGGCCGCCGCCAACGCCGCCGGCGGCCCCGACAACATCACCGCCGTCATGGTCCAGTTGCCGGCTTAGCCCATGCGCCTCGCCCTGCCACGGAGAATCCCAGCGGACCGGCCGCGCGCCTGAACCCTCATGACTACCGGGGATCTCTACAACTTGCTGGGCGTCAGCGCCAGCTCCACCCCCGACGAGATCCGGGCCGCCTACCATCAAGCCGCCCGCCGCTTTCACCCCGACACCAACCGCAACCCCGGCGCCAGCGAAGAGTTCAAGCTCATCGCCGACGCCTACGCCATCCTCAGCGACCCCGCCCAGCGCGCCGCCTACGACGCCGCCGTCCTGCAGACCGGCAGCGGCCCGCTCCTGGCCGTGCGGCCCCTCTTCAGCCGCAACCCGCTGGCCGCCGCCCCCGAGCCGCAGATCCTCTATACCCTGATCGAACTGCATCCAGCCATCGTCGCCGATCTGCCCAACCCGCCGGTCAATCTGTGTCTGGTGATTGACCGCTCGACCTCCATGCAGGGCGCCCGCCTCGATCAGGTCAAGTCCGCCGTGCTGCAGGTGATCGATAGCCTGCACGAGAGCGACACCTTTTCCGTCGTCGCCTTCAGCGACAAGGCCGAGGTCATCGTCCCCGCCCAGCGCGGTCTGGCCGAGCGCACCCTGGCCAAGGCCAAGGTCAGCACCCTCATGGCCCAGGGCGGCACGGAGATTCTGCAAGGCATCTTGTGCGGCCTCATCGAGCTGCACCAGAACCTCAGCCCCGCCGCCGTCAACCACCTGCTGCTGCTCACCGACGGCCGCACCTACGGCGACGAGGCCGACTGCCTGATGCTGGCCACCCTGGCGGCCAGCGACGGCATCGCCATTAGCGGCCTGGGCATCGGCGACGAGTGGAACGACAAATTCGTGGACGACCTGGTGGGCCGCACGGGCGGCGCCTCCGCCTACATCAACGCCGCGGGCGACGTGGCCGCCTTCGTCCAGGATGCCGTCCACAGCCTCAGCAACGCCTACGCCGAGCGCATCAACGCCCAGGTCACCCTGGACCCGAATGTCGAGTTGGAGACGGTCTTCCGCGTCAGCCCCGACGCCGGCCCCATCCCGCTCGAACAGCCCCTGCGCCTGGGCAGCCTGCCCAAGACCCAGCCCGCCAGCATCCTATTCAAATTCCGCCTGCCGGCGGTGTCGCCCGGCCCACAGGGCATCGCCCGCATGAGTTTTTACGCCGACATCGTCAGCCTGGGCCGCCGCGGCGAGCGCCTGGTGCTCGACCTGGCCCTGCCCGCCCTCACCAACCCCCCGCCCCCCAAGCCGCCCACCGCCCTGGTGGAGGCCCTCAGCAAGCTGTCCCACTATCAGATGCAGGAGCGCGCCTGGCAGGAGGCCGCGGCCGGCAATGTCGGCGATGCCGCCGAGCGCCTCAAGACCCTCGGCACCCGCCTGCTCGCCAGCGGCCAGCCGGAGCTGGCCCGCCTCGCCCTCACCGAGGCCTCCCGCCTGGAAAAGACCCAGGTCCTATCTGAAGACGCCAAGAAACAGCTCAAGTACGGCACCCGGGCCCTGCTCGATCTGCCCTTCGGGACCGACAATCTGCGATGATCACCTGTCCTGCTTGCCGCCACATTGAAATGGAGGGCGAGCTCTTCTGCTCCAACTGCGGCGCGCGGCTCGCGTCCAATTGGACCGAGCAGGTGCCCACCGCCGCCTTCATGGACACCGGCCGCATGCGCACCGCCACCCTCCAGCCCCAGACCGACGCGCTGGGCCGCGTCCAGGCCGGCCAGATCGCGCTCAGCCTGGAAGACGTGCCCGAGGCCATCATCCTGGAGGGCCGCGCCGAATACATCCTGGGCCGCGAAGGCAACGATCAGGTGACCCCCGATGTGGACTTGAACGCCTATGGCGCGCGCGAGAAGGGCGTCTCCCGCGTCCACGCCGCCCTGCGCCGCGACCAGAAGCAACTGCTGCTGATCGACCTCGGCAGCACCAACGGCACCCGCATCAATGGCCGGCCCCTGGCGGCCCATCAGGCCGCCAAGGTCGCGAACGGCGACGAAATTCGCCTGGGCAAGCTGTTGCTGACGATCAATTTCATTCCCTAGGGGCGGCCGCAGCCTGCCTGGGTCGGAGGACACATGGCCATTACTGTTCAAATCCACTTCACCAGCGAGGAGCCCATCGTGGCTGAGTTGGAGGCCCTGCCGGAACCCACCGACACCCTCCTGACCGCCCTGAACCCGCGCCAGCGCGACGGCAAGGACCTGCGCTTCATCGTGCCGAACGTCACCTCGATCATGATCCCCATCGGCCGCGTCTCCTACATCCAGATTCTGCCGTCCACCAGCGAGGAGCGCCTGGTCGGCATCGTCCGCGACTGAGGGCCGCCCAACCGTGTCCACCGCCTCGCGCCCGCCGGCCGGGCCTGACGGCCGGCATCGCATCCTGGTCGTTGACGACGAGCCGCGGATGATCCGGTTCATCCGCCTCAACCTCGAGCACGACGGCTTCGAGGTGGTCGAGGCCGCCGACGGCCTGGCCGCCCTGCACCAGGTCCGCGACAGCCTGCCCGACCTGGTCCTGCTGGATGTGGCCATGCCAGAGCTGGACGGCTTCGAGACCTTGCGCCTCCTGCGCGAAATCTCCAGCGTGCCCGTCATCATGCTCACCGCCCGCGGCGAGGAGGACGACCGGGTGCGCGGCCTCGAACTCGGGGCCGACGACTACGTCACCAAGCCCTTCAGC
>CAZCEC010000036.1:34124-60665 GCA_964497615.1 uncultured Anaerolineales bacterium | reverse complement strand
CATCTTCCCTATGTCCAGTAGGATCAGTATACTTGAGTGGGTTGCCCAAGACATACGTTCTACTGACACACTTGCACACTTAGAGGCGCAGCCTCGGATTGAGCACTCGCTCCAACGAGTAGCCGACCAACAAAAAGCCAATTGACGTCACCAGCAGGGCGGCGACGGGCAGCACGACCGTGTGGATGGGCCCATCCAGCGCGCCGTTCGCCATGCCGGCCTGGATGAGCTTGCCCCAGGTGGGCAATTGGGGGTCGCTCATGTTCAGAAAGGCCAGCGTGGCCTCCAGGAACACAAAACTGGGAATGGTGAGCACCATCTGCGGCACGAGGACGGGCAAGATGCGCGGCACCAGATAGCGGAAGATGATGCGCCAGTCGCTGGCGCCGTACGACCTCGCTGCCTCGACATACGGCGCTTCCTTCACTTGCAGGAACGCCGCCCGGTAGGTCTTCACCGCGCTGCCAAAGATACCCAGCAGGATGGCGATGCCCAGCAGCGCCCAGACGCTCTTGGCGTAGAAGTTGTAGACGATCAGCATGATGGGAAACGCGGGCAGCACCAGGTTGACCTCGGTGAGCCGCTGCACCAACCCATCCACCCGCCCGCCAAACCACGCCCCCGCCGCTGCCACCAACATAGTGAGCAGGGAGGTGCCCAGCGCCCCAGCGATCCCAATCGCCAGCGCCACCGGCGCGCCCCACAGCAGTGCCAGCCCCACGTCGCGCCGCCGGTGGTCGGTGCCGGCCCAGCCCGCCACCTGGCCATTGACATTGAGCCGCGCCTGCATGTCGCCGCCCGGCTCGAACATCAGCGCCTCTATGCGCAGCTCGTACGCACCGGGCAGCGCCGTCCCAGGCTGTTGTGGATCCTCAAACAGCGCCTTCTGCGGCTGGCGCCCAGCCAGGAACCGTTCGAGGTCGCGCGTGCCTTCAGAGAAGTCCAGCGTGCGAGGCGAATCGATGATGAACTCGCCCAGGCTCACCTCGCGCCCATCGGGGGTCAGCCAGGTGATAGCCAGGAAGGGCAGCTTGGACGTGTAGATCGGGTTGACTGCCAACTCGACCGAATCCGGGAAGCCGGTGTAAGGATAGTCAATCGGATAGACGAGGTTGATGCGGGTAACATCCTGCCCCAGGTCTTCCACCGTCCGGCTGACGTCCGGCGAGGCGCTGTCCAGCACGTACGAGGCGGGCAGATCCGCGGCGCGGAACAGATTGATCCAGGCGGGGAAGGCGTTGGAGGGGTTGCCCATCCAGACGGTGTTGTCCTGGTTCCACAGCCGGATGGCCTCGCGATAGGGAATCGCCACTACGGCATAGGCTGCCACCGCCACCAACGCGGCCACGATGACGACCCCCGCCAGCGCCGGCGGATGCCGCAGTAGGGCCGTCGCCCCAGCCCTAAGCGCCCCAGGCACCCCGCGCCACGCGTGAACGAAGGCACGCCCCGCGCCGCCCAGCGCCGCGCCCAGATTGGGCTGCGCCGCCCGCAACGGCACGGACGCACCGGGCAGTCTGGCGGCCGAACGTTTGAACCAATCACGCCAGCGGCGCCGCTCCGAGACCACCGCACCCTGTCCGCCGTCATCGCCCAGTTTGACGCGCGGGTCCACCAACGCATAGATAATATCCAGGATGAAGACCGTGATGGCGAGCAGATAGGCGAACAGCACCGTAAGGCTGATGATGACGGCCATGTCGCGATAGCGGATGGCATTGTAAAAAGCGTGGCCGATGCCGGCGACGCTGAAGAACAACTCCAGGACGATGGCCTCCTGCCAGATGCCTAGCAGCAGCAGCGCGAAGCCGGTCAGCACGGCGGGCAGGACGGGCCGCAGCAGGTAGCGGCGCTCCACCAGGCCCGGCGGCAGGCCCTTGGCCTTGGCCAGCTCCACGTAGTCCTCAGCGGCATTGATAAGCAGGAACGAGCGCCAGGCCAGCACACTTTGGAAGAACTTGCTGATGAAGATGGCGATGATGGCTGGGGTGATGTGGCGTAGGACAAACCACACATAGCCCCAGCTAAACTCGTCCGGCCAGGCATCCCACAGCCCGCCGGGGAAAACGCGCAGCACGCGGGCAAAGAAGATCACCACCACCACGCCCACCAGCCAGGCGGGCGCAGCGGAGATAGGCCCCAACGCCAGCATGAGGCGATTGAGCCAAGAACCCGGCCGCCGCGCCAGCAACAAGGCCGAACCGACACTAGCAAAGAATAGCAGGAAGTTGGCCGTTCCAAAGACGATCAGGGTGCGCGGCAGGGTATCGAGGATGAGGGCGCTGGGCGTAGCGAAGATCTGGGTCGGGCCGAAGTAGCGCACCCGCGTGGTCGCAAAGTCGAACGTCAGGCCCTTGACCAACAGAATGAGGCTTTGCGAAATGAAGGTGCCCGTATCCGGCGGCGGGGCGTTGGGGTCGGCTGCCTGGACGTAAGGATTGGCGATGCCGGCGAACCAGCCCTGGATGGGGCTGATATTCGGGTCGAGGTCCCGGTCGAGCACCACGGCCCGGTTGGTGACCAGGATGGTGAGATAGACGCCCACCACCAGCACCACCAGCAGCCCCAGTGCGCGCCGCGCGGCGTAGCGCACCACGCGGGCGGGCGTGCTGCGGCCCACGCCGGGCAGGGCCGCCACGACTGCCGCCGCGCCGATGAAACCGCCCACTATAAGCCCGACAAAGAAGCCTCCCAGGCTCATCGCGGGTCTAGCAGCCAGCGCGCGGCCACAGCCGCATCGCCAGCGCCCGCTCGCGGCCGGCCACAGTCATGCCGCGATATCCAATTCAAAGGAAAATGTGCTGCCTTGCCCCACGATGCTTTCCACCCGCACCTTGGCGCCATGCGCCTCCACCAGCCGCTTGACCAGCGCCAACCCCAGCCCCAGCCCCCCGGCCCGCCGCGTGGACGAGCCATCTACCTGATACAGGGCATCGAAGACACGCTCGACCTGCGCCGGCGTGAGACCCGGCCCCTGGTCGCTGACAGCCAGGCGCACCCGGTCGCCCGCGCGCTCGGCGGTGAGGTGCACTGTCTGGTCAGGGGGGCCGAACTTGACGGCGTTGTCCAGCAGGTTGCGCAGGATGCGGCTGAGGGCCACGCGGTCAGCCAGCACGCGCGGCAGGTCCGGCGGCACCTGGATGGCGATCTCCACCGCGGGCCGGCCAGCGAGCGGCAGGCCGTTGACGACATTGCGTAGCACATCCGGCACGAACAGCGGCTCTGGCGCCAGGGCGCGTTCATGCAGGCTGCTGAACTCCAGCACATCAGCCACCACCTGCTCCAGGCGGGCCACGGCCTCCTGGGCCACGCCCAGGCCCTCGCTTTGCCGGGCCGAGAGCGTGCCCAGCGCGCCGTCGGCCAGCAGATCAATGTAGCCCTTGACGTGCAGGGTAGGCGTCCGCAACTCGTGTGAGACGATGGCGATGAATTCCGACTTGAGCCGGTCGAGGCCGCGCAGGGCATCCAGGGCCCGTTGAAGCTCGGCGGTGCGCTGGTCCACGCGCCGCTCCAACTCGGCGTTGTGGGCCTGGAGTTGGTCGTGGAAGCGCTTGCCGCGCAGCAGCGCCTTGACCCGCGTCACCAGCTCGACGTGGTCGAAGGGCTTGGTGAGGAACTCGTCCGCGCCCGCCGCCGCGCCGCGGATGCGGTCCTGCATACCGGTGCGGCCGGTAATGATAACGATGGGGATAAAAGCGGTGGCAGGGTCGTCCTTCAGCCGCTGGCAGACTTCATAGCCGTCGGGCGGCGGCATCATCACGTCCAGCAAGATCACGTCGGGGGAGCGGGCGGCCACGGCGGCCAGGGCGCTTTCACCATCTTCGGCCGTGACAACCTGCCAGCCTTCCGCCTCCAGGAATGGCAGGATGTAGTCGAAGTTGTTTGTCTCGTCGTCAACGACCAGGACGGTAGGCGTGGGCACGGCGGGAAGTATAGGAGGAGTCCCGCCAGAGGCAAAGTTGAACGGCCAGAGCCATGGCGGCGCACCAGAGGCAATTCCCCCCACGCGGGGGATGACGGGCCGCCCGCTGCCGCCTATGCTGGCCACGGAGAGGAGACCTGCCATGCGCTCGCGTCGCACTAGCTTCCTGTTTGCACTCTGCTTGGCCGCGACGGCCGCGTGCGGGCCAGCCCCGGTCACCCACACGCCGCCTGTCCAGCCACCTGCCACGGCCGCGCCGGCCACCAGCAGCCCGGTGACTGGCACTGCGACACGCACTACGCCGCCTACCGAAACGGAGCCACCGGCCGTGGTCTCATCCCCCACTCTGCCGCCCGTCGAACGGCAAGCTACGGTGCATGATCGCGCCGACTCCGCGCGCACTGGTCACTACGCCGAGCCTGGCCTCATTGAGCCGCCTGCCCTCCTGTGGCAAGTGGACGCTGATCCCGGCCCGGCGCCTATCGCTGCTGATGGCGTGCTATACCAGGTGACATTCGACGCCATCATGCGTGGGACCATCATCGTCCGCGATGCCGCGACGGGCGATCCGGTCTGGACGACCCGCCTGCCTCGCGATGCGTTCAAGGGATTGGCCTTGGCCGCAGGGCGTTTGTTCGTTGGCACCAATCGCGGCGGCATCTACGCTTTTGACGCGGCCACGGGCGATGAGCTTTGGCACATGCCGTTCCAGCAATACACCTCCGCCCCCCTTCTGGTAGTAGGTGAGCTCGTGCTGGCCGGTGGGGGGAATGGCGAGTTGAGCGCCTTCGACGCCGCCACCGGGGAGCGCCGCTGGAGCGTGGCCGGGGCCGGGGAGGACTTCGCAATCTTCGGGTTGGCAGAAACGGATGGGACAATCTACTATTCGCGTGGGAACCAACTCCGGGCCGCGAGCGCAGACGACGGCGCGACCCTTTGGGAGTACGAAGCGGGCACGGCGTTCTACTCAGTGGCCGTCAGCGACGGCGCTGTCTTGGCCGGCAATCTGGACGGCAGCTTTCATGCTGTGGCGGCCGATACAGGTGAAGGCTTATGGCGCTTCGCCACCGAGCACGACTTGCTGGCCTGGCAGGCTCCAGCGGTGGCCGACGGTCTGGTGTTCGCCGGCACCAACGAGTTTGACGGGCGAGTGTATGCGCTGGACATCGCCACCGGAGAACTGCGCTGGGTCTTCGACGCCGCGGACGGCATCAGCGACATCAGCGTGGCCGGCGGGGTCGTCTACTTTGGCGAGCTGCACCACGAACCCTGCCGCGATCCGCGGCCAGTGTACGCCCTTGACGCCGCCACTGGCAACCCGCTCTGGGAGCATGTGATGACGGGTTGCGTGTGGGCCGGTCCGCTGCCCTACGAGGGCAAGCTATTTGTAGTCACGCGGGACGGGGTGCTGGCGGCGCTGCGCTGACGGGCCAATGCTATAATCCCGGCATCGGGGAAGTGCTGGAATTGGCAGACAGAACGGACTTAGGATCCGTCGGGGCAACCCGTGAGGGTTCAAATCCCTCCTTCCCCACCTCGCTATGCGCATACGACTCACAGACATCTCGCTCGCCTATGACGAGTCCGGCAGCGGCTCGCCCCTGCTGCTCATCCACGGTTACCCGCTTAGCCGCAAGCTGTGGGCGCCCCAACTGGCCGGCCTGGGCGACGCCGCCCGCCTCATCGCCCCCGACCTGCGCGGCTTCGGGGAGAGCGACGCGCCCGAAGGGCCGTACACCGTGGACCAACTGGCCGACGATTGCGCCGCGCTGCTGGACGCGCTGAGCGTGACTGAGCCAGTGGTGGTGGGCGGCCTCTCCATGGGCGGATACATCGCGCTTGCATTCTGGCGGCGGCACCGGGCGCGGGTCGCCGGGCTGATCCTGGCCGCCACACGCGCCGGGGCTGACAGCGAAGCCGGCCTGGCCGGGCGCGACACGGCGGCGGCCACCGCGCGCGAAAAGGGGAGCGAGGCCATCATTGAGGGGATGCTGCCCAAGATGCTGGCCCCCAGCACCTACGCCAGCCGGCCCGAGGTGGTGGCTGAGGCACGGCGCGTGATGGACGGCGCACCCGTCACCGGCATCACCGGCGCGCTGATGGCGATGAAGCACCGGCCCGATTCCACGGCGCTGCTAGCCGTAATTGACCGGCCGGTGCTGGTCATCCACGGCGCGGACGATGGGCTCATCCCGCCCAGCGAGGCCGAGGCCATGTTTGCCGCCCTGCCCAAGGCGCGGCTGGTGCTGGTGCCCGAGGCCGGCCACCTGCTCAACCTGGAGCAGCCGGCGCGCTTCAACGCCGAGGTGCGGACATTCATCGCCGCCCTGTGAATCTTCGTCTTCTCAGTCTGGCCCATATCAGGTAGAATCACCGTCCAGAAGCGCCCCTACCCGTTCGGCTAGGCCGCGGGCGGGGGCGTTCTTACACTGCGCCAATCATTGCCGTGCTATATTCGCCCCATTGCGGGCCAGACAGGACATGCCGCTTTGAAAATCGAGACCCAGCCCCAAGAGAACCACACCGTCAAAATTGTCGTGGAGGTGGAAGACGAACGAGTGCAGCCCGCGCTGCGCGCCGCCGCCCGCAAGATGGCCAAGGACTACCGCATTCCCGGTTTCCGGCCGGGCAAGGCGCCCTACGAGGTGATGTTGCGGCATGTTGGCGAAGGCGCCATCTACCAGGCGGCGCTGGAAGACCTGAGCCAGGCCGTCTACAAGGAAGCGCTGGAAGAGCAGAAGATCGAGCCGGGCGCGCCGGGCGAGCTGGAAGACTTCACCCTCAAGCCGCTGGTGCTCACCTACACCGTGCCGCTGGCGCCCGAGGTGAACGTCGGCGATTACCGCGCCCTGCGCGTGCCCTACGAGGCCCCGGCCGTCACCGACGAGGCGGTGCAGGAACAGATGGACCACCTGCGCGAGCGCCAGGCCGTCACAGAGCCGGTAGAGCGCGCGGCGACCATGAATGATGTCCTGACCCTGGACGCCAAGGGCTTCTTGAACGATGGCGAGAACCCGTCCGACTTCCTGATGGCGGATGAGAACGTCTCGCTGCTGCTGGAGGAGGCCGCCGACTGGCCCATGCCGGGCTTCGCCCAGCAAGTGGTGGGGATGGCGGCCGGCGACGAGAAGAAGTTCGACCTGACTTTCCCGGACGACTACGCCAACGAGTCCCTGCGCGGGCAGGCCGCCCACTTCGAGGTCAAGGTCAAGGAAGTGAAGGCCCGCACCCTGCCGGAATGGGATGACGATCTGGCCAAGACCGTGGGCGACTACGAGAGCCTGGACGATCTGAAGACGAAGGTGCGCGAATCGCTGGTGCGCCGCGCCGAGCGCCAGGTGAAGAGCGACTACGCCGACAAGGTGGTGGATGCGCTGGCCGAGCAAGCCACGGTGGTCTATCCGCCCGTACTGCTCGAGCACGAGCTCGATGACTACATGGAAGACCTGGACCGGCGCCTGCGCGAGCAGCGCCTGACCCTGGACGACTATCTGAAGATCGAAGGCAAGACCAAGGAGCAGTTGCGCGAGGAAGCGAAGCCGCAGGCCGAGGAGCGCCTCAAGCGCTCCCTGGTCATCGGCGAGATCATGGCGCGCGAGCAGGTTCACGTCCACGACGAGGACATCGACGCGCGGCTGGAAGCGATGAGCGTGCAGTTCGGCGAGCAGGCCGAGCAGATGAAGCAACTGCTCAACCGGCCCGAGAGCCGCCGCGCCCTGGCCGCCGAAGTGCTCACCGAGAAGGCGCTGGACCGGCTGACCGCCATCGCCCGCGGCGAGGACGTGCCGCTGCCTGGCGCCGACGATCACCACCACGAGGCCGAGGCCGAGACGCCCGCCGCCGAAGCGCAAGCCGAAGTCCCCGTGGACGAAGCCGCCGCTGAACCCGAAGCAGTTCCGGCCGCGCCCGCAGCTGCGGGCGACGAGCCGGCGCAAGCCTGAGCGTTGGTTGAATACCATAGAATGGAGACCCCCATGAGCCTGATGAACCCCGAAGCCCTGATCCCGATGGTGATCGAGACGACCGGCCGCGGCGAGCGCGCCTACGACATCTACTCGCTCTTGCTCAAGGAGCGCATTGTCTTTTTGGGCACGCCCATCAACGACCAGGTTGCCAACGTGATCGTGGCGCAACTGCTGTTCCTCAACCACGAGGATTCGCGCAAGCCGATCCAGATGTTCATCAACTCGCCGGGCGGCGTCATCAACGCCGGGCTGGCGATCTACGACACCATGCACTTCATCGAGGCGCCCATCTCCACCGTGGCGGTGGGGCTGGCCGCCAGCTTCGGCACCATCCTGCTGTGCGCTGGCAGCCCCGGCATGCGCTATGCCCTGCCCAACGCCACCATCCACCTGCACCAGCCGCTGGGCGGCGCGCAAGGCCAGGCGTCGGACATCGAGATCGCTGCGCGCGAGATCCTGCGCCAGCGCGACCTGCTGAACAACATCCTGCGCAAGCACACCAAGATGAGCGATGAGGAAATCCTGCGCTCGACCGACCGCGACTACTACATGACCCCCGAGCGCGCCGTGGAGCTGGGCGTGATCGACGGCATCATGGTGGCGCCCGACAAGGAACCGGCGCGCCTCAACGGCCAGAAGACCCCGGTCGCCCTGCCGGCTTCCGCTTAAGCCTCGACCTCCGCCAGTAGCGGGCTGTTTCGAACGGCATGGGTGGCGCGCTGACATGCGCGCCACCCATGCCTTTATTTTGTACTAGAATGAGTGACGGTATGCCGCGCAAAGCTGCTGTTTCCGAAGTCAAACGCTGTTCCTTCTGCAAGCGCAAGGAAGATGCCGTGGCGCGCCTGATCGCCTCCGCCGTGCCCGGCGTCGCCATTTGCGACGAGTGCATTGACCTGTGCCACGACATGCTCCAGGGCGAGGACGAGGGCGTTTTGTTCAGCGACCTGGCCACCCACGGCCCGCGCCCCAGCCTGCCGCCCAAGGACATCTATACCCGCCTGAATGAATATGTGGTCGGCCAGGAACACGCCAAGCGCGCCCTCTCGGTGGCGGTCTATAACCACTACAAGCGGCTGGGTCACCGCCCGCGCCAGGGCGACCCCGACCTGGACAAGAGCAACATCTTGCTGGTCGGCCCCACCGGCTCCGGCAAGACCCTGTTGGCGCAGACCCTGGCCCGCATCCTGGACGTGCCCTTCTGCATCGCCGACGCCACCGCCCTCACCGAGGCCGGCTACGTGGGCGAGGACGTGGAGAATATCCTGCACCGCCTGATCCAGGCCGCGGATTACGACCTTGTGCGCGCCCAGAAGGGCATCATCTACATTGACGAGATTGACAAGATCGCGCGCAAGAGCGGCGGCAGCCCGTCGCTCACCCGCGACGTGTCGGGCGAGGGCGTGCAGCAGGCCCTGCTGAAGATCATCGAGGGCGCGCGGGTGAACGTTCTCCCGCAAGGGGGCCGCAAGCACCCGCATCAGGAGTTCCTCCAGCTCGACACCCGCAACGTGCTCTTCATCTGCGGCGGGACGTTCGACGGGCTGGAAGAGGTGATCGTCCACCGCGTGGACGAACACCTGCGCCACGCCGGGGGCGCTGCCCGGCCCCACGCGCACACCGCCGCTGACCGCTCCGAGCTGATGGCCCAACTCGCGCCCGAGGACCTGATGCGCTTCGGCCTGATCCCCGAGTTTGTGGGCCGGCTGCCGGTGCTGGTGACGCTGGACCCATTGGACGAGGCCGGGCTGATGGCGGTGCTCACCCAGCCGCGCAACGCCCTGGTGCGGCAGTATCAGCGCCTGTTCGCCATGGACAGCGTGGAACTGGACTTCACCGAGGAGGCGCTTCAGCGCACCGTGGCCGCCGCCCTGCGCCGCCGCACCGGCGCGCGCGGGCTGCGCTCGATCCTGGAAGCCACCCTGCTGGACGTGATGTACGAAGTGCCGTCGCGCTCCGACGTGCGCCGGGTCGTGGTCCACGCCGAGGCCATCGGCGGCCACGCCCGTCCGCTGCTGCTCGATGAGCGCGAGCAGGTGGTGGCGTGGGGGGATGAGTCGCTCCGCAAGGCGGCATGAATTCCCCAAGCGAGTTGGCTGCCGCCATCATCGATATGGACGGCGTGTTGTGGGAAGGCACGCGCGCGCTGCCGGGCATTGGGCTGTTCTTTGAGGCGCTACGGGCGCGGGACATCCCGTTTGTGCTGGCGACCAACAACGCCAGCCGCACGCCGGACCAGTACGTGGACAAGTTGGCCGGGTTTGGTGTCCAGGTGACGCTGGGCGAGGTGCTGACCTCGGCCCAGGCAACCGCCGCTTATCTCAGCCAGCAGCGCAACGGCGCACAGCCGCGGGGGCAGGTCTTCGCTATCGGCGAGGATGGAGTCCGGCAGGCGCTCAGCGATGCCGGGTACGACCTGCTGGGCCTGTACGAGCCGGGCGCAGACTATGTGGTGTGCGGGATGGACCGCGGCCTGTCCTGGGACAAACTCGCTACGGCCACAATCAATATCCGCGCCGGGGCGGCCTTCATCGGCACGAATCCCGACGTGACCCTGCCCAGTGAGCACGGCACGACGCACGGCAACGGCGCCATCCTGGCCGCACTGCAGACCGCCACCGGGGTCGCGCCCGTCATCATCGGCAAGCCGGAGCCCATCATGTATCAACAGGCGCTGGCCCGTCTGGGCAGCGACCCGGCCCGCACCCTCGTCATTGGCGACCGCCTGGAGACCGATATCCTAGGCGCCGTCCGCGCCGGGCTGCCCAGCCTGCTAGTCCTTAGCGGCATTTCCCGCGCCGAAGACCTGACTGGCCTGCCTTACGCGCCAACCTGGGTGCTGCCAAGCGTGGTGGAGTTGACCGCGGCCCTTCTGAAAGGGGACTCGGGGGACTGAAGGGACTCATAGGCCCCAGTGTCCCTTGTTTCCCTTGTGTCCCCTGAGTCCCCCGATTCCCGGGATTCAATGTCCAGCATCTTCTCCCTTCCCCTCTCCCACCTCACCGACACGCTCGTCGAGTGGGGCCAGCCGAAGTACCGCGCCGGGCAGGTGTGGCAGGCGCTATACCGCGACCTGGCGGCGACGCCCGACGCCATCACCACGATCCCCATGGCGCTGCGCGAACGGCTGGGAAGCGAGTTCGAGTTCCAGTCGCTGACGCGCCTCGTCGAGCAGAAGTCGTCGGACGGGGAGACGCGCAAGGCGCTGTTCGGCTTGCCCGGCGGCCAGCAGATCGAGACGGTGCTGATGGGGTATGAGCAGCGCCGCACATTGTGCATCTCCACCCAGGCCGGGTGCGCGATGGGGTGCGTGTTCTGCGCCACGGGGCAGATGGGCTTTCGGCGCAACCTCAGCGCGGGCGAGATTGTGGAGCAGGTGCTGGTGTTCGCCCGTGAGTTGAAAGCGCAAGGCGACCACCTGACCAACATCGTCGTCATGGGCATGGGCGAGCCGTTCCACAACTACGACGCGACCCTGGCGGCGGTGGACATCCTCAACGACCCGCAGGGGTTCAACTTCGGCGCGCGGCGCATCACCATCAGCACGGTGGGGCTGGTGCCGATGATCGAGCGGTTTGCGGGCGAGCACCGGCAGGTGAACCTGGCCGTGTCGCTCCACGCCGCCACTGACGAATTGCGGACGGAGATGCTGCCCATCAACAAGAAGTATCCGCTAGCGGTGCTGTTCGACGCCGTGCGGAAATACTATGCCGCCACCCGCCGCCGCGTCACGTTCGAGTGGGCGCTGATCCAGGGCAAGAACGACACGCCCGAGCAGGCCCGCGCCCTGGCTGTGCTGGCCGAGGGACTGCCGTGCCATGTCAACGTCATCCCCCTCAACCCCACGCGCGACTACGCCGGCCGCGCTACCACCCGCGAGCGCGCCGCCGCATTCAAAGCCGAACTCGAACGCCACGGCATCACCTGCACCATCCGCGTGCGGCGGGGCATTGACATTAATGCGGGGTGCGGGCAACTCGCCGATGCCCAAACTCGCGCACCCAATGTGGCCCCTGCTAAATAGCTGTGACGGCGGCTCGTCGAGTCGTTCGCTCCCAACCGCATCGCGAAAACTTGACAACCATACGCCAATGGCGTATAGTGACGTTTGCCCATGGTAATCGTCGAAACGACGGTCTTCATCCGTCGAATGGTTGAACTACGGACTGACGATGAATACCGCAAGTTGCAGGTTGTCCTGTCAAATCGTCCAAGCGCCGGTGCGATCATTCGGCAGAGCGGTGGCCTCCGAAAGATACGCTGGTCGTTGGAAGGCAAGGGGAAGAGCGGCGGAATTCGGATCATCTACTATTGGGCTGTTCAACATGAGCGTCTATTGATGCTATTTGCTTATCCCAAAACTGTGCAAGCGGATCTAACTGCGAAACAGGTGAACATATTGCGTAAGCTGATCGAGGCCGAGTATCCATGAAAGACGAGTTGTTTGAAGAATTGGTGGCAAGTGTTCAAGAAGGCGGGGCCATTTTGCGCGGGCAGAAAGTCCCCTCTCGGGCCTTTATCGTGACTGGCCCGAACGTCAAGCGTCTGCGGGCCACCTATCGCCTGTCCCAGAGTGAATTCGCAGCCTTGCTAGGAATTAGCGTCAAGACGCTGCGTAATTGGGAACAGGGCCGCCGCTCACCTGAAGGGCCAGCGCGGGTCTTGCTGCAGGTAGCGGCACGCCACCCTGAGGCAGTCTGGGATGTAGTGCAGCCAGCGAGTGGTGCGCGTCGTGTAAAGGAACCCCGCCCGAGAAAGGCCGTGCGATCGTAGGCGTGATCGTCAGGGACTTCATCCCCCTCTCCGCCGCTCTTGCTCCGCGCCTCGCCGCCTGGTTCGACGACCCCGACACCATCCGCTCCCTGGGCCGTTGCGACTGGCTCTTCCGTGAGCTTGAGCTAGTCCACACCACGCCTGGCACGGAGTTACACGGGCGACGCGTGCTGGCCCAGCACTTCTGGGTCGTGCACGACGAAGCGGGCGAGCGATCTTAGAGGGCCGATTACCCAATCGCGCCACCCCGTTGTAAACTTGCCCCGCGTCCGGGTCCTGGCGGCAAGGGAACCATGCTGAACCCAAAGGCAAACCACATGATGCGGTGGGGGTGTTTGGGCGCTGTATTGGTCCTGGCGCTGGGCAGCTTCCTGGCGGTGGCCGGCGCGGTGGCGCTGTGGCAGGCGCGGGCCAACCAGTTCACGGCGGCCGAAATTGGCGACCTAGCGCGGGAGGAAGTCCTCAGTCAGGCCAGTGAGGCGAGCGGACCCGTCCAGATCACCTCCATGGATGTGGCGCAGGGAACCTTTGGCCAGACAAGCTTCTTTCGAGACAACTGCCAGAAGCTGAGCTCGGTGGTGACTTACAGCCGGATGTATTTCGAACAGGTGCTGACCACCAATTGGTGCGACCCGGTTCAGCCGGTTTGGGAAGTGAGCCTGGCCAGCGAGTGGCCGGCCAGGCGCGCCAAGCAGATGAACTTCTACCTGATCTACAGCGCTGACGGGCGTTTGCTCTACGCGCATGCCGTCATCGTCCCCTAACAGGCGCGCGCGGCGAAGGCCCAACGGGCAGAGGCATTACCATGCGCTTGCGTGATGAAACCGGCTTGACGTTTGATGATGTGCTGTTAGTACCCAAGCGCTCCTCAGTCGCCTCGCGCACCGCCGTGACGACCACGGCGCGGCTGACGCGGCGGCTGTCGCTGGCGATCCCCATCGTCAGCTCCAACATGGACACCGTCACCGAGGCGCCAATGGCGATTGCCATCGCGCGGCTGGGCGGGCTGGGCGCCATCCATCGCTTTATGACGCCGGAGCGGCAGGCGGCGGAGGTGGCCCGCGTCAAGCGCGCCGAGTCGCATATCGTGGAGGCGCCCGCCACCATCGCCTGCGGGGCCACGGTGCAAACCGCGCGCGAGCAAATGCAGTCCTCGGGCATCGGCGGGCTGTTGGTGGTGGATGAAGCCGGGCGGCTGGCCGGGCTGGTGGCGACCCGCGATGTGCTCTTTGCGCCCGACCCGCTGGCGGCGGTCGAAAGCGTGATGACGCCGCGCGCGCGCCTCATCACCGCGCCCGAGGGCACCAGCCTGGAAGAGGCCCAGCGCCTCCTGCACGCGCACCGCATCGAGAAGCTGCCCCTGGTGGACGGCGCGGGCCGCGTGGCTGGGCTGATCACCGCCCAGGATATTGTGAAACTGGAGCAGCACCCGCAGGCCACCAAGGACCTCAAGGGCCGCCTGCGCGTGGCCGCGGCGGTGGGCGTGCGCGCCGACGACCTGCTCCGCGCCGAACTGTGCGTGGCCGCCGGGGCGGATGTGCTGATCGTCGACATCGCCCACGGGCACTCGGACCACGCCTTACGCATGGTCACGACCCTGAAGGAGCGCTTCCCAAGCGTGGACGTGGTGGGCGGGAACGTGGCCGCCGCCGACGGGGTGCGCGCCCTAGCTGAAGCCGGGGCCGATGCCGTCAAGGTCGGCGTGGGTTCCGGCTCCATCTGCATCACCAGGCAGGTGACGGGCTTCGGCGTGCCGCAGCTCACCGCCATCCTGGACTGCGCCGAGGCCGCAGCGGCACTGGATATACCCCTGATCGGCGACGGCGGCATTCGCACTGGCGGCGACCTGACCAAGGCCCTGGCGGCCGGCGCCAGCACCGTGATGATCGGCAGTCTGCTGGCTGGCACCGAGGAAAGCCCCGGCGCCAGCGTCATCCGCGACGGGCGGCGCTACAAGGTGGTGCGCGGCATGGCGTCGCTGACGGCCAATGTGGACCGCAAGGCGCTGGACAAACAGGGCCAGTTGGATAATGATGATTGGGACAAGGTGGTGCCGGAGGGCGTGGAGGCCGTCGTGCCCTACCGGGGCCGCGCCGCCGATGTGCTGCACCAACTAGTCGGCGGCTTGCGCTCCGGCCTGAGTTACGCTGGCGCCACCACCATCAGCGAATTGCAGGCCAACGCGGAGTTTTTGCGCATCACCCCAGCAGGCATCCGCGAGAGCGGTCCGCATGATGTGCAGACGATTTAGGACCATGCATGGCGAAACCCGTTATCCTCACCATTGACGACGACCCCGTGGTGCTGCGCGCCGTGGAGCGCGACCTGCGCCGCGAGTTCGGCAAGGACTACCGCATCCTGCGCGCCGACTCCGGGCCGGCGGCGCTGGAGGCGCTCAAGCAGCTTCGCTTGCGGAGCGAGCCGGTGGCCCTGCTCCTCTCCGACCAGCGCATGCCGGGCATGACGGGCGTGGAGTTCCTCGAAGCCGCGCTGGCGGTGTTTCCCGAGGCCAAGCGCGCCCTGCTCACCGCCTATGCCGACACCGACGCCGCCATCCGCGCCATCAACAAAGTGCGCGTGGACCACTATCTGCTCAAGCCGTGGGACCCGCCGGAAGAGAAGCTCTTCCCGATCGTGCGCGACCTGCTGGAGGATTGGGTGCGCGCCTTCCGGCCCACGTATGAAGGGGTGCGCATCATCGGGCACCGCTGGTCTCCCCAGTCACACGACTTGAAGGAATTCCTGGCCCGTAACCAGATTCCCTACCAGTGGCTGGACATAGACGACAACCCGGAAGCCGCCCAACTGCTGCATACCGTCAACGAGACCATTGATGAACTGCCGCTGGTCATCTTTCCCGATGGCCAGCACCTGGTGCGGCCCACACCCATCGCGCTGGCGCAAAAGGTGGGGCTGCGCACGCAGGCCAAGACCCCGTTCTACGATCTGATCATCGTCGGCGCGGGGCCGGCTGGATTAGCGGCGGGAGTGTACGGCGCCTCGGAGGGCCTGGGCACCCTGATGATCGAGCGCAGCGCCCCCGGCGGCCAGGCCGGGCAAAGTTCCGCCATCGAGAACTACCTGGGCTTCCCCTCCGGCGTCAGCGGCAGCCTGCTCACCCAGCGCGCCCTGGCTCAGGCGGAGCGCTTCGGCGCGGAGCTGTTGCGCCCGCAGGAGGCCACCGCCCTGCGCCTCCAGGATAACTACAAATTCGTCACCCTCATGGACGGCGCGGAGGTGAGCTGCCATGCGCTGGTCATCGCCACCGGCATCAATTACCGCAAGCTGGACGTGCCGGGCGTGGAGCAGTTGACGGGCGCCGGAGTGTATTACGGCGCGGCCACCACGGAGGCCATCTCCTGCCGCGACAGCGCGGTGTTCATCGTTGGCGCCGGCAACTCTGCCGGGCAAGCCGCCATGTACCTGTCCAAGTTCGCGGCCGAGGTGACGATCTTGTGCCGGGGCGAGTCGCTGGCGGCCAGCATGTCGCAATACCTGGTGGACCGCATCATCGACGCCGAGAACATCCGCGCCCGGCTGTGCACCGAGGTGGTGGCCGCCCACGGCGAGAAGAATCTGGAAGCCATCACCGTGCGCGACAAGAACACACTGGTGGAGGAACGCTTGCCCGCCCGCGCCATGTTCATCTTCATCGGCGCGCAGCCCTACACCGAGTGGGTGCGCGGCGTGGTGCACTGCGACGAATACGGCTTCATCCCCACCGGCCCGGACCTGATGCGCGCCGGCAACCGGCCCCGCGGCTGGACGCTGAACCGCGACCCCTACTGGCTGGAGACGAACGTGCCTGGCATCTTCGTGGCCGGCGACGTGCGCCAGGGCTCCATCAAGCGCGTGGCTTCCGCCGTGGGCGAGGGCGCGATGGCGGTCGCGTTTGTGCACAAGTATCTCGCCAGTACCTGAGGAAACTATCCATGCCTAACTGCACGCACTTACACCAGATCGTGGCCGATATCCAGCCCCAAGCCGAGGGCTGCGTGGATTGCCTGAAGACGGGCGACCGCTGGTTTCACCTGCGCATGTGCCTCACCTGCGGCTACATCGGCTGCTGCGACAACTCGAAGAACAAGCATGCCACCAAGCATTTCCACGCCACCGGCCACCCGATCATGCGCTCGTTCGAGAAGGGCGAAACCTGGCGCTGGTGCTTTGTAGACAAGATAGACGTGTAATGAGCGTTGACCTGCTCCGCAATCTGTCGCTGTTCGCCGGACTAGCCGACGACGACCTGGAACGCCTGTATGCCCAGGCGCGCGAGGAGACGGTGCCCGCGGGCAAGGTGATCATCAAGGAAGGCGAACCCGGCGACGCCGTCTATGTGCTGCTGGACGGCGAGCTGCAGGTCACGAAGTTCGCGGGCGGGCACGACGTGAAGGTGGACGTGCGCAAACCGGGCGAGTTCATCGGCGAGATGTCGCTGTTGGACAACTCGCCCCGCGCCGCCACGGTGCGCACCATCACCTCCAGCCGCCTGCTGGTCATCTCCAAGGCCATGTTCGACGAGGTCCTCTACAACAGCCCCAACGCCGCTGTCGCCATCCTGCACACAGTGACGGCGCGCCTGCGGCAGAACGAAGCGCTGCTGCACGAAAAGGAGAAGATGGCCGGCCTGGGCACCCTGGCCGCCGGCCTGGCCCACGAGCTGAACAACCCCGCCGCCGCCGTGCGCCGCGCCGTCTCGCAATTGGGCGAACTGCTGCTCCAGTGGCAGGCGGCGATGAGCGCCCTGGACCAACTGGACCTGGACGACCATCAGCAGGAGGACGTGGCCAATCTGCGGAAGGCGATGACCGAGCGCGCCGCTGCCGTGGTCACGCTGGACACCCTCACCCGCGCCGACCGCGAAAGCGCCGTGGAGCAGTGGCTGGACGAGCACGGCGTGCAGAATGCCTGGGAGCTGGCCCCTACCCTGGTCAACTATGGCTGGACCCCCGATGACTTCGATCACCTGGGCGAGCACTTCTCGCCCGAACAGATTTCCGTTGTGGCGCAGGCCCTGGGGCTGGGCAGCGGCGTGTACAGCGTGCTGGACGAGATTGGCAAAGGGGCCGACCGCATCTCCGAGATCGTCAAGTCGGTCAAGTCGTACTCGTATCTCGACCGCGCGCCGGTGCAGGAGGTCAACGTCCACGAGGGGCTGGACAACACCCTCATCATCCTGCGCCACAAGCTCAAGCAGGGCGTCACCGTGGTGCGCGACTATGCGCCCGGCCTGCCCCGCATCGAGGCCTACGCGGGCGAGCTAAACCAGGTGTGGACCAACATCCTTGATAACGCGGTGGACGCGTTGGGCGGCCGGGGCGAGATCACCTTGCGCACTTACCCGGCCGACGACGGCGTGGTGGTGGAATTGGCCGACAACGGCCCCGGCATCCCGGAGGAAATTCAGAACCGCGTGTTCGACCCGTTCTTCACCACCAAGCCCCCGGGTGTGGGCACCGGGCTGGGCCTGAACATCGCCTACAACATCGTCCACAAGCACTACGGCGAAATCCGGCTCACCTCGCGGCCGGGGCTGACGTGCTTCCAGGTGCGGCTGCCGCTGCGGCTGCCGCGGTCGTAAGGCCTCCGCCACGAATTCCACGCAACGGACATCACCGTGGAGTACGCGGAGCGCGCAGAGAATGAGCCTAAGTTGAAACAGATCAGCCGGTTGGCCCTGCGGTTGCTGGCAAGCGGCACCGTGGTGGCAGCCGCCATCCTGCTATTGGGAGGCGGCTACTGCCTGTGGCGCGGAAGCTGCACGGCGGTGGGCTTCGCGGACACGGTGATGAGCCTCAGCCTGGTGACGGCGGCGGTGGGCGCGCTGATGACCATGGGTGGGGGGCTGTTCGCGGGCAGCGCTAATTATCAGATCGCGCGTTCGGCCGGCCACGCAACCACCAGCGACCGCACCCAACAGGATGTCCGGGCCAGCGAGGGGCGGCTCTCGTGCACCTTGCTGCTGGCGGTGGGCGGCATCGAGGCAGCCGCAATCGGGCTTCTCATCAAAGCCCTGGCCGGTCCACCGGCTGCGGGTTAGCGCACGCAAGCGCAGCGCGGCGCCCGGTCCTGGGCGCCGCACTGCGCGTCTATTGAGTGTGCAGCCTTTGGCTGGTTAGGTGCTTGGGTCGGCGGACTGCGGCGCTGGCCGCCGCGGCGCGAACAGACCCGCCAGCCAGCGAAGCAGACCGGCCAATACAGAGAAGATCGACCGCCGCGCCGCACGCTTCGGTGCCTGGCCTTCCGCCAGCATCCGCTCCACCCTCTGCGCCTCCAATCCCGCTCTGATGGCCTCGTTCACCCGCAGCCGCGACAGTTCTTCGAAATGTTTCATGGTTAGCAGTCCTTGATGCCCATCAGGCCGCCATCCACGCCCAGCACGCCAGAGGCGGAGCGCGCCACGGTGATGCCCTTGGCCAGGTCATAGACCGAGCGCAGGCTATTGATGTCCTGGTCGAAGTAGCCACAGACGCCTGGATCGGCCTGGCGGGCGGCATCAGCCTGGTTGGCCGCCTCCACCACCCGCGCCGTCAGCAAGCCCTGCCGGATCACCAGGCCCGCCACCAGAACAAGCGCCAACATGACGAGTGCGAACGAGAAACGGCTGCTGTTCATCTTTGCCTCCTTGGCCGAGGTGGTCGGATGTGCGTGCTTGGCCTCGGCTTGCGGCTTCACCCTACCCCCCAGTCCCTCACCAAATTCGACAAGATTCACCAAGATTCACCAACGGCGTGGTAATGTCCCTATAATGGCGAAACGGTGCGTGAAAACGCCGTTGGCTGCCCAGAAACGAGGTCACATGCCGCTCGAAACCCCGCCCGCAGGACTGGATCGCTTCACGACGTTTGGCGATCTGCTCAAGTTCCTGCGCCGCCGCCAGGGTCTCACCCAGCGCGAGTTGTCCATCGCCGTCGGCTACAGTCACGCCCAGATCAGCCGGCTGGAGCTCAATCAGCGCCTGCCCGATCTGGCCACCATCGCCGCCCGCTTCGTCCCCGCACTGGACCTGGAGCGTGAGCCTGGCACGGCGGCGCGGCTGATGGACCTGGCCGCCGCCATGCAGCGCGACGATGCCCCCGCCTCTGGCGCGCCGCCGTTCAAAGGTTTGCGGTTCTTCGACGAGTCCGATGCCGACCTATTCTTTGGCCGCGAGGCGCTGACGGCGACGTTGATGGCACGACTGGCTGGGGCGGACGCAGGCGCTGAACCGCGCTTTCTGGCGGCAGTGGGCCCCTCCGGCAGCGGCAAATCCTCCATTGTGCGCGCCGGCCTCATCCCGGCCTTGCGCTGGCAGCGCAGCCAACCTGGCTGGGTCATTGACACGCTCACGCCCACGGCCCACCCCCTCCAGGCCCTGGCCGCCGCTCGCTCGCCGGAGACCGCGCCGCCCGCCACCCGCCGGCTGCTCGTTGTCGATCAGTTTGAAGAGGTGTTTACCCTGTGCCGCGATGAGCTGGAGCGGCGCGCGTTCATTGACCAGCTCCTGGCTGCGGGCGGGCCTGGCGGCTCGGCCTGGGTCCTCCTCACCTTGCGCGCCGACTTCTACGCTCAGTGCGCGCCATATGCCGCCCTGCGCGCCGCCCTCGCCGCCAACCAGGAGTTCATCGGCCCGATGACGGCCGACGAATTGCGCCGCGCCATTGAAGAACCAGCCCGGCGCGGTGGCTGGGAGTTGGAGGCAGGCTTGATGGAGCTGCTGCTCCACGATCTCGGCGCCGATGGTCAACAGGCTCCCGAGCCGGGCGCCCTGCCCCTTCTGTCGCACGCCCTGCTGGAGACCTGGCAGCGGCGGCGCGGGCGGATGCTGACGGTGTCGGGCTACCTGGCCACGGGCGGCGTGCGCGGGGCCATTGCCGAGACCGCCGACGTGGTCTTCCACGACGGGCTGGACGAGGCGCAGCAGGTCATTGCCCGCGACATCTTCCTGCGGCTCACGCAATTGGGCGACGAGGACGGCGCCGCCGAGACCCGCCGCCGCGTGGCGCTGGGTGAGTTGACCGCGCGGCCCGAAAGCGCCGGCAGCGTGCGCGCGGTGCTCACCCAGTTGGCGGATGCGCGGCTCATCACGACCGACGGCGATGCCGTTGAGGTGGCGCACGAAGCCCTCATTCGCGAGTGGCCTACCTTGCGCGGCTGGCTGGAAGCCGACCGCGACGGCTTGCGGCTGCACCGCCACTTGACACTGGCGGCCGAGAGTTGGCGGCAGGCCGGCGGCGACCCAAGCGAACTGTATCGAGGCGCGCGGCTGGCCCAGGCCGGCGAATGGGCGGCACAGCACCCCGGCGGGTTGAACGAGGCCGAGGCTGAGTTTCTGGCTGCCTCGCAAGCCCAGGCCGAGCGGGAGAGCGCCGAGCGGGAGGCACAGCGACAGCGCGAACTGGCGGCGGCGCACGCCCTGGCCGAAACTCAGGGTCGGGCCGCCAGTAGTCTCCGGCGGCGGGCCGTCTACCTGGGCATTGCGTTCGTGCTGACACTGGGCATGGCCGGCGCAGCTTTGTACTTTGGCGAACAAGCACGCCAGAGCGCGCTCCAGGCGCTGGCCGTGGGGCGGCTAGCCACGGCGCGCGAATTGGCGGCGGCGGCGGTCAACAACCTGGAGGTGGACCCTGAACGCAGCATTCTTCTCGCCATCCAGGCCATCTCTACAACTCGCGCACAGGGAGAGCCGGTGGCGCCCGAGGCCGAAGCGGCCCTGCACCAGGCCCTGATCACGTCGCGTGTCCGGCTATCGCTGGAAGACCTGGGCACGCGGGTACTGACGGCCGTTTACAGCCCGGACGGCAGCCGTGTGGCCGGCATCGGCGACACGGGCGATGTCGTCGTGTGGAACGCACAGACAGGCACGGCGCTGCTGCGGCTGCCCGGCATCACCGTGCCGAGCGACGCGGTGGGCACCCTGCGCGTCGCCTACAGCCCCGATGGCGGCCGCCTGGTCACTGGCGACGGGGTACTCGTCAAGCTGTGGGATGCCGAAAGCGGCCAGGAAATTGCCGCGCTGTCGGGCCACACGGGTGAGGTTTGGGCCGTCGCCTATAGCCCGGACGGGCGGCAGGTCGCGTCTGCGGGCGCAGACAACACTGCGCGCCTCTGGGATGCGGCCAGCGGCCGGCTGCGGCTGACCCTCACCGGCCATACCGGCCCAATCGAGACGCTGGCCTTTAGCCCCGATGGCACGCGGCTGGCAACCGGCGCCGATGACCAGACCCTCAAGATTTGGGACACGGCCTCGGGTGAGTTGGTTCATGACCAGGGCGGCTTTTCCGGGCCCGTCTATGGTGTCGCCTATAGCCCGGACGGCCGGCTCGTGGCCGCCGACGCATGGGTGTGGGAAACAGCCACTATGACACCACTTCCCCAGTTTGAGCTCAGCTCGGGCAACCTGGTCTTTAGCCCCGACGGGCGGCAGGTGGCCGCCACGACCGGCAGCGCCGTCACCATTTGGGACACAGCCACCGGGCGCGAGCTGATGACCCTTGCCGGTCACAGCGATTGGGCCAACAGTGTTTCATACCATCCCAACGGAACTCACCTCGTCACCGCAAGCATGGATGGCACCGTGCGCGTGTGGGATCTTCGGCCAGGCCGCGAGCGTCTGACCATCCAATCCGGCGGAGCACGCGTGACCTACAGCCCCGATGGGCGCTGGCTGGCGACCGATGGTTTTGACAGTGTCGCCCGTGTGTGGAGCGCCACAACTGGCGATGTGGCAGCCAGCCTGGCGGGCCACAGCAGCGGGCAGTTTGGCCTCGCCTGGAGCCCAGACAGCGCCCGACTGGCAACGGCCAGCGGTGACGGGTCGGTGCGAGTGTGGCGCGCGGCTGGCGGTGGGGCAGCCGAGTTGGTGCTCCTGGGGCATGGAGCGGCGCTGGATGACCCAGACCTGGCCACCGTCCGGGATGTCGCTTACAGCGAAGATGGGGGCCGCATCGCGACGGCTGGGTTTGATGGCACAGCCAGGCTGTGGGACGCCCAGACAGGGCGCGAACTGCTCAAGTTCACTGGGCACGAGGGCTTAGTGGTGGGGGTCGCCTTCAGCCCCGACGGCGCACGCCTGGCAACGACCGGCACCGACGGCAATATCCTGTTCTGGGACACCGCCACGGGCCAGCAGTTGCTGGCGCTGTACAGTCACGACGGTGCCAACCCTGACCTGGCTTTCAGTCCAGACGGCACACGCCTGCTCACCGGCGGCAGCGATGCGGTAGCGCGTTTGTGGGAGGCTGACACGGGCGAACTCGTGCTCACGTTGAGTGGACATCGGGCCTTCATTTGGGGCGTGGCCTGGAGCCCAGATGGGCGGCTAGTCGCCACCGGCAGCGCCGACGGCACCGCCCGCGTGTGGGACGCTGAGACTGGCGCGCTGTTGAGCGCCCTACCCGGCAGCGCCGGGGACGTCAAGGGCGTTTCTTTTAGTCCACAGGACGGAGGCGCGCAGCTGGCGGTGTCTAGCACCGATGGGATCGTGCGGGTTTACCTGCTCGATACCGAGGCACTCGTGGCGCTGGCAACGGCCCGCCTCACGCGCGACCTGACTCCCGGCGAGTGTCAGACTTTTCTGCATCTGCCAGCGTGCCCATAAACACCAGCGCCGCCCAAATTGGGCGGCGCTGGTTTTTCGACTGTGCTCCGCGTGGATGGTCAGCGGCTAGTCGTACGGCAGCGGATTCTTGTTTAGCTGGAGCGGGATGAAGATCTCCTGGTTCAGGAAGATGGCGTTCGCGTCGGGCAGTTGGTTGCCCGTCAGCAGAAAGTCCACCGTGGTCCCGTACTTCGTCGCGATCTTCGCCATGGTGTCACCCTGGCGTACCCGGTAGACGTGCGGCCCGGCCGGCACCAGGATGGTGCTGCCCGCGGCGAACCCTGCGCCAGGGTTGTGCTTGATGAGCGTGTCGGCCGCCATCTCGAACTTGAGGCCGATGGAAGTCGTGGTGTCGCCGGCCTGCACCACGTAGAAGAACGGGGTGGTGCGGCTGGGCGTGAACGAGACATTCACCGGGATGTTGATGATGTCGCCAGGGAAGATCAGGTTCGGGTCCTTCAGTTGCGGGTTGGCCTGGCGGATGAGGCCGCCGGAAACCCCATAGCGCGCCACGTAGGTTACCAGGCTCTCGCCGCTGTGCACCGTCACCTTGATCCAGTTGGCCGAGCCGGGGATGGGCGTGGCGGTGGGCGTGGCAGGCACGGGCGTCAGGCTGGCGCCTGGCACAGGTGTGGCGGGGATCGCCACATCGCCGTGCAGGGCCAGCGGCGCGGCGTTGTACTGGATGGGGATGAAGATCGGCTGGCCCACGAAGATCAGGTCGGGGTTCGCCACGCCGGGGTTGTTGCTGATCAGGGTCGCCACCGGAATGGCGTGGAGGGCGGCGATGCTCTTAAGGGTCTCGCCGGCGCGGGCGATGTGGCTGTGCGGCCCAGCGGGGATGAGCAGGACGCGGCCCAACACGAGCACATCGCTCGTCAAGCCGTTGTTGTTGACGATGAGGCTGGGGTCCATCTCAAAGCGCGCCGCCAAACCATTGAGGGTGTCGCCCGCCACAACCGTGTGGAAGAACGGTGTGGTGAGGCTGGGCGTGCTGCTCCGGACGACCGGGATGGTGATGGTCTGCCCGGGGAAGATCAGGTTGGGATTGGGCAGGCTATTAGCGGCGACGAGCGATGCGCCGCTGACCCCGTAGATGCGGGTGTATTTGCCCAGGTTGTCGCCGCTTTTGACCGTGACGGTGATGAGGGCGCCGGCCTGGGCCTCGGGCGCGGCCTGGGCGGGACCGGCGTTCAGGGCCAGGGCCGCCACACAGGCGAGCACTAACAGGCTGCCCAGAGCGCCCGCCAGCAAAATGCTTCGATTCTTCATGCTTGCCTCCCTGGAGAGATGCGCCACTGGACGGCGCACACTGATCGCAGACCGCCAAGTGACCGGCCGCGATACCCAGATTGTACTACCAACGGGACTCTAACCGCAACTCCCCCGCAGATTTCAGTGCAACTCTTAGGCCACTGGCGGCAACGCGAAACTCGGCTTGACAGCACGAGCATATTCATGTAGATTGTTATCGCTAAAGAATATTTCAACGATACAATATTGATCACCGATGGAACGATCTGAAATACCGAACTCTTTCACGATACGGGATTATGACACCCTCAAGGCGATTGCTGATCCCTTGCGGGCGCAGATCGTTGAACTGCTCATCCACGACCCGCTGCCGGTCGGGCAGGTGGCCCAGCGGCTGGGTTTGGCTCCCAGCAAGCTGTACTATCACTTCGGCCTGCTGGAAAAGATTGGCCTGATCACCGTGGTGGAGACCCGCATGGTCGCCAATATCGCGGAGAAGATCTACCGAGCCACCGGCAGCCACATCGCCATCGACCCCAGCCTGCTCAACTTCCACACCGACGAGGGTAAGGAGACCATCAACACCCTGATGATCTCGACCCTGGACACCACCCGCGACGACATCCTGCGCAGCCTGCAGGCCCGCTACGCCATGCTCGACGAGGGCAGCCAGCGCCATCCCCGGGCCGTCAACGTCAGCCGGATGCTTAGCCGCATGAGCGATGAGCGGGCGCAGGAGTTTCATCAGCGCATCGTGGACTTGATGAACGAATTCGACGAGGCCGATGCCGGCCCAGCCGCCCCGGGCGAACCCGCGCCCATCACCTTTGCCCTGGCTGTAGCCTTCTACCCCAGCTTCTACTTTCGCGAAGATGACGGCGGGCAGCCGCCCGGCGCGGCCGCCGCCCGCCCCGAGACCTGAGCACGCGCACGCCCCTAACACAGCCGGAGCGCCCTGCCCCACGAGAGGTTTCCATGCCGGAGAACCAGTCCTCACCCCGTTCCATGCGCACGTTCATGATCATCTGGATTGGCCAGTTGATCTCGCAGATCGGCTCGGGCCTGACGGGCTTCGCGCTGGCGGTCTGGATCTTCGACCAGACGCGGCAAGCCACGCCCTTCACCTTCACGGTGCTGCTGACCACCGTCCCACGCCTGCTGCTCTCGCCGCTGGCGGGCAGCCTGGCCGACCGCCACAACCGCCGCCACATCATGCTGCTGGCCGATACCGGCAACGCGCTGGTTACGCTGGCAGTAGTGGCGCTGCTGTGGACGGGCAGCTTGCACGTCTGGCACATCTATCTGATCGCGATGATGGGTTCTGTGTTCGGTGCCTTCCAGGAGCCAGCCTTCACCGCCTCGGTGGCGATGCTGGTGCCAAAGGAGCAACTGGCCCGCGCCAGCGGCCTGAGCCAGCTTGGGCAGGCGCTGGAGATGCTCGTCGCGCCTGTCATTGC
Organism: uncultured Anaerolineales bacterium; assembly: GCA_964497615.1. Taxonomy (GTDB): domain Bacteria; phylum Chloroflexota; class Anaerolineae; order Anaerolineales; family UBA6663; genus CAZCEC01. The sequence goes on along the minus strand of CAZCEC010000036.1, from coordinate 34,715 downwards.
CGGGGCGCTGTTCGTCACCATCGGGCTGCGGGGCATCGTGCTGGTGGACTTCATCACCTACTTCTTTGCGGTGGGCGCGCTGCTGCTGGTGCGCATCCCCCAACCGGCGCGGGCGGCAAGCGAACAGGCCACCGGCCGGCAGTCCAGCGTGTGGGCCGACACGGCCTTTGGCTGGCGCTACTTGCGCGAGCGGCCAGGGCTGTTCGGGCTCCTCATGTACTTCGCGCTGGTCAACTTCCTGCTGAATATCGCTACCGTGCTCACGGGACCGCTGGTGCTCTCGCGCCACTCGGCGGCCGTGCTGGGGCCAGTGCAGATGGCGTCCGGGCTGGGGATGCTGGTGGGCAGCCTCGCCATGAGCGCCTGGGGCGGCCCCAAACGGCGCATCAACGCCGTGATTGGCTTTATCGGGCTGGCGGCCGTGGGGCTGCTGGTGACGGGGGTGCGGCCGGAGGCGGTGTTCGCCGGGGCTGGCCTGTTCATATTGCTGTTCAGCGTGCCGTTCGCCAGCGCCTCCAGCCAGGCCATCTTCCAGACGAAGGTCGCGCCGGAGGTGCAGGGGCGGGTGTTCGCGATGCGGTCGATGATCTC
>CAZCEC010000036.1:8699-34114 GCA_964497615.1 uncultured Anaerolineales bacterium | reverse complement strand
GATGACGCCGCTGGCCTTTGCCCTGGCCGGCCCGCTGGCCGACCGGGTGTTCGAGCCGCTGATGCAGGCCGGGGGCGCGCTGGCGGTCTCGCCGCTGGGGGCGCTGCTGGGTGTGGGCGCCGGGCGCGGGGTAGGGCTGACGTTCTTTGCCTCCAGCCTGGTGCTGCTGACCGCCACCGGGCTGGTATATCTGAACCCGCGCCTCCGAAACGTGGAGCGCGAACTGCCGGACGCGGTGATCAAGGCCGCACCCGAGCCGGAGCCGGAGGGCGCGCTAAGGCAGGCCGCCGCCACGTAGGAGCCGACCCGCTTGGCGCTCCAGCCGCGCCGCGCCCATGAAGGGCGCGCCTACGGTGGATTGTGTGCCCGGAATGGATACATAGGCCATTGCCCTGGGCTGCGGCCACGTAGCGGCTGACGGGCGTGTTATCATGGGCCTTCGCCGGCCGGAGCTACAGTCAGGGCCGCGCGAACAGCGACAAAGGAGGCCCCATGACGCAGGCCAAGCAGGGCGACAAGGTGAAGGTGCACTATACGGGTAAGCTGTCGGATGGGACGACGTTTGACACTTCGGCCGAGCAGGACCCGCTGGAGTTCACCCTGGGGGCGGGCGAGGTGATCGCAGGGTTTGAGGCGGCGGTGCTGGGGATGACGCCTGGCGAGAGCCGCACCACCACGATCCCGGCCGGTGAAGCTTACGGCGACCATCACGACGAAATGATCCTGGAAGTGGAGCGCGACAGCTTTCCGGCGCACCTGGAGCCTCATGTGGGCCAGGAATTGCAGGTCAAGCAGGGCGACGGCGAAGTGATCAGCGTGGTCATCACGGAAGTGGCGGAGGACAGCATCACGCTGGACGCCAACCACCCGCTGGCGGGCAAGGACCTGACGTTCGAAATTGAGCTGGTGGCCATCGCCTGAGGGCCGGCTGCCATGCCCCTCATTTACACGCGCGACTTTCGCGTCCGGCACTACGAGTGCGACGCGTACGGCCACGTCAACAACGCCAACTATCTGCGCTACATGCAGGAGGCCGCCATCGATGCGTCGGCGGCCGCCGGGTTCGACACGGCCCACTACGCCGCGCTGGGCACCAACTGGCTGATGCGGGCGACCGATATCGAGTACCTCAGCCCGCTGCGGCACGGCGACACGGTGCGCGTGCGGACGTGGGTGGAGGACTTCCGGCGGGTGCGCTCGCGCCGGGCGTATGAACTGACCAACGCCGCCAGCGGGGAGGTGGCCGCGCGCGCCAGCACCGACTGGGTGTACGTCAACACCAGCACCGGCCAGCCGGTGAGCATCCCGCCGGAGATGATGGCGGGCTTCTTCCCGGAGGGCGCGCCCCCGCCGGCCCCGCCCCGGCCGCGCATCGCCGAGCCGCCCCCGCCGCCGGCTGGCGCGTTCCGGATGAAACGGCAGGTGCATTGGCAGGACATCGACAGCGTGGGGCACGTCAACAACGCGCAATATTTGTCGTACGTCACCGACGCCGGGTTCGAGGTGGCCCGCGCCCACGGCTGGCCCGCCCCGCGCATCCAGGCGGAGGGCATCGCCATCCTGGTGCGGTCGTACCACATCGAGTACCGCCAGCCCGCCCGGCTGGATGATGAACTGCTGGTCACGACCTGGCTGTACGACATTCGCCGGGTGACGTGCCGCCGCGCATTCACCATCGTCCGGGCGGTGGACGGTGCGCTGCTAACCCAGGTGCAGGCGCTGTATACCTGGGTGAGCGTTGAGACCGGACGCCCCGTGCGCATCCCCGAATTGGTGAACGTGGACTTCGCGGACAACATTGCCGCGCCGGCCAGCGGCCGGGACGCTTGACACATTAATTGTGCCCATAGTTCGGCGCATCGATGGGCATCACCCGCGCCGCCAGCCGGTCGGACAGGCGACTCTGTGTGAAGGCTGTCAATTCGGCTGCCCGTTCACCGCCGCGAATGCGGCGCCGGGTGCATGGCGGGTGAGGCCGCACTGAGCTGCACCCTGGACACGCGAGCGGTGATGACTGACCGGCGAGGCGCGACACTATGCCGGAACGTAGGTCAACCGGATCACATCCTCATCAACGCGATCATGCGCCATGAGGCGGAGCGGCGGCCGAGGTCCGGCGAAATAGGGTTTGCCGTGACCCAGCACGACGGGGTGCAGGTAGATGCGATACTCATCGATCAGGCCAAGTTCGGTGAGGCTGCGCGCCAAGTCCGGGCCAGCGACTTCGATCTCCCCGTCATGCTCGGCCTTCAACTGGCGGATCGCGCCTTCAAGATCAGCCTCCACCAGCCTGGCGTTGGGGCCGACCGACCTCAGCGAGCGCGAGACGACCCATTTCGGCATAGTCCGCCACGCCGCCGCGAAGGCGTGTTCGTCTGCATTCCATTCGGGCTGATCGTCGTCCCAATACCGCATGATCTCATACATCTGGCGGCCGTAGACACTGCCCGCCTGCCCCTGCGCCTCCTCGATGAAGTGGCGGAAGAGTGCGGGGCTGGGCGAAAACGCCATATGGTCCACGTAGCCGTCCAGGGACTGGTTCATTCCGAACACGAGCTTAGCCATGTCACTCCCTTTCCTCGCGCGGCACATCCGCGCGGTCTAGAGCGTCGTTTTCGACTGTTATCGGATCCGTGCGTGCGCGACCAGCGGGACTTATAGATCCCAGCGGTGTGGGCCGAAGCGCTGCCAGCATTGCCAGCGTTGCCAGCGTTGCCAGGATTGCCAGCCTTGCCAGCCTTGCCAGCGTTGCCAGCCTTGCCAGCGTTGCCAGCCTTGCCAGCATTGCCAGCCTTGCCAGCGTTGCCAGCCTTGCCAGCATTGCCAGCATTGCCAGCGTTGCCAGCCTTGCCAGCGTTGCCATCGCTGCCAGAGACCGGATAACCGCCAGGGGAGCGGGCTGAGTCATTGCCACCATTGCCAGCCTTGCCAGGATTGCCAGCCTTGCCATTGGCAACGGGCGAATGAATTCGCTACTACGACGCTGGCACTCCTGGCCGTGCCAGCGTGCCTTGATTTCACGTCGAGTTTTGGACTGGCAGGGAAGGAAGGCGTTGCCAGCAGTGCCAGAATTGCCAGCCAGTGGGGGCCGTCTGGCTCGGGCGCTGAGTAGGAGGCGTGCAGGCAGGCGGTGGTGGGTGGGTCCACAGTATGATTATACGAACATGCGTTCTAGTCGTCAAGAGGGAAGTTGATAGCTGGCTTCGCGCTCAACGCTTCTGCCACCACCGCCGCGCGGCTTGAGAGTTCGTCCATTTCGGCGGGGGTGAGCGCCGCCCACGGGGCGTAGAAGCGCGCATCGGTGTCCGCTTCGGCGGCTTCGCGGGCCACGCGGCCCGGCGGCGTGAGCGACCAGGTCGAGTCGGGCACAGACTCGACCCACCCCCTTGCCTGAAGCTCGCCCAGAAAACCGGCGTAGTCCGCCGCGGCCCACCCGCGCGGGAAGGGCTGCTTCTCGGCCCAGGCGCGCAGGCCGAGGTGCGAATTGGCGCGGCCCTGCCACAGCCAGGTGAGGGTCTCCCAGGCGGGTCCGCTGACGCCCAATGGCTGCCAGGCGGCCCGGTGAGCGTCGCAGCGGAAGTTGTTGAGGGCTTCGAGGGCGCGGGCGGCGCGCGCGAGGGGCGATGCGCCCGGCTCGTTGATGGGTTTGGCATTGCCGCTGAGGGTCACGCAGGCTTGACCGGGCACGCGGGGGCTGAGGCGGCAGTGGTCGAAGAGGCGTTCGAGCAATTGCGCCAGGCGTTCCAGATCGGCGGGGGGCATGGGCGCCAGCGCGGCCAGCCGCGCGCGGACCGCGCCATGCATGGCGTCGGCGGCGGCGCGGCCACGGGGAGAGAGCGTGTATCCGGCGGGGTGCCGGTCCAGCCATCCGCCCACGCGAAGGCGCTCCAGGCGGGTGGTGAAGGCGGTCTCAGCGAAATAGGGCAGGCAGGCGAGCATAAGCGCCGCCGAGATTGGGTCGGGGTCCAGGTTGGCGGCCAGGAGCAGCACGCCAACCGGCTCGCGGCCCAGCCCTTCCGCCAGCACGGCGGCACGGAAGTCGGCGCTGTACTGCGCGGCGAGGGCGGCGAGGAGGCGGTGGAGGGCGGGCCAGGTGTCGGGGGCGGTTGGCATGGTGGGAGTATAGACGCTGTCCTGCAAAACCTGGTCCCGAGATGCTTGCAAGGCCAAGGGTCTTGGATATAATGGGGGCAAGTGAATATGCGGGTGTAGCTCAGTTGGTAGAGCGTTTGCTTCCCAAGCAAAATGTCGAGGGTTCGAGCCCCTTCACCCGCTCAGCCACACGGCCCAGGTCATCACCTGGGCCGTTGCTGTTAGTGGCCCAATTCGCTTTCCAGGGTTAGGAAGCGCTCAATCAACTGCGCATCGAAGTGGCGGCCGGCCTGGTCCAGAGGACAACCAACGCATCGGGCGCGGCAAAGGCCGGCCTGGATGAATCCGATACGACGACGTTTCAGGGTTACGCGTCGCGGGCGCGCCGCATCTCTCCCGGCGTTTGCACACGCAGCACGTCAGCCAGCGAATAGAATTCGCGCCTCAAGGCCTGCGGCCGCCGCGCGCTGCGCGTCTCCAGGGACGCAGGATGCTTTGCCAATTCGCCAGCAGTATCAGCCGGGCTGGACGCAGCACGCCCCTAGAGGCCGGCGAATGGAATTCGCGCCTCAAGGCCTGCGGCCGCCGCGTCCACCTTCGTGGACGCAGGATGCTGTGCCAATTCGCCAGCAGTATCAGCCGGGCTGGACGCAGCACGCCCCTACAGGCCGGCGAATAGAATTCGCGCCTCAAGGCCTGCGGCCGCCGCGTCCACCTTCGTGGACGCAGGATGCTGTGCCAATTCTCCAGCAGCATCCATAGTGAGATGCATCCTGGCGGCGCGGCGCTTGGCGGCTTGAGGCTGTGACAGTGGTGTATGATGCGGACGGGCTGGGCGCGGAGGCAATGCGCGGGCCTGGATTGGCCCGTAATCATAGCTTAATGACTTGCGCCTATGGTAAGAACGATGAAGGCATCCGATAGCAGTTCCCAAAAATCCGTGCTGGTGGTGGACGACGAGGCCACCATCCGGGAAGTAATCCGGCGGTATCTGGAGCGCGACGGCTTCGCGGTGCGCGAGGCGGCCGACGGCTACGCCGCCCTGGACGCCCTGGCCGAGGCCCTGCCCGACTTACTGGTGCTGGACCTGATGCTGCCCGGCATCGATGGCCTGACCCTGACGCGGCAAATCCGCACGCCGCGGCCGGGCGCCCGGGCCGCCGACCGCGAAGGCCAGGAGGCCCGCCATCGGCTGCCCATCATCATGCTCACCGCGCGCGGCGAAACCAGCGACCGCATCCGCGGGCTGGACCTGGGCGCCGACGACTACGTCGCCAAGCCGTTCAGCCCGCAGGAACTGGTGTCGCGGGTGCGGGCCGTGCTGCGGCGGGCGGGCGAGCCGGCGGAGCCACCGGGGCAGGTGCTGGCGTTCGATGGGCTGACCATTGACCCGACGGCGCGGGCGGCGACCCTGGATGACGGGCCGGTGCCGCTGACGGCCAAGGAGTTCGATCTGCTGTGGTTCTTTGCGCGGCACCCGCGCCAGGTGTTTACCCGGAGCCAATTGCTGGACAGCGTCTGGGGCCAGGAGTTTGTGGGCGACCCGTCCACCGTCACCGTGCACATCCGCCGGCTGCGCGAAAAGATCGAGGCCGACGCCTCGGAGCCGCGGTACCTGCTTACCGTGTGGGGCGTGGGATACAAGTTTGAAGGCTGAGAGCGCCCTGCCCCTCCGGCGCGCGCCGCGCCTGCTCACCTACCTGCTGGGCATCCTGGCCATCTCCACGCTCACCGTGGCGCTGGCGGTGGCCCTCATGCGGCCGCCGCTGGGCGACCTGATGTATCTCGTCCTGCTGTTCGCCCTGACGGGCGGCGGCTCGGCCATCGTCGGGTTCGTCTCGCATCAGCTTGGCTGGTGGCGGCGGTTTCGCAGCCTGGCCCAGACGCTCACCCTGGGCTACATCATCGCGGCCGCGCTGACCATGCTTAACGTCTGGCTGACGGCGCGGATGATGTTCCTCAACGAGCACGACCTCACCCTGGCGGGGCTGCTGCTGGTGTTCGCGGGCGGCATTTCGGTCTCGTTTGGCTACTTCGTCTCGGCCTCCATCACCCACACCCTGCGCGACATGGCACAGGCGGCTGGGCGCATCAGCGAGGGCGACCTGGGCGTGCGAGTCACCGTCTCCGGCCAGGACGAGGTGGCGCGGCTGGCGGAGGCCTTCAACGGCATGGCCGCCCGGTTGCAGCAGGCCGATGCCGACCAGCGCGCGCTGGACACGGCCCGGCGCGACCTAGTGGCCTGGGCATCGCACGACCTACGCACGCCGTTGGCCTCGCTGCGGGCCATGCTGGACGCGCTGGCCGATGGCGTGGTGAGCGATCCCGAAACGGTGTCGCGCTACGTGCAGCAGTCGCAGGCCGAAATCGGGCGCATGAGCGCGCTGATTGACGACCTGTTTGAGCTGGCCCAACTGGACGCCGGCAACCTGGTGCTGCGCGCCGAGGCCAGCGCCCTGTCCGACCTGATCTCGGACACCCTGGAGGGCTTTACGGCCCGCGCGCTGGCGCGGCAGGTGACCCTGACCGGCGCCGTGGGACCGGGCGTGGACCCGCTGTGGCTGGCGCCCGACAAAATCGGCCGGGTGCTGCGCAACCTGGTCGAAAACGCCATCCGGCACACGCCGCCCGGCGGCACCATTGAACTGCACGCCGAGGCCAAACCGGGCACGGTGGAGGTGGCCGTGCGCGACACGGGAGAGGGCATTCCGCCGGAGGACCTGCCGCGGGTCTTCGACCGGTTCTACCGGGGCGACGCGGCGCGCAGCCGCGGCCAGGCCGGCGAGGGGCTGCTGAGCGGCGGGGCCGGGCTGGGGCTGGCAATTGCGCGGGGGCTGGTGGAGGCGCATGGCGGGCGCATCTGGGCCGAGAGTGTGCTGGGCCAGGGGACGACGATCCGGTTCGCGCTGCCGAGGTAAGGCGACGACGCGGCTGAATACAGCCGACGACCGACGAAGGACGAAGGATGAAGTCCTGAATGCTAATCTCCGCGCTCTCCGCGTGCTCAGCGGTGAGTGAGGGGCGAGAGGTGGAAGGCGTGAAACGCGGTTTGGGCGGGGTGCGTGGCCTGTGGGTGATCGTGATAGGGCTGGCGCTGATGGGGTGCGCGGGCGGGGAGGCTCAGGTGAATGCGAACGCGATGGCGGCGGAGTTACCGGACTTGGGGGAAGCGCCGGAACTGACCAATGAGGTGTGGCTGAATACAGAGACGCCGCTGCGGCTGGCCGACCTGCGCGGGCGGGTGGTGCTATTGGAGATGTGGACGTTCGACTGCATCAACTGCCGCAACGTGATCCCGGCGCTGCGCGGCTGGCATGAGACGTACGCGGACCAGGGTCTGGTCATCATCGGCAACCACTATCCGGAGTTCCGGCATGAGGCCGACCTGGACAATCTCAAGGCCGCCGTCGAGCGGCTGGAGATCGCCTACCCCGTGGCCCAAGACAACGACGGCGCCACCTGGCGCGCGTACAACAACCACTTCTGGCCGGCGATGTATTTGATCGACAAGCTGGGCCGCATTCGCTACCGCCACATCGGCGAGGGACGCTACGCCGAGACCGAAGCCGCCATCCAGGCGCTGCTGGCGGAAGCCGATTCGTAACCCGCCGCCCTGCTCCCGCCGCGGCCCGACGCCATCAGCGGACCAGTTAAGCCCTCGTACGGCATCAGACGGCCCTGTCGGAACACGCGCAGCCGCGGCCATTGTGGGCGCGGGCCGGCCCGTAACCCCGAAGGGGCGCTTCGCAGAGGGCCGGACTACGCCATCCTGAGCAAATGGCCTGTTTTGCACTGGCCCCCGGCGACCGCCCATAATCGTCTGAAACAGGCTGAAACTCGGCTGGCAGTGACCTTGCTAACATAGCTTAATCGCGATACAGTACCGCGTTATGGATAATTCTACGGGAATCATCGGCCAAACCATTGGCCGTTATCGCGTTGTGGGGCATCTGGGCCGCGGCGGCATGGCCGAGGTCTATAAGGCCTACCAGGCCAACCTGGACCGCTATGTGGCCCTCAAGCTGATGCACGCCTTCCTGGCCGCCGACCAGGACTTTATTGCCCGGTTTGAGCGCGAAGCGAAGAACGTCGCCGCCCTCCGCCACCCCAATATCGTCCAGGTATACGATTACGACATCCACGGCGGCACGCCCTACATGGTAATGGAATTCATCGAGGGCGACACACTCAAAACGCACCTCGAAAAGCTGGCCCGCGAGGGCAAAACCCTGCCGTTGGCGGAGGCCCTGCACATCATCCGCGAAGTGGGCACGGCCCTGGCCTACGCCCATCAGCGCCAAATGATCCACCGCGACGTCAAGCCCGCCAACGTGATGCTGGATAGCAGCGGGCGCATCATCCTCACCGACTTCGGCATCGCCAAGATCCTCACCGGCCCCAGCTACACCGTCACCGGCGCCACGATTGGCACGCCCGCCTACATGTCCCCGGAGCAGGGTCTGGGGCGGCCCGGCGACTACCGCTCGGACCTGTATGCCCTGGGCGTGATGCTGTACCAGTTGGCCACCGGGCAACTGCCGTATGAAGCCGATACGCCCCTGGCGGTGATGCTCAAGCACGTCAACGAGCCGCTGCCTCTGCCGCGCACCTTTCAGCCGGACCTGCCCGACGGCATCGAGCGCATCATCCTCAAGGCGATGGCAAAGAACCCCGACGACCGCTTCCAGTCGGCGGATGAAATGCTGTCACACCTGTCCAATATGGACGCGGCTCAGACGCTGGCCATCCCGCCTGCCTCGATGGCCGCGGGGACGGCCTCGCATGCCTCCACGATCGCGATGACCACGGGCGCGCAGCAGCCCGCCGCGCCGCCTGACGCCACCCGCATTGCGCCTCGCCCCGGCGTGCCGGAGGGCGCGACACAGGTGAGCCCAGGCGCCAAGGTTGGCCTCGCAACGGGCGCGGCTGGGGCGCTGCCCGGCCTCGGGGCTCCCGCGCCCGAGGCCAAACCGGCCCGGCGCTGGCTGATGCCGGTGCTGGCCATCGTGGCCATCTTGTTTGTCATCGGTGTGCTGGGCGGCGGCGCTTTTGCGTTCACCGGCGGCTTTGGCCTGCTGGGCGGCGCCACCGAGACAGTTGCGCCCACGCGGACCGAAACCGCCGCGGTGTTGACCGAAACGGCCCAACCCCCAAGCGAGACGGCGCCTGCGCCCACGGCCACGGTGGACAGCAGCACCCCAACTCCCAATGCGGTGGAAACGCAGTTGGCGTCCATCCAGGAGACCCAGGCCGCCATTCAGGCCGCGGTCGCGACGGCCACGCCCACCAATACGCCCGACCTGACGGCAACCTTTGAGGCCTGCACCTACGACTACGCGCTGGCCAACCAAGACCCGCCCGATAACCGCCAGTTGACGGTGCGCACCAACATCAGCAAGACCGTGACCCTGCGCAACACCGGCACGTGCGCCTTCCCTGAGGGCGCGGTGCTGTCCGAAACGACCGTGGCGGCCAATGCCCTGCCCTTCACGGTCACCGTGCCGGCCATCGCTCCGGCGGCGACGGGCGAGGTGCGCCTCCACTGGCCGGGCCTCACTTCGCCGGGGACGAGCGTGCGCGCCTTCGTGCTGGTGGGCCTGGATGACCTGGTGATCGGCCAGCCGATGACGTTTACCCTGCGCTATGTGGCCGGCGCCACCCAGCCGCCGCCTCCGCCCACCGCGACAACCGCGCCGGCAGTCACCGCTACCGCAACGCAAGCGCCATTCAGTATCTACCTGGCCAATGTCGTGGACTGCCGCTACGTCGGTGAAGGCAATATGGACTATGAGTGCCTCGGAGTGGTGGGCCTCAACGGCGGCGGCCCCGGACCATACACGGTGTCACATGACGAGTATTCACGCAGCTTCACGGTAGGACAGGCGCTGACCTTTCCTATTCGCGCAAGACGCTGTTTTGAGTGGATCAAAGCCGTGACGGTCGTGGACGATTCGATCCCGGATGCGGACACGCAGAACTTCTACTTTAGCCCGGCCAGCAACGGCGGCCTATTCCCGGGCGGCGCCTGCACGTTGCCATAAGGTTGCAGGTTAGAAAGTGGTTTACTTTTGCGAATTAATCAGCGATAATGGCTGTCTGGGACCTAGTTCCTATCAATTGCGGTCGGCTGGCTTGCAGGCGAGCGACCATCCAAGGGAACTGAATTGACACGGATCTTGTATATCGAGGACAACCCAGACAACCGCATGTTGGTGAAGCGGGTGTTGGAGGCTGAGGGCTACTCGGTGGCGGAGGCGGCCAACGCGCATGACGGCATGCAGCAGGCCCTGGCCCAGCCGCCGGCTTTGATTCTGATGGACATCAACCTGCCGGAGGTGGACGGCTATACCACCACCAGCCGGCTGAAAGTGACGCCCGGGCTCGAACACGTGAAGATCATCGCCCTGACGGCGAACGTGATGAAGGGGGACCGGGAGAAGACCCTGGCCGCCGGCTGCGATGGCTACATCCAGAAGCCGATTGATGTGGACCTGCTGCCGCGGCAGATCGCCCGTTACCTGGAAGACTAGCACGTAGCGCTATGGCTGAGAACCCGCAACCCAAGGCCCGTGAGCCGATTCACCCGAAGGACTCGACCGTCCTGATCGTGGAAGACAACGTTTCCAACTTCGTGCTGATGGCGCGCATGCTGGCCTACATGGGCGTGCCGCGGTGCGAGTGGAAGACCTCCGGCTGGCAGGTGGTGGAGTTTGCCGACACCCTGCCCAAGATCGACTTGATCCTGATGGATATCCGCCTGCCCTACGAAGACGGGTATGCGGCGCTGAGCAAGGTGCGGGCCACGCGGCGGCTGAAGGACACCATCGTGGCGGCCGTCACCGCGGAGGCCAGCCAGGAGCAAATGGCCAAGGCCCGCGCCGCCGGCTTTGATGGCTTCCTGGGCAAACCGCTCGACCCCGACCGCTTTCCGGACCAGATTCGGCGGCTGTTGCGGGGCGAGCCTGTGTGGGAGATGAACTAGAGAGCATTGCGGTGAAAGGACGGCCCGGTGTCTAGCTCCAGCCCCTGGACCAGTTCGATCTTCCGGCGCAATCGCGACACCGGTCCCACGCCCCGTGCGCGCGGCGGCCTGGCCCGGCAGATGCTGGGCATCTTCCTGCCGCTCATCCTGGTGCCGCTGGCCCTGCTGGCGCTGGTAGTCTACCGGCAGGTGCGCGCCGACCTGACGGAGCAAGTGACGGCCCAACTCGTGAGCGTGGCGGCGCTCAAGATCACCCAAATCGAGCAGTGGGCCAACACCCGCAGCGCCGATATCCACACCCTGGCCCGCACCGGCGAGAACGTGGCCGATGTGCAAGCCTACCTGGCCGGCGAAATCGGGCCGGAGGACATCCGCGAGCGTTATCAAAACTTCCTAAACAGTAACCGCAGCTTCGAAGCCATCATGCTGGCCCGCGCCACGGATGGCGTGGCGCTGATCTCGACCCGCACCTTCCAGTACGACCAGTTCGAGGGTCAAAGTTTTGTGGACCAGGCCGGGCTGGCCGCGGCGCGCGTCAACACCACCATCCTTCCGCCCGGCTTTGAGCCGCTGGTGAATGACGTGCAGGTACTCGTGGCCTCGCCTGTGCAGGACGCGGACGGCGAGACCATTGCCCTGGTCTATGGCTTTGTGCGCGACGAGCAACTGCTCGACATTGTGGCCCCGACGCCCGGCCTGGGCCTGTCGGGCCGCGCCTACGTGGTGACCTGGGACGGCTATCAGGTGGCGGGCTTCCTGCTGACACCGGGCGAATTGCCCGAGAGCGTGGGCCTGGAGCGCGCCCGCCTGAACCATCAGAACGGCCAGGACATCTACCTGGACCCGAACGGCGAGGAGGTGCTGGGCGCCTATCGCTGGCTGCCGTTCTACCAGATGGCGCTGCTGGTAGAGCAGAGCACGGCCGACGCCTTTGCGCCGCTCAACCGCTTCGTGGGCGTGCTGGCGGCCATCTCCATCAGCGCCCTGGCCCTCAGCGCGCTGGCGGTGGTGTTCTTTACGCGCCGCCTCGCCAGCCCGCTGCAATCACTGACCGAGGTCGCCATGCGCATGGCGGGCGGCGACCTGGCGGGCACCGTCAAGATCCGCCGCAACGACGAGATCGGCCTGCTGGCCGAAGCCTTTAACGGGATGAGCGCCGAACTGCGCGGCCTATATGAAGACCTGGAGCGCAAGGTGGAGGCCCGTACCCAGCAGCTCGAAGCAGCGGCGGAGGTCGGCCGCGCGGCCACCTCCATCCTCAGCACGGAGGAACTGCTGCGCCGCGCGGTGGAGCTCATCCGCGACCGGTTCGGCTACTACCACGTGTCGGTGTTCCTGCTGGACGAAGGCGGGCACTTCGCGGTGCTGCGCGAATCCACCGGCGAGGTGGGCGCGCAACTCAAGGCCCGCGGCCACCGGCTGGCGGTGGGGTCTAACTCGCTGATTGGGTGGGTGACGGCCAACCGCAAGCCGCGCGTGGCGCTGGACGTGGGCGGCGACGAGGTGTACTTCCAGAACGAACTGCTGCCGGACACGCGCTCGGAGGCGGCCGTACCCCTGCGCGTGGGCGACCGCCTGATCGGCGCGCTGGACGTGCAGAGCCGCGCCCTGAACGCCTTCAACCCGGCCGATATCGAAGTGCTCCAGGTGCTGGCCGACCAGTTGGCCGTGGCGATTGAAAACGGCCGGCTGTTCGCCCGCCAGGAGCGCGTGGCGCAATTGGAACAGCGCGTGGCGGCGCTGACGGCCCGCATCCACGGCGCGTTGAGCCTGGACGCCATCCTCAACAGCACCGCCGCGGAAGTCGGGCAAGTGTTCAACGCGCGGCGCGTCGTCGTTCGGCTGGCTGGAGATGCGGCGCCCGCTCAGAGTCTCGAACCGGCGCGCACGGACGCGGCGGACGCCGCACCCACGCAGACGGAAGGCGTGCCCTCCAATGGGGGCCATGCCGCTGCCCCGGCCAATGGCAGCAACGGCGGCCACCCGAACCACTAGATGAACAGCCAGCCGCCTTCCCCCGCAGCCCGTAACGGCGCGAAGACTTCCCCATTGGCCTTGCGCTCCATCTTGCTGATGCTGGGCGGCATCGTGGTTTACGACGTTGTTTCGTGGTTCCTGGCGGTGACGGTGGGGGGCTGGCAGTTGTTCGCCATTGCCGGGATCGTGTTGGGCTTTGGGGCGGCGGCCGGCGTGGGGCTGGTGCTGGCGCGGCAGGGCCGCGGGGCGCAGGGCGTGGCGCTCACGGCGGCGGCCTTCCTGATTACCCTGATCGCCATTGGCGGGCTGGTGGAGGGCCTGGGCGTTTCGCTGGCCGTCATCGCGCCGGTGCTCACCGCCGCCGTCATCAGCGGCAACCTGCCCCGCCGCGGCTTTTGGGCGGTGATGGCCGCGGCGCTGGCCACCAGCGTCATCGTCGTATTTGAGGACTTTGCCCTGGCGGGCAGCATGAGCTTCCGGGCCGCCGTGCCGGCCCTGGCCGCCGCCACGCCCATCATCGCGGCGCTGTTAGGCCTGGCCTATGCCTTCTACGTGCTGCGAATCCTGGCCGACCTGAGCCTGCGCGCCAAGCTGATCATCTCGTTCCTGGCGGTGGCGCTGGTGCCTCTGGCGGTCGTGGCCGCCTTCAATGCGCGTGCCAACACCCAGGCTCTGACCGACGCCGCGAACGAAGCCCTGCGGGGCGCAGCCGCGCTGACGGCCCAAAGCCTGGATGCCTACTTCGACAACGCCCGCTCCATCGTGCAGACCGAGGCCCAGCAGCCGGTGACGATTGAATATCTGAGCCTGCCGCCGGAGGCGCGCCAGGGCAGCGACGCCGAACGCGAACTGCGCGCTGCCATGAACACCTGGCAATTGCGCGACACCCGCGCCCGCGCCTACATGCTCCTGGACAATGCCGGCCTGGTGCTGCGCTCGACCTCCACGCTGGACATTGGCGAGGACCACAGCGACAAGGACTTCTTCATCCAGGCCATGGCGCTGGGCCAATCGTATGTTTCGCCGCTGCGCATCGAGCGGAACTCAGAACAGGGCGACTTCTACGTGAGTATGGTGGTGCGCGTCTCGGGCAATCCGCGCCCGTTGGGCGTGCTGGTGGCGCGCTACCAGGCCGCCGCCATCCGCGAGATCCAGGGCGCGGTGCTGCAAAACATCGTCGAGCAGTCGAATGGACTGGCTGGCCCGGAGTCGTTTGGCGTGCTGTTCGACGAGTACGGCATTCACCTGGCGCATGGCACCAATATCAGCACCACCTTCCAACTCGCCGGACCGGCCACGGCGGAGCAAATTGCCGCGCTCCAGGCGCAATACCGGCTGCCCACGCTGGCCAACTTCAACTACTCCAGCAATCTGCCCGAATTGGCCGCCGGGCTGGCCGCCAGTGACGGACAGCCCTTCTTCACCGCGCAGGACGTGGCTACCGGCAACCGCCTCAACCAGGTGGCAGTAGTGAGCCTGAGCACCTTCCCCTGGAAGTTGGCCTTCTTCCAGCCGCAGGACGTTTTCCTGGCGCCCGTGCAGCGGCAGACCCAGGCCACGCTGACCCTGGCGGCCATCATCGCCCTGGTGGTGACGGGCGTGGCTATTGCCGCGGCGCAGGTGCTGTCCGACCCCATCACCCGGCTGATCAACACGGCCGAGCGCGTGGCCGGCGGCGACTTGGCGGTGCGCGCCGTGGTCGGCGCGCGGGACGAGATCGGCACCCTGGCACGGACGTTCAACGGCATGACCGAACGCCTGAACGAACTGGTGAGCACGCTGGAAGACCGCGTGGCCGAGCGCACGGGCCAGCTTCAGGCGGCGGCCGACATCAGCCGCGCCACCGCCTCGGTGCGCAACCTGGACGATCTGCTGCGGCTGGCGCTGGAGCTTATCCGCGAGCGCTTTGGCTACTACCACGCCTCGATCTTCCTGATGGACGAGGCCGGGCAGTATGCGGTGTTGCGCGAATCGACCGGCCCGGTGGGCGCGCAACTCAAGGCACGCGGCCACCGCCTGGCCCTTGGCTCGCAGTCGCTCATCGGCTGGATTACGGCCCACCGCCAGCCGCGCGTGGCGCTGGACGTGGCCGAGGACCCATTCCACTTCAAGAACCCGCTGCTGCCCGACACGCGCTCGGAGCTGGCCATCCCGCTGATCGTGGGCGACCGGCTGGTGGGCGCGCTGGACGTGCAGAGCCGCGAAGCCCAGGCGTTTGAGCCGGGCGATATCCAGGTGCTCCAGACCCTGGCTGACCAGCTCAGCGTCGCCATCGAAAATGCGCAGCTCTTCGAGCGCACGGAAGCCAGCCTGGCAGAGGTGAGCGGCCTTTACCAGCGCCTGGCCGGCGACAGTTGGCGCACCCTCCTTCGCGGCCAGCAGCAGGAGGCCGTCTACGAACCGGCGCCGATGGAGGCGACCCTGATCAGCTACGGCGGCGAGCCGTTGCGGGTGCCCCTGCAATTGCGCGACCGGCAGGTGGGCGTCATCGAGGTGCATGGCCGCCGGCCGGAGCAGTGGACCACCGAGGAGAAAGCCGCGTTGGGCACCATTGCCGCCCAGGTGGCCGCCGCGCTGGAAAGCGCCGCCCTGCTGGAAGAAACGCAGCGCCGCCGCGTGCGCGAGCAACTCATCAACGAAATCACCTACCAGATGCGCGCCACCCTGAACCCCACCGCGGTGGTGCACAGCGGCATGCGCGAACTGGGCCGCGCCCTGGGCGCGACCGAGGTGGTGGTGCGGCTGGCCGGCGAGGCCAGCGACCAGCCGGCCGGCAACGGCCCGTCAAACGGCCCCCAGCGGCGCGGCACCTCGGGGCTGCGGCCAGAGGGTGAAGCATGACCGCTCCCCTCACGCGCCCCAACCCTACCCCCGAACAGCGGGCCGCCGTGCTGGCCACGCGCGAAGAGGCCCTGCACCACATTCTGCGCGGCACGGTGGTGGTGGCGCTGCTGGCCCTGGTGACCAATGCGCTCTCGTCGCTGGCCCTGCCCGATTGGGGCGGCACGGCCATCTACGGCGTCATCTTTGTCATCCTGCTGGGGCTAACGCTGGGCCGGCGGCTGCCGTTTGCCCTGCGCGGCGGCATCTTCGTGGGCGTTATGTATGCGGTGTCGGTGGTCAGCCTGGTGACGCTGGGGCTGGGCGGCGCGGGGCGGGTGTACCTCCTGGGCTTCACCGTCATCACCATGGCGGTGTTCGGCACGCGGGCCGGCCTGGGGGCGGCGGTGGCGGCGGTGCTCACCTGGCTGGCAACGGCCGCGGCCTTTAGCCTCGGCTGGCTGGCCGCCGGGCCAAACGACTCGGCCCTCATCTTGAACTGGGTGGCAGGCGCGGCCAGCCTGCTGCTGGTGATGGTGGCGGTGATGATCCCGCAGCGGCTGTTCCTGGCTTCGCGGCAAATGGCAGCCGGCGCCGGCGAGGAGATGGCCCGGCTGGAGGCCGCCCAGGCCGCACTCGCCGCGCAAGCCGCCGACCTGGAGGCCGCCCACCGCGAGGCGCGGGAGGCGGAGGCGCAGCAGGCCGCCCTGGCCCGCGCCGCGGCCCGGCGCGCCAGCCTGCTGGCCCTGAATGCCGAAGTGGCTCAGGCCATGGCCGGCCTGAACGACGTCCCCGCCCTGCTGAACGCCGTGGTCCAGGCCGTCAGCCAGCGGTTCAATTTCTATCATGCCGGCGTGTTTCTGCTGGACGATGCGCGCGAATGGGCGGTGCTGCGCGCCGCCAACAGCCAGGGCGGCCAAACCATGCTCGCCCGCGGCCACCGGCTGCGCGTGGGCCAAGAGGGCCTGGTGGGCTACGTCACCAGCGCGGGCCGGCCGCGCATTGCGCTGGATGTGGGCGCGGATGCCGTTCACTTCGCCAACCCGGACCTGCCCGAGACGCACTCCGAAATGGCTGTGCCCCTGCGCGCGCGCGGCGTGATCGTCGGCGCGCTCGACGTGCAGTCCACAGAAACCAACGCCTTCACCGACGAGGACGCCAGCGTGCTGCAAAGCCTGGCGGACCAGATCGGCCTGGCGATTGAGAACGCGCGGCTGCTGCAAGAGACGCAGCGCCGGCTGGAAGAACTCCAGGCGCTGCAACAGGCGACGCGCCGCACCGCGGGAGTGGCCGGGGCGGAGGGGCCGGCGGCATTCCATTACGACGGCGTGGCGGTGCGCGAGCTCGAGAGCGAGCCTGCGGCCAGCACGGCCGAGGACGGCCAGGCCGCGGGCGAGACCCTGACGGTGCCGCTGCAATTCGGCGATCAGCGCATCGGCGTGCTGGAACTCAAGCGTTCGGGCGAGATGTGGTCCGCCGACGATATGGAACTTACCACCGCCATCGCCGACCGCATGGCGCTGGCCCTGGAAAGCGCCCAACTCTTTGAGCAGACGCGCGCCCGCGCGCTGCAACTGGCGGCCCTGTCCGAAGCGGCCATCGAACTGACCGGTCCGCAATTCAACACCGACCAGGCCCTGGAACAGGTCGTGCGCGGCGCGCAGCGGCTGTTCGCGGTGGACGACGCCGGGGTGTGGCTGCCGGTGGATGAGGAAGAGCTCGAACTGCGCGTCACTGCCAGCGTGGGACAGGGCAGCGCCGCGGCCGCCGGCCAGCGGGTGAAGATCGGCGAAGGGCTGGCCGGACAGGTGTATGCCAGCGGGCAGGCCCTGCGCGCTGAGCCGGGCCGGAACGGGAATGGACAGACCGCGGCGCTGGTGGTGCCCATGACCTGGCAAGGGCAGGTTCAGGGCGTGCTGGCGCTGACGCAATCCGGGGCCGACACGACCTTCTCCGCCGACGACGAGCGCATCGCCCTGCTGTACGCGGCCCAGTCCGCCTCCACGCTGGAGAACGCCCGCCTGTTCGCGGAAACGCAGCAGCGCCTGACCGAACTGGGCGCCATCAACACCATCAGCCAGGCGCTCACGGCGCAATCGAGCCTGGAAGACCTGCTGCCGCTGGTGGGCGAGAAGGTCTTTGAGACGTTCGACTCCAACAACGGTTTTGTGGCGCTGTACGACAGCCGCACCGGTGAGATCAGTTTCCCGTACTTCGTGGAAGCGGGCGAGCGGCTGACGGTGGAGCCGCGGCAGTTGGGCCAGGGCCTGACCTCCATCGTCATCCAGAGCCGCGAGCCCCTGCTCATCAACCGCGACTCCCTGCGCCGCACGACGGAACTGGGCGCGCTGCAACAGGGCGCGCCGGCCCAGTCGTGGCTGGGGGTGCCCATCACCTCCGGCGCGGACGTCATCGGCGTGTTGTGCGTGCAGGACATCGAGCACGAAGGCCGGTTCAGCGAGAGCGACGCCCGCTTGTTGACGACGATCGCCGCCAACGTCGGTGTCGCCATCCAGAATGCGCGCCTGTTCGCCCAAACCCAGCAGCGCGCCGAGGAACTGGCCGTCATCAACGACATCAGCCAGGGCCTGTCGGGCCAGCTCGATGAGCAGACCCTGGTGGAACTGGTGGTGGACAAGCTGCGGCAGGCATTCAACCGCGACAGCGCCTATCTCGCGCTGTACGACCGCGCCACGCAGATGATCTCAATCCCCTACATGATTGACAGCGGCGCGCGCGTCAGCGTGGACCCGTTCCCGCTGGGCGAGGGCCTTACGTCCCTGGTGATCCAGCAGCGCGCCCCCCTGCTCATCGAGCGCGACGCCGAGCGCCGCGTGGCCGAGTTGGGCGCCAAGGTCACGGGGCGGCCGGCGCGCTCGTTCCTGGCCGTGCCCGTCCAGGCCGGCGAGGAGGTGCTGGGCGTCATCTCCGTGCAGGACCTCGACCAGGAGGGGGCCTTTGGCGAGGCCGATGCCCGCCTGCTGAGCACGGTGGCCGCCAACGTGGGCGTAGCCCTGCAAAGCGCCCGCCTATTCGCCGAGACCCAGCGCCGCGCCGAGCAGCTCGCCACCGCCGCCGACGTCAGCCGGACCGCCATCTCGGCCACCGACCCCGACGCCTTGATCGTGGAGTCGGTCGAGCTCATCCGCGACCGGTTTGCCAACAGCACGGGCGTGTACTATGCCGCCCTGTTCCTGGTAGACGCCGGGTCAAGCTGGGCGCGGCTGCGGCACGCCACCGGGGAGGCGGGCCGGGTGCTGTTGGCGCGCCAGCACCGGCTGGAGGTGGGCGGCAACTCGATGGTGGGCTGGGCGACTGCCAACCGCCAGCCGCGCATTGCCCTGGACGTGGGCGCGGAGCCGGTGCGCTTTGCCAACCCGCTGCTGCCGGAGACGCGCTCCGAAATGGCCCTGCCCCTGGTGGTGGGCGATACGGTGCTAGGCGCGCTGGACGTGCAGTCCACGCGGGCCAATGCCTTCACCCAGGCCGACGTGGCCGTGCTGCAAACGATGACGGACCAACTCGCCATCGCCCTGCGCAACGCCCAACTGCTGACCGCCACCCAGCGCACCCAGGCCTTCCTGGACTCGGTGATCGAGAACCTGCCGGTGACCCTATCAGTGAAGGACGCTTACGACCTGCGCTACGTGCGCTGGAACCGGGCCAGCGAGGCGGTGCTGGGCATTGCCCGGGACGAAATCCTGGGCCGCAGCGACCACGAGTTCTTCGCCACCGACGCGGCCGGCCTGCTGGCCGAGGACGACCGGCGCGTGCTGGCCGGCATGGAGTTGGTGGAAGTGCCGGAACAGCCGGTGGAAACGCGCGGGCGCGGCGCGCGGGTGCTCCACACCCGCAAGATCCCCATCGCCGACGAGACTGGCAAGCCCCAGTATCTGCTGTCCATCTCGGAGGACATCACCGAGCGCAAGGCCGCGGACGAGCGCCTGCGCGCCGCCGAGGAGCGCTACCGCTCGCTGGTGGAGCAGCTTCCGGCCGTCATCTACGCGATGGAAGTGGCGCCGGGCCAAACCCTGGGCCGCATGACGTACATCAGCCCGCCGGTGCAGTCGCTGCTGGGCTACTCGCCGGAGGAGTGGCTGGCCGATCCCAATTTGTGGGTTAGCCTGCTGCATCCGGAGGACCGCGAGCGCGTGCTGCGGGCCGTGGCCCAGCACAGCGTGGCCGGAACGACCCTGGACCTGGAGTACCGCTCGCTGACGCGCGACGGCCGGGTGGTGTGGTTCCACAACCAGGCGCAGGCCGTGCCGGACCCCGCCGGCCGGCTGGTGTCCACGCGCGGCATCATGTTCGACATCACCGCCCGCCGGCAAGCCGAAGCCGAATTGAAGGCGGCGCAGGAAACGGCCCAGCGCCGCGCGCAACTGCTGGCCGCCGCCGCCGATGTGGCCCGCGCCATGACCGTCTCCCTCAACCGCGAGGAACTGCTGGCCACCACCATCAACCTGATCCGCGACCGGTTTGGCTTCTATCATGCCTCGGTCTTCACGGTGGACCCCGGGAGCCAGGTGGCCGTGCTGCGCGAGTCCACTGGCGCGGCCGGCGCGGCCCTCAAGGCCCGGCGCCACAAACTGGGCGTGGGTTCGCGGTCGCTGGTGGGCACAGCCACGGCCACGCGCCAGCCGGTGGTGGTGCAGGACGTGACGGCCGACCCCAATCACTTCAAGAACCCGCTGCTGCCCGACACGCGGGCCGAGGCGGTGGTGCCCTTGCTGAGCGGCGAGACGGTGGTGGGCGCGCTGGACGTGCAGAGCGACCGGCCCTTTGTGTTCGGCGTCGACGAAGTCGCCATCCTGGTGACGATTGCCGACCAGTTGGCGGTGGCCTTGCAGAATGCGCGCCTGTTCGACCAGACGGCCCGGCAGGCGCGGCGCGAGGCCCTGGTGGTGGAGATCACCAGCAAGATCCGGGCGGCGGGCGATATGGATGCCATGCTGCGCACGGCCGTGACCGAACTGCGGCAGGCGCTGGGGGCGGGCAAGGCCGCGGTGCGGCTGGCGCTGCCTGGAGCGGCCAATGGCCCATCCGGCGCCGACAAGCCAGCCAGCGGCGGCGCGCCGGACGGTACTGGAGAATTGAAGTCCAACGGCAGCCACGCCGATCTGGGCACGAACGGCAGTCACGGCAAGCCGGCGGGCGCCAATGGCGCTCACAAGCACGGCCCGAGCGAGGGTAGCGTCTGATGAGAACCGTTATCGCAGTCAGCAATCAGAAGGGCGGCGTGGCCAAGACCACGACCTGCGTCTCGTTGGGCGCGGCCCTGGTGGAGCGCGGCTATGACGTGCTGGCGATGGACCTGGACCCGCAGGCCAACCTCAGCCTGTCGCTGGGCCTCAAGGCCGCCCACCTGCGGCGCGGCGTGGCCGATGTGCTGTTGGGCAACCTCAGCCCGGTGAGCGTCAGCCGCGAGACGCCCGTCCCCGGTCTGGACATCCTGCCGGCCAACCCGGAAATGCACCTGGTGGAGAAGTTCCTGACGGTCCGCCAAAACTACGAGTACACCTTGCGCAAGGCCCTCAACGGCGCCCACCCCTATGAGGTGGTCTTGATGGACTGCCCGCCGTCCCTCAGCGCCATCCCCTACACCGCCTTCACCGCCGCCGATATGCTCCTGATCCCGACCCAGTGCGAGTATTTCTCCACGCATGGGCTGGGCGAAGTGCTCGATTTGGTGAGCCGGGTGCGCACCCGCACCAACCCGCACCTCAGCTACCGCATCATGGTGACAATGTTCGACCGCCGCAACCGCGTCCACCGCAGCATCCTGGAGCAAATGCGGACCGCCTTCGGCAGCGCCCTACTGGAGACCACCATCGAAGTGGATACCAAACTGCGCGAGAGCCAGGTCTTTGGCCAACCCATCACCACCTACGCGCCGAACAGCCGCGCGGCCCAGCAGTACCGGGCGCTGGCCGAGGAATTGAGCGTCTATGTCCAACGCGAAAAGACCGCCCAACCGGCCTGAAGGCTTGTTCTCGGCCTACGCTCACGACGGCCAGGACGCGCGCCCGGACGGTGAACTGCCGCGCGACCCGGCCACCGGCGTGCCGCGGGTGGACCCGCTGGGCGTGACCTCGGGCTGGACCTGGGAGATTGATCCGCGCGGCATTGTGACCGCGTGCTCGCAAGAAGTGGCCTTGCTGCTGGGCTGGACGCCGAGCGAACTGGTGGGCCAGCCGATCACGGTCGTCACCGTGCCCAGCGACGGCGGCGCCCGCCATGAACTGACCAGCGCTCTGCGCGCGCACCGCCCGATGCTGGACGTGCGCGTAACGGCCACGCACCGCGACGGGCGCCGCCTGGGGCTGACCCTCAACGCCATGCCGTTCTATGGCGCCGATGGCGAACTGGCTGGTTACCGGGGGCTGTCGCAGTTGCTGTGGCCCTCCGAAGAACCAGAAACTGAAGGGGCACACGGAGACAACGGCGTTGAGGCCGCCGCGCCGAGCGCTCCCCAGGCGGCGCCGGAGCCAGCCGCCGTCAAGGCGTTGGAGGTGTTGCAGCCACCCAAGGCCCCTACCCCTCCGCAGGCGCTGCCGCCCATCAGCTTTTCGCCTGCCTCACGCTCCTGGGGGTATGTGGTGGGCGACAGCGGCGTGGCCGCACTCAGCAACTGGACCACGGCGGAAATGGAGCGCGCCCTGGCGCAGGGAACGCTGGTGATGCGCGCCGCGGGCGCCGAGGCGCAGTCCGGCGCCCTCAGCCCAGGGCGCGAACTGGCCGTGCCGATCCGGCTGCAAGACCAGGTGATCGGCGTACTCGACTTTTCCGACGAGGCCGAGACACAGCCCTGGTCCGAAGACGACCTGGCACTGGTGCAGGCGGTCAGCGACCAATTGGCGCTGGCCCTGGAAAACGCGCGCCTGTTCAGCGAGACGCGCGACTACCTCGCCAAGCAGACTCTGCTGTACGAGGTGACGCACGCCGCCGCCGCGGCCACGAGCCTGGGCGAGGCCCTCAACAGTGCGGCCGAGGCCCTCGGCCGCGTGCTGCCCGATTCGGACATTGCCATCCTGCTGCTGGATGAGGACAACCGCACCCTGCGCATCCGCGCCGCCGTCGGTTATCCCGAGGACCTGGGCGACCGGCTGACCATCACCGTGGGCGAGGGCATCACCGGCTGGGTGGCGGCCCACAACCGGGCCCTGCTCATCCCGGATGTGCGGCAGGACCCGCGCTACGTGGCGGGGGTGAGCGGCATGGCGTCCGAGGCGGCCATCCCCCTGGCCCTCGGCGAGCGCGTCATTGGCGTGCTGAACGTGGAAAGCCCGCAGGTGGGCGCCTTCGACGACGACGACCTGCAACTGCTGTCCACCCTGGCTGGCACCCTGGCCGCCATCATCGTCAACAACAACCTGCTGTCGCAGATCAGCCGCGAACGCGAGCGCCTGGGCGTGCTGTATGACGTGCTGCAAAGCCTCATTTCGCGCCCAGACCGCGAGGCCATCTTTGAGACGGCGCTGAGCATGGCCCCGCGCCTGGGCGCCCAGCACGGCTATGTGCTGATCGTGGGCGAGCGCGAGGCGGAGGCCTCCTTCCGCGGCTCGGTGCCCGGCCTGGAAAACCTGGATGAGCGCAGCGCCAACCGGTTCGCGCTGACCATCGCGCGCAAGGGCCTGGAACGGTGGGTGCTGGAAAACCGCCGCCCAGCGGTGGTGACCGACACCCTCCACGACCAGCGCTGGTACACCGATCCCGGCCACAAGGCGGAGGAGCCGGCGCGCTCG
Organism: uncultured Anaerolineales bacterium; assembly: GCA_964497615.1. Lineage (GTDB taxonomy): Bacteria > Chloroflexota > Anaerolineae > Anaerolineales > UBA6663 > CAZCEC01. The sequence goes on along the minus strand of CAZCEC010000036.1, from coordinate 10,498 downwards.
GTCATCTCCGTCCCCTTGCAGACGCAGCGCGGCGTGCTCACCGGTGTGCTGGCCTATACCCACAGCCTGCCGGGCGTGCTGGGCGAAGAGCAACTGCCGCTGGTGGAGTCGATCGCGGGCCAGGTGGCGGTGGCGCTGGAGAACGAACACTTGCGCCAGCAGCAGCGCCAGCAAAGCTACAGCTCGCAGGCGCTGGCCCGCGCGGCGCAGGCCATGACCCGCACCCTGATCGAAACGGAGCTGTATCAGGTGGTGGCCGAGCAGTTGTTCGAGTCGTTCACCTCCAACGGTGTGGCGCTGATGCGTTGGGAGGCGCACCAGGGCAGCCTGGTGACGACGGCCGTGAAGATTGGGTCGGATGAGTCGCCCTCCGACCGCCGGGTATGGACCACGCCGGGCGAGCGCATCCCGATTGCGCGCCGGCCCGACCTGATGGAAGTCATTCAGAACCGGCATGGCCGCGTGGCCCCGCTGCGCGAGACAGCCGACGGCCAATTGCGGGAGAGCATGGCCTTGCCGTTCATCTTTGGCGGCGAGGTCGAAGGCGTGGTCGAGATCGTCCACACCGGGCCGGCGCGCGGGCTGGGCGCGCCAGACCTGGAGTTGGCGCACTCGATCCTCACGGCCGCGGCCTCCGCCCTGCAATCGGCGCGGCTGTATGAGCTTCAGCGCCAGACGGCCGAGCGCCTGGCCGAAGTGGACCGCCTCAAGAGCCAGTTCCTGGCCAACATGAGCCACGAGCTGCGCACGCCCCTCAACTCGATCATCGGCTTTTCGCGCGTCATCCTCAAGGGTATCGACGGGCCGCTGAACGAAGTCCAGACGCAGGACCTGACCTCCATCAACAACGCCGGCCAGCACCTGCTAGGCCTGATCAACGACATCCTGGACATGGCCCGCATCGAGGCCGGCAAGATGGAGCTGGTACTGGACGAGATGGACCTGCACGACACGATTCGCGGCGTGATGTCGACCACCGTGGCGCTGGTGAAGGACAAGGCCAAGGTGCGGCTGATGGAGGAACTGCCGGAGAAGCTGCCCAAGGTGCGGGCCGACAGCATGCGCATCCGCCAGGTGCTGCTCAACCTGCTCTCGAACGCGGCCAAGTTCACGGACGAGGGGGCCATCACCCTGCGCGCCCGCACCGTGGAGGCCATGAGCCCGGCCACCGGGCGGCTGGAGCCGTTCGTGGAGATCAGCGTGTCCGACACGGGCCCCGGCATCGCGCCGGAGGACATGGGCAAGCTGTTCGAGCCGTTCTCGCAGGTGGACGCCACCGCCACGCGCAAGGTGGGCGGCACCGGCCTGGGTCTGAGCATCTGCCGGCAGTTGGTGGAGCTGCACAACGGCCGCATTTGGGCGGAGAGCGAGGTGGGCCGCGGCAGCACCTTCCTGTTCATTGTGCCCATCAGCCAGCCCGAAACGCCCCTGCCGCCGCAGACCGGCAGCCTGTTCAACCCGGACAGCGGCCGGCTGGTGCTGGTGGTGGATGATGACCCCGGCATCCACAGCCTGTACCGCCGCTACCTGGAGCCCAACGGCTTCAAGGTGCAGGGCATCACCAAGAGCACCGATGCCATCACGCGCGCGGCCGAACTGCGCCCGCTGGTCATCCTGCTCGACGTGCTGATGCCCAACAAGGACGGCTGGCAGGTGCTCGAGGAATTGAAGCGGTCGCCGGTGACGAGCGATCTGCCCGTCATCATGTGCACCCTGGTCTCGGACCCGGACCGGGCGCGCGCCATGGGCGCGGCGGACTACCTCAGCAAGCCGATTCTGGAAACGGAACTGATGCGCGC
>CAZCEC010000036.1:0-8689 GCA_964497615.1 uncultured Anaerolineales bacterium | reverse complement strand
GCGCGCGATCCGCCGGCTGCCCACGCCGGCCCGGCCCAGGGGAGTCACCGGCAAACTGAGCGCCGGGGACTAGGCCTGTGCCCATGCCAGCCGCGTTTGAGCTCGTCTGCGCCGACTGCGGGCAGGCTTGGCCTGCCCTGCCCACCAGCGCCTTCAACTGCCCCAACTGCCACAGCGAATGGCTGTCGGCCCGCTACGACTATGCCGCGCTGGGGCCGGTGCTGCCGGGGCTGACGGCCCAGCGCAGCAAAGACCTGTGGCGCTATCACGAACTGCTGCCCCTGCGCGACCTCGAGAACGCCGTCCGCCTGGGCGAGGGCGGCACGCCGCTGATCCCGGCCCTCAACCTGGGCCTGATGCTGGGCCGGCCCAACCTGTTTGTCAAGGATGAGCGCCAGGGACCCACAGGCTCCTTCAAGGACCGGCAGGCCTCCCTGGCCGTCTCGGTGATGAAGGAGAACGGACTGACCCAAGCGGTGGTAGCCTCCACCGGCAACGTCGCCATCTCCTACGCCGCCTACTGCGCGCGGGCCGGCATCAAGCTGTATGCCTTCCTGACCTCGCTGGTGCCGGTGGAAAAGATGCGGGAGTGCGCCCTGTATGGCGCGCAGGTCATCAAAGTGACGGCCACCTATGACCGCGCCAAAGAGTTGGCCGCGCAGTTCGCCACCCAGCGCGGCATGTATTACGACCGCGGTCTGCGCAGCATCGCGGCAGTGGAAAGCATGAAGACCATCGCCTTCGAGCTGGGCGAGCAATTGGCGCGCCGGCTTGGGCCCAAGCCGCAGACGGACGGGGCAGTCACCCCGTGGCGTGCACCGGACTGGTACATCCAGGCCGTCAGCGGCGGGCTGGGGCCGGTGGGCACGATGAAGGGCTTTGAGGAGTTGGCGGCGATGGGCCTGATTGACCGGGTGCCGGCGCTGGCCTGCATTCAGGCCGAGGGTTGTGCGCCCATGGTTACCGCCTACAAGCGCAACGCCGAGCAGCCCGATATCGTCCGCAGCCCGCGCACCCACATCGCGACGCTGGCCACCGGCAACCCCGGGCGCGGCTACAGCTTGCTGCGCCAGGCCATCGCCGCGCACGGCGGCGTGATGGAGAGCGTCACCGACGAGGAAGCCTACCGCGCCCTGCACGTGCTGGCCAAGATGGAGGGCCTGTCCATGGAGCCCGCCGCCGCGGTGGCCTTTGCCGGGCTGATCAAGCTGGTGCGCCAGGGCGTCATCGGTCCCGACGACGTGGTGGTGGTGAATTGCAGCGGCCACACCTTCCCCATCCAGACCGAAATTCTGGGCGAGGGCTGGTCGCGCGATGTCGAGCTGCCCGCCCCGGAGGCAGCCGAGGCGCCGCTGGAAATGGCGGCCCGCCCCCAGGAAGGACTGCTGGCCGCCTTGCAGCGCCTGGATGAGCGCGTCCGCTCGGTCGCCATCGTGGACGATAACCCTGACGCGGCCCGGCTCATCCGCCGGATACTCCAGGCCAAGGGCGATTACGAGATTCACCAGGCCGTGAACGGGCGCGAAGGGCTGGACCTGATCCGCGAGCAGCGACCCGACCTGGTGGTGCTCGACCTGATGATGCCGGAGATGGATGGCTTCGCGGTGCTGGACGCCCTGCGCGCCGACCCGGCCACCGAGCAGATCCCCGTCATCGTGGTGACGGCCAAAGAATTGCAGCCGGCCGAGCGCGACCGGCTCACCGGCCAGATCGAGGCCCTGCTGCAAAAAGGATCATTCATGGACGACGAACTGCTGGCCGACGTGCTGCAGGCGCTGACGTAACGCCCCCCAGCACGCACCAGCCTGACGCCTGACGGGACGCACGCCGACTGCCAACCGATGTCTGAGAGCCAATCCGCCTCCGCCTGGACCTCAGCCCAGTTTACGGGCGTGGCCGCGGCCTTGCTGTCGGCGGGCGTGCTGGGCATGGCTCCCATCTTCGGCAAGCAGGCCATCCTGGCGGGCACGCCGCCGCTGTCGGTGGTGGCGCTGCGCACGGTGCTGGCCACGGCGGCGCTGTGGGGCCTGTTCGCGCTGGGGGCACGCTGGCGGCGCTACGTCTATATCTATCCGGTCGGCTTGCTGGGGTGCCTGGCGGCGGGGGTCATCAACGGGCTAGGCTCATTGATGTACTACACCGGGTTGGGCCGGCTCGATGCCTCCGTGGCCCATCTGCTTTACACGTTGTACCCGATCTTCCTGACCCTGATGGCCCGGCTGGAGGGGCACCGGATTTCGGGCTTCACCGCGTTTCGCATGGCGCTGGCCCTGGCGGCGGTGTATCTGCTCACGCGGCAGGCGCACGCCCCCGCGGACTGGTTGGGCGCGGCGCTGATGATCGGCGCGGGCCTTTTGTATGCTTTGCACCTGTCGGTGAACCAGCGGGTGCTGTACGATGTGCCTGCGCCCACCGTGGCGCTGTACAACCTGACGGCCATGTCGGTGACGGTGTCGGTGGGCTACCTGGCGGCCGGCGCTCCGGCCCTGCCGCCCAGCGCCGCGGCCTGGCAGGCGGTGCTGCTGCTCACCCTGGTCACCCTCGTCTCGCGCGTGGCGCTCTTCCTGGGCGTGAAGCACCTGGGCGGCGTGCAGACGGCCATCATCGGCCTGAGCGAGGTGCTGGTCACCGTGCTGGCGGCCCTGGCGCTGTTGGGCGAGACGCTGGCGCCGGCCCAATGGCTGGGCGCGCTGCTGCTGGCGGCCTCGGTGCTGCTGGTGGCGCGCGAAAGGGGCCTGGGCGCGCCACGGCCGCCAAAGTCGTGGACGACCCTGATCGCCATGCACACCACGCCCGACCCCACCGCCCCCCCGGCGGCGCGGGCAGACGAAGAAGCGCGGCGCGAGCACATCTAGGGCATCGGCGGCGCGGCAGCCAATTGCGCGGCGCGGTTCGGCCGGCGCGGGGCCCGTAGTATAATCGCCCCTTGCAACGCACTCATTTTCACGTAACAGGTTGAGGTCGATTTGGACGCCAATATCCGGCGCACGAAGATCGTTTGCACTATTGGGCCCGCCTCCAACAGCGAGGAGAAGATTGCGGCGCTGATTGCCGCCGGGATGAACGTGGCCCGCCTGAATTTCTCGCATGGCACCCACGCCGACCACGCCGCCGCGATTGCCGCCCTGCGCCGCATCTCGCGCCGGATGTCCAAGCCGGTTGCCATCCTGCAGGACCTGCAAGGGCCCAAGATCCGCACCGGCACCCTCACCGGCGGCGAGCCGGTCAATCTGGTGGATGGCGCGCCGTTCACCATCACCAGCCGCGACGTTGAAGGCACCGACCGGCTGGTTTCGACCACCTATGAGGGCCTGCCGGGCGACGTAAAGGCAGGCGACCGGCTGCTGCTGGACGACGGCCGGCTGGAGCTTAAGGTGGAGCGGGTGGACGCGACCGACGTGGCCACGCGCGTGACGCACGGCGGCCTGCTCAAGGAGCACAAGGGCATCAACCTGCCGGGCGTCATGGTCAATATTCCCAGCCTGACCGAGAAGGACCGGGAAGACCTGGCGTTTGGCGTGGCGCAGGGCGTGGACTACGTGGCGATCAGCTTCGTGCGCCGGCCCGAGGACGTGGCGACCGTCAAGCGGGCGCTCGTCGAGTGCGACCCGAATGCCGCCAAGACGCCCGTCATCGCCAAGCTGGAGAAGCCGGCCGCCCTGGACAACCTGGATGCCATCCTGCAAGTGGCCGACGGGGTGATGGTGGCGCGCGGCGACCTGGGCGTGGAGCTCTCGCCGCAGCAGGTGCCCACGGCCCAAAAGCGCATCATCGAAGCTGCCAACCGCGAGCGCAAGTTCGTCATCACCGCCACGCAGATGCTCGAGTCGATGATGACCAATCCCTTACCCACCCGCGCCGAGGCCTCCGACATCGCCAATGCCATCTACGACGGCACCGACGCGGTGATGCTCTCGGGCGAGACGGCCACGGGCCAATACCCGATCGAGGCGGTGCGCATGATGGCGGCCATCATCAAGGAAGCGGAGGCCCACAGCGAGGAATGGGGGCGCTGGCGCGGCGTGACCGAATCCACCTCCGACGACTCGGTGGCCCTGGCCCGCGCCGCCCGCGAACTAGCCCACGACCGCGATGTGACCGCTATCGCCATCTTCACGCTCACCGGCCGCAACGCCCGCATCATGTCCAAGGCGCGGCCGCACGTCCCGGTCCTGGCCTTCACCCCGGACCCGAAGACCTATCAGCGGCTGCCGCTGCTGTGGGGCATCACCCCGTACCTCATCCCGCAAGCCGATACGGTGGAGGCCATGCTGGCGCACGTGGAGGCCGGCATGCTGTACGACTCTCCCGTGCGCGCCGGCCAGCAGGTGATTGTGATCGCCGGATTGCCGCCCTCCAAGCTGGTGCCCGCTAACTTTATCCTGCTGCATACCGTCGGCAAGTCGTAAAGTTGAACCGGGCGCAGGTCCTCGCCTGCCTCTATTACGCCTTTTTCTTCGCCGCGGTTGGCGTCTATATCCCGTACCTGCCGCTGTACCTCCAACAGGTTGGCCTCACCGGCGGCGAAATCGGCCTGCTGATTGCGCTGTGGCCTCTCATGCTGCTGGTGGCCAGCCCATTGTGGGGCCTGCTGGGGGACAAGTTCCGCATCCATCGCTGGCTGCTGCCTCTGGCCACCCTAGGCCCCATCATCCCGGCGCTGCTGATGCTCACCGTCCGCGGCCTGCCCGCCTTGGCCGCACTGGCCCTGGTCAGCGCCTTCTTTGCCACCCCCATCGTCGCGCTGATAGACAGCGCCGTGCTCGATCTGGTGCAGGGCACGCCCGTGACGTATGGCAGTATTCGCGTGTGGGGCTCGGTGGGTTTCACCGCCGCCACCTGGATCATGGGCTACGTGCTCCAGGCCTGGGGCCTGCCGTGGCTGTTCTACGGCTATGGCATCTTCCTGGCGGCTGCGGGCCTGGTGGCCCTGGGCTTGCCGGCGCGCCGCGCGGTGGTGCAACTGAGCTTCCGCGCCGGGCTGGGTCAACTCCTGCGCCAGCGGGCGCTGATGCTGTTCCTGACGGGCGTTTTCCTCATCGGCGCCACCATGCAGATCTACAACGCGTTTTTCCCCCTGCACCTGGTGGCATTGGGCGGCAGCCCCGCCTGGGTGGGCCTGGCCGGCGCGCTGGCAGCTATCTCCGAACTGCCCGTGCTCTACTTCTCCGGCATGATATTCAAGCGCCTGGGGGTCCGCGGCGCCATGCTGCTGGCCTATGGCCTCTTCGCCGCGCGCTGGGCAATCCTGGCGCTGGTCACGTCACCCCTGGTGGCCCTGCTCACTTGCCTGGCACATGGGATGAGCTTCGGGCCGCACCTGACGGGCAGCATCGGCTTTGTGGAGACGCACACCCCGCCGGGTCTGCGGGCCACGGCCCAGGGCCTGCTCACCGCAGCCGGCTACGGCGTTGGCGCGGCGGTGGGCGCGCTGGCCGGCGGGCTGCTGTTGGATGAACTCGGCGCGAAGGGGATGTTTGGGGCAGCGGCGGGGGCGGCGCTGCTGGCCGCTGCCTTTGTCTATGCCGCCGGGACGGGACCGGCGAAACCTGCGTCCTAAGCTGGGCTAGGCAAAGGGCAGGGACGCGACGGTCCCGGCTGCCTCGCCCACGCGCACGGCCGTGCCCGGCTCGGCCTGGGCGGTCTTGAGGAATGCGAGCGCCACCGGCCCCAGGTCGGGCAGCACCCCGGCGCTGGTGACGGTGCCAGCCGCGCCGCCGCCCGCGGCCTGCACCTCCGCGCCCACGGCTACCGGCGCATCGAGCCGCAGACCCACCAGCCGCCGCGCCAACTTGCCCCGGCTCTCCATGCGGGCAATGATCTCCTGGCCGATGTAGCAGCCCTTGTTGAAGCTCACCGCGGACCAAAGGTTCGCTTCCAGAGGGATGTAGTTCTCGGTCAGTTCGTGGCCGGCGGCGGGCTGGCCCGCCTTCAGGCGCAGCAACTCATACGTCTCATCGCCCGCGGCCACGGCCCCCGCCCCCAGCGCCCGCTCCCACAATTCCGGCGCGCGCTCGGCGGGCGCGATGACGGTGAAGCCATCGCCGGCCAGCGGCCGCCCGCGCAGGACGATCACTTCGTCTTGCTCCACAAAATGGTTCTCCGCTAAGGCTGCCGCGCCGGGCAGCAGCGCCTCGGCCGCTTGCGCCGCCTGGGGACCGTACACGCCGAATTGCCCCAACTCGGCGCTGGCATCCACATACTTGACCTTGTCGTTGTAAAAGATGTAGCCGGCCAGCCAGCGGCGCACTGCGGTGGCGCGGCCCTCACCCGTCAGCATCAGGGCCGTCTCGCCGCGGTTAAGCACCCACACCACATCCACGATGCGGGCGATGGGGGTGGTGAGCACGGTTTGCCGCGCCTCGCCCACGGGCAGGCCGTTGAGATCGTTGGTGGACATACGGTGCAGCAGGTCCAACCGGTCGCGGTCCAGCGCGCGCACGCGGCCTTCCTGGTTGCGCCAGATGGCGACAGCGCCGGTGTGGGCGGCGGCATATTCGGCAGCAGTGTCCGCGATGGTGCGCGGCAGAGCGGTGGCAGGATCGGGGCTTGCAGTCGTCGTCATGTTGCTATGATAATACCAGAGGCTGAATGGTTGGCGAAATGTCTCCCCTGGCAACATCAGTCTGGCTGAGCGCATGACTACGACAAACCATTACAAAGGCGATCAGGGCACGTACGTACGCGATGTTGATGCCGGCCTTTACCATGGCAAGGGTGCCGCTATCCGCGACGTGATGACGTTTGAGGGTGAAACCCTGGCCGCCCTGCAGCGGGCATTCCGCGACTCCGTGAACGACTACCTGGAGTCTATGGCCGTGAGCGACAAGGAGCGCCCCGCATGAGTGCTTTGCGCCTACCTTCATACTGGCTCCCCCGCCCGGCCGCCCCGCCCACGCCAGAGCTGAAGGCCGCGTTTGCGGACTATTGGCAGGCGGCCCTGGCCAATGGCAGCCGGAACCCGCTCGCCTATTCCCTGGACGCGCCCAAGTGGCAGTTCCTGTGCTACCTCTCGGATGAGTTGGGGCTGGCCCTGCATGGCTCGCCCAGCGACGACATCGCCATCTTCGAGCCGCGCCAGTCCAATGACGAGATTCCGTTTGGCAACCAGAAGGCGGTCTACGCGGCCGGCGACGGGCTGTGGCCAATGTTCTTTGCGGTCATCGACCGCGAGCGCCACCCCATGCTCATCACCAACGCCTGCATCCGGCTGGCGGACAAGGCCGGGCAGGAGACCGAGCCGCTCTACGTCTTCTCGATCAGCCGGCAGGCGCTGGCCCAGCAGCCGTGGCGCACGGGCACGGTGTATGTGCTGCCGGCGGAGACGTTTGTGCGGATGCCGCCTTTTCCATTTGGTGAGTATGAGGTGCGGGTGCCACAGCTTGCCAGCTTCGAGCCGGTGACGCCGCTGGCGCGGTTCACCATTGCCCCCGAGGACTTTCCGTTTCTGGCTCAGATCCGCGGGCACGACGATGCCCGCTGGAGCGAGTATTCCCAGGCCCTGCAAACCGGCGGCCCCTGGCCGGACCCCTAGCCCGCCCCGTTGCTGCCCCGCGCCTGGGCCTTGCGCCAGGCCAGCAAGTCCGGCAGGTGCTCGGCCTCGTGATCCACCACCCAATCCTTGAAATAGTGGCCCAGAGTCTTTCCGTGTTGCCACGGATCGGGGGCAGCCAGTTCGCTGTCCTTCAAGCCCTCCACCACCCGCAGCACCTGGCGGTGCACGCCGTGATAGTCGGCCAGCACGTTCTCCAGGGGGCGGTCGCGGTACTCACGATACCACTTCTGGTTCTGGGCCTCGGCTTCGGCCTCCGTCAACTCCAGCTTGGCGGCCTTTTGACCGCGCTGAGCTTTGAACAGGCTGGTGAGCAGGTACACCTCACAGGCGGTGAGGTGCGCCAGGATGTCCTTGACCGACCACTCACCAGCTGCGCCCGGCGCGAGCATCTGGTCGGCTGTCAGCCCTTCCAGCGCCGCGTCCAGCCGGGCGCGTTCATCTCGAATGGCCGCCACAAGCTCTTCGCGTTTCATCCTGTGAATGGTCGCCGGTCGCCGGGGCTTACTGCGTCATCAAGAACGCGATCACATCCGCGATCTGCTGCGGCGTGAGCGTCTGCTTGAAGGTCTGCGGCATGATGCCCTGCTGGAAGCCGGTCACCACAAAGGCATTCGGGTTCGTGATCGATTCGTAGAGGTAGGCCTGGGCCGAGTAGTCGGGCTTGGTGGTCGCGGCCCGCTGCGAAATGCCGCTTTGCGACGGGCCGACGCCCGCCAGGCCCGCCTCCAGCGAGTGGCAGGCAGTGCAGCCGCCTGCCCCCTGGAAAACAAGCTGGCCCGCGGCCGCGTCGCCGGCCGGCAGCGCATCGAACTCGGCCTGCATTAACTCGGCCGGCGTGGGCCGGTCGCCGTTTTCGCCGGGCGGCGGGCCCTGGGTGACCAAAGCCGCCACACGGGTCGCTTCAATAGCCTGATCCACTGCCGCCACGCCGCTATAGGATGGGATCACATACAGGGCCACGATGCCGCCGATGACCAGCAGCAGCAGCACGTTCACGCCGATGAGGGCCATGTCAACCGGGTTGCCGGGCGCGCGCCGGGGCCGCGGCCCGCGCAGGGCGGCGATGCGGCTCTCGACTTCAGGGATCAGCCGGTCGGGCAAGGTGCGCGGGAGCTTGTCGGCGTTGTTGACCGT
>CAZCEC010000035.1:45751-61217 GCA_964497615.1 uncultured Anaerolineales bacterium | reverse complement strand
CGCGGCGGAACGGGCGGTGCTCTTGGGTTACCTCACCGCGCGGGCCGATGACTTGAACAAGCCGGCTGGAACCGACAATGCCCCGGTGCTGTTCTCGGTGGCGCCAGGCACGACAGCCGGAGCAGTGGCAAGCGAACTGGCTGGCCTGGGCCTAGTCGCGGATGCGCAACTGTTGACCTACTACCTGCGCTATCAGGGCCTGGATGGACAGGTAGAGGCGGGGGACTTCATCTTGCGCCGGACGATGACGATCCCGCAGGTGGCGTTGGCGCTGACGGATGCCACAGCGCGCGAGGCCTGGCTGCGCGTGACTGAAGGTTGGCGGCGCGAGCAGATTGCGGTGGCGCTGGAGGCCCAGGGGGTCTTCAAAGACGTGGCGGACGATTTCGCGCTATTGACCGGACCCAATAGCCCGCGCGCGCCGAGCTACCCCTTCCTGGCCAGCGTCCCCGCAGCCGCATCGCTTGAGGGATACCTGTTTCCGGACACCTATCTGCTGCATCCCGATGCCACGGCGTCAGAGATCATTGACAAGATGCTGGCGAACTTCCAGGCGCGGCTGCCGGCCAATTACGAGGCCCAGGCGGCGTCCATCGGCCTGACCCTGCACCAGGCGGTAACGGTCGCGTCGCTGATCGAGCGCGAGGCGGTGGTGGACGACGAGCGCCCAATGATCGCGTCGGTCATCTACAACCGGCTGGCCATTGGGCAGTGGCTGGAGATTGACGCCACGGTGCAATATGCGTTGGGCACAGAAGCGGACTGGTGGCCGCGTTTGGAGGGGATCGACCTGCGGTCCATCACCAGCCCCTACAACACCTATGCCGGGGCAGGGCTGCCTCCGGGGCCGATTGCGAACCCGGGGTTGGCGTCGCTGCTGGCGGCGGCGCAGCCGGCGCAGACCGGCTACTACTTCTACCGGGCGCTGTGCGACGGCAGCGGGCGGCATGCGTTCGCGGTGACGTTTGAGGAGCATGTGGCGAATGCGTGCCGTTAAAAGGGGCGACCGACCCCGCAAGCCCACAGGGGGCCTTCGGCTCGGGGCGTACCTGCGATCGACGACCGGCGACGACGATTGGCGAGCGGGCGGAAGACGAAAGACGAAGGACGGAAGGGACCGTGAGCAATCCGACCGTTATGGACCGCTGCGCGCTTACGGGGGTTGGCCGTCGGCCAATGTTGGTCGAATCGTTCTGCTGATCGTCGTGCTGGCAGCGGCCGGATGCCTGCCGGTTGCGCGGCCAACGGTGACGATCGGGCTGGTGGCGCCGTTCGAGGGGCGGTATCGCGACGTGGGGTACGAAGTGATCTACGCGGTGCGGCTGGCGGTGCGAGAGGCGAACGCGGCGGGGGGCGTGGCAGGCTACAACGTGGCGCTGATGGCGGTGGATGACGCCGGGAACCCGGAGCAGGCGGCGGAACAAGCCCGCAAGCTGAGCGTGGCGCCGGAAGTGGTGGGGGTGATTGGGCATTGGCTGGAGTCCACGACGGTGGCGGCAGCGCCGGTGTACGTGGAGCGGGGCTTGCCGGTGATGGCGACGGCGGCCTCGCCGGAGTTGGCTGAGGGCGTTTTTCGCCTGTGGCTTACGCGGGAAGCGGAGGCGGCGGCGATCTCGACAGGTGCCCAGCAGTGCCCGCCGCCGTGCGATTCGCTGGAGGACCTGGACTGGCTATACGAAACTCGCGCCAGCGACCCGGATGGTGCGGTGTTTGGGCCGGCGCTGTGGGGGCAGCCGCAGTTTGCGGCGCTGGCGGGCGAGGCGGCGGAGGGCGCAACATTTGTGTCGCCAGCTCCCTACCCGGCCGACAGCGCAGACCCAGGATTTGCTGAGCACTACCGGGCCATGTCCAACGGAGTGGAGCCGCGGGCGAGCGCTGTGCTGGCCTATGATGCCACGAGGACGCTGTTTGCGGCGATTGAGGCGAGCGTGGCCGAGGGCGGCAAGCCGACGCGGGCGGGCGTGGCGGCGGCGTTGGGCGAGATCAGTTTTGGAGGGCTGAGCGGCACCATTGCGTTTGACGCGGACGGAGACTGGATAAACAGGCAGGGATGGGTGTATCAATGGGAGGGAGAGCTTGTATCCAGGCGGTGAAGTTGAGGTTAGTCGGGTGGCGACGCACTTGGCCGGCGCATTCGAAGGAGCCGCGCCAATATGCGCATGAACGGTCGATAGAGTACATAGGTTACTATTAAGCCAACTACCAGATTGGCCAGTCCCAAGCCAATCCCTAGAGCCGTTAGGCCCCTGTCAAGCACCACGCCACCCACAACTGTCAGTCCAAGAAAGTAGCAAGCCGATATCGACAAGCTCCAGCCCAGCGCAAACGTAATGGCGAAGCGTCCTGCCGTCAATGCCCCACGCTTGTATTGCCAGTAGATAAGGTGGCGCGTCAGCCAGAGACATAGGCCGGTCACGATGAACACCAGTGCATAGGCCATCAGTCGACTACCTTGTAGAACAATGGTAACCGCTTGACGCGCTCGCGGCGGAAGGCGTGGGCGGCCAGGACGCGCTCCCGGGCGGCGGCGAGGCGGGCTTCGTCGTTGGCGTGGATGGTGAAGAGTGGTTGGCCTTTGGCGATCTTGTCGCCGACCTCGTGATGGATGAGGAGGCCGACAGCGTGATCAATGGAGTCGGCTTTGGTGGCGCGGCCCGCGCCGAGGTCCACGGCACTAAGCCCAATCTCGCGGGCGTCCACGCGTGAAAGATAGCCTGCGCGCGGTGACGGCACGGTCTCAATCAGGCGGGCGGTGGGGAGGCGGCTGGGCTCGTCGATCACTGATACATCGCCGCCCTGTGCGCTAACGAGCTGGCGGAACTTGGCCCAGGCGCCGCCATCGGCCAGCGCGGCTTCGAGGGCGGCGCGAGCCGCCTTCTCAGAGCGGGCGACGCGGGCCAGGCGCAGCAGGTGAGCGGCAACGACCAGGCAGTGCTCGCGGAAATCGGCGGGGCCGCCGCCGTGGAGGGTGTCAATCGCCTCGCGCACTTCCAGGGCATTGCCCACGGCGTGGCCCAGGGGCTGGTTCATGTCGGAGATCACGGCCACGACGCGGCGCTTGGCGTGCTTGCCGATAGCGACCATCATTTCGGCTAGCTGCGTGGCGGCTTTGACGGTGGGCATGAAAGCGCCGGTGCCGGTCTTAACGTCCAGCACGATGGCCTGCGCGCCAGCCGCGATTTTCTTGGACATGACGCTGCTGGCAATGAGGGGGGTCGAGTTGACGGTGCCCGTGACGTCTCGCAGGGCATAGAGCTTGCCATCAGCGGGGGCGAGATTGGCGGATTGGCCGGTGAGCACCACGCCAATCTCGCGGAGTTGGCGCTTGAACTCGTCAGTCGTCAGAGCTGTGCGAAAGCCGGGAATGGACTCCAGCTTGTCAACAGTGCCGCCCGAGAAGCTCAGGCCTCGCCCCGACATCTTCCCGACCGGCACGCCACAGGCCGCCACCAACGGCTCCACGACCAGTGTCACCTTGTCCCCGACCCCGCCGGTGGAGTGCTTGTCCACGGCGAGGGCCACGGTGTCGCTCAGGTCCAGCATGTCGCCGGAGGCCGCCATCGCCAGCGTCAAGTGGGTAGTCTCGCGGGGCGTCATGCCCTGGAAGTAGACGGCCATCAGCCAGGCTGAAATCTGATAGTCGGGAATGTCACCGGCGGCGAGGCCGGTAATGAAGAACTCGATCTCGGCCTGGGAGAGCTCGCCACCGTCGCGTTTCTTGGTGATGATGTCGACCGCGCGCATCGGGCTGGGTGTCACGCCAACCACCCCTCGGCCAAAGCGGGCCACTCGTCGCTCTGTTCGGCGCGGTCGGGCCAATTGCGTTTGCCGCTCCAACTCTCGATGGCCAGGGCATAGACGCTGGTGCGCTTAAGCTCCTGGTCGGTGATGGGGCGAAACTCCGCGCCGGGACGCATGGCCGGAAAATACTTGCCGATCAGGCCGGTGAGCGCCGCGCGCTGGTCGGCCGGATCGGCCAGGACGCGCACAACGCCAAAGGCCACCACGCTCGTATATGCTTGATGTGTCACGTCTCTATCTCACGCTCTGAGCGGCGCCGGAATTCAGCGGCTGCACCCGCCAGAATATAGGGCCGGTCCCCGAATCAGGCAAGGCGCCTTAGCGCGGCTCAGTCGCCAGCCCTGACGATCATCGAGATCGTGGTCCGGGCCAGGCCAACGCGCTCCGCGATCTGCGCCTGCGTCATCCCCTTGCGGTGCAGCGCGCGGATCAGCCGGTTGCGCTCGTCCCGCTCCGCCGGCAGATCGCGGCCGTCGCTCTCGCGGGACAGGTGCGCCAGTCTCTGCAGGTTCTGCCGGCCGCCGATCGCGGCCAGCTGCTCAGGTTTCGGCGGCCAGTCGGGCAGGTCCACCAGGTCAGCGAGCTTGCGCGCCGTGTCGCTCTGCACCCACGCCAGGTCGTCCGGGTCCTTCTCGTAAGCGCCCAGTGCTCCCCCCAACAGCATCGCGCACGCCAGCCGCCGCCAGGGGCGCGGGTCGTCGGTGGTGGGCAGCCGCTTCCAGGCGTCCATCTCGCGCCGCGTGAAGCGAGGCCGGTTGGATCGTTTGCGCTTCATGGCGTCTGACAGAAACGCCGCCGGCGCCGGGGATTGACGGCCGGCGCTCTGGCCTTGCGGGGGCAAGCCTAGAAGATCAGCACGTGGCCGCTGTTCAAGGCGCTGCTGTCCAGCCGGAACGGCTGACCCACCGTGTAGGCCGTCTCCAGGTCCAGGCTGACCCAGTGTTGATGCTTGTTGGGGATGGTGTGCCGCATGCCCATGACATGCGCGGCATAACTCGACAGGCCCGTCTGCGACTCGCTTACCACCACCCGGTCCAGCAGCTCGAGGTCGCGCGCGGCCGCCAGGAAAGCGGCACTCCGGTTCGCCAGCAGCTCCACGCCCCGCACGACGTTCCGCGGCGTCTTGTACACGTCGAGCAGGTATTCGGCCAGGCGGCGCGCCACGTGCTGCGAGTTGAGCAGCGGCGCGTCGATCGGCAGCTTGCGCTTCTGGTAGGCGGCCTGGCTCGTGCCGTCGGATGCCCGCATGGTGACCGGCTCGCGCACGCGCACCGCGTACCCGCGCACCTGAAGCTGCTGGATGTAAACCGCGTCGCCCGATGTGTTCTCCAGCTCGACCTCGGCCGAGTCGCCGTACACGCTCAGGCTGGCCGAGACGCTGGCCGTCACGTCGGTCCCTTCGCCGGCTTCGTCGTCGGTCGCGGCGTAGTCGGTGCCGGACACCGGCGTCAGCACGCCCTTGCCGCCCACCGCATCCCCGGTGGCCGGGTCCCGGAATGAAAGCGTGAAGGTCTGCGTCTCGCCGGCCTCGATGCGGGGGGCGACGCCCTGACTGATCCGGCCAAGCACTTCATACACCTGCCCCACCGACCGCGGGTGGCAGGTGACCTCGACCAGGTTGTACACCTGCGATACCGACTTGCTGTAGCCGAGGCGTTTCATGTCGTCGCTCAGCGTGAGCTCGATCGCAGTGTCGAGCGGCATGTGGTGGCGGTTGAAGAACGTCGGCGCGCCGGCCTTCGAGATGAAGAACCGCCCCCAGTCGCTTGAGCACGCGTCGAGGATCTTCTGGGCGGCCGATCCGGCTTCAGTCGGCGGCCGGCGCCCCTGCCCGTTGGCGGTCGGGCCAACCGTCAGGCCGGCGGCCGAAGTCCAGCGGTCGGACGAGAACGGGAACCGGCTCTTACCCGGCTCGTAGTTCGTCGCCGGCGGCGTGTAGACCGTATCGACCACGGCCTCGATGATCGTGTCGGCCGTGACAGACTCCAGCAGCGGGATCCGCCCCTCTTCCGCGTCCAGCAGGGCCAGCGCATCCACGCACCGCAGTGTGGCGCGCCGGTCCAGCCTGGGCCCCGAACTGGGCTGGATGTCCTCGATGAACCCCCTGAACAGCACCACCGGCGTGCTGGCGTAGTCCATGGTGAACTTCACTTCGCGGCGGGGCAGCGCGTCCGCATTCGCCGGCGGCGAGTAGTCCTGGCCGGCGTTCAGCAGCACGAAGTCCGCCCGGCCGACTGTTGCCACGCGGGCCAGGGGATCGGCGAACCCGCGCGCGATCGTGGCGCTCAGCCAGTCGGCGCTCACGTCTTCCGCGCCGCCTTCGAAGGCGCCGTCGCCGTCCCAATCCACTTCGAGTGTGTAGGTTGCTGTCGGCATGGCTGGCCTTACCTTCGCAAGCTCTTAGAGATGAGGCCGCGGTCCTGCATCGCTTCGATCACCGCCGCGGCCGCCTCGCGGGGGTCGCCGGCCCCGTTGACGTTGACCACCAGGTCCCCATGAACTTGAATGCCCCAGTCGCCCCCGCCGCCGCCCCCACCGCCATAATCTCCGCCAGACATCGGCGTGAACTGAAAGGCTTCGGGCATGCCGGCCTCGCCGGCCAGGAACAGGGTCGGGCTGGTGACCACGCCTGAGCCGCCGTGGGCCATCGGGATCGGCGCGCCGCCGGGATTGCTCATGGCGTCGCTTAGCACCTGGTCGGGCATCATACCGTCGTAGGTGTAGTGGAACCGAAGCCAGAAGTCCTTGGTGGTCTGCATCCCATCCACTTCGCCCTTTAGCCGGGCCACCTCCAGCCAATATCCGTGCGTGGCCTCGCTGGCGTCGATCGCCTCATCTTTGTTGATGTCGTACTTGACGGTCAGCTCTTGCAATGCGGTGGCTAGGTTGTAGCTGGCCTCGTCGATCAGACCCAGGTTGCGGGCCATGAGCAGGTAGCCGTCGGCCGTCAGGTTGCCCGCGATCTGCTGCATGATGAACGCGGCGGTTGTCTCGTGCAGGGCCTGCCGAGCCCTTACCTGAGCCGCGTTGTGTTCGTCGATTTCACCCCTGAGCTCCGTCAGCTTGGAGTCGTAGTTGGTAATAAATGTCTCTGACGAACCCAAGCTGGCGCCGTATTGCTGGGCGCGCTCGCTGGCGTTCTCAAACGCTACCTGAGCCTCCAGCACCGACTTGTTGAGCGTGAACTGCTTCTCGGGATCGGTGTTGTCATTCAGATTCGATTGCGCAGTTTGGAGACGTTCGTAGGCTTCGATCTGCCCGATCGCGGCCAGCTTGGCCTCGGCCATCGAGCGGGTTGCCTCGTGCGTCACGGTGACGGTCAGCCCGTTCATGGACTGGTAGCGGTTGATCTCAGCGCTGAGCTCGGCAAGTCCCGCCTGAGTCTCCGCGATCGTCGTGTTGTATTCGTCCCAGGCCGTCGAGATCGCGCCGGACATGCCGGCATCCACCGCCTGCATCAGAAGCTGGTTGGCCTCGGCCTGCGCCGCGGCTGCGCGCTCCGCGCTCGTGACCCAGTCGTAGTTTGCCTCCGTGGCCACGCCCAGGGCGTCGGCCTGCCCCTGCAGGCGATCCGCCCACGCATCGGCCGCATTCATGTTTTCGATGATGACCGGCGTCATGCTCGCGTAGCGGTCGGCCATACCCTGCAGCCGCGCCGTCCAGGCGTCCGCCGCCGGCTGGCCGTTGGTGAACCGCGCGATCAGCTGCTCCAGGTGCTCACCGTGCAGCATCGCGGCCAGGATGGTATTCATCTCGGCCTCGGTGAGCTCGCCGCTGATATACATGTCCTGAAGCTTCGCGGCAGTGAGAAGCCCGTAGCGGGCGGTCAGGTCCTGGATGACCAGGGCTGCGTCGCCCTGGGCCTTGCTCGTTTCCAGCGTGGTCGCCATCAGCTCGTCCATCGCGGCCTCGGCGGCCGCCAGCTCTTGGCTGGGATCGAAGCCCATGCCGCCCAACGAGATCAGCAGACCCACGGCCTCGACCACATTCAAAGCGCCTGCCTCGAAGGCTTCAAAGACAGCGTTGGCTGCCTCCACGCGGCCCGTCAGGCCCTTGATGAAGTCGGTCAGGCCGGCATTGATCGCCAGTTCGCCGGCGTTTGTCTTGAGCGTGGTCAGCGCGTCGTTGAAGTTGCTGGCCGCGCCGGCGGCCGTGTCCATCTGGTCGGCCATCATCCCGCCGAAGTCGCCCTGCATGCCGGCCTGGATGTCGGCAATGGCTGCCTCGGCCGGGACCAGGCCGCGCTCGACCAGCTTCATCACCTCGGCCGTGCTCAGGCCCATGGCGTCGGCCAGGTACTGCCAGGCCGGGATGCCGGCCTCGGTGAGCTGGAGCATCTCCTGCGCGCTGACCTTGCCCTTGGCGGACATCTGGCCGAACGCGAGTGTCACGCGGTCAATCATGGCGGCGCCGCCACCCATGGCTGCCACCGCATCGCCGATGTTGGTCAGCATCGGAATGACCTGCTGAGCTTCGAAGCCGAAGGCCATCAGCCGCCGGCTGGCCTCAGTCAGCCCGGTGAACTCGAACGGCGTGTGCGCGGCGAAATCGCGCAGGTCATCCAGGAACGCCTTGGCCCGCGTCCCGCTGCCAAGCATGCTGGTGAACGCGATCTCGGTCTGCTCGAAGTCCATCGCCGCCCGCACCGACGAGGCCCCGAACTTGACCACCGCCGCCGTCGCCCCGGCGACACCAAGTTGGAGGCCGAGGGCCGAGGCCGTGGCTCCAGCGACATCGCGGCCCATACGGCTGATGCCTTGCGAAGCGGTATTGACACTGTTATTGACCTGCCCCGCGCTGGCCGCAGTCTGCGCGCCCATGGTCTTCACGCCCTGGGCGGTCTTGGCGATCTCCGCTTGGGCAGTCTTCAGTCCGGCCTGGAGATTGCTGACATCTGCTTTCAGAATCGCGTACAGCGAAGCTAACTCGGTCATTCACGCACCGCCTCTCTGTCCTTGCCAACACAAGCTTATGCACCGTCCCCGCGGCTGGCGCGGGGGGATCCACGCCAGCCGCGCCCCCCGTGGTTGTCAACGCCGGCTGCTGCCGCCTGGCGGCGGCGCGGCCGGCGCGCTCCCGGCTAGTAGAGTTTCAACCAGTCGATGCCGCTGAGCCGGCAGATTTCCTTGGCGATCGCGGAGACTGCCGAGAAGTTTTTGCTCGCCAGCCATTCCGCGTCGGCCGCCTCGAACTTCGGCTCAAGGCAGCCGACCACAGCCACGGCCAGCGTGAACGCGACGCGATCGCCTTTCGACTCTGCCAGCGCCTGCTGCACCTCGGCCAGGCTGAGCGAGCGGACTCTCACATCTCCACCACCCCACCAGAGCAGGGCAACGTCCGCGAACATCACGTCGTGGCTGGCCTGGATTTCTTCAGTCGTCAAGTAAGCCGGCATGGTGGCCTCCAGTTGAGCCGGCGCTACCGGCCGCCATCCTGACTTGCCGGCCGGAACCGCGCGGTCACCTTGTACTTCGGCACACCGACGCCCTCGACGCGCTCGCGCGAGAACTCGACGCGGCTCATCCACTGCACCAGAGCATTGTCGCGCGACGCTCCGAACAGCCCGCCCGAAATCTGGAAGGCGCTCATCACCTTGCGGGTTGCGGCGTGCGCGGCCTCGATGCGCCCCACCACGGCCGCCGCGTCGGCCTGGGCCTGCTGCATGGCCGGCGTGATCGCCGCGGCTTCGGCGTCGCGCTGGATGCGCTGCACCAGGCTGTTGACCTGGCGCGCGTCGTCCCTGCCGCCTTCTCGCTGCGCCAGCAACGCCGGCAGCGTGTCGCGCGCGGCCCGCAGGCGGTGCGCGTCGCCGGCCAGGTGGAGATCCTCGTAGAGCTTCTCCACGTCCTTCAAGTCGCGGCCGGCCACGGCTGACGCCAGCGCGGCCGACTCGTAGGCCAGGCGCTGGTAGTCGAATGAGCCGTTGACCTTGCCAGCTTCGAGCCGGATCCGCGTGTCGACTTCGGCGTGCTGGGCCTCCAGCCCGCGCCACATTTGGTCTCCGGCCCTGGTGAGCGAGTCGAGCGCCTGTGAACGAAGCGCGTCGATCTGGCGCGACTTGCCGTCTTCGTTCAGGTCCAAGTCGCGCATGATCGCGTCGCGGCCGGACTGGTAGGCTTCAATGCCAGCGGTGAGCGTTTCGGGTGTGGACATCGTCGTCTCTCCTGTGCGTTTGCCTTGATAAGGTCAGCGGCGGTTCTTGCGTCGGTCGTTCCCGGCAGGAACGACCACCCTCCGCCGGCTGGTGGTGGTTGTGCTGGAGCGCTTTGCACTTTCGTCCATGATGCGGCCCATCAGAGCGGTGCGCCTTTGCAATTCGACCTGCACCGACGCCTCGTCGTTTGGCGGCGCATCGGCCAGCTCGGCGCGTACCAGCTCTTCAACTCTCCGCTTCACCGTCCGCGAGTCCGCCGTGTGCGTGCGCGCCCGGATCGTTGGCTCGCGCGGCGGCGGGGTCGGCGCAGCCACGGGCGGGCGGCGGGCGGCGCGTTCGGCCAGGTACTGCGCCCAGGTCAACGTCCGGGCGCCATTGACGGTCATCACGGTCACCAGCGTGTCGGCAGCCGGCGGAGAGTCAACGTCGTTCGGGTCGGGGGATCTGGCGATCATGTGTTCGCGCCGCTCAGCCGGCCGCCGGCACGATCACCGCCACGTCGACGGCCTGCAGCCCCTTTGGAGTCGTCTCAATGCCGAACTCGACGCGCTGGCCTGCTTCCAGGTTGCGATAGCCGTCGCCGCGAATGGCGGTGAAGTGGACGAAGACGTCCTTCTCGCCGTCGTCGCGGGCGATGAAGCCGAAGCCGCGATCAAACCATTTCACCGTTCCCAAAATCCGGTCGTTCATGTCTCAGGGGCCTCCTTTGACCCCGCTCCCCGCAAGATTTCGCCGCAGGCGGTGCAGCCGACGCCCATTTCATCACCAGGCTGGTACTGCCCCACCGGCCGCGCTTTGCCGTCCGGAGTCTCCCACCAGGTGTACAGCCGCACCGCCGGGTGCCGGCAGACGCCGGGCGGTGCGGTTTTGGTCCGGTTTTGGTCGGTTGCCGGGCGCGGTTTGGACGCGATCCAGAAGCGCTTCGACTTGCGGCTCACGCGGCCTCCTGGCCGGCCTGCGGCGGCTGGCGCATGATCGGCACGCCGGCGAGACGAAACAGGCTCTCGGCCAGGTCGTCGCCCAGCTCGCCGGCCACCAGGGCATAGTCCACGGTGCCGGCGCGGATCAGATCGACGACCTCGGCGCGCCAATCGCCCTCAGCAAGCTCGCGGTTGGTCTCGATGCCCACCGCCAGCCGCGCCAGCTTCGAAGCGGTGTCGGCGATCACGGCCGCATCCCGCAGGCGCCAGCCGGCCGGCTCGATGACGGTCGTCTTGCCGTCTTCCGAGTTGGTGACCCGCGCGATCGGGAAGCGGACCATTTCCATCGCGCGGTTGTAGAGCCGGCTGGCCATATCCCATTCACGTTCGCGCTGCTGCACCTGCCGGCGCGTCCATTCCGCGATCACCTGGTTGGCCTGGTCCGCGTCGTAGGCCGCGGCCCGTTCGCGCCAGCGCCAGCGTTCAGAAGCCCGGCGCCAGCTCGGCGTCAGACTGTCGGTCCCTTTGCGCCCCTTTCGGTCCCGCTCCGAGTTGGCGGCGGCCAGGATCGAGCGCCGGCCGCGCTGCGCCAGGTAGAGCTCCGCGAAGCGGCGGTACCAGGCGGCCGGCTCGCCGGGCTGGCGGGACCAGGGCTGAGCTTGCTCTGACAAGTCTTCAATCGACCCGTTCCCAGCCATTTGATCCTCTCTCGCTTTCAGTCAGTTCACCTGTACCTGTTCCCACCTTAAGGTGGTGGGAACAGGGAACAGGTCGGGGTGACTTGTTCCGGGAACAGGTGGGAACAGGTGGGAACAGGTCATGGCAGGCGATAGATCTTTGCGCCACGCGGCCCTGGTTCGCAAACGATCGCGCCTTCATCCCGCATTATGACGAGCATGGAGACCACGTCCGATTTGCGGCCGCCGACGCTGCCAACGATCTGGCTCGTGCTTTTCGGGCCGTCCTCAAGTGCGGCCAGGATGTCAGCGCGCATTGCCGACTCGGCTTCCTGGCGCTTGTCAGTCAGCCTGGATCGCCAGAAGCGGGCGCTGAACAACCAGTCCGAATCGTCTGCCAACTCATAGGTCCAGCGCGCGGCGAAGGGCTCGATGGGCCGCCGCCGCGCCTTCGTGCATTTCACCGTCGCGATGTCGTCCTCGCGTGTCACCAGGAAGGCGGCATCAAGCGATGCTTCGATTGACCCGTGGCCGCGGATCGAGTCGCCCTCGCGCCCGGCGGTGTCCTTGCGCCGGTGGTGGATCACGATCACCGCGGCCCCGGTCTCCTCTGCGAAGAGCCGCAGGTTGCCCATCGCAAGATCCATCTCCGCGGCGTTCTCATCGCGCACGCCGGCGACGCGGAGCAGGTTGTCGAAGATCACCAGGCTGGCGTTGATCGAGCGGGCGTAGAAAGTGAGGGCCGTCAGGCCGCGCGAGGCCGCGATGCCGGGCAGCGGGAAGCTCAGATAGAACAGCGGCGCGTCGGTAACACCGTAGGCGCGCCCCATGGCCGCCACGCGCTCGTCCATCACGTCCCGCCCGTTGTCCTGGTCCACCCATAGCACCGGCCCCTGCATCACCGAGAATCCGGGCGCCGGATCGTTTCCGACGCCTGGCAGCCACGGCTCGCCCAGCGCCACGCTCATCGCCAGGTCGATCGCCAGCATTGTCTTAAGCTGGCCCGGTGAGCTGTAGAGAAGGTACAGCCCGCCCGGCTGCAGGAGACCATTGACGACTGCCGGCAGCTGCTCGCGCGGCTCGAGCGCGTTGCCCAGTGTGCGCGCCTGGTTGGCATAGACCTCGGCGGCGCTGGTGGGCAGATCACCGAAGAGCTCGTCGTCGGACGCCAGGAGGGGATCAATTGTCATCAGGGATGCCTCGCGGATTTTGCAGGCCGGCCGCGAGGCCGCTGCGGATAGTGGCGCGGATTGATGAGTCCGTGAAGCTGTGGTCGGTCCCCATGGCCAGGGCGGTCGTGTAGAGGCCGCGTGCGACTTCGACCTGGTCCAGCAGACCGCCGGCGACGAGCGCGCCGAGTTTCAGCGCGGCTTTGTTCAACGCATCGTTGCGGCCGCCGCGGCTGATGACTGCGAGCCGGCGCAGTTCATTCTCCAGGGCGGCCAGGCCGTAGGCGCGCCCGCGATCGCTGATCTGCGTCCGCCCGCGCTCAGGCATCGGCGCCGGCACGGTCGGAGATGTGCCGGCAGTCTCGGACGGCGCGAACGTGTCCAGCCGCTGGACCAGGCAATCGAGCAAAAAGTAGTCGCGATCCAGCCAGAGCAGCTCGACAAGACGCGGTGGGCTATACTTGGCGTTGAGCGTGCCGGGCACGCGGAGCACGCGGGCGATGTCCTTCGCGCCGCCGTCGCCGCCGACGTACTTGACCCAGCACCGCTGGGTGCGCACCAGGCCGTCGCGCGTTTCGTCGTTGACCGGCACCGGCCAGATGAGCGGCCAGTACGCATGAATCCCGCCGCCCGACATCACGGCCGCGCTGGGCGGGATGGGCAGTGTCTCCACGTGCCGGCGGGTTTGTTGCAGACTGCCGTCGAAGTCCTTGGCGTCGAACTCGGCGATCAGCGCGGCCAGGTGCGTGATTGTGGCCTTCGTGGATCGCTGGTTCGGTGCGCGCGCCTCGCCGACCAGGTTTACGCCAAAGTAGACATCGTCATCGGCGGGCAGATCAGGCGGAGCGCCGGCTTCGAACCAGGCGGAGCGCTTCGCGTGCCAGTAGTACGACACCCCGCCGCCCTTCGGCCACAGGAGTTCGAACAGGCGGCGCGCGTCAGCGCTCAGCGGTTGGCTCACTTCGCACCTCGTCACCCCCCTGCCCCTCCAGCGCGTCGTCTTCGCGCGCACACGCCGCCGCCTCGGCCAGCGCGTCGGCGAGCACCGCCCACGTGGACTCGCGCCACATGCGCACCGGCAGCGGACGGCGGATCACCGGGCGCGCAGAAAGGATCGTTGATGCGTCGCTCACGTTCGCACCGCCATGGCCTTCGCCGGCCACGGTTTGTCCTTGGCGCGGCGCGATAGTTTTCGCATCGCGTCGAGATCGCCCACCGGCGGCGCGTCGGTGGGGTCGGCCGGCGGGATCTCCCAGCGCGAGTCCGCTGGGTCATCTTCGGCGGTCCACACCACCAGGCAGTGGCCGTCCGCCGGCAACCGCACGCCGGGCACGTCGCCCTGGTTGTCTCCGATTGCGCGATGGATCAGCACACGTAGCATGGCGCTTACGCCGAGGCCGTTGGCTTCGGCCAGGCGCTGCAGCTCCGCCTTCGACTCTGGATCCAGACTTGCGTTCAACGCGACGCGCATACCGACTCCTTTCCCCACAACGACAACAGCCACCCAAAAACGCATACCGAGAGCACGACTTGCGTCGCGCTATGCTCTCCCGGTATGCGCTTGGTGGCTGTCCTGTCAGACTGTCGAAACTGACAGAAGCACTATAGCGCAGATCGTGCGCGTTGAATCTTAAATATCGCCGCTTGCCGTCAACCGTTAGGGAGACAAGTTCACAGCGCCGGCCCGCCCCCGTGGGCCCACCAGCCCGCACTCCGCGGCCACGTGCGTTGACCCGCCCGCGCCGTGGCGTGGCTCTGGGTTTGTGGACCTACGCTCACAGAGATGCAGCGCAATTGCACGCGGCGCCGGCGTTTCTTCTCTCGATCCATTCACCATCGAGAGGAGCGAGCATGAGCACGGATACCAAGAAAAGGACGGACGCCGAGATCAAGGCTGAGCTGGCGCGGCTGCTGGCGCTCAAGGGCAAGCTGCCACACTTCGACTCTCGGAAGACCAATAACTGGGAGCTGTTGCGTGCCCAAACCGCGGCGGTCCGGTTTGGATTGACACTGGAAGAATTGAAGCAGCAGTTCTCAGACGTGGATGCCCAGGGCGCCGGCGAAGACGCGATCTACTGGATGGACGGCGGCGCGGTGCTTTCGCCGTCCGAGAGTTGGGCGGGCGTCTTGGAAGCTCAGGAATCGGACCGGACAAGTGCTTGAAAACAAGGGGTTCCGTGAAGGCCGATTCGCCAGGAGCGATTTCTGAGCGCATTGACGACCCAACCCACGGAGTGGCGGCGCGACGCCCGTCCTGGCCCGCAATCCGCAATCCGCACTACCATATAGCATAGTGAAACCTAGCTTTGCCCGCGGCCGCGCGGGGAGTACAATCGGGCGCGTGACGAATGACGACTGGATCACGGCGGCGGTGGCTGCCGAGTTGACGGGCTACACGGTGCGCCAGGTACGCCGCTGGGCCGAGGCCGGCAAGCTCAAAGCCCGCAAGTGGGGCGACGTGTGGCAAGTGTCCAAGGCCGGCGCCCTGGCCCACGCAAAGCACCTGAGCAAGGCGGGCAAGAAACGCGGCCGGAAATTGGCTATTCCCAAGGGGTAATTTTCATGGTATGATTTGACCGACAGGGGACAAAACAACCCCCTGAGCGGGCCGACGAGGAGCTTGGAACTCCGCGGCGGCCCTAGAGCTAAGCCGGGATGAGCGGCCTTCGCCCTACGTGGATTTTATCACAAGGGCCACCGACTCCGGTGGCCCTTGTTGTTTCAGGGCGGACCCACCACCCGGCA
>CAZCEC010000035.1:0-45713 GCA_964497615.1 uncultured Anaerolineales bacterium | reverse complement strand
TCTCACCCACCCCCTTTTGACGAACCGCATCTCGCAGTTCGCCCGTGGCGACGACGACGCCCGGCAATTCATGTGCCTGCGGCTGCTCGAAGTCGCCGCGGCCGATCCCACTTTTGCCGGCCAGGCGCCGGGCTTCCACGTGAAGCGCGCGGCCTGGACGCGCCGGCACTACGCCGAACGCGGGCGCAATTACACAAAGTACGTTGGCGCGGAGCCCTACACGCTCGATCCCGAAGACGGCCAACCCGTCAGCGCCTTCGACGAATTCGTCCCGTCCGACTCCCCCACCCCCGAAGACGCCATCCTGCAAGCTGAACGCCTGGCCGAGATCGAGCGCGCGATCGATGCGCTGCCGGCGGTGCAGCGGCGAGTGGTCCGCCTGGCCGCGGCCGGTGACGATCCATCCGTCATCGCTGAGCGCCTCGGCCTGAGCCGGAGCTCAGTCAGCCACGCGCTGGCACGTGCCCGCATCAACCTATCCGCCGCCCTGTGACTCGCCCAACAGAAAGGACGCCAACGATGAACGCAACCACCCTCCTTGCAGAAATCTCAGACATGGCCGAGGCCGCCGCCAACCAAGAGTGGGGAGCCCGCTCTTGGGACAACTTCATGGACTACTTGCGCTCGACACTCTCGTTCGAGCAGGTCGTCGAGGTCGAGCTGGTCATTGACGCGCCGCAGCCGGAAAGCGCCGCGGTTGTCAGGGCTGATGAAGTGAGTTGCGGCTGCTGGCACTGCCAGATCAGCCTGGTCCTGAGTCCAATCCTGTACCGCATGGGCCGCGCCGAGCTCACGCTGAAGAGCATCGCCGGCCAGCCCGCCGAGTGCGTGAACTTCATCCTGACCGCCCGGCAGCTGCCGGCGCCGACTGCGAGCTGACCATGAGCGCCTTCTCTGACCTTGCCATCGCAACCCGTGAGAGTGAGCCGGCCGCCCCGCCATTCCAGTTCGGCCCGGTCTATCACTGCTTCGTGTGCGGCGCTCCGGCCAACGGCCTGCGGTACTGGGAACAAGTGGGCCGCGGCCATAGCCCGCTCGATGCCCTGGCCGGCCACATCGCCTATCTCCGGCCCACGTGCTCCTGCCACAAGCAGCAGGTGGGGTGCACCCGCGTCGCCGTGGTGGACGGCGCGATCACCCCGCTTCGCTTTGCCGGCGACGAGCTGCCCTGGCGCGAGCGCGTGGAGTTCAACGTTGCCGCGGTGCATGAAGCCCTGACCAGGCTCACCGCCGCGCGCGACGATCAGAAGGGGGGTGGTCGAGCTTAGGGCTGGGTTCGCACCCCAGCGCCGACCGTGGCGCGGGCTGGGTCAGAAGTGGCACCTTCTCCTCCCCAGCCCGCGCCGCCTTTGTGAAAGGATCACCATGCGTCTGCACTATATCGCGCGTCCTGAGAAGTCCAAGCAGCAGCTCTGGCTCTGCGTGATCGCGGTGTACTTCGACCTGGCCGGCGAGGATCCCCGGACCACCGACGCCGGCATCCCACTGGCAATGTTCAAGGAGACCGCCCCCGCCTTGGACTTCGCCGTTTCGCTGGGCGCCGGCCAGCGGCCGCCGCACAACATTTACTACCACCCGGATACGGGTGAGCCGGCCGTCGCCCTGACCGACGCTGAGCCCGTCTTCGCCGAAGGCGGGCAGCTGCATGTCACGTTCGCCGCGGACCCGAGCCGCGTGAGCCGCATTCCATCGGCCGTGATCGTCCGCCCCTGCCCCAAGCCGTGACCGCCGCCCCCCTGCCCCTCCTGCTGCTCTTGCCCCCTGAAGGCTACAGCGCCGAGCAAGCGGCCGCCCTGGAAGTCCCGGCCGAGCCGCCCCCGGCCCTGGTCGAAGCCCTGGCCGCGATCGTGCGCCGGCTGGCGGTGGAGGAGCTGCAATCCGACTGCGAGAGTCAACTGCCGGGCGGCTGAGCGTTTCTGTCACTGCGCCGCAAGTGGCTTTGGCATGGCTGTCAGGCGAGTGTGGCGCCGAAGCGCCGGCGGGAGAGATCTCGCCGGCGCTTTTAGTTCCCGAGGGACGATCCGTCTGGCCTTGCGTTGACAAGTCCATAACTCTTGCCGGGACCTTTCTGATTCGCTATCCTGATCGCATGTTCCGCATCTCAATCGTCCTGATCGCCTTCACCACCCTGTCCGCGTGCGCGCCGGCGCCGGTCTATGTGCCCGTCACGCCGATCATGCGCGACGTGGGCCCGGAAGAGGCCGGCCAGATCATCTTCGACGCCACGTCCACGGCGCGCGCCGTCGCCACGCAGGGCGCGGTGGCCACCGCCGGCGAGCTCGCCGCCCGCGCCACGTCCACCGCGGCCGCTCAGCAGACCCGCGAGTCGCTGAGCGTCGAGCAGACCCGCGCCGCCTTGTCGCTCACCCAGGGCGCGGGCCTGGCGCTGGCTACCGACGCGGCCGCCGTGCGCACGGACACCGCCCGCGCCACCAGCGCCGCCCAGACGCCCACGGCCGCGGCCGTCGGCACGCAGGCAGCGCTGCACTCAGTCGAGGCCGCCAGCCGGCAGGCACGGTCCGAGTCGGCCGGGGCGTTCTGGGAGTGGCTCCGCTGGACCACCGTCGCCGCCCTGGCCGCCCTGGCCTTCGTGTTCTGTGTTGTGGTGGCCGTGCGCGGCCTGGCCTACGTGGTCGTCGAGTACCAGCGCGCCCAGGCCGCGATCGCGCGCGAAGCCTTTAAGGTTCTCGCCCCCGGCCACTGGGCCGAGTGGCAGCCCGGCGACGGCTACCGGGTCTATCCCCTGCCGGGCCTGTTGGACGCGCCGCCCGTGATTGTCGAGCACCAGGTGAGCGCCCCCAGCCGTGAGCACGCCTGGCGGCACGCGGTGCGCTTGTTTGCCTGGTGGGGTGACCGCTACGGGTTCGGGATCCGCGATCTGGGAGCCGAAGGCGCGGCGGTGGTGAGCGATCCGGACTGGCGCACGTTCACTCAGCTCCTGAAGTCGGCCGGCGTCCTGGCCGAGCGTGCGCTGCCGGGCAGGAAGGGGCGGGCGACGGCGTGGGCACCGGGGTGGAACTACCGCCGCCTGGCCGACGAGCTCAGCAGCGGCAGCCTCGCCCTGCCCTACCCCGCCGGTGACGATCCGCCAGCCGTGGCCTTCGCGGTGCCAACACAACACAACAACTCAACACAACACGGAAGGGCAACACAGATAATCCGCCCGTCTGAGCTTGCGGAGACAAGCCTATGAACAAGAGACGCACCCAGTCACGCCGGCCCCGCCCCGAACCGATTCCCGCACTGAAGATCGATCCTATGGCGCACTTCAACGAAGCCTGCGACCGGATATTTAAGGACCCGGCATGGATCGCCGAGAGCGAACGCCGGCTGCAAGTCGTAAGGCGCTCGATCACTGAAGAGCAGCGGCGACTGATTGCTGCCATGCTCACGCAGGGTCGCCGTTGAAGCGGGCCGCGATCTACGTGCGGGTGTCGTCCGAGAAGCAGGCGGACGGCGAGAAGGCCAGCCCGACCGCCCAGGAGCAGGACGCCCGCGCCCACTGCGCCGCCCGCGGCTACACCGTCGCCGCCGTCTACCGCGACACGGAGCGCTACCGCGCCGGCGGCCGCACGGTGGAGCCCAGCGGCACGCGCGCCGACCGGCCCGCCTGGAAGCGCATGCTCAAGGATGCCGACGCCGGCGCCTTCGACGTGCTGATAGCCTGGCGCGAGGACCGCTTGTACCGCGGCGTCAACCGCGCCATGCTCGACATCTCCGAGCGCGTGCGCGACAAGCTGATCGCCGTGGAGCTGGTGAAGGAGCACTACGACCTGAGCACGGCGCCGGTGAAGGCCTGGGCGGCCGGCCTGGAGCTCGAAGCCAAGCACCATCGCCTGATGATGGGCGTCACCGGCCGGCTGCGCCAGGGCAAGGCCTGGAACACCGGGATCGCATTCGGCTACCGCCTGGAGGCCGGCCAGTGGCTGATCGAGCCGGCCGAGGCCAAATGGGTGCGCAAGATCTTCGCCTGGTACGCCAAGGGCGTGAGCGTGCGCGAGATCCGCCAGCGCCTGGTCGAGGCCGCGGTGCCGCAGAAGACTCGCCGCGCCGGCGCCAAGGGCTACGCCTGGGAGCACTGCGTCATCTACGCGATCCTGCGCCACGAGTTCTACGCCACCGGCATCAAGACGCTCAAGTGGGACGGCGAAGTCCACGAGCTGCCCGTGCCGCCGATCATCTCGCCCGCGGTCTGGCAGGAGTCAGTCGAGCGCCGCGCCGGCCAGCGCAACCACCCGGCCAACAATCTTAAAGAGAACTACCTGGGGCTGGGTGTGACCTACTGCGCCGCCTGCGAGTGGAAGATGTCGGCCGTCTCGCGCAAGCGCTACGACAAGTGGGGCAAGGCCAACGGCGGCCGCTACAACACCTATCACTGCCGGCTGCACCAACGCGGCTACGCCAACGTTGCCGGCTGCTGCAAGTCAATCGGGCGCGACAAGCTCGACCGCCTGTTGTGGGAGAAGGTGTGGACGCTGATCTCCGACGACGCGCGCTTCAACGCCCTGGTGGAGAAGCGGCTCGAAGAACTGCGCGGCCAGGAGGCCGACGCCGACGCCGAGGTGTCCCGGCTCGAGCGCGCCCTCGACGAGGCGGCCCTGGAACGGCAGAAGGTCATCACCTGGGGACGCAAGGGCACGATCACCGAGACCGACATGGAGACTCAGCTCGCCGCCCTGAGCTTCCAGGAAGCCGGCCTTCGGCGTGAGCTGCAGGACAAGAGTCTGTTATCGGGCGGCCGGGCTTCGCGGCTGATGGAGCTCGCCAACAAAGTGCGCGCGGATCTGCGCGCCGGCGCCGAGTGGCTCAACGGCGGCAAGCCGCGCACCGAGGCCTTGCGCCTCAAACAGTTCGAGCTTCGCCGGCGGATCGTCGAGGCGATCGTGGAGCGCGTGCGCGTGCGCGCCGACAAGACCGTTTCAGTTGACTTCGTTTTGGAGCTCCCCCCGGATGCGAACATCAAGGATACGCGAGCACGCTTTCGTACTGTACGCTGAATTCTAGCGCGACATTGGATGGCAGGAAGCGGCCATATTCGCTGGCCGAGAAGCAGGCGCGCCCGTCGTGGTCGGCGTTGGCGCGCATACGGCCCGCGACGTTCGAGTGAAAAACGATCCGGCGATTGCCGGCATCGTGCCAGAAGGTGGTGGGGTTGACGAAGGGTTGGCCGTCCCAGGCAGTGGCAACGTGGCCCAGGCGCGCGCGGCTTAGAAACGCGGTGATTCCTGCATCGTCAAGGGCCAGCTCGGGGCGGCGCGCGAAGTTCGGGGGCGTGACGGCCGGGCTATAGTCTCTGGGCATGGAGGCGATTATAAACGTTGGGGAGACGATGGCAAATCAGTATAATCACCGCCAGACGGCCGCCCGCCAGCCCGCTCGAGAAAGGCAACCATGGACGATTACTGCGACATTCTGTTGACGAACGCTACGGTTCTAACGATGGATGAGAGCTACTCCCTGCACCGTGGCGGGGCGGTGGCGGTAACGGGCGACCGGATCGTGGCTGTGGGACCGGCGGCGGCGGGCTATGCAGCGCGACAGACGGTTGACTGCGGCGGCAAGGCGCTGCTGCCGGGGCTGGTGAACGCCCACACCCACGCGCCCATGACCCTGTTGCGCGGCCTGGCCGACGACTTGCGGCTGGATGTGTGGCTATTAGGCTACATGATGCCGGTCGAGCGCGAGTTTGTGAACCCAGACTTTGTGCGGCTGGGCACGGGGCTGGCCTGCGCCGAGATGATCCGGTCGGGCGTCACGTGCTTCGCCGACATGTATTACTTCGAGGCCGCGGTGGCGGAGGCCACGGCCGCGGCGGGGATGCGGGCGGTGTGCGGGCAGACAGTGCTCAAGTTCCCCACACCGGACGCGGGCAGCTACGAGGACTCACTGGCGCTGGCAAGGGACTTCATCCAACAGTGGCATGGGCACGCGCTGATTGTGCCAGCGGTGTCGCCGCACGCGCCGTACACCTGCACACCTGAAATCCTGCGGGCATGCGCGGCCCTGGCTTTGGAGTTCGACGTGCCCCTGCACACGCACCTCTCCGAAACCCTGCTGGAGGTGGAGAACTCGCGGCGCGAACACGGGATGCCGGTCATCCCCTGGGTCAAGAAACACAACGTGCTGGAGGCCAAGCTGCTCGCCGCGCACTGCGTGCACATTGACGAGGGTGAAGTCCGCACCCTCAAGAATGCGGGGGCGGGTGTGGCCCATAATCCAACCAGCAATCTCAAGCTGGCCTCGGGCGTGGCGCCGGTGCCGAGCATGTTGGCGGCAGGGATGAACGTGGGCATCGGCACCGACGGGCCGGCCTCCAACAACGACCTGGACATGTTCGCGGAGGTCCATCTGGCCGCAATCCTGGCGAAGGGCACCACCGGCAACCCCACAATCCTGCCAGCGCGCGAGGCGCTGGCGATGGCGACGCGGCTGGGCGCGCGGGCCCTGCACATTGGGCACCTGACAGGTTCGCTGGAGCCGGGCAAGCGGGCCGACCTGATCCTGGTGGACCTCAACCCCCTGCACAACTCCCCCAGCTTTGAGCGCGATCCCAACGGGGTGTACTCCCAGTTGGTGTATGCCGCCCGGTCGAGCGACGTGACGGACGTGATGTGCAACGGCCAATGGCTGATGCGCGAGCGGCAACTCCTGACGCTGGACGAGGACAACCTGCTGCTGGCGGCCCGCGATTACGCACGGCGGATTGACCGCTTCCTGATTCAGCGCGAGGAGAGCGTGCTGCAAAAGCTGATCGCCATTGGCGGGGCGGTGGAAGGCGAGAGCTTTGAGGTGCAGACGAAAGTGCGGCTGGCGGCTGACGAGGGCGTGCTGGCAGGGCTGGCACACCCGGCACTGCAACTGGTGCGGTCGGTGCGCTACCGCGAGTTCGACACCTACTTCCTGTTTGAGGATCCGGAACAGGGCCGGCTGCGGTTCCGCGAGGACCAGTTTGTGAGCGCCGCCGGCCAGGTGGATAACGTGCGCACGCGGCTGACGTTGACGGGGCCGCGCCGTGAGCGGGAGCTAGGCTCGGCGCTGCTATCGCGGTCGCGCTACCTGGCGCCGGCAGTGCACACACTGCGCTTCTATCGGGAATACTTCAAGCCCGCCACCGAGCGGGAAATCGAAAAGGACCGGCGGCGGTGGCTGGTGCTCTATCAGGGCGAGGAATTCTTTGTGAACCTGGACCGGGTGCTGAAGCCCGCGATGCCGGGGTTCTATCTGGAGATCAAATCGCGCACGTGGTCGCGGCGCGACGCGGAACTGAAAGCCGGGATGATCGCGGAATTGTTGGCCGTGTTTGGAGCGGAAGCGGGCGCGGTGGTGAAGGAGGAGTACGTGGATTTGGCGGGATAAGGAATAGATGTCAGAAGTCAGAAATCGGATTGTCTCAAAGTGGTTCGCATAAGGGGTTGGGATTGGCAGCCAGGCCGTCAAGGAAGGCGGCGATGCGGGGCAGGCCGAAGAGGCGGGCGCGGAAGTAGTCGTTGACGAGGGTCCGGCATTGGGCCTGGCATTGGCGGAGGCTGGCTGTCCAGGCCGGGTCGGCGGCGGGTTGTGTCGGGACGGTGTCCGCGAGACGGACGAGGGCATCAAGCAGAGCCTGCTCTTCGGGGCCATCCAAGGCTGCCGCGACCGCCTGGCGGACGAGCTCAAGCTGGCGCAGGACGACAGCGCGGTCCAGGCGTGTGGCCGGGTCTTGGGCATGATGGGCGGCTTCCAGCAGGCCATCCACCTGGTATAGAAGAGCTCCCGGCTCGTCGAACAACTCGCGCAGGTAGGCGGCGGCCTCCAGCTCATCCGTCAGGCGGAAGAGGTTGTAGAGGCGCTTGGTGGCCTTGCAGTAGCTGGGGTCCACGTGGACGTAGTAGTTCACTTGCCCGCGCATGGCGGCGGCGTAGGCCTGCGCGCCGGCCGGGTCCAGGTGGCGGGCGATCTTGGTGAAGACTGGCAGGGCTTCGGGCTCCAGGTAGATTTCCTGAAAGAAAGCATCCAGCGAACCATCGAGGGGGATGATCTCGCCGGAGGGCGCTTCCCAGGTGGCGTCGAGCATGTTGCTGGCCAGGGCAATGCGGCCGGCGTCGGGATCGGCCACGATCCAGCCCACATAGCTCCAACCCAAACCGGCCTCCACCTCGTCCCAGCGCAGGAGGCGGGCCGCGCCGTGTTCATCCGACACTTCAATTTCGCCCGCCAGGACCTCGTCGGGATGCCACAGGATGGAGTCGCCCGCGGCGTGCGCTGCGCCGCCATGCGTGGCCGGCCAAGGATAGACACCAAAGTTGGCTTCGATGAGGACGATATCAGCTTCCGCCAGGGCGCGGAGGGCCGTCAGCCGAAGCAGGTCGCGCAGCAGGGCGCGCGCGGCGGCGAGGTCCGGGGCCTTAAGGTTGACGCGCTCGAAGAAGTCGGCGTCGCCGGGGAAGAGCTGAATCTTGCCTTGCGCCGAGGAGCCGGCGATGGCGATGGCGCTCTCCACATTTGGATGGCGGACGAGGCGCACCCGCTGGGCCAGATGCCGGAAGTAATCCAGGTCGGCCTGGTTGAAGTCGGCCAGGGCGATCTGGCTGCCGAAGATGCCGGAGGCCGCCTCCTGCGCCCAGCCCCGGCCGCGATCGGCGCTGGAGACAGCCAGCATCCAGGAGCGCGCGGCCTGCGCGTCAAACTCCACGCCCAGGCGGCGGGCGGCGGCGGCGATGTCATCAAGGGGGTTGGAGGCGTCCAATGGCACTCAGGCGGGCGGCTTGCCGAAGCGGGACTTCCACTCGAACAGGCGGTTGAGGGCCTCGACCGGGGTGATGGTGTTGGGGTCGAGGGCCTGAAGCTCATCGAGCAGGGGGTTGGTTTCGGGGAAGAGGGCCATCTGCTGGGCGGGTACGTCGGCGAGGCGGCCGGCGCGGCCGGACGAGGCCTCCAGTTGGGCCATGATCTCCTGCGCGCGGTTGATGACCGGACGCGGCAGACCCGCCATCTGAGCGACGTGGATGCCGTAAGAGCGGTCGGCGCCGCCGGGGACGATGCGATGGAGAAACACGACGCGGTCGGCTTGGGAGTCCTCCGCGACCGCGACATTGTAGTTGCGCACACCAGGCAGCAGCGTCGCCAGCTCGGTCAGTTCGTGATAGTGGGTGGCAAACAGGGTCTTGGCCCGCAAACGCGGATGGTTGTGAATGTACTCCACGATGGCCCAGGCAAGCGAGAGGCCGTCGTAGGTGCTGGTGCCGCGCCCGATCTCATCCAGCACGAGCAGACTGCGGGGCGTGGCGTGGTGCAGGATATTGGCGGTCTCCACCATCTCGACCATGAAGGTTGACTGGCCGGCGTGGATCTCGTCCTGCGCGCCAATGCGAGTGAAAATGCGATCCACCACTCCCAAACAGGCGGACTCGGCAGGGACAAAGCTGCCCATTTGGGCCATTAGCGCAACCAGGGCCGCCTCGCGCAGATAGGTGGAGTTGTGGTTGACGAAGCCGTTCGCCACGAATGCATGCTGCTCGGCGACCGACAAATCGAACACCTCGGCCTCGCCGGCTCGCAACTGCGTGATCGGCTCATAGAAGTATCTCCGGCGATGCAGATCTTCCAACTCGCTATACGCCACGCCATTGGACCGGCAGTAGGCGATCAGAGAGTCAAGTTTGTGATACGAAATGTTGCGCCCGTTGGGCAGGTAGGTGTAGAAGATCGAGTTGATGGATTCATCTCGCTTTAGAGCGACAGGCTTGTTGGCTGTCGCGACGATGCGGGCTTGCACCTGCTTGAGCGCTGGCGCGAGGTATGGAATCCCGCCTACGTTCGGCATACGCAAACTGGAGACGAGCCGAGAGCGCGCCTGCTTGCGCTCCAACCGGAAGCCAATTACTTCGTAGAACTGGGCCGCCTCGGCGCCATAGATGTAAACCTGATAGGCCGGGTTGACGGATCGAACGCCCTTCTTCGTCTGGCGGGAGGACACGATGCCAAAGTTGAGCAGTAGGCATTGAACTTGCCGGGCCAATTCCCGGGACGAGGTGGAAAGCGAGACGTTGCCCTTCTGATCCGCGTAGCCGTCGGTGTCAAAGAGGCCCTGGAGAAAGGCGCGCACCATCGGCTTCGGCGAAGCCAGGATGGAAGCTGGTATACGCTTCTGGGTGGCCTTCACGTAGTCCAGTCCGAGCGCCTCGAGGTAGAAGCGAATCTGAATGCTGCTAACCCGGCAATCTAGGTGGCCGTCCTTGGGTTTGGGTGTTGAGCGGTAGCCAAAAAGTCGCTGACAAATGCCAGTGAAGGCCGCGGTGAGCGATTCGTCGCCGGTGGTCAGGGCAAAATAGTTGTCATAGGTCAGCGAGCCATCACCGATCAGCAAACCCATGAGATAAGCCAGATCTTCCGACATTTTGCTTGGGAGATCATAGTCCTTGAAGGTGGTGCGGCGTTTCATCGTGAGCGCCCTGGCGCGGGCGGCCCGAACATCACAGCGGTCGCCCCACAGGCCAATCTGCCGATCAATCGCCACGTAGTCACCTAGACATAGGTCGCCGAGCGCCTTCCAGCCCTCCTGCCCATCGGCATGCCGCACCCACACGCGGTGCTCGCGGGTTCCCTCCAGCTCATAGCCGAGGCGCGTTCGGAGGTGCACCGTTGCTTGGCGCCCGCCATAGTAGAAGTGAGTCGCGTCGGCTATCGCATGTGTACCCTTCACGCGCGCTTGAGTCGCTGCAAACATGTCGGGCGACATCGGGCCTGGCTGAAGGTCAGCGATGGGCACTAAGCCGAAGTCAGTAAAGACAAGGGTGTCGCCCCTGACACACTTGCCGCTCATATTCGGGCCGGTGATGACGCGCACGACTTCGCCCGGTTCAAAGACGACATCGTTGGGCACGAAGCGCTCACCGGCGGGGAGGAAGTGCTCGACGACGGGGTGGCGGCCGGCGCGGATGTCGAGGCTGGGGGCGTCGTCAAAGACCGGACGCACGTAGCCATTCCGCTGGGCCGCCTCCGCCAGGCCAGCGAAGACATCCACCTGGGCGAGGGCGCGGGCGGCGGCCAACAGGCGAGCGGCATGCGTGCCGATCTCGGCGCACATCTCGCGGAACAGACGCGTCTCGATCTCGAGGATACGCTCGTCGGCGTTGAGCACCAGCGTTTCGTATTCCTTTAGCTCGGGCGTGATGAAGCGCTCCGCGTTCACCAAGGTCTGCTTGCGGATGTAGTGCTCGGGCGCCTGGTCGCTCTGGCCGCGGCTGATCTCAATGTAGTAGCCAAAGACCTTGTTGTAGCTGACCTTGAGATGCTTGAGGCCGGTACGCTCGCGCTCCACGGCCTCCAGGCCGGCAATCCATTCGCGCGCGTGGCGGGAGGCGCTGAGGATGCCGTCCAACTCAGCGGAGTAGCCGGGGCGAATGACACCTGGTTTGGCCAGGACAGCCGGCGGCTCATCAGCCAAGCCGGCTTCCAGCAGGCTGAGCACTTCGGCGCAGGGGTCCAGGCCAGCGGGCAGTTCGGGTGTGGCGGCTTGGGCCAGCAAGTCACGCAGGGCCGGCAGCGCGGCCAGGGTGGCACGCAGGGCCACCAGATCGCGCGGATGGGCCATGCCGCCCAGGATGCGGTTGGCAATGCGCTCCAGGTCGGACAAGGGCTTGAGGGCGGCGCGCACCTCGGCGCGGAGCAGGCCGTCCTCGGCGAAGGCGGCCACCCGCGCCAGCCGCGCCTCGATGGCGGCCCGGTCCAGCAAAGGTTGATTGACCCATTGGCGCAGCAGGCGCGCGCCCATCGGCGTCACAGTGTGGTCCAACACGCCCAAGAGGGAACCCTTCACCTGCCCGGAACGGAGGGTTTCAGTCAATTCCAGGTTGCGGCGAGTGGCCGGATCAAGCGCCATGTAGTCGCTCAGGGCATAGGTGCTGACGCTCTTGAGCAGGGCGAGGGCGGCAGGCGCGGTGTCCTGAAGATACTGAAGGATCACGCCGCAGGCCGCCGTCATCAGTGGCGCATGTTCAAGGCCAAAGCCGGCCAGGGTGTCAACGCCAAAGTGATCCAGCAGGATATTGCGGGCATGACCAGCATCAAACTTCCAGGCGGGCAGCAAGGTGCGGGCGCCGTTCACACTCTCCCTCAGCGGCTGGGCCGCGCCATCAGGCCAAAGGATTTCGGCTGGGCGCAGGCGCATAAGTTCGTGCCGCAGGGCGCCAGCCACCCCCTGCCCCTCTGCTCCGGCCGCTTCCGCAGCCTGGAGCAAGGTGACGGCAAACTCGCCCGTCGTAATATCGGCGTGGGCCAGCGCGGCGCGGTCGCCGGCCGGGGAGAGAGCCACCGCAGCCAGGTAGTTGTTGCGCTGGGCGTCGAGCATGCCCGGCTCGATGACAGTACCTGGGGTGACCACCCGCGTCACCTCACGGCGGAAGAGACCCTTGACGGCCTCAGTGCTCACCTGATCGCAGATGGCGACGTGGTAGCCTTTGGCGATCAGGCGGGCAATGTAATTCTCGGCGGCGTGATGGGGGATGCCGGCCATAGGCACATTTTGGCCCTTGGCGACCGCGCGCCGGGTGAGCACGATCTCGAGTTCGCGGGCCACGAGGTTGGCATCATCGTCAAAGGTCTCGTAGAAGTCGCCCAGGCGAAAGAGCACAATGGTGTCGGGGTATTGACGCTTAACGTCCAGGTATTGCTTGCGGACCGGAGTGGGATCGTCGTCGGCCATAGACCATTCATTCTAACGGGAAGATACAGAAAAAGAAAGGGAAATGGGCGGCATGATACAATTGCGCTCTATGCAGCCAACGCAATTCATCGGCGTGGATGTGGGCGGCACGAGCATTCGCGCGGCCCGTTTTTCCGGCGAAAGCCAGCATCCGATCACAAAGACGAAGATCCCCACACAGGCCGCCAAGGGCGCCGACGCCAGCCTGGCGCGGGTGGAAGCGGCTATCCGCGAGGTGGCGGGCGATGACCTGGGCGCCATCGCGGCGATCGGCATCACCGCGCCGGGTCCGTTGGACCCGGTGACCGGCGTCGTGCTGAGCGCTCCCAATATCCCCGGCTGGGATAATCTGCCCTTGCGACGGCACATGGAAGAGCGACTCCAGCGGCCCGTGTTCATCGGCAACGATGCCAACCTGGCGGCGCTGGGCGAGTGGAAGTTCGGCGCCGGGCGCGGTCACCAGGATGTGCTCTACCTGACGATCAGCACCGGCATTGGCGGCGGCATCATCACCGGCGGGCGGATGCTGGTGGGCGCCAACGGGCTGGGGGCGGAGGTGGGCCACATGCTGGCCGTGCCCGACGGCCCGCTGTGCGGCTGCGGGCAGCGCGGGCACTTGGAGGCCGTTGCCTCCGGCACGGCCATTGCGCGGCAAGCGCGTGCGCGGCTAAAGGCGGGGGATGGCTCCGACTCGCTGATATGGGAATTGGCCGGCAGCGACCTGGAGAGCGTAACCGGCACCATCGTGGGTCAGGCCGCCATCGCGGGCGACGAGTTCGCGCGGCGGCAAATTGTCGAAGCCGGAACGTTTATTGGCCGGACTCTGGCGAGCCTGATGCACTGCCTGGCGCCTTCCGTGGTGATCTTTGGCGGCGGGGTCTCGCTGTTGGGCGACGTGCTGCTGGAGCCGGTGCGCGCCGCGGTCAAGCAGCACATCATGAGCGAGGCGTACTGGCGCAACTGCCCCATCGTGCCGGCCGCGCTGGGAGACGATGCGGGCCTGGTGGGTGCGGGGGCCCTGGCAATGGAAGAGAGCCGGCGCCTGGGCAAGTGAGCAGCCAGGCGCGCGGAACAGCAGAACCGGAAACGTGACAGCACACGAGCAGGATGACTATGACAATTGTATCTCGGCCGACGGCGATTAAAAAGTTGAATGTGCCGGGGCCCAAAGCCCGGGCGATACTGGAGCGGGACGCGATCACAATATCGCCGTCTTACCCGCGCGACTATCCGTTCGTGATGGACCACGGCCGGAGCTGCGAGGTGTGGGACGTGGACGGCAACCGCTTCCTGGACTTCGCCGCGGGCATCGCGGTGTGCACCACCGGGCACAGCCA
Organism: uncultured Anaerolineales bacterium; assembly: GCA_964497615.1. Classification (GTDB taxonomy): domain Bacteria; phylum Chloroflexota; class Anaerolineae; order Anaerolineales; family UBA6663; genus CAZCEC01. The sequence goes on along the minus strand of CAZCEC010000035.1, from coordinate 31,694 downwards.
CCCAGCGGTGGTGAAGGCCATCCAAGAGCAAGCTGAGAAGTTCATTCACATCTCGTCCGATTTCTACCACGAAAAGTGGGTGGAACTGGGCGAGAAGCTGGATGAGATTGCGCCCTTCCGGGAGGACGCCCACTGCTTCATGGCGAACTCCGGCGCCGAGGCGGTAGAGGCGGCCATCAAGCTGGCGCGCTACCACACGGGCCGGCCCCGGTTCATCGGCTTCCACGGCGGCTTTCATGGGCGGACGATGGGGGCCTTGGCCTTTACCTCGTCCAAGGCCGTGCAGCGGCGCGGTTTTTCCCCCACGATGTCGGGCGTGACGCACGTGCCGTATCCCAATTCATACCGCCCGCGGCTCGCATTTGACCCGGCCAAGGGCGACTACGGCGACGCATGTGTTGACTACATTGAGAACGTCATCTTCACGTACGAGTGCCCGCCAGAGGACGTGGCGGCCTTCCTGGTAGAGCCCATCCAGGGCGAGGGCGGCTACGTGGTGCCGCCGCAGTCGTTTTTCCCGCGGCTGCGCGAACTGTGCGACAAGCACGGCATCCTGCTGATCGTGGATGAGGTTCAGTCGGGCATGGGCCGCACCGGCAAGATGTTCGCCATCCAGCACTGGGGCGTGGAGCCTGACATCGTGTGCATGGCGAAGGGGATCGCCTCGGGGATGCCGCTGGGGGCCATGGTGGCCCGCAACAGCGTGATGGACTGGCCGCCCGGCGCGCATGGCAACACCTATGGCGGCAACCCGATCTCGTGCGCGGCGGCGCTGGCGACGATCAAGCTGCTGGAAGACGGGCTGATCGACAACGCTGCGCAAGTGGGGCAGTATGCCCTGGACGCGCTGGCAGAGATTCAGGCCCGCCACCCCAGCATTGGCGAGGTGCGCGGCAAGGGCCTGATGATCGGGGTGGAGTTTGTGCTGGACAAGAGTACCAAGGCGCGCGCACCGGACCTGCGCGAGCGGATGATCCATCATGCTTTCGAGCGCGGGCTGCTGCTGCTGGGATGCGGGCGGAACACGGTCCGCCTCACGCCGCCGCTGACGGTGACGACCGGGGAGATTGACGAGGGGCTGGCGATCTTCGAGGACGCCTTGCTGGAAGCAGAGCGCGAGGCCGGACTGGCAGGCGCCGCCCGGTAAGACGGGCATCCGGCATGCTGCCTGACTTTCGCGTTCGCCAACGCGATTACCTGCTGGAAATCTCGCGCGCGCTGACGGAAGAGCTCGATCTGGCTACCGTTCTGACGCGCATCCTCCAGGCGACGGCGGAATTGGTGGCGGGGCAGGCGGGCCTGGTGGCGCTGCGCGCGGAAGAGGGCCGCTGGCAGATCAGCGCGCAGTACGGCATCCCCACGGAATTTCTTGACTACTTCAAGCCGCTGCTGGCGGATATCCCCGAGCATGGCGACCCGAAGCGCTTCGCGCTGCCGGAGGTGAACCGGCGGCTGCGGGCCACCACCCAGGCCGCCACCCTGGGGCTCGTGCAGGGCGTGGCCCTGCCGATGATCGCGCGCGAAGAGGTGGTCGGGCTTATTTACGTCTTCCGGGCTTACGGGACCGCATTTTCGGCCAACGACCGGACGCTGCTGTCGGCCTTTGCCAACCAGGCGGCGATTGCGGTCCACAACGCGCGGCTGTATCAGCAGACCACCGCCGAGAAGCGGCGGCTGGATGCCATTCTCGATTCTTCGGCGGACGGGGTGCTGATCATGAACGCGGCGCACCGCATCCAGCGCTTCAACCGGGCGCTGGCAAAGATGACGGGTTGGGCCGCGGCCGAGGCGCTGGGCAAGGATCACGACCAGGTCATTCGGTGGGCCAACCGGCAGAGCGGTCAGGGCCTGGCGGAGGCCGAGGCCGGCGGGTGGCCGCTAGGCCCAAACCCGGCGCCGCTGTATGTCGAAGGCGACCTGCTGCGCCAGGATGGGGGCTACCTGCCAGCGGCCATCACCTACGCGCCGCTGTTCGACCGCGACGGGCGGTTGGTGAATCTGATCGCCAACGTGCGCGACATCACCAAGTTCCGCGAGGCGGAGGCGCTGAAGAGCACCTTTATCTCGATCATCAGCCACGAGCTGCGCACGCCGGTATCGCTGATCAAGGGCTACGCGGAGACGCTCAATCGGGACGACGCCAACTGGGACGCTGCCGTGGTGCGCGACAGCCTGGGGGTCATCCTAGAGGAGTCGGACCGCCTGGCCGAGTTGATTGACAACCTGCTGGACGCCTCCCGGCTCCAGGCCGGTGCGCTGCAGTTGCACATGGCCGATGTGGCGGTGGACCAACTCGCGGCGCGGCTGGTCGAACGGTTCAAAACCCAGACGAGCACGCACACCCTGAGCGCCGAGTTCCCGCCCGGCTTCCCAGTGGTCATCGGCGACGAGGCCCGGCTGACGCAGGTGTTGTCGAATCTGCTGTCGAATGCCATCAAGTATTCGCCCAAGGGCGGAAGGGTGACGGTGCGGGGCACGGTAGGGGCGAGCGAGGTGACCATTAGCGTGAGCGACGAGGGACCAGGCATCCCCGCGCCAGACCTGCCGCACGTGTTTGAGCGCTTTTACCGGGCGGATACAGACCTGACCCGGCGCGTAAAGGGCACTGGCCTGGGCTTGTTCCTGTCCAAAGCCATCGTTGAAGCGCATGGCGGGCGCATTTGGGTGGAATCCGCGCCGGACCAGGGCGCTCGATTCTCATTTGTCCTGCCCCGATGACAACCTACCCCCTGGATACGACGTATATCAGAAAGGCGAGAGAGAATGCCACCTGTTAAGACCACGGTCGCGTGCCCGAATTGCCGCACGCCGGTGCCGACCACACTGGAACAATTGTTTGACCTGGCCCAGGACCCAGCCGCCAAGCAGCGGTTCCTCAGCGGCCGGTTCAACTTCATCCAGTGCCCCAACTGCGGCTACCAGGGCCAGGTGGCGACGCCGGTGATGTACCACGACCCGGACAAAGAGATTCTGATGAGCTTTGTGCCAATGGAGCTGGGCCTGCCGCAGCCCGAGCAAGAAAAGCTCATTGGCCGCTGGATGAACGAGATCATCAACAAGCTACCGGCGGAGAAGCGCAAGGGCTATCTGCTCAGCCCCAAGCAGGCCTTTACCATGCAGGGGCTGATGGAACGGGTGCTGGAGGCCGAGGGCATCACCAAAGAGATGCTCGACGCGCAGCGCGGCAAGGTGACGCTGCTGCAAAACCTGCTCTCGGCACCGGAAGAGACCTGGCCGGAGACGATCAAGACGCACGACGCCGAGATTGACACGCAGTTGTTCCAACTGCTGGGGGCCTCCGCCGACGCGACGGCGGCCGGCGGCAACCGGGGCGGCGCGCAGAAGATGGCGGCACTGCAAGCCGCGCTGCTGGAGCACTCCAGCCTGGGGCAGAGCTTGCGCGACCGGCAGAAGCAGCTGGAGGCGGTGGCGCGCGAATTGCAGGACCTGGGCGACAAGCTGACGCCCGATAAGCTGCTGCAACTCGTGACGGCCACCGACGATCAGGACAAACTGGCGGCCTATGTGTCCTTCGCGCGGCCAGGGATGGACTACGCCTTTTTTGAGGCGCTGACGCGCCGGATCGACAAGGCCGCCAGTCCGGAGAAGGAGCGGCTGGCAGGCATCCGCGATCGGCTGTTGACCCTGACCCAGGAGGTGGACAAGGCCACACAGGCGCAAATGGCCGAGGCCACCGCCCTGCTCAAGACGCTGCTGGAGGCGCCCGACCTCAACCAGGCCATCCGCGAACACCTGGAAGAGATAGACGACACCTTCCTGGCGGTATTGAACCTCAACCTGGAAGCGGCCGAGCGCGGGCGGCGGCCCGACGTGGTGCAACGGCTGACGCAGATCAGCGACGCGATTGGGGCGCTGATGCAGGAGGCGGCCCCGCCAGAACTTAAATGGGTCAACGAGTTGCTGCAACTGGAAAGCGACATCAAAGCCGAGACCGTGCTGCTGGCGCGCCGCAGCGAAATCACCCAGGAACTGGTGGACACGATGACGTACGTCGCCCAGAGCCTGCGGCAGCAAAAGCAGGATGCCCTGGCCGACCGGCTGGAGAAGCTCCAGGCTGTGGCTGTGGGCGAACTGATGAAGTCGAATTGGGCGCGTTAGGAGACACGATGACGGCCGCGATTGTGCGCGAGAAGCTGGATCAGGCAGTGAGGCTGCTGAGTGAGCTGGATCTCGACGCGTGGCTGACGCTGACGCGTGAAAGCTCGCTGACGCCCGATCCGTGTTTGGACCTGGTGGCCGGGATGGGCATGACCTGGCACTCCGCATTCCTGATCGGGCGCGGCGGTGAGCGCATCGCCATTGTGGGGCGCTTCGACGCCGACAATGTGCGCGGGCTGGGCGGCTACACCCAAGTCACCGGGTACGATCTGAGTTTGTGGCCCGCGCTGCGCGAGGCGCTGGAAAGGCTGGACCCCAAGACCATTGCCATCAACTACTCCGAGAGCGACCCCGCGGCCGATGGCTTGACGCACGGCATGTGGCGGGGGCTAACCAAGAACCTGGCGGACACGCCTTACGCGGGGCGGCTGGTCTCGGCCGAGGCGTTGGTGGCAGCCCTACGCGGGCGCAAGTCCGCGACAGAGGCGCGCCTGATCCGCACCGCCATCCGCACGACGGAGATACTGTTCAAGGACTTGGGCAGGTGGCTGAAGGTGGGCCACACCGAACAGCAGGTGGCCGCGTACCTCACCGAAGCACGGGAAGCCCTGGGCCTGGGCACGGCCTGGGACGAGGCCTATTGCCCGGTAGTGAATGCCGGGCCGGACTCGTCGCCGGGCCACGCCTTGCCAGGCAAGCTAAAGTTTGCACGCGGGCAGATCCTGCATATTGACTTCGGCGTGAAGCAGGCCGGTTTTTGCTCCGACTTGCAGCGCTGCTGGTATGCGCTTGCACGCGGCGAGAAGCGGCCGCCTGCCGATGTGGCCCAGGCGTGGGCGGCCTGCTGGGCGGCGCTGGACGCGGGCGCGGCGGCGTTGAAGCCGGGTGCGCGCGGGTGGGAAGTGGATGCGGCTGCCCGGCAGGCGCTCGTGGCAGCAGGCTATCCGGAGTATCAGCACGCGCTGGGCCATCAACTGGGGCGCGTGGCGCACGATGGCGCGACCCTGCTGGGACCACGCTGGGAGCGCTACGGCAGCGCGCCGGAGGGCGTCATTGAGGCAGGACAGATCTATACACTGGAACTAGGCACAGCCGTCCCAGGCCGCGGCTATATCGGCCTGGAAGAGGATGTGCTGGTAACCGAAGCGGGGCTCGACTGGCTGAGCAAACCCCAACGCAAACTAGGTTTGGTATAGAGAGGCTGGCATGGAAGTTCGTTCGAACAACACTCCGATCGTATTGGCCATCGTGGGACTGGTGGTGGCGTGCCTGTGCGTGTGCGTAATTGCCTTCGGCGCGGGTGGCCTGTGGCTGTATCAGACCACGGTCTCGGTGGCGACCGACATTGGCAACATCATCACCCAGGTGGCAGTGACGGTGGGGCCGCCGCCCACTGACCAAGTCGAGCCAACGCCCAACGTCGTCAAGACCCCGGTGCCAACGCCCGTGGGCGGGGCCAGCGATACGCTGGAGGCGCTGTACGCGGCCGAGATCCCGCCAAACGACATGCGCGAGGTGGCGATCCGCATCAAGGGCATTGACAATATCCCGGAGGTGGTCAGCGAGACCCCGGCCGATCATCCGATCGGGGCCCAGGTCGACTTCTGGGTGTCCAACAGTGACACCATGGATACCTTCCAGGTGCCGGCCGAGCTGATCTACAAAACCGACAATGTGTACTTCTTCGCCGAGGTGGGCGTGTTCGTGGACGAAGGTGATGTCCAGGATATGGTGGACCACTTCCAGGAGAACGTGTACCCCACCAACCGTGAGTTTTTTGGTAGCGAGTGGAACCCCGGCGTGGACGGCGACCCGCGGCTATACATCTTGTATGCCGGCGGGGCCGGGGCAACTGTGGCCGGCTACTTCTCGTCGCAGGACGAGTACTCGCGGCTGGCGAACGAGTACTCCAACGAGAAGGAGATGTTCTTCGTCAACGCCGACAACCAGGTGCCGGGCGACCCGTACCTGGACAGCGTGCTGGCGCACGAGTTCCAGCACATGATCCACTGGGCCCACGACCGCAACGAGGAAAGTTGGATGAACGAGGGCTCGTCGGAGCTAGCCCAGTTGATCAACGGCTACACCGACTCGTTCGCGGACTACGCTTATCTGTCGGACACCGATCTGCAACTCAACACCTGGGGCGCGGACGGGGCCGGCAGCAACGCCCCGCACTATGGGGCGGGGTTCTTGTTTATGGCGTACTTCCTGGACCGCTTTGGCGAGGAGGCCACCCGGACGCTGGTGGCGCACCCAGAGAACGGCATGGTGGCTGTGGATGCCGTGCTGGCCGACCTGGGCGTCACCGACCCGCTGACCGGCGAGCCGATCACCTCGAACGACGTTTTCGCCGACTGGGCCATCACCAACTACCTGCTGGACGAGGATGTAGCGGACGGCCGGTACGTCTACAACAATTACCCCAATGCCTCAACGGTGTTTGGCCCAACCGACAGCTTCTTCGACTGCCCGGTGGACGAGACGACCACGGTGGGTCAGTTCGCCGTTGACTACTATGAGTTCAACTGCTCGGGCGAAGTGACGATTTCTTTCTCGGGCTCGCAGCAGGTGCAAGTGGTGCCGACCATGCCCAAGAGCGGGCGCTATGCCTGGTGGAGCCACCGGACCGACGAAAGTGACACGCGCCTGACCCGCGCTTTCGACCTGACAGGCCTCAGCGAAGCAACCCTAACCTACAGCGCCTGGTGGGAGATTGAGGAAGAGTGGGATTACGCCTACCTGCTGGTATCGCCGGACGACGGCGAGACCTGGGACATGATCGAGACCCCCTCCGGCACCGACGCCGACCCGGTGGGCAACAACCTGGGCTGGGGCTACACCGGTTACTCCGGCGGCGGCCAGGCCGGCGAGTGGGTGGACGAGACGGTGGACCTATCGGCCTACGCCGGACAGCAGATCCTGATCCGGTTCGAGTATGTGACCGACGCAGCGGTGAACCTGCCGGGCTTCATGGTGGACGACGTGCGCATTCCCGAGCTAGACTACCGGGGCGGCTTTGAGGAGGGGGACGATGGCTGGGTGGCGGAAGGGTTCGTGCTAATCGACAACCTTCTGCCGCAGACCTTCATCGTGCAGGTAATCCATGAGAATGGCGACACGGAGATCCTGCCCCTGGAACTGGACGGAGCCAACAGCGGCAGTCTGACGCTCGACCTGGGCAGCAGCGGGCGGGCGGTGCTAGTGGTGTCCGGCTCTACGCCCTTCACCACCGAGAAAGCTAGCTACGAGTTCACGGTCGAATAGCGGGGCAACTCCTTCAACAGCCCAACGACTTCGTAGACTTGCTCCAGAGCGGCGCGGCCCTTGACCTGTAACGGGTTCAGGGGCCGCGCTTCAATTTCGCCGGCCACCACGGCATAGGCCGCCGCGCTCAGCAGAATCTGCCCCGGCGCGGCGTTCTCTTGCAGGCGCTTGGCGAGATTGACCACGTCCCCGATGGCGGTGTAGTTGAACAGTTCGGCGGTGCCCACATTGCCGACGATGGCGTCGCCGGTGGTAATGGCGACGCCAAAGTGGATATCGGCAGCAGAGCGCCGGTCGCGCCGGTGGGCGGCCAGGCGGCGCTGCATGTCCAGCGCGGCGCGGACCGCGCGCAGGGCATGGTCCGGCTGCGGGTCGGGCACATTGAACAGGGCCATCACGGCATCGCCCATGAACTTGTCGATGGTGCCCTCGTTGTCCAGCACGGCCTGGGCGGCCAGGTTTAGGTGCTCGTTGAGCAGCGCGAACAGGTCTTCGGGCGGCAAGTGCTCACTCAGGGTGGTAAAGCCGCGCACATCGGCGAAGAGGGTGGTGACAACTTGCCGGGCGCCGGCCAGCCGGGTGCCGTGCAGGGCGGCTTCGCTGAGCAGGCGGTCGCGCACGCGCGGCGCCACCACCCGGCCAAAGGTCTGCCGGATGCGCTCCCGGTCGGCCTCCAGGCGGCGGCGCTCGCGCTGGTCCTGGGCATTCTCCACGGCGAGGGCAGCCTGGGCAGCCAGGGAGCCGGCAAACTCCAGGTCTTCTTGCGTATACGGCTCGCCCGACAACTTGGGCCCCAGCGCAAGCCAGCCAGCCAGGCGGCGCCCAACATGCATCGGCGCCAGCAGCACAAAACGCGCCTCAGCCACCACAGCCCAGTCGCCCGCGAGATCGAAGCCTTCGGATGAGTCTGGGGCAAGGTTCAAGGGAGTCTCAGCCTGTGCGAGGCGGCGGGCCAGAGCGCCGTCGAGGGAGAATGCCGGGGTGGCCAGCGCCTCGCCCGTAGGCTGAGTGACGAATTCCTGCGTCGCCTCGTCGTAGAGATAGATAGAGACCAGCTCGGGGAACAGGGTTCCGCGCAGACGGGCTAACAGGCGCTCGACGATGGGCGCCAGCTCGGCGGCGCGGGTGAGCTCCAGGGCGAAGGCGCGCAACTCCTGGGCGTAATCGGCGCGGTGGCGGTAGAAGAGACGGTCTACCGTCCGCTGAGCGCCAAGGCGCAAGGGGTTGAACAGCAGCACCATCGCGAACAGCGCCGCCGATACCAACAGCGGATCGTTGGCGGCCAGGTCCTGCTCCACGACGGCGCCGGCCAAGGACAGCAGCGCAAAGTACAGCGCGACCACAACAATCGTCATCAGGCCATAGGACACCTGACGATGGAAGAACCGGTCCAACTGCGGCATGCGGTAGCGCAGGATGGCATAGGCCACCGATAGCGGGAAAACGACCAGGGCCGGGAAGTACAGGATGGGCAGGAAGCGCACATAGGCGGGCGTGAGGACCGTGGGCAGCAGGTAAAACAGAAACACCGGCCCGAACGCCAGCAAGCTGCCCAGGATAATGACGCGGCACTGCTGACGGGTAATGGACGAGGTAGAGTAGCGCATGCGCAGCACGAACAGTGCGAAGAAGAGCACCAGGCCCACGGCGACAAGCTGGTAGTTGCGGACCCAGCTATCGATGTAGGCCCAAGGATGAGGGCCGTGATACAACTGCCAATTGGTCCAAATGACAGCAGCCAGACCGGGCAGCCACACCAGCCAGCGCAGCGGAGGCCAGCGCCTGACCCAATGCGTGTCGGTGGGAAACACCAACGCCAAGGCCACCAGCGCCGTGGCGCCCAGGGGCGAGGCGCTGGCCCAGAGCCGTACCAGGGTGTGGGTGCTGTTCATATCCAGGAAGCCGGCAGTCAGCCACACCAGGGCGCTGCTCAGGATCAGGTAGATGCGCCCGGCGCGGGTGTGGCGGCGCAGCACATAGACCCACACCCCCAGCCCGGCAAAGGCCAGGCCAACAACGTATGGCACAAGGAAAAGACTGGCGAAATCGAACAAGGCGGCCCGGCGGGTCACAACTTCGACCATATAGGTTGCGCCGGTGTAGCGCTGCTCGAAGGTGAGACGAGTGACCTGGCCGGGCGCGGCTGTTAGCTGGCGCAGGGGATCCCCAGTGCGGTCCAGCGGGAGGCCCTCAATGGCCATGAGCCGGTCGGGATAGTCCACACCGGCTTCTTTAGCAGCCCAGTTGGGGCCGTTGATGAGGCTGACCACCTGGTTCGGCTCCAGGAGGACGCCGGCAAAAGGCGCGCGAAACCAGCGCGCGGCCTCAAGTGGGGCAACGATCAGCACCACCAGGGCCAGGCAGAACGCGGCCAGGGGCGGGAGGTGGCTAAGCCACCGAGCCGCGGGTTCCGCGGCCGATTCAGGCGAGGTTGGCAGAGGGGTCACGCACTCGGGCGGTTATCGAGGCGGAAGCCGTGGCCGCGGACGGTCACGATGTACTGAAAGTCAGGATCAATCTCGGCCAGCCGGTCGCGCACGCGGCGGACCAGGGCATCGATGGCTTGCTCAGAGACGCCCGCGCTGCTGGCATCGGGCCACACGGTGTGGATGACGTCTTCTCGCGAGCAGACTTGACCGGGGCGCTGATAGAGCAACTCGAGAAACCGGAACTGGGGCACCGAGAGCGGCGGGTCGAACTCCTGGTCGTTGAGCCACACCCGGCGCGCGGCAGTGTCGAGGCGCAGGCGGCCAACGCTTACCACTTCGCCGCCGGGCGTGGTCTCGATCCGCAGGGGCACCGTGGCATCGGACCCGATGTAGGCCAGCTTGGCGACGAGGGCGACCTGTATCAGGTCGCCATCCTGGAGCCGCTGGCTGCCTATGAGCGGCGTACCATTTAGGTGGGTGCCATTTTTGCTGCCCAGGTCCACCAGCTCAAATCCGCCTTCCACGCGGCGCAGGGTGGCGTGGCGGCGGCTCACCTGGCGGTCCGGGATCATGATTTCGCACGATGGGTCGCGGCCAATGACGGCTTCGGCGCGCGACAGCACCCAGCGCTGCCCGGTGACAGGCCCCGATTGGCCGATCAAAATCGGAACGTCCGTTTTTTCTGTCATGTGGACTTCAGGTTATAATACTGCTTAGACTGGAGGTCAAGGCAATTGCAGGGATGCTCGCGGGCCGGCAGAGAGAGCGGCCCCACGCCGGAGCAGCCTGAAAAGCAGGCCCCTGCCCGACATTTCTCTCCCCGTTAGGGCGCCGGACTGCCAGGGCAACGGCTATCCCGCGGACGGGTTGACCAATCCAGACTCCGAGGAGGCAGAAGATGTTGCCGCCGCTTCAGCTCGGCGAGGTCCTGCGCGGCCGGTACAAAGTCATCACGTATATTGGACAAGGCGGGATGGGCTCCATCTACCAGGCGGCAGACCTGCGCCTGGAAGGGCGGCTGTGCGCCATCAAGGAGGTCCAGAACGACCCGGCCCAGACCCCCGAAACCCAACAGCAGGCGCGCGATCAGTTCTATCGCGAGGCCTCCGTGTTGGCGCGCCTGGATCACCCCAATCTCCCCAAGGTATCCGACTTCTTCTCCGTGGCCGACCGGGACTACCTGGTCATGGATTATGTGCCCGGCCGTGACCTGCGCGAGATCATGAATGAGGCGCGGCAGAACGGGCGCTTTGTGCCCGAGGCGGATGTGCTGAACTGGGCCATGCAGCTCGCGGACGCGCTGGAGTACCTGCACCGGCAGGAAAGCGCCATCGTTCACCGCGACATCAAGCCATCGAATCTGAAAGTCACACCCAGCGGGCTGCTGAAACTGGTGGACTTTGGACTGGTGAAACTGCTGGCGCCCGACGAGCGCACCGTCACCATCATCCAGGGCGTGGGAACGGCCTACTACACGCCGCTGGAGCAGTATGGGGGCGACACCGGCCACACCGACGCGCGGACCGACATCTACTCGTTTGGGGCCACGCTGTATCACCTGCTGACCAATGAGCCGCCGGCCGAAGCCAAGCAGCGCTTCCTGCGCGCCGAGGCGCTCAAGCCTATCCGCGCCATCAATCCAGCCGTGTCAGTCAACACCGAGCAGGCCATCCTGTGGGCTATCGCGCTGCACCCCGACGACCGGCCCCCGGATGTGGCGACCTTTCGGGCTGCGCTCAAGTCAGAGAACGGGCTGCGGGTGCGGGCCGAGGGAGAAACGTTCGTGGTTCAGCCGACGATCCGGCTTCCCAGCCTGCAATCGCGCACCGACCGCGCGCTGGCCGCGGCCGTCATCGGGTTATTCCTCATCGCACTGGTATTTACGCTATTCCCCATGCCCATGCGGTAACGAACGCCGGCCGGCCTCAGCGCGGGCCGGTGATGGGCTCTCGATCGCCAGGCGCTCGTCCCACAAACCAGTACCAGCCCAGCGCCAGGCCGACGATGCCAAAGGCAATGCTGGCAATAGGCGCAGCGAAGTCCCTTAGCCACAGGTAGCCGATGGCGGTGCCGGGGAACCCCAACGCAAAGTAGTTGTAGCCAATCAGCATGCCAATCGCGCCCGCGAGCGCAACGCGCACTCCCAGGCGCGGCTGCGACTCCTCCAGGGTGCCGAGCCGGTAGCCGCCGACCAGGATACCCACCAATCCCAGGCACATGAGGAAGAAGGCGCGGAAGTCCACCCGTCCGGCCGGCGGCAGCGCAGGTACTTCGGTCGGCGTGGGCGAGGGCGTGAGCGTTGGCGTAGCTGTAGCCGTCGGGGGCACGTCGGTTTCGGTGGGCTGAGGTGTTTCAGTCGGCGGCGAGGTGGGCACGATCTCGGTGATGCCGAAGCCCTCGTCTTCGACCGTCATGCGCAGGGTGTTCGACGCGGTGGCCGGGCCGCTGCTCGCCGTTATCTCAATGCCGCCGCGGCGCCCCAGTTGCAGGGCCTTCGTCGCCACGCCGTCGACTGTGGCCGCCACCAGAAGTTCGGGCAATTGGGCCTCAGCATAAAATACTCGGAACGTGACGGGCGTGCCGTCGGGCACGGCATGGCCGTTGTGGTCGAGGATGATGCCGGTGGTCAGGCTGATCGTGTCGTTGACGTCCAGCAGCGCCGGCTGCGGGTTGTCGGGGCTCTCGGGATTGGCGGCCTGCCAATCGAGGACGATGATTTGTTCCGGGTCCGGCTTGGTGATATCGAGCAGGTTATAGCCAATGCTGGCCACCGTGACCGGCGGCGCTCCGGCGGGCGTCATGTCGCGGAACAGCAGGCGGGCAGCCACGGTGACGAACTCCGAGGTGCGGCTGTAGAGCGCATAGTAGGCCGTGACCTTGCTGAGGTCAGTCGCATCGAGGTAGTACGGGGCGTTGAAGGCAAAGACGACAATGCGCTTGGTCCGCACGAGATCGGGCCGCTGGGCCAGAAAGGTGGAGACAACGCTGGAGCTGGGCACTTCGGCGGCAACGTTGTTCATGGCGAAGATGAGCCAATCGGCCTGCTGAAGAGCAGCATCGAGGGGGTTCGGCTCAGGAGTGGGCGTCTCTTCACCGACGGCAGGCGGAACGGGGTTGGCCAGGTATTCGTCCAGCTCGGCAAAGGTATAGCTCTGGAGGTTGCCTGTGCGAATCTGGTCGCTGCCGGCCGGGCCATACAACGCCAGCACTTCCAGTTCGAAGGTCCGCCGGTCGAGCAGCGAGGTGCGCGGGCAGCCGGTGCACTGCACCCCTTCGCGCACATCAGTGATGAAGACCAGGCGCTGCGAGCCGGAGGGCGGCGTGGGCGCGCGAGCCTCGAGTTCGTCCGGCGAGGGGCTCAGCAAGGCGGCGGCGGTGCGGGCCAGACCGGCGACGGCCTGACGGCCCTGCCCCAGCACGCTGAGGCCAGACACCGGCCGGGTGGCGGCCTGCGGATTGAACTCCGAACCCGCCAGCCGCAGCTTGAGGGCCAGCACCCGGCGGACAGAGGCATCCACGCGGCTGGCAAAGGTCGGGTCCACCCGGTACAACTGAGCGAAGTAAGTCAGGGTGTCGATGATGTTGGTGCTTTGGTCTACGCGCGGGTTAAGGCCAAAGTTGGTGAGCAGGAGCAGGTCGTTGCCGGCATTGAAGGCGCCGCGCGCAATCTGGCGATGGTCGAAATTGGAGAGGGTCGGGTCTGAGAAGCTCTTGATGGCGCGCGCGCCGAGCGAGTCGCTGACCATGACCCCGCCGGTGGTGCGCCACAACGCGATGGGGGGCAGCGCCAGCAGTTGGCCCAGCGCCTGGGCGTCGAAGCTCACTGGCGCTGTTTCCTCCCGAATCTGGCCCTGGAAACCGGAGAACCGGATGTGGGCGGTGAGGGCGCCATCGGCTGTCGCGTCAGCGGAAGGGGCGTTTCCGGTGACGGCATAGAACGGCACGAGGTCGAAGGCCTGCAAGTCTTCAAATGACTTGCGGACCGTGGTGAGCTCCAGGTCCGGGCGGCGGTCGCTGCCGCCATAGCCGGGGAAGTGCTTAACCACCACCGCCACCTGGCTGTCGGAGCCGCCGTGAACGCCCACAATGTATGCCTGGCCCATTTGCCCCACCCAGTAGGGATCGCCGCCAAAGACGCGGGTGCCCAGGTCGGAGCCTTCGGGCCGCGGGTTCTCCAACACGTCCAGGGAGGGGCCGAGGAGCAGGTTGATGCCCAAAGCAGCCAGCTCTTCACCCACGATGCGGCCCATCGCCTCCGCCTGAGCCGGCTCCCAGGTGGCGCCGATCGCCATCGCCGAGGGCAGGTTGGTCAGGCCGCTGAGGATTTCGGTGTTCGGGTAGCCGTCACCCTCGTGATTGACGGCAATGAGCAAAGGCACATACGGCGGGCGCGGGCCATCGGGCTGAGCCGCATCGCGCGGCGCCTGGGAGGCAATGAGGGCGGCGGTCTGCAATTCATTGGTCAGGGTGAGGGTTTGGGCCGGCGCCTGGAGCGTGTCGGTGATATTGTCATTGGCGGCGGCCAGCACCACGCCGCCCACGTGATAGCGGGTGACGAGGTCATAGATAGTCGTGCCCTGGGCGGCGGACGGGCCATAGAAGCCGACGATGACCAGTTGGCCCACGCGCTCCTCGGGCGTCATCGCTTCCAGCAGGTTTTCGACGACCAGGGACTGCTGGAGGGGCGCTGGAGGCGGCAGCGCCAGCGGGCCGGGAAAGGCGGCCACCGCCAGGGCAAGCGCCAAAAAGGTATTCAGGGTGCGGAGCATCGGAGGCGATTGTACCTGAAAACAAAGCGCTCCCGGCACAGGGGCAGCCGGGAGCGCTAGTCCAGACGCGATTCAGTGGGCCGGCCTCACGGCATGTCCATGACCCACACACTGCGGCCATAGGTCGCGGCGGCCATGACGCCCGTATTGGGATTGAGTTGGAGCGATGAAACCAGGGCGAAGGGCATGCCCGTGCCATAGGGCAGCCACTCTTCGGTGCCGTCCTGCAGCACCCAGACCCCCAGCGCACCGCCCACGTAGACGCCCGCATAGTCGTCGCGAATGTCTACCGCCACGCTGGAAAGCGGGGCATCTGGCAAGTCAAAGCTGATGTCGTCCCAACTGCCGCCGCCGTCGGTGGACATAAACACGTGGCCAGGCGAGTCGGGGGTTTGGACATTGAAGCCGGAGAACACCAGGAAGACCGTTTCTGGGTCCTCCGGGTGGACGGCGATGCGAGTGATGTTGCGCGGCGGGAAGTTGCTGCCGGTGATGTCGTACCAGTTCTCCCCGCCGTCGAACGTGGCGCGCGCGGTTCCCTCGGTCAGGCCGACATAGATCACGTCGGAGTCGCTGGGGGCGACGGCGATACTCTGGATGGAGCCGCGGTCGGTGTCATTCAGGTAGCCACTAATCGGCTCCCAGGAATCGGCGCGGTCGGTGGAGCGGTAGACGCGGTTGGAGACGATGTACAGGACCCCCTCATTGTTCGGGTCCACCGTGAAGGGCGGATAGAACAGCCAGTTCTCGTAGGGATCGAGGCCTTCATTGTAGCCGTTAGAGAAGGAGTTGGGGTTCCAGGCCGTATAGTCGCCGGCGCCGCCGTCCTCGTTGCGCTCGAAGATGGTTGGCGGGTAGATGGTGCCGTAAACGATACCCGGCTCAAACGGATCGACGGCCACAAAGGCGCCGTCGCCGGAGGAGGCGCCTTCCCAGGAGCCGCGATCGTTGGTGAAGGTCTTGGCATTGTCTTGCAAGCCGCCGATCAGGTAGTCGGGGTCGGTGGGGTGCAGGGCCACGTCGATAAACAGCAGGGTATTGAGGCCGTCAGACAGGCTCTCCCATTCCGGAGGGCTGGCGGAGGCGTCGTCGGTGCGATAGATACCACCGTCGGTGCCCACCCAGAGGATGTTGGGATCTTCGGGGTCAAAGGCCATGCCGTGCGCGTCTGGGTGCATCAGGCTGCCGTCGATAGCGGGGGTCATGTCATACCAGCTTTCGCCGCCATCGTCGCTGCGCTGCATGACCTCGATCCAGTTGTAGTCCTCATCCAGCGACAGCGAGCCGCCGATGTACATGATGTCAGCGTCGGTGGGGTCGATCTCCACGATGTTGTCGTAGGTGCATTGCGGGCTGCTGTTCTCGCCGCTGCAATAGTCGCCCGCGCCGGGCAGGAACTCCCAGGTATCGCCGCCATCGGTGCTGCGGATGACCCACGACCAGATGCCCTCGTTGCCTTCATCGGTAAACCACGAGACGCCGCCACCCGCAATGATCACATCCGGGTCGGTGGCGGCCACAGCAATCTCAAAGCCGTCCAAAGCCGGCACCGTGTTGTTGTTGTCGAGAAACAACAGATGGACCTCGTTGTACTCCTCCCATTGCTCGATGGCGTCGCTCAAATCCATCTGATCCCACGACTCACCGCCGTCGCGGCTGCGCAGGATGCCGGTGGAAAAACAGTTGAGCAGGCAGTTGGCGGCCCACAGGGTGCCGTCCGTGGCGATGTCAAGATCGAAGAACCCGCCCAGGTACGAGCGGTTCTGGCCGCCGGTGTTGGGGAAGCAGTTGCCGTAGTCGCTGCACGAAGCGAGGCGATCCCAGGACTCGCCGCCATCTGCCGACTTGAAGATGCCGAACTCGGGTTGGTCCACCGGGCCGTAGTAGACCGACATTTGGCCGGAGGCAGCATACATATTCCGGTCATCGTCAAATACCAGCGCCGTCACTGCCGCGCCGTTGAACGTCTCGGCCCCGATCAGGTCCCAGGTTTCGCCCGCGTCCTGACTGCGAAGAATACCGTTGGCGAGGAAGCCATAGCTGTAGCTCACCTGGCCGTCGAGTTCACCCAACAGCGCGTAGAGCGTATCCGGGTTGTCGGGATGCATCACGATGCCACCGTAGATCAGGGGCACCTGCTGGTCCACCAGGGAGCGCCACGTGCGGCCGCCGTCTTCGGTCTTCCAAATGCCGCCGATAGAGGCCGCGGCATAGACGACATCAGTATCGCGCGGGTCGATGGCAAAGCCGTTGACGCGGCCGCTGCCCGGCACGCGCCCCTGGGGCATATAGACCCCATCGATCGGGGCCGGCCCGACGGTCTGCCATTCCCCTCCAACGCGCGGCAATTCGACGAGATGGGCGTAGGCTTCCAGGATAACGCCACGGTCCACTTCGCCGCCGCCATTGAGGATGGCCTGGTAAATCTCATCGGCGCGCAGTGCCAGGCCCTCCTGGTCGCTATCGCTCAGGTTGAGGACGAAGAAGCCATCGTCCTCTTCGATTGGATCGCCGACCGGCGTGGGCGTGATGGTGGGGTCGTCTACCGGCGGCGGTTCGGGCGTGGAGGTGGGCGGCAGAATGTCGCCCGAATCCACCAGGGTACAGGCCAGGGCTGCCAGGGCCAGAGCCAACAGAGCGAATAAGGGGAATTTGAGTCTCATGCGGCTGGCCTACTTGGTCAACAGGATGTCGAGTTGGGCGGGCGCTTCGACGTCGTCATCAATCACGAACGTGTCAGTCGCAATGGGCTTGTAACCGCGGGCCACCACAATCAGCGAGTAGATCTCGTTGCGGGTGAGTGCGTCCTCCAGTGTGAACGTGCCCTGGCTGGTGCTCTGACCCGCGGTGAAGACCTCCTCACCTTCCTGGCCGCCATCCACCCACTCCTGCGCGGTGACGCCGGGCTGGAGCACCAGGATAGTGGCGCCGCGAATGTTGCGGCGGGTCTTCTTGTCCTTGACCGTGCCCTCCACGGGGATCGAGGCGCTGTCGGCCTCCCCAACGGCCACCTCGCCGGAGGTTAGCAGGGTCTGACCGTTGAAGTACTCTACCTCCCACAACCCATCTGGCAGCGCCGTGCCGTCCGTGGTGCCCAATGGATAGGCATACAGGCCGGCGCGGGTGCTGGCGCGCAGCGACTCCTTGTCGGAGAATACCACTTCGCCGTCCAGCGAGTAGATGGTGGTCACGGATGTGCGGCTAGGCACGCAGTCATACTCAAATACAGGCGTGATCAGCTCGGTACCCGAGGGATAGGAGTCCACCTGGTCCTCGATCTCGAAGTTCTCGTCCAGGATCACCCAGGCGACGTCGCTGGCCTCCAGCCGGGCGCAGGATTGCAGGTACGGGCGCGCCAGACCGGGCGAGCGGTGGCCCGTAGCGGCCGAGGCGGCCAGCACTGGCGGCGGGGTGTGCGCGGCGAAGGCCACCGCCACCACCGCCAGGGGCAGCCCCACCCCAACGGCAAAGGTTTTAAGCAGGGATTTCATCAATCGGTCTCCGGCCTCGGCTAGAACTGCAAGCCGTTCAAGAAGCGCGCAAATAGGGGCTCAACCTCCGCCAGATCCTCAGGCGTGCTGAGCATAGTCACGATGATGGCCTGGCCGTCCTCGACGAAGAGATAGTCAATGCCCTCCTGCACCTGCGGCGCCGCGCCAGTGAGGCCGCGCGGATCCACATAGGCGAACTGCTGCGTGAGGGCGGGCTTGCCGTTGACGGTCGTCTGGCCGCTGGAGAGAACTTTGTACAGCACATATTGGTCGGCTCGTTCGGCGGCCAGCAGGGCCGCCACGGTCTTGGTGTCCCAGTTGGACTGGGCGGGCATGGTCTGGATGGAGAATTCCGCGCCGGTGCCCAGCCGGTCCACCACGCGCAGCACGTCGCCCTCGCCGGTGGCCTGCCCAAAGTTGGCCGGGTAGCTGCCCTGGAAGCCGCCCGCATCAAAGGCGGTGGAGCGATTGACTGCGCTGTTCCAGGTTAGCGCACCGATGACCAGCAACCCAGCGAAGGTGCCAATGACGGCCCAATTGGCTTGCCGGTCTCCGATGGTGGGGTCCTTGGTGGCCGGGGGCTGCTTGCCTGACAAACTGCGTGAGATGTCGCGGTTGATGAGCCAGGTAACGAGGCCCGTGACGACCACTGCCAGCCCGCCGGCCAACAACAGGCCGCTGAAGGTGGGCAGACCCGAGCCTTGTCCGCCCAGGGTGAACCCGCTGGGGTCAAGCTCGCCCCGCAGCACCAGGAACAAGCCATTCAGGACGGCGTTCAGCACCAGACCGGCCGGCAGCCACCAGACTGGCTCCTGCTCGAGCTTGGCGCGGCCCAGGAAATAGCCGGCCAGGCCGCCGATGGCGGCGTGATACAACGACACCTCCGCCACGAACACTTCGCCGCTGCCCAGGGCCGCGCCGCCGTTGCCCAGGATGAACTGCAGGTTGAGGGCCGTGGCATAGCCCAGACCTGCAGCGGTCCCGTAGATCACGCCGTCGGTGCGCTCATCAAATTCCGGCAGGTCGAAGATGAAGTACCGCACCGTGGCAAAGATGACGAAAGCTTCGACCGCGCCGGTGACGAAGATGGACGCCAGCCACTGGGTAAGGACATTGGTGTACTGCCAGTCCTGAACTCCAAAGAGTTGGTTCGTGAGGGGGATCCCAATGGCGCTGGCGAGGGCCAAACCAATGACGAACATGCGGGCCACGTTGCCCACCGGCTCCGGCTCCAGGCGGTCCTGCTGATAGAAGAAAGTGAGCCAGAGGGCGGCCGGCACAACGGCCAGCACGATGCCGACGAGCACCAAAGTCACGCCGCCCAGCCGGGGCTGGAGCACCGCGTCGAGCGCCACCACCGCAGCGACGAAGACGAGCAGGCCGATGACGGCGATGAGGCCAGTACGCCAGAACCCGGCGCGGGCATAGGTGGCCTTCTTGTAGTGCTCGTCGCAGAACCAGCGCCCGCCGATGGTGTGCGTGCCGGGGCGCGTTTGATCTACGCAGCAAATCTGTGCGGCCATAAGGTTAGACCTCCGAGTGCAGAATGATAAGGCGTGCCGGCGGAATG
Source organism: uncultured Anaerolineales bacterium (assembly GCA_964497615.1). GTDB lineage: Bacteria > Chloroflexota > Anaerolineae > Anaerolineales > UBA6663 > CAZCEC01. The sequence continues at coordinate 12,049 of CAZCEC010000035.1, read as the reverse complement.
AGACGGAACGGGTTCACGGGCCAGCGAGACAAGGTTGACGTGCGGATAGACGAATTGTACTCGCAAGTACGAACGGAAGCAAACTAGCGCAAATCCAAGGATTCCAGGATTTTTCTGGCGGCGTCTGGCCCAGCCTCTATCCACCGGATCGCCGGGTCGCCGGCTTTGAACCAATTGGCCTGGCGGCGCACAAAGGTGCGGGTGTCGCGGCGCAGGCGCGCGACAGCCTCATCCAGGCTGCACTCGCCACGCAGGTAGGCCCCAATCTGCCGGTAGCCGAGGGCGGACATGGCAGGCAGGTCCCAGCCGTAGCCCTGGGCCGCCAAGGCCTGGACTTCCGCGACGAGGCCGGCGGCAAGCATGGCGTCGATGCGGGCGTCGATGCGGGCGTACAGCTCGGGGCGCGGGGCGGTGAGGCCCAGCCACACAAAGTCGTAGGGCGGCGGCGACTTGCGACGCTGGCCGACGAAAGACTCCCCGGTGAGCAGCGCCACTTCCAGAGCGCGCAGCACGCGACGCGGGTTGCGCAGATCCACCACGGCGGCGGAGACGGGGTCGATCTCGCGGAGGCGCTGAACTAGCGGCTCGGGGCCGGTTTCCGCAAGCTGGGCCTCCAGCTTCGCCCGCAATTGCCCACTGGGGTCGCCCGGCGGCGGCTGCCAGCCTTCCACTAGTGCGCGGATGTATTGGCCGGTGCCGCCCACCAACAGAGGCAGGCGCCCGCGCGTCAGAATGTCTCCAATCGCGGCCAGCGCCGCGGACTGGTACTCGGCTAGGGACCAGGGCCTGTCGGGCGTGGTGACGTCAATCAGGTGGTGGGGGTTGAGGGCGCGCTCGGCGGGGGTGGGCTTGGCAGTGCCGATGTCCATGCCCCGGTACAGGTAGCGCGAGTCAGCGCTGACGATTTCGAGAGGCAGGCGGCGGCCAAGCTCCAGCGCGAGGGCGGTCTTGCCGGCGGCGGTTGGGCCCACCAGCAGGACCACACGCGGCTGAGCGGGCTCAGAGGCCAGAGACGGCATTCTCGATCACGTCCAGGCGCCGCAGCGCGCCGTTCGGGCCCAGGTCCACGGCTACCGCGTCGATGCGCCAGGGCACATCCGCCAAGTTGTGCGCCTGAAGATAGTGTTGCGCGGAGGCGATGAGATGGGCCTGCTTGCGAGGGGTGATCGACGCCTCCGGCGAACCGAAACCATCGCCCCGGCGCGTGCGAACCTCTACAAACACCCAGGTCTCGCCGTGCCGGGCAACCAGGTCCAGCTCACCGTGGGGGCAGCGATAGTTGCGGGCTACAAGGGTGTAGCCCAGGGACTCCAGCTTGCCGGCGGCCAGGGCCTCGCCCCGCCGGCCCAGACGAACACGCGCGTCGCTCATGGGTGGGGCGAGTATAGCATTTATGCTACACTTGCCGCCTCAGCCTGAGCTGTGTGGAGTGCCCATGTCGTTCGCCAACCATCTCAAACAAGCCGACATCTTCTATGAGTTGACGCCAACACAGTTGGAGCTGGTGGCGGCACTGTGCCAGGAAAGGCGCTGCAAAGCCGGCGACATTATCTTTGAAGAGAACGCCGCCAGCGACGAGCTGTACATCATCGCGGCCGGAGAAGTGGACATCCAGGTGGACCCGGCCATGGTGGGCGGCGATGAAGCCAAGGGCATCGGGCCGGTGACGATTGCCACCTTGCGCCGAGGCCAGTCGTTTGGCGAGGTGGCGCTGGTGGACCAGGGCCTACGTTCGGCGACGGCGCGCTGTTCGGCCAACAACACCCAACTGCTCATCGTCCCGCGCGACAAGCTAATCCTGCTGTGCGACACCTACCCACAGCTCGGCTACCGTTTGATGCGCAACCTGGCGGCAGACCTGGCGCTGAAGATCCGCAGCACCGACCTGCGCATCCGGGAGCAAATCCTGTATGGAGAGCGGCGGCGCAACTGAGGCGCGGTGCGTGAGGCGCGATGACGGCGCTGGAGGCCGCTCACGGTTCGCGCCAATCGGTCATCGATCCCAATGAACGCTGAAATCATCGCCATCGGCACCGAGATTCTGCTCGGTGAGATATCGGACACGAACTCCGCCCGGATTGCGCGCGCCCTGCGCGACATCGGGCTGGACCTGCTGTGGATCTCGGTGGTGGGCGACAATGAGGCGCGCATCGCCGAGCTGGTGGACCAAGCCCGACAACGCTCGAACGTGGTCATCACTACCGGCGGCCTGGGCCCCACCGTGGACGACCCGACGCGGGCCGCCGTGGCGCGCGCGTTTGGCGTGTCGCTGGAGTGGCGGCCCGAATTGTGGGCGCAGATCGAAGCGCGGTTCGAGCGCTACGGCCGCAAGGCCACCGATAACAATCGCAAGCAGGCCTACATCCCGCAGGGCGCGCAGGCGCTGGAGAACCCGGTGGGCACCGCGCCCTGCTTCGCCTTGGAGTATCCGAACGGCGCGGTAGTGTCGCTGCCGGGCGTGCCACGCGAGCTGGACTACATGCTGGAGCACGCCGTGGTGCCCTACCTGAAGACGCGTTTCGGCATGGCGGCTGTCATTGTCGCCCGCATCCTGCGCACGGTTGGGATTGGCGAGAGCACGATTGACGCCCAGGTGGACGACCTGGAGACGCTTAGCAACCCAACGGTGGGGCTGGCGGCGCACCCAGGGCAGACCGACATCCGCATCACCGCCAAGGCCGACACGGCCGAGGCCGCGGCGGCCATGATTGAGCCCATCGCCGCCGACATCCGCCGCCGCCTGGGCGACTTCGTCTATGCCGAGGGACAGGTGAGCATCGAAGAAGTCATGGTCCAGTTGCTGGCCGAGCAGGGCCAGCAGGTGGCGCTGGCCGAATTCGGCACCAACGGCGACCTCGCCCAGCGCCTGAGGGCCGTGCCCAATGCGGCCCAGGTGGTGGCCGGGACCGAGATCGCGACTGGCACGGACGGCAGTGCGCCCAGCGCCAGGGAGTTGTCCGAAGCAGCCCGCCAGCGGTTTGGCGCGGCATGGGGCCTGGGTGCGGCGGTGGTGTTGCCGCCCGCGCCCGTGAGCCTGGAGCTGGCGTTGGCCGGGTCACAAGGTACCGAAGTCACCCGGATGGGATATGGCGGACACCCGGATCTGGTGGCGCGCTGGGTGGGCACGACGGCCTTCAACACCTTGCGGCTGGCCCTGCTGCGCCGGGGCCGCGGCGAGTCGTGAGCGTCGCTGGAAAGGTTGTGCTGGTGACCGGGGCCACGTCCGGCATCGGACTGGCCACCGCCGCCGAATTGGCCCGCCGCGGCGCGCGAGTGCTGGTGCATGGCCGCACGCCCTCCAAAACCAAGGCCGCCCTCACTGCCCTTCAGCGCGAAACTGGCAGCAGCGATCTAATCCCCATCAGCGGCGACCTGAGCTCGCTGGCGCAGACTTACGATGTGGCGACCCAGGTGCTGGCCGCGGACCGGCGGCTGGATGTGCTCATCAACAACGCGGGCGTTTTCATGCAGCGCCGCGCGGTGACGGCCGACGGTTTGGAGACCACCTTTCAAGTCAACCACCTGGCGTACTTCCTGCTGACCAACCTGTTGGCGGACCGGCTGCGCGAGTCGTCTCCGGCGCGCGTGGTTGTGGTCAGTTCCATGACCCACCAAGGGGCGGACTTGGCGTGGGACAACTTGCAGGGGGAGCGATCTTACGATGCCTACACGGCCTATGCCCGGTCCAAGCTGTGCAACGTGCTGTTCACCTACGCCCTGGCGCGGCGATTGGCCGGCAGCGGCGTGACGGCCAACGCCCTGCATCCGGGCGTCATCAACACCAACTTGCTGCGCGCGGGCTGGGGCGGCGGCGGAGGCAACCTGGCGGCGGGGGCGCGCACGTCCGTGTACCTGGCAGACTCAGACGAGGTGGCCGAGACGACAGGCCAATACTTCGTGAACGAGCGCCCTGCCCCGTCGTCGCCACGCTCACTCGATGAAGGGCTCCAGGAAAAGTTGTGGGACGTGAGCGAGGCCCTGGCGTTTCCGGCCTAGTTGGTGCAAGACGGCCGCCGCCACGCGCATCCCCGACAAAGTGACGCCCGCGGTCGATTGCCCCGGAAAGACCGAATCCCCCGCCATCCAAACGTTGGACAACCCCACCCCCGGCCCGCGCGCCTGAAGAAGCGAGGTCTGTGGGAATCCGCCGACCATGCCCTGCGGCCGGCGGGTGAAGCGCTCGAAGGTGATGGGCGTGCCGGGCAGCCTCAGCTTCACGGCCGCGCGCAGGCCGGGCAGCGCCGACTCCGCGCCGGTCAGTAGCCGCTCAGCGTAATCAGCCTTGCGGTCTGCGTAGGCTTGGGGCGAGATTCGATAGGCCCGCCACCACGGTCCGATGCTGGTATGCGTGGACACGGTTACCGCCCGATGACCGGCCGGCGCGCGCTGTGAGTCGCCCTCCGGGGATAGCGATACGAAGATCGAATTGCCTTCGCCCAGCGGGCGCGCGGGGTCGCGGACGATCAGGTGATGATCGGCCAAGGCGGCCGGCAGGCACGCCGTATCAACACCCAGGTACAGGGTGAAGGCCCCCCACCCTGCGGCGCGATTCCTCGCCTCGCGGCGGAGCGCGGCCGGCGCCGCATTACCCAAGAGGCCGGCCAGCGCCCAGGGCGTAACATTGGCCACTACGCCGTCGCACGCGTGCACCTCACCCTTCGCGGTGTGCACCGCCGCCGCGCGGCCTCGGCGCACCTCAATGCTCACCACCCGCTGCCGAAAGATGACCTCCCCGCCGTGGGCGCGAATCCAGTGCACCAGCGTCCACGCCAATTGCCCCACACCGCCGTGTACATGGTTGACACCCCGGCGCGGCAGGTCCAGCGCCGCGCTGCCATACAGCGCATTGGCTTCCGCTGAAACCGCCTGCGCCGAAATCAGAAGCTGCGCATCGAGAAATGCGCGGAGTTCCGGCGAGGCGCCACGACTCATGTCCGCAACGGAGCGCATGAGGTAGGGCAACGCGGCGGCGTACCGCGGCCGAATGGAGCCGGCCAGTGCCAGCCACTCATGGGCCGACTGCGGAGGCCACGGGAGCGGCTGGCGCGCCAGGTCCCAAGCCAAGCCCGCCAGCCGCTCTTGCCGAGTCCAGAACCATTCGGCGCCTGGGAAGGCCCGCAGGCGCTCGGCGCGCCACGCCTCCGCATCCGCCCATTGGGTGACCGGGACGCCGGACAAGTGAGTCACCCAGGCCGGGTCCACGGGCGAAACGGGCCAGTTCAGTTCCAGCAATTCAGCCAGACGGGCGTGCGGGCCGCCTGGCCCGAACCCGCCAGCCAGCGTCGCTCCCGCATCGAAACGATAACGCTGGTGATAGAAAGTTCCGGCAGAGCCGCCCGGATAGATGTGCGCCTCCAGCACGCGAACGGGCCGGCCGGCGCGCACCAGCAGCGCGGCAGTGGTGAGGCCGCCCAGACCCGCGCCGATGACGACGATGGGTGTAGCAGACGAAGGAGGCAACCTGCAGGCGCGCCTGATGCGCGGACGAAATCGTGCTCAGGCTGCGCGGCGGGTGAGCCGCCGGCCAAGCGCCACGATGCGGTCGAGGTCAGGTTTGTCGCCGGGAAAGGCGTCGTAGTGGGCAAGGCGCACCACGCCCTGCCGATCCACGACGAAGGCGCCGCCCACCATCTGCTGGTCACCGGTCGCCTTGGTCTGGGCGCTGCCGCTCAGTGCCGCTCGCGCCCCGGCGGCGAACGTGCGCGGGGAGAGGATCTGCTTCATGCCAGCGCGGACGATGCCATAAGCCGCGTATGCGTCGGCAGTGGGCGCCGCCAGGACGGTGAGGTCGGGCGCGTAACGCTGGCCGATGCGTTGTGCATGGCGCGGCTCGCCCAGGCCAATGGCCGCCACCAGCAGGCCAGCCTGCGCCAGCTCAGCAGAGCGTTCCTGTAGCTCGGCCAGCAGCTCGCGGCAGAAGAGGCAGCCAAAGTGGCGCAGGAAAACGACCAGCACCGGGCCATGCGGCCACAGACTGGCAAGCTCAACTGGCCCCCCATCAGGATCGAGCACCACAGCGGCGGGAGCTTGGTCGCCAAGGCTCAGACGCGGGCCCGGCCGGGCACCAGGGGTCATTGTCACTGGGATCGCTTTGATTTCCATCACTACCTCCACGGGCACACTTGGCCGGGCGCCTTGCCGCGGCTCATGGATAGTGTACCGGGAAAACAGACTCGTGGAGGTTTTGTATAAGGTTTGTTAGGTTGCCAGTCAGCTTAGTTCGCAAGCAGGCCGCGCACCGCACTGGCGGCCGCCGAAGCGGTCTCCCCCATGAAGACGCCGGGGGTGGCCGCCCGCAGGTCTGGGCGCAGGTTGAAGGCCCGGCCCCCAAAGCCGAACCGGGGCCGCGGGCGCATCCGATTGAGGGCCGGCTGTACGCGCGCCAGCGACAGCGCCGTTTCCTCGGAGTGGGCCGACAGGCAAATGACGGCCGGGCGCTCTGCGCGGGCATAGGCCAGCAGATCGTCGAGGTGGACGTCTGGCCCCAGGAACTCGACGCGGTAGCCGGCGTGGCGTAGAAACAGGGACAGCATGAGCGGGCCGATGTCGTGCATTTCGCGCGGGGCGCAGCCGATCACCACCCGAGGGCCAGTCCGTGGACCGGGCAGCGACTGAAACAGGGTGGTCAGCCGACCGCGCAAGAACTGGCTGGCAAAGTGCTCGGTGGAGATGCGAATGTCGCCGCGCGCCCAACCCTCACCAATGGCGATCAGGCAAGGCGTGATGAGTTGCTCGCAGATGGCGACGATGTCGAAGGCGGCGTGGGCCTCCGCCATAACCTGCAAGGCAGCCGCTTCGTTGTGCGTTGTGAGGGCCTGGTACAACCGGTCGGTCAGGCGAGCCGGCACCACGCCCCCCTCCCCGCGCGGCGCTGGCTGCGGCGCGGGCGGCGCGGCGGGCCAATTGCCCTGCCGGCGCATGGCCGTCAGTTCGGCGGCGGCGGCACTGATGGACTGACCGGCGGCCACGCGCTCCTTGAGCCAGCGCAGCACCGCCACGTCGCGGTCGGAATAGAGCCGGTAGTTGCCGGAGGTGCGCCGGGGGCGCACCAGCCGGTAGCGGCGCTCCCAGGCGCGCAGGGTGACGCCGCGGATGCCAGTCTGGGCCGAGACCGCCTTGATCGTGTACTTGGGGGTATCCGGAATTTGGGCGATGCTCATGGTGCGGGCTAGGAGACCAGATCGAGGAATTTGTACCACACTTCTGCCAAGGGCAGAAACCAGGGCCGGCCGTCATACAGCCCCAAGGGCGCACGCGGAAAGGCAATCTCGGCGAATGGCTGGGCAGGCTCATCGCCCAGCACCAGGCCGGCCAGGCTGGCGCCAAGATAGGTCGCCAGGGCGACGCCGTGCCCGGCATAGCCAAGCGCAAACCATAGCCCATCCAGCCGGCCGGTATGGGGCATCAGGTCAAAGGCAAAATCCAGCGTGCCGCCCCAGGCATAGGCAACTTCCGCCCCGGCCAACTGCGGATAGACCTTTGCCATCGCCTGGCGCAGGATGCCGGCGCTTTCGAGGATGGTGCGGGGCGTTTCCGGCTTGAAGCCCGCGCGCCCGCCAAACAGCATGCGGCCGTCCGGCGTGAGGCGGAAGTAGTACAGGAAGTTCTTGGAGTCAAAGATCATCCGGTTGCGAGGGCTCAGCTCGCGGGCCAGGTCCGGCGCCAGCGGTTCGGTGGCGATGATGTAGGAGCCGATGGGGACGATGCGGCGCGCATGGGCGGGGGTGGCGCGGCCCGTGTAGCCGCTGGTAGCGACGACCACGTTTTCGGACTGAAGCGAGCCACGCGCCGTATGCAGTGCGTAGCCGCTTCCGGCGCGCGTCACGCGCTCTACCCGCGCCTGCTCAAAGAGTTGCGCCCCAGCCTGCTGCGCCATGCACGCCAGGCCGGCGACATACCGGGCGGGATTGAGGCCGCCGCTTACCTCGTCCACGAGGCCGCCGTGATAGCCAGCCGAGCCGATCTCCGCGTCCAGGTCGGCGGCGGGCACCAGCCGGACAGTGTGCCCAAACTCGCGCGCCATCGTCTCGGCCGAGGCCTGAAACCCGGCATAGTGGGCGGGCTTGCAGGCCACCTCGAGATGGCCCATGCGGGAAAAGTCGCAGGCAATGCCGCCCTCACGGACGAGAGTTTCAACGCAGTCGATGGCGGCCAGCGAGGCTGCGAACATGGCGCGGGCCTGCTCGCGGCCATAGCGCTGGAGCAGGGTGTGCGCGCCCTGCTTGAGGCCCGTGAGGACCATGCCCCCATTGCGCGAGCTGGCCCCCCACCCCACCGATTCGGCCTCCAGCACGACGACCTGCACGCCGCGCCGCGCCAGCGCCAGCGCCGCCGACAGGCCGGTGTACCCGGCGCCAATGACGGCCACATCGCACCGTTCGGGCAGGGGCGCGCGCCAATCTAGCGCGGGCATGTCGATGGTGTCGAGCCAGAAGTTGGATTCGCGGAGGGTCATGGGCGAGGGGGTGAGATTGGGCGGCGGGTGATGGCGTCGGCGATACGGGCAACGCGGACCATGGCGGCGACGTCGTGGACACGGACGATATCGGCGCCCCGGTCGATGGCCAGGGCCACGGCGGCGGCGGTGCCTTCCACCCGCTGTTCCGGCGGCAAGTTGAGGGTATAGCCCACAAACGACTTCCGCGATGGCCCGACGAGGATAGGATATCCGAGGTTCTGCATCTCGTCCAACCGATCCATCAGTTCCAGGTTCTGCTCCACCGTCTTGCCAAAACCGATACCGGGATCCACGATGATGCGGTCTGGGGCGATGCCGGCCTGCCGGGCCAGGGCGAGGCTCTCGGACAACTCAACTTGAATGTCGGCCAGCAGGTCGGTGTACTGAACGCCGACGTAGCGCCCGCCCAGCCGGGCGCTCTGCGCGGCGTCCTTGGGCCGGCTGCGGTTGTGCATCAGGACGACCGGCGCGCCCGCCGCGGCCACCACCTGCGCCATCGCCGGGTCCATGCGCAAGCCCCAGACGTCATTGACGAGGCTGGCGCCCGCGGCCAGCGCCTGCCGCGCCACTTCGGCCTTATAGGTGTCAATCGAGATTGGCGCGCCGACAGCCTCACGCAGAGCAGCCACCACGGGAATGACGCGCCGAAGCTCATCATCAAGCGGGATGGACCGACTACCAGGCCGGGTTGACTCGCCGCCCACGTCAAGCAGATCCGCACCCGCGGCAACTTGGGCCTGGGCCAGCGCCACGGCAGCTTCGACTTGGCCGGTGCTCGCGGCCAGGCCATCACCCGAAAACGAGTCGGGGGTGACATTGATGATGCCCATGATGTAGGTGCGAGTGCCCCACTCAAAGGCCGCCATGCTCAGGTCTAGCCGGGATGAGTGGCGGGGGGAGGAGGTCATTTGAGGGTGACTTCTGCGGGCCAGACGGCGGCGGACGTATCTCCGAGCGCCGCTAGCAGTTGGGCCACAGTGCGTCCGAGCGTTGGGTGGACAACACTGGCTGCTATGGCGGCGAGGGGCACCAGCACGAAGGCGCGCTCCGCCAGGCGCGGATGCGGCAGGGTCAACTCGGGCGTGTCCAGCACCACGTCATCGTACAACAGCAGGTCGAGGTCAATGGCGCGGGGCCCATAGCGTGGGCTGTCCTGGCGGCCCAACTCGATTTCGAGCGCCTTGAGCCGGCGCAGCGCTGCCAGGGGCGGCAGTTCGGTCTCGACGGCGGCGGCGAGGTTGTAGAACCGAGGCTGGTCAAGGACGTACGCGGGCTCAGTCTCAAAGACCGGGGAGACAGACCGCACGGTGAATTCGGGCGGCAAGGCACGGAGGGCGCGCCGGAGGGTGGCGGCCCGGTCGCCCAGGTTGGCGCCGAGCGCTAGGTAGGCGGCGGGCATGCCTATCTCTCTGACAGGTCGCGGCGGCAAAAGGCGCGCTGGCCGAAGGACTCCTCGACTTCCACCTCCACTGCCCGGAGACCACTCAGGGGCTGGCCGCGCGAATGCAACTCGGCTATGATTTGGCCGCCAATCCACGTCGCAAGGCACTCGGATGTGGTGTTGGGAATGGGCAACTGGACCACGTCCTCAGCCGGGAAGACGTAGGTCTTGCGGCCGACACGCACCGTGTAGGCCTTTTCGTCCGCCTCAATGTGCAGCAGGGGGTTGTTGGTCGGGAGCAGCATCCGGTGATCCAGGCTGTCGCAAATGCCGCGCAATATGCGCTTGAGCGGCACGAAGTTGATGACGTAGGCGTTTTCGTCCAGATCGCCCTCCACGCTGACGGCGGCGCGGTAATTGTGGCCGTGCAGGGGCTCGCACTGGTCACCATCGTAGGTGACGAAGTGGCCCGCGCAGAAGACAGTGTAATCTTTGGAAACGCGGACGCGGTAAGTGGGCATGCGTTTAGTGGCGAAAGTGCCGGACGCCGGTGACGACCATGGTGAGACCGGCGGCGTCGGCGGCGGCCAGGGAGTCGGCATCGCGGACCGAGCCGCCCGGATGCACAATGGCTGTGACGCCCGCCTTGGCGGCGAGTTCGACGGAGTCCGGAAAGGGGAAGAAAGCATCTGAGGCCATCACCGCGCCAGCCGCCTGGACGCCGGCCCGGTCGGCGGCGAGCCGGACGCAATCCACCCGGTTGGGCTGGCCGCCGCCGATACCTACGGTGGCCTCACCCACGGCGAAAACGATGGCGTTGGACTTGACGTGCTGGCAGGCGCGCCAGGCGAAGCGCAGCGACCGCCACTCGTCGTCCGTTGGCTGGCGCTGTGAGACCACCTTCCACTCTGCAGCGGCCGGGTCGCCCAGGTCCAGGTCCTGCCGCAGCACACCGCGGTTGATGGACCGCAATTCATAGGCCGGCTCAAGCACCAGGTCGGGCATCGCCAGCAGACGGCAGTTCTTGCGGCCCGCCAGCAGGGTGCGGGCTTCGGGTTCGAAGCCAGGCGCGGCGATGCATTCCACAAACAGATCACCCAGCGCGCGCGCCGTGGCGGCATCAAAAGGCCGGTTGCTGGCGATGACGCCGCCGAAGGCCGAGCGGGTGTCGCAGGCGAAGGCGGCCGCATAGGCGTCGGCCAGCGCGTCGGCGGAGGCAATGCCGGAGGGCGAAAGGTGCTTGACGATGACGAGGGTGGGCCGGTCAAAGCTCAGTGCCGCCTTCCAGGCCGCGTCCAGATCGAGCAGATTGTTGTACGAGAGTTCCTTGCCCTGAAGAATCTCGCCGCCTAGCGGGCCGCCGCCGGGCGCGAAGCTGTAGAGAATCGCAGATTGATGCGGGTTCTCGCCGTAGCGGAGGCGCTGGCGCGGGTAAGCGCGAAAATCCAGCGGGGCAGCGGCGGCGGTCTCGTCTAGCTCATCCAGGTAGCGGGCGATGGCGGAGTCATAGCGGGTAGTGAGCTGAAAACCCTTGACGGCCAGCCGGCGGCGCAGGGTGGGCGAGACCGCCCCGGCGCGCAACTCGGCCAGGACAGCGCCGTAGTCGGCGGGGTCGCAGACCAGGGTGACCCGCTCGTGGTTCTTGGCCGCGGCGCGGATGAGCGCTACACCTCCGATGTCAATGTTCTCAATGGCATCCGCCAGGGTGACATTCGGCGCGGCGATGGTCTGCTCGAAGGGATACAGGTTGACGGCGACAAGGTCGATGTAATCCCACCCGAGGCCGCGAAGTTGGGCGGCATCCGCGTCGGTGGCGCGAGCCAGGAGGCCGCCGTGGATGGCGGGGTGCAGGGTCTTCACCCGGCCATCGAGGATCTCGGGGGATCCGGTATAGTCGGCCACCTCGATAACGGGCAAACCGGCCTGACGTAGTTGGCGGGCTGTGCCGCCGGAGGCCAGCAATTCCCAGCCCAGTTGCCGCAGGCCGTCGGCAAATTCGATCAGATTGGTCTTATTGTGAACGGACAGGAGGGCGCGTGGCATGTGTTGGTTGTATCGCGTTATCGGCCAGCAGGCAAGTGGCAATCACGAGGCGGTGTGCACAACGAACAGCAAACGGGTTTTGGATAGAATCCCAGCGCGGATTGCTTGACACCGCAGGGCAATTGCATCTAAATTCGTTTCGGCAGGCCCAAGGTAAGATGGGCGGA
>CAZCEC010000034.1:46946-63449 GCA_964497615.1 uncultured Anaerolineales bacterium | reverse complement strand
CGCGTCCCCAGCCCGTTGGGCCGCCATGGTCTACAGGGACGCAGGACGCTTCGCCCATTCGCCAGCAGTATCTAAAGAGTAATGCACCCAAGCGAGGGCGAAGCTTTTGCGCCTCGGCTTGGACCGGCGCTAGACCGATTGGGCAAATGCTTCGCCCTACAAGAACAGGATCATCATGCCACTAGCGTTGTATCCTTTCTCGCTCGGCGGCGGGATCATCGAGTATGACGCGGCGGAAGGGCGCGCGCGGCTGACGGTGCCGGCCACGCCGCCGCGGCGCTACACCGACGCGCAGTTGGACGACTATCGGGGACTGATGACGGGCGGGCTGCTGCGGCGCATCCCGTTCAGCGCCAGGCCGCCGTTGCGGCTGAGCCTGCGGGCGCGGGCCTCGCACGCCGCGCCGCTGGGCACGCTGGGGTTTGGCTTCTGGAATGAGCCGTTCTCGGTGACCGGCGGGGTGCTGGGCTCGCCCAAGGTGAACTGGTTCTTCTACGCGTCGCCGCCGTCGGATATGGCGTTAGTCCCAGGCGTGCCGGGCTGGGGCTGGAAAGCCGCGACATTGGACGCGGGGCGCTGGCCGGGGCTGGTGCTGGGACCGGCGGCGCTGGGCGCGATCCTGCTGACGAAGGTGCCGGGGCTGGGCCGGCCGGTGCTGAACCTGGCGCGGCGGTTTGTGACCGCGCACGAGGCGCTGCTGGATGGGGTGGCGCTGGACGAGTGGCACGAGTATGGGCTGGAGTGGCAGCCGCGCGAGGCGAGATTCCTGGTGGATGGCGTGGAGCGGCTGGTTTCGCCAGCGCCGCCGCCGGGGCCGCTGGGGTTGGTGATCTGGATTGATAACCAATACGCGAAGGCCTCATTGGCGGGGCAGTTTGGGTTTGGGGTGCTGGCGCTGAGGGAGGCGCAGGTGTTGGAGATCAGCGAATTGCGATTGGAGCGAGGGTGGAAACTCAACCCGCCAGGGCCGGCGAATGGAATTCGCGCCTAAAGGCCTCCGGCCACCGCGTCCCTCTACAGGGACGCAGGACGCTTCGCCAATTCGCCAGCGGTATTCGGGTTGAAATGCACTTGCCGCGATGGGCAAATGCTTCGACCCTGCCAGTTAGGTGCTATAATCACGCCATGTTGTACGTTCTCCGGTGCGCTGAGGCGACATTGTGTGTGGGCATGCGCGGCTATCGCCGAGACCTGCCTTCTCGGATTCCGCCTGCTGCCCGGTTCACGTAAGCGTATTGCGTGGAGTGACTTGGTTTGAAAGCGCCGCAGGCAGCCCTGCGGCGCTTTTTGTTTGTGGAGAGACACGATGATCGCCATCAGCTTAGCCAATGTCAGCCTGATCCTGGGGGCGCGGCCCATCTTCCGCGGCCTGACGTGGGAAATCCAGCACGACCAGCGCGTGGGGTTGGTGGGCCCCAACGGCGCGGGGAAGTCGTCGCTGCTCAAGCTCATCACCGGCGAGTACACGCCCGAGCCGGGCGGCGCGGTGGTGCGGGCGCGCGGCGTGAGCGTGGGCTACCTGGCGCAGGAACCGGACCTGGACCCGGAGCAGACGGCCCTGGAGGCGGCGCTGGCCGGCAACCCCCGCATCGCCGAATTGGAGGCGGAACTGGCGCGGCTGGAGGCGAAGCTGGGCGACCCGGCGGTGTACGCGGATGAGCGCGCCCTGACGCGGACCCTGGAACGCCAGCAGCAGGCGCTGGAGGAGTTCGCCGCGCTGGGGGGCGAAAGCTACGCCGCGCGGGTGGTGGAGGTGCTGGCCGGGCTGGGGCTGGCGGCGGCCGACCGGGCGCGGCGGGTGGGAGTGCTGAGCGGCGGGCAGAAGAAGCTGGTGGGGCTGGCGCGGCTGCTGCTGCTCCAGCCGGATGTGCTGCTGCTGGACGAGCCGGATAACCATCTGGACCTTGACGGGAAGGCGTACCTGGAGCGGCTGATCGGGGCGTATGCGGGGGCGGTGGTCATCATTTCGCACGACCGCTACCTGCTGGACGCCGTGGCGACGCACATCACCGAGATCGAGGATGGGCGGCTGACGACCTTCACCGGCGACTACTCGGCCTTCATCATGGACAAGGAGGAGAAGCTGGCGCGGCAGGCGGAGCTGTACCGCGTGCAGCAGCGCGAGATCGGCCGCATCGAGACGGCCATCAAGCGCTTCGCCATCTGGGCCAAGGTGTATGACAACGAGAAGTTCGCCAAGAAGGCCCAGTCCATGCAGAAGCGGCTGGACAAGATGGACAAGGTCGAGCGCCCCACCCTGGAGCGCCGCCGGATGGACCTGGCGCTGACGGGCTGGCGCGGCTCGAACAAGGTGCTGGAGATCGCGGGCGTGCGCAAACGCTTTGGCGCGGCGGAGCCGCTGCGCGGCGTGGACCTGCTGCTGCGGCACGGCGAGCGCGTGGGGCTGATCGGCGCGAACGGCGCGGGCAAGAGCGTGCTGCTGCGCACCATCATCGGCCAGGAGACGCCCGACGCGGGCGAGGTGAAGATCGGCCCAAGCGTACAGTTGGGCTACTACGCCCAGGAGCACGAGACCCTGGACCCGGCGCAGACGCTGCTGGAGGCGGTGCGGCGGGCGACGCTCATCACCGAGGAGGGCGCGGTGGCGTTCCTCAAGCGCTACCTGTTTACGTATCAGCAGGTGTCCCAGCCGATCCGGGAGCTATCGGGCGGGGAGCGCAGCCGGCTGCAACTGGCGCTGCTGGTGCTGTCGGGCGCGAACTTTTTGCTGCTGGATGAGCCGACCAATAACCTGGACATCGCCTCGGCGGAGGTGCTGGAGGAGTCGCTGGCGGAGTTCGAGGGCACGGTGCTGGTCATCTCGCACGACCGGTACTTCCTGGACCGGACGGTGGACCGCATTGTGGACCTGCGGGAGGGCAGGCTGATGGAGTACCTCGGCAATTATGCGGAGTATGTGGAGCAGACAACGAGGCGGACGAACGGGCGCTGAGGCCATGCGGCCAGAACGGCCGGCGAATGGCCCCAAGGGGGTGCGCGGCGAGAGCCGGCGAATGGAATTCGCGCCTCAAGGCCTGCGGCCGCCGCGTCCCTCTTCAGGGACGCAGGACGTAGCCTTGGTTGCCAAGTCAACAACGGATGGGCAGTTGAGTCTTTAGTGCAGAATCTCAAACACCCACGGGCGCTGGTTGGTGCGGTTCATGTAGCGGAGGCCGTCGCGGACGAAGACCTTCCAGGCGTAGTCGCCGGGGGGGAGGGCGGGGGTCTGCCAGCATGGGGTGGTGATCCAGCCGCTGTCGGCGCGGGCGGGGCCGACGACGAGGACGCGGAAGGAGAGGGGCGGCGGTCCGGCGATGGCGGGTTCGGTCCAGCACAGCTCCGGGGGCGCGTCCAGGCGGGACCAGTTGGGCGGGCGAGCGAAGGCGGGGTTGATGAGCACGAGGCCTTCGGCGCTGGCGCTCTCCGCCGGGGGGCGGACACCGTAGCGAAAACGGATGAGGCGGCGCGGCGCGCCGTCGCCGTCGCTGATGACGCGCAGGACGCGCGTGAACTCGCCGGTGCGCGAGGGCGCGGTGAAGGGGACGCTAAAGACGGTGTGGGTCTCGGTGTGCAGGGCGACGGGTACGCGTTCGCCTAAGTACCACAGGCCCTCAGCCGGGACGTGCTCATTGGCGTAGGCCACCGGCAAGACGGCGGGCGCACCGGGCGGGAGGACGATGCGCTCGGGCAGCACGACCGCCTGGCTCACGCCGCCGGGCGCAGACAGGGGCAGCCAGGCGGGCAAATCCGCAGGCGGGTCCACCAGGGCGAGTTCGGTCCAATCCAGGTTGTGGGAGCGGACGGTGAGGCGCACGAGGTCGATTTCATCCAGCCCGGCCAGGGGCAGGCATTCGCGCTCGACGGCGTTGGGCTGGACGTGGAAGTGCAGATGCGGCCGGGTGCTGCTGCCCGTATTGCCAGCATAGGCGATCACCTGCCCCTGGGTGACGCGCTGATCGAGCGCCACGACGACCTTGCTCAGGTGCATCAGGGCGCTTACGCGGCCATCGTCGTGCTCCAGCATGACGGTCAGCCCGGAGTCGGTGCGGGTGCCAAGGAAGAAGACCTGTCCGGCCTGGGGTGCGAGCACAGGCACGTTCGCCATCTCGCCGTTGGCGGCTGTAAGGTCCAGGGCGCAGCGGTCCTCATAGTAGCCGCACTGGTGCTGGAAGAGGCCGCCCGCGCCGCACGGCCCGCGGCTGATGAGCCATTCGCCAGCCGGGACGGGGAGGTGCCAATCGGCGAATTGAGAGGCGGGGGCGGCATTGATCCTCGGCGCGCCAAGGAGCGTCGGTGCGAGGAGGGCAACGACAGCGGCGACACGCACGACAAACACGAGAGAACGTGGCACTAGCGGGACGGCGGGATGAACCCGCCGGCTACGGGGGGCGCGGGCGGGGCGCGGTGGGGGGCGAATGAATTCGCTACTACGGCGGGCGCGGGCGGGGCGCGGTGGGGGGCGAATGCATTCGCTACTACGGCGGGAGCCATCATGGCCGCCACAGGTGTGTTCAAACCCTGCGTCCGAATCCGCCTAAGGTATAATTCCGTCACGATGTACCTCTCACGGCGAGACTTCCTCAAGCTGTCGGGGCTGGCAATGGGGGCGGCGCTGCTGCCGCCGCTGCCGCCGGAGGAGGCCCCGCGCCGGCCCACGATGCTGGGCCGCACCATCTACTTCAACCACGTTTACGACCGGCCCAGCTTCAACGCCCGGCAGATCGGCGTCATTCCGTCCGAGACGGTCTTCAGCATCTACAGCACCCTCACCAGCACCGACAACTACTACAACAAGACGTGGTACGAGATGCAGCGCGGCTACGTGCACTCGGCGGCGGTGCAGCCGGTGCGCTGGCAGACGCAGATTCCGTTGACGCGCGTGCCCGCCGATGGGTTCTTGGGCGAGGTGACGGTGCCGTTCACGCTGGCCAAGCCGCGGCCAGGGATCAACTATAACACGCTCCACCGTTACTACTACGAGACGACCTACTGGATCGAGGACGTGGACGAAGACGACCAGGGCGCGCCGTGGTACAAGGTGCTGGATGACCGCTACCTGGACTATAGCTGGGTGCGGGCCGACCACGTGCGGCGCGTGACGGAGGCGGAGATGTCGCCGATTGCGCCGCACGTCAGCAACAAGCGCATCGAGGTGAGCCTGGACAACCAGACCTTCCGGGCCTTCGAGAACGACGAACTGGTGCTGGAGACCTTGACCTCCACCGGCCCCTACCTGCGCACCGAGGACGGGCAGCGGCTGTTCGGCACGCCGCGCGGCGACTGGGCGGTGACCCGCAAGCGCCCCACCCGCCACATGGCCGGCGACGACGGCGCGTCGGACGACTTCTTCGACCTGCCGGGCGTGCCGTGGGTGACGTACTTCCATTGGTGGGGCGTCTCGATCCACGGCACCTACTGGCACAACGACTATGGCCGGCCCCGCAGCCACGGGTGCGTCAACCTGCCCTCCGACATCGCCAAGTGGGTGTTCCGCTGGACCCTGCCGCACGCTGGGCTGGATGCCCCAGAGACCACCGGCGAGGGCACGCCGATCGTGGTCATCTATTAGCCGGTCCGCATGAGCCAACGCGCGCTGTTCGAGGGGTTGGTGGCCGATACCGAGGGCCGCGCCGTGGCGACGGGCGTGGTGGGCGGCGAGGCGCAGTATGTGGTCGAAGACAACGGCTTCAAGTTCCATATCGCGGCCGAGCGGGTGGACCGCGAGGTGCTGACCCAACTGCGCGAGCAGATCATGGCCAACCAGGCGGCGGTGACCGAGGGGGCCATGAAGATGCTGGGCCAAGAGGACTTGTTCACCAAGGCCATGATCGACTCGTCGCTCAAGAACATGGACGAGCACTTTTCCAAACTGATCGAGCAGGGGCTGCCGGCCGAGGCCCGCGCCTATTTGGGCATGCTCGGGTTCCGCATCGTCCTCAACTATCACGGCGAGATCGTGAGCCTGGAACAGCCCGGCACCGCCGGCCCGGACAATGAATAGGCTCCTCTGGCCGGTGCTGCTGCTGGCGCTGGGCGCGCTGGCCTGCGGCGGCGGGCGCGACGTGGACGCGACCGTCAACGCCGTCAACACGTCGGTGCAGAACACCTTAGCCGCGATGACGCAGCCGGTGACGGCGCAGACCGGCACGGCGGCCCCGCCCACCAGCACGCCGCCGGCCACGGCCGGCATCCAGCCCACCACGCCGGCCCCGCCCACCAACACGGCGTTTGTGCCGCCAACGGCCACCCTCCAGGCGGCGCCCACCAGCACGCCCACCAGCCCCACCCGCCCCAACGGCCTCGTCTACCACGCCATGCGCCGCGACACCGCGCCCACGATTGACGGGCAGACGGGC
The DNA here is from genome assembly GCA_964497615.1 of uncultured Anaerolineales bacterium. Taxonomy (GTDB): domain Bacteria; phylum Chloroflexota; class Anaerolineae; order Anaerolineales; family UBA6663; genus CAZCEC01. The sequence continues at coordinate 57,093 of CAZCEC010000034.1, read as the reverse complement.
GACTGGCCGGACCCCCTGCCCTACGCCATTGACCAGAACGTCTTCCGGCCGGAGAACTGGGGCGGAAACGCCGACTTGAGCGCGCGCTGGGCGGCGGCCTGGGATGCCAATTACCTGTACCTGGTCGCCAGCGTGACGGACGACACACACGTGCAGATCGAGCACGGGGAACTGCTGTACCGGGGCGACAGCATGGAAGTGCAATTGGACGCGGACCTGGCGGGTGACTTCAACACCACCAGCCTGAGCGGCGACGACCACCAGTTGGGACTGTCATCGGGCGAGAACCGTGAGACGCCGGAGTATTGGCTGTGGAACCCGCCTGCCAAGCAGGGCACGCCCGGCGGCATTACGCTGGTGACGCGCGCCGGGGCGGGCGGGGGCGACTACATCCTGGAGATTGCCATTCCGTGGAGCATGTATGGGGTGACGCCCGCGGGCGGGCTGCGCTTCGGCTTCTGCTTCAACGCCTCCGACAACGACACCGCCGCCACCGCCGAGCAGCAGACGATGATCTCATCGGTCTCCACGCGCACCTTGCTCAACCCCACGACGTGGGGGACGCTGGAGCTAGACCCGTAAAGCCACCTACACCATGAAGCTCTTCGGCGGGTTCGCCAGGTGCAGGATGGGGCGGTCGTAGCGGAAGGGCGAGAGGTCGGTGGGGGTGCGGCCGTCGAGGGCCAACTCGCTGAGGAGGCGGCCAATGACGGACGAGAACTTGAAGCCGTGGGCGGCGCCCAGCGCCAAAAAGATGCCGGGGTGGCCGGGCAGGGAGTCGAGGACGAAGTCGCGGTCGGGCGGCATGTCGTACAGGCAAGTCTTGATGGAGTGGACCGGGCCGACGGCGCGCGGCAGATAGCGCTCCATGAAGGCGGTGAGGCGCTGGGCGGTGGCGGGGTTTGGCTCGAAGGTGCGGGTCTCGGGCGTCACTTCGTCGCCGCCCACATCCTGGGCCGCCTTGGTGGCCGGCTCACCATAGACCGGAAAGCCGTAGAAGCACGGGTCATCCATCCAAATCCAGATTGGGAAGCGCTCCGGCTGGAACTCGTCCAGGTGGGGCGTGGCGTAGTAGATCACCTGCTCCTGGGTGACGGTGAGCGGCAGATGCAGGCCCAGGAAGCCCAGCACGGTGTTGGAGAACGCGCCGGCCGCGATGACGAGCCGGCCGCCGCGGTAGGCGCGGCCCCCAGCTACCACCTCAATCTCTCCACCCAGGTCGCGCACGGCCGTCACCGGCGCGTTGTCCACCACCTGCGCGCCATAGGCGCGGGCGAGGCGCAGGTGCGCGGCCATGCACTTCGCCGCCGGAGCGATGCCACTTTCCGATTGATACAGCCCGTGAATGTCATCCGTCAGGCGGAACTGCGGCCAGCGGCGCATGATCTCGTCCGCGTCGAGGTAGTCGAAGGGCACGCCACAGGCCGTGAGGCTGTTGATGTAGTCGGAGAGGGGGATGCGGGCGTCGCGCGGGGCGAAGTCCAGGCCGCCGGTTTTGACGATCAGCTTCTCGCCCGCGTCGGCCTCCAGGGCCGCCCAGGCGGCATAGGCCTCGAAGGCCAGCCGCACATAGCCGGGCGTGTGGTAGGAGTAGCGAATGATGCGCGAGTGGTCCTGCGACCCGCCGCGCACATGCCCGATTTCAAACTGCTCCAGCCCCAGCACGCGCCCGCCCAGCCGCCGAGCGAGCCAGTAGAGCGCCCCGGAGCCGAGGCCGCCGAGGCCGATGACGATGGCGTCGTAGTCCACTAAGAATTGAGGCCGGTGTGCTGGTGCTGCTCGTAGGCCGACATGGGCTTGCCGTAGTCCACGCGCCAGGGGCGCTCCTCGGCGGGGAGCTTGCCCAGGGCTTTGGCCATCGCGCGGACGTGCGCCGCGACCGAGCCGCAGCAGGAGCCAATGTAGTTGATGCCCATTTCGCGGGCCGTGACGGCGTAATCGGCCATCGCGGCGCGGGAGAGCTGGAGCGGGTCCAGGCCCACGGGGAACTCCGGCAGGGCGGTAAAGTCCACCTGCTCGGGCGGGGTGTGATAGGCGACGGGCTGGCAGGCGATGTAGCCAGGCACGGCGGCGCGGACCTCGGCCATCAGGGGCAGGGTGTGCTCAGGATTGCGGAGGCAATTGATGCCGACGATGTCGGCGCCGGCCTCGGCCAGCTTGCGGCAGGCTTCGGCGGGGGAGTCACCCTCGTAGGCGCGGGGGTCGTGCTCGAACGACATGGTGACCATGACGGGCAGGCCGGCGGCGCGCATGCGCTCCACGGCGATGAGGGCCTCACCCAGCCAGGAGAAGGTCTCGGCGATGAGGAAGTCCACGCCGCCCTCGGCCAGCATGACCTCCAACTGGCGGTCGAACAGGGCGCGCACCCGGTCGGGCGAGGCGGGGTCTTTGGGGTCGTAGGCCCAGGTGAGGCTGAGGTTGCCAGCCACCAGGGCGTCATAGCCCTGCCCGCGCCCCTCGGCGGCCACTTCGCGAGCGATGCGCACGGCGGCGCGGTTGATGTCTTCCACGCGGCCAGCCAGTCCCACGGTCGCGAGCTTGTCCTCGCTGGCGTAGAAGGTCAGGGTCTGCAAGACCTCGGCACCGGCGCGCATGAACTCGCGGTGAAGCTGCGCCAGGGCGTCTGGGTGGGTGAGGCTGACCTCGGGCGTGAAGGGGCCGGCCTGCACGTAGCCGCGCTTCTCCAGTTCAAGCAAATAGCCACCATCGCCGAGGACAACGCCCTCGGCCAGGCGTTCGAGGATGCCCTTGGACATCAGGCGGTTTCCTTGATGCGGGCGGCGTAGGCGGCGACGGCCGCGGGCAGCAGCGCGCCCGGCTGAGAGAAGATGAGGGGCGTGCCGGTGGTGAGGGCCACCGGCTGCTGGCGGTCGTAAGGGATGGCGAAGTCCGGGGGCCGGCCCAGGGCCTTCTCTACGGCGGCGGACGGCAGGTTGTGATCGGGCGAGACGTGGTTGAGGGCCACGGCCACTTTGCCTTCAGGATGGGCGGCCTCCGCCAGCCAGGGGAGCAGGCCGACGGCGGTGTGGATGGAGCTGACCTCCGGGATGCAGACGACCAGGCTGCGGGCGGCCAAGCCCACGGCGGCCGCGGTGGCCTCGTCCAGGGTGGGCGCGGCGTCCACGATCACATCGGCGAAGTAGATTTGCAGGGCATCCAGCATGGCGGTGGTGGCAGCCGCTGACGGGCCGGCCCGCACCGGCTGGGAGGGCGCGGCCAGCACCAGCAGCCCCGACTCGTGCCGGGCCAGGAGCTGGGCGGCTGCATTCGAGTCGGGCGCGGCGGGCAGGTTGGCCCAGGTGGCGGCGGGCAACATGCGCAGGTGCAGGGCGACGTGCCCGCCATTGGGCGAGAGGTCCACCAGGCAGACGCGGCGGCCGGCGCGCTGGAGGGCGCCCGCCAGGGTGATGGCCGTGGTCGTGGCGCCCACGCCGCCGCGCAGGCCAAGCACCACCGTAATCCGGCCGAGGTTGGCGCGGACGGCCGCAGGCGCCGCCGCCCGGCGGGCCCGATCCTGCTGAAGCAATTCGGCCAGCCGATGCAGGAGTTGGTCCGGATCGAAGGGCTTGGGAATGTAGGCGTCGGCCCCGGCTTCCATGGCCCCCTGGTAGTCGGCGGTCTGGGCGCGGGCGGTCAAGATCAGGATGGGCACGTTCTGGGTGGCGGGCGAGGCGCGCAAACGGCGGGTGACCTCGTAGCCGTCCACGTCCGGCATCATCAGGTCCACGATAATCAGGTCGAAGGCGCCGGTCTCGGCCAGGTCCAGGCCCTCCTGACCGCGCGCCGCCAGGGTCGGCTCATGGCCGGCCTTCGCCAGGGTCACCCGCATCAGCGGGCGGATATCCACATCGTCATCAATGACCAGGACTCGGGCCATCAGGCCTTGCCCCGCGGCAGGGGCGCCGCCATTTCGATGCGCTGGCGGTTGACCAGGATGGCGGCGCCGGAGAAGGTGAGGTCGGGGAACATGGTGGAGGCGGCGGTGGCGTTATAGATCACGACGAAGCGCCCGGTGCCGCCCACCAGCAGTTCGGCGGCATCGAACTTGTTCACCACTTCCAGGGTGCCGCGCACCTCGAAGCTGGCGGTAGTGAGGATGGACGAAATAGGAATGCGGCGGGCGAAGCCGCCCGTCGCCAGCCCATGCGGCCCCAGGTCCTCGCGGCGGGCCAGCACCACCAGCACCAGGTGGTTTTTGGCGAAGTGCGCCAGGTCCAGGTGCCACACCATCTTGGCCGGCTCCTGGAGCCGGGAGGAATAGGCGTCTTCAATGTCAATCAGCGAAGAGTTGACGTCGTTGAGCTGGCCGATCAGCCCGCTCTGCCCGCAGACGATCCGGCCGGTCACCCGGTGGGTGTCGGAAAAGACATCGGCGTGAACGACCATGCGAGACGCAAGCATGCAGACTCCTGGCTCCCGGCTGCGATCGGCTGTCAATGGGGGCGGCGCCGGGCAAGTGGTCCCGACCGCGGCCATATTCTAGCCGAAGCGCGCAGAAATGGGAATTCTAGCCTGTGAACCCAGGGCCGGGGCCGCCAGTAAGATTGACAATTGGCCCAGAAGGGCTAAAACTAGTGGGTGGATGCTACCCGAGGAAGTGAGGCCGCACAGACCCAAGCTGAAAACCGATCCGTGCCCAGTTGATGCCGTTTCTACCTGAGGAGGAGAGACACGATGCAATCACGCAAAACGCTTTGGATCGCATGCAGCGCCCTGGCCGTGATGGCCCTGCTGGCTGGGGCGTGCAGCCCCGGCGCCACGGCCACCAGCGCGCCCCAACCCACTACAGCGCCGGCCGACACCCAGGCGCCCCAGCCCACCGCCGTGCCGCCCACCGCGGCGCCATCCGGCAGCGGCACCGCCGTCATCTCGTTCCCGCAGGAGCCGGACAACCTCAACCCGTGGTACACGCAGATGTGGTTTTCGGACCTCACGACCCAGTTCTGGCTCAAGGGGCCGTGGTCGTTTGACGACAACTCGGAGCCCGTGCCCGAACTCGTCACCGAGATTCCCTCGGTGGATAACGGCGGGCTGAGCGCCGACGGCCGCACCATCACGCTGCACCTGCGCGACGACGTGAGCTGGAGCGACGGCACGCCGCTGACGGCCGACGACTTCGTGTTCACCTATGAAATGGTGATGTCGGACGCGAATATCGTGCTGTCGCGCTCGCCGTACGAGGAATACGTTACTGCCGTCACCGCGCCCGATCCGCAGACGGTGGTCATTGAGCTGAGCGACACCTATGCGGCCTGGCTGACCACGATCTTTGAGCAGGTCCTGCCCAAGCACATCCTCCAGCCGGTCTTTGACGCGGAGGGGACGATTGACCAGGCCGCGTGGAACCGCGCGCCGAGCGTGGGCGTGGGACCGTTCGTGTTTGAAAGCTGGGAACCGCAGAGCCATATCACCTTCCGCGCCAACCCCAACTGGATCAACCCGCCCAAACTGGCGCAGGTCGTCATCCTCATCACGCCGGATGCGCAGGAAGCGGCCATCCTGGCGGGCGACTCGCACATCGGCACCTTCCTGGATGCCAGCCAGATCGAGCGCATTGAAGCGGACGGCACGATCAGCGTGGTGGGCACACCGGGCGGCTACAACGAGGCCTGGTTCCTCAATGTCAACCCGGAGACCGCGCACCCGGCCATGCTGGACGTGAACGTGCGCCGCGCCCTGGCGCTGGCCACCGATCGGTTCACCATCATCAATGACCTGCTCGACCCAGACATCAACCCGGTTAACACCACCTTCTGGGACAACACGCCCGGCTACGAAACCGAGACCCTGGAGCCGTATCCGTACGACCCGGATGAGGCGGCCCGCCTGCTGGACGAGGCCGGCTGGGTGGACAGCAACGGCGACGGCACGCGCGACAAGGACGGCGTGGAACTGGTGCTGCGCTACATCACCAATGACCGCGAGCTGCGCCACAACGTGCAGGCGGTGGTGCAGCAGCAATGGGCGGCGGTGGGCATCGGCGCGGATCTGGTGCAGTACTCGTCGGACGTGTACTGGAACGGCTACAACGACGAGGGGCCGCAAGCGCGCGGCGAGTACGACATCGCCGAATACTCCAGCGCCCCCAGCGGCCCGCCCGACCCGGAGGCCTCGCCCAACTGGAAGTGCGACCAGTTCGCCAGCGCGGACAACCCGGACGGCGCGAACTGGCAGTGGTACTGCAACCCGGCGCTGGACGCGCTGTTCGACCAGCAGGCCGTGACCGCCGACCTGGCCGCCCGCCAGGGCCTGTACCAGCAGATTCAGCAGATCATGTACGACGACGTGATCTACATCGGCATGTGGAAGGACCCGGACCTGTGGTCCATCCATCAGGACCTGGCGAATGTGCACCTTTCGGGCCCCACCCCGTTCTGGAACGCGCACGAATGGGAGGTGAACGAGTAGGCCCAAAGTGAACCGCCCGGCCCGGCGGGAGGGCGCGCCCTCCCGCCGGGCTGGGGTGTGACGCGGCAGGTGCGCCTCGGTGCGCGGGCCGCGGCCTGAAGACCCGCATGATTAACTACGCCATCCGCCGGCTGCTCCAGGGCATCCCGCAACTCTTCATCATCAGCCTGATCCTGTTCGGGCTGATGATGAACATGGGCGACCCGATCGCGACGCTGGGCGGGCGCGTGCCGGTGCGGCCGGAGGAAAAGGAGCGCCTACGGCGCATGTGGGGGCTGGACCAGCCCATCCACGTGCAGTACCTGGTGTGGTTAGTGGGCAACGACTGGCTGAGGCTGGACATGGACGGCGACGGCGTGGGCGAGACGCCCGGCCCGCGGCGCGGCATCCTGCGCGGCGACCTGGGCATTTCGCTGGTGACGCGCGAGCCGGTGCTGGACATGATCTTCGACCGGCTGCCCAACACGCTGCTGCTGATGGTGACGTGCGAAATCCTGATCATCCTGCTATCGCTCGCCATCGGCGTGTACTCCGCCCTGCGGCCCTACTCCAAGACGGACAACCTCATCACCGCCACCGCCTTTGTCGGCTACTCGATGCCGGTGTTCTGGCTGGCGCTGGGGATGATGTACCTGTTTGGGGTGAACTTCAAGCGCTGGGGGCTGCCCTACCTGCCCACGCAGGGCATGTATAACCCGGCGGTGGGGCCGGAGCCGTTCGAGATCGCCAAGCACATGATCATGCCGGTGGCGACACTGGCCATCATCAGCGTGGCGGGCTACAGCCGCTACGTGCGCTCCAGCATGCTGGAGGTGCTGCACCAGGATTACATTCGCACGGCGCGCGCCAAGGGCGTGCGCGAATGGTTCGTCGTCTTCCGGCATGCGCTCAAGAACGCCTCGCTGCCGTTTGTCACCCTGATCGGGCTGGACATCCCGTTTTTGATGGCCGGGGCGGTCGTCACCGAGCGCATCTTTGCCTGGCCGGGCATGGGGCGCATGTTCATTGAGCATACCAACCGCAGCGACTTCCCCGTGCTGATGGGCATTCTGATGTTTATCGCGGCGGCAGTGGTGATCTTCCAACTGCTGACCGACCTGGCGTATTCGTTCCTCGACCCGCGCATCCGGCTCTCCTGAGCGCGACCCAGCATGGCGACCCTCACCGCCCCCGCGCACCCCGACGCCCGGCCCGTGGCCGAACTAAGCTACCAGCCGTTGTCGCCGGCGCAGTTGGCGTGGCGGCGTTTCCGGCGGCACCGCATGGCCATGCTCGGCGTGGTAGTGCTGATCGGCCTGGGGGTGTATGCGTTTCTGGGCGGGATGCTGTGGTCGCGGGGCTACTGCGAGGACTACCAGCAGGTGCTGACGGGCGAGGCCTGGGCCAACTGCAACGATACGGGCCGCAAGCTGGAGCCGCCGTCGCGCGAGCACATTTTTGGCACCGACGAGATTGGCCGCGACATCTTCGCCCGCACGATCTATGGCGGGCAAATCTCGCTGCTGATCGGCCTCACCGCGACGCTGCTGGAGGTGCTGCTGGGCACGCTGGTGGGCGCAGCGGCGGCCTATTATGGCGGCTGGGTGGACAGCCTGCTGATGCGCTTCACCGAAGCGATGTTGACCGTGCCGTCGCTGTTCCTGCTCATCGTGGCGGCCAAGTTCTTCGGGGGCCGGCTGCCGACGATGAACCTCCTGGGCCGGGAGCTGACGGGCAGCGTCATTGTGCTAGTGATCGTCATCGGCGCGACGTCGTGGATGTACCTGGCCCGCATCGTGCGCGCCAACGTGCTGTCGCTGCGCGAGCTGGACTACGTGGCGGCGGCGCAGGCGCTGGGCGTGTCCAACGTCCGCATCATCCTGACGCACTTGCTGCCCAACACCCTGGCGCCCATCATCGTCTCGGCCACGCTGGGCGTCGCCGCCGCCATCCTGTCGGAGGCCTACGTGAGCTTCTTTGGACTGGGGGTGCAGGTGCCCACCGCCAGTTGGGGCAACATGCTCGAAAGCGCCCGCGACGAGCTGGAGACGGCCCCGTGGATCTGGTTCTTCCCCGGCACGCTGATCTTGCTGACGGTGCTGAGCATCAACTTCGTCGGCGACGGGCTGCGGGATGCGTTTGACCCGCGAAGGCGGTAGGATCATTCAGTGGTGGTCCACGCGGTCGCGGAGGGGGATGGTGCGAAACTCGCGGACCATTTCCACGAAGCGGGTGACGGTGGTTTCGAACATGAGCGCCCCAAATTCGGGTGTGGCGGCTGCGGCGTCGCCGCAAACGCCCTCGGCTGAGAAGCGGCTCCACCAGTCCTGCCAGGCGTAGGCGCTGGGCTCCGGGAAGTCCCAATTGAAATACTTGAGCTTGAGCTGGCCGATGTCGCGGCGCGCCTGATCCATCTGCACCAGGGCCGGGTGGGCGTGGAGCATCATGGCCGTCTCGTACTCGCAGGCGTGGCCGACGCTGCCAAACCCGCCCTGGCGGTTGGCCTCCAGCACATCGTTCACCAGGGCGGGGCTGACGGCGGCGTTGATGGTGGTGGCCGCGCAGATGACGCCCGTCGCCAGGACGCACTTGCGCGCCGCCAGGTCGCAGATGGACTGGTTGGAGCCGTGCCCGTTGACGATGAAGAGGTGGGTGAAGCCGTGCCGCGCCACCGAGATGGCGACCTGCGAGACGTAGGCCAGGCAGGTTTCCATGTCGACGGTAATGGTGCCGGGGAAGTCCATGTGGTGCTCGTCCAGGCCAAAGGGGATGGCGGGCAGGACCAGCAGGTCGCCCGCGGCGCGGCGGCCCGCCTCGGCCAGCACCGAGTCCAGGATGTCGTTGTCGGTGGAGAGGGGGAGATGGGGGCCGTGGTCCTCCACCGCCCCAAACGGGATGGCCACCACCGGCTGGGGCCGGCGCGCAATCGCCGCGCGCATCTGCGGCCAGGTCAGCCGGTCGTAGCGCCACTCGGTCATCGCGTTCATGTTGCCTCCTTGCCGCTATAATGCGGTCTCGTGGAAAGTGGTCCAATGTGCGCCCGGTAGGCGCGGTTGCCGACGGTGATGCGACTCCAACTCAATCCGGTTGTGAGGGCGCTGCTGGCCGCCCTGGTGCTCGTGCCCGCCGGCCGCCCGAGACAAACCGAGCCGCTGCTGGCTGGCGACCCCGTCATCGTCAGCGCCCCCCTGGGAACAGTCGTCACGGCTGGGGCGAAGCTGGACAACACCGGCCAGGACGCCACCGAAGTTCTATTGTACGAGGCATTTGAGACGGCAGTTGGCGCGGCGGCCAGCCAGCCGGCGGCCCCCCTGCGCGTCCCCTTGCCGGAGGTGCCCGGCCCATTGGCTCCGGGCCTGCTGGACGACCTGGCCGCGGCCCCGGATGGCCAGGGCGATCTGCTCATCTATCTGGACGAACAGGCCGATTTGAGCGCCGCAGCCCTTATCGCGGACTGGAACGCGCGCGGGGCGGCGGTGGTCGCTGCGCTCCAGGCCCAGGCCGCGCACAGCCAGGGGCCGCTGCTGAGGGCGCTGCGCGACGCGGGCTATGCGCCCCGGCCCTACTGGATCGTGAATGCGATAGCGGTCACTGGCGATGTGGGGCTGGCCCAATGGGCGGCGAGCCGGCCGGAAGTGGCGCTGGTGATGGGCAACACGATTCACGCGCTGGATATGGGCGTGGCGGGCGCACAACTGCCGGAGGGCAAGACTCCTCACCCGCGCCAGGACCTTGCCAGTTCCGGCGAACCGTGGCGGGT
>CAZCEC010000034.1:27921-46846 GCA_964497615.1 uncultured Anaerolineales bacterium | reverse complement strand
TCGGAGTGACATGACCGGCGGGGCAGAGAGCGGCGAAGCGCAGGTGGCGTGGGGCCAGGACCTTGCCAGTTCCGGCGAACCGTGGCGGGTTCGGAGTGACATGACCGGCGGGGCAGAGAGCGGCGAAGCGCAGGTGGCGTGGGGCGTGGAGCGCATCCGCGCGCCCAGCGTGTGGGCCGACTGGGGGGTGCGCGGCGCGGGCATCGTGGTCGCCAACCTGGATACCGGCGTGTATGTGACGCACACGGCGCTGCTGGAGCAGTACCGCGGCTGGTCGCCGGGCGGGCTGAGCCACGACTACAACTGGTACGACGCGGCGGGGGAGCCGGCCTTGCCGGCGCCGGTGGACGGGGCCGGGCATGGCACCCACACCATGGGCACGATGGTGGGCGGCGCAGCGGGGGATTACTCAAGCCTGGGCGTGGCGCCGGGCGCGCAGTGGATGGCGGTGCGCGGCTGCCAGGGCGTCTTCTGCTCGGATGAGGCGCTGATCCGCGGCGCGCAATGGCTGCTGGCGCCCACCAACCTGGCGGGCACGAACCCGCGGCCCGACCTGCGGCCCCATATCATCAACAACTCGTGGGGCAAGCTAGGGGAAGATGAGTGGTACCTGGGCTATGTGACGGCCTGGAACGCGGCGGGCATCTTCTCCGTGTTCGCGGCCGGCAACAGCGGCGCGCTGAACGGCTGCGAATCGACGACCTCACCCGGCAACTACGCGGCCAGCCTGGCGGTGGGAGCAACGGACACGCAGGATGCCATTGCCGACTTTTCGTCGCGCGGGCCGGCCGCCGATGGGCTGCTGAAGCCGGACCTGAGCGCTCCGGGCGTGGGCGTGCCCTCGACCTGGCCCGATGGCGGGGTGAAGACGCAGAACGGCACCTCGATGGCGGCGCCGCATGTGGCGGGCGTGGCAGCGCTGTTGTGGTCGGCCAACCCCACCCTGATTGGGGACCTGGCGGCCACGCGGGCCGCGCTGACGGGCAGCGCCCTGCCCCGCCCGACGGCGGAGTGCGGCGAGGGGGGGCTCGTCTCGCCAAACAACGTCTATGGCTGGGGGCGGGTGGACGCCCGCAGCGCAGTGGAGGCGGTGCGCGTGGATGTGCCCTGGCTCTCGGCGCCGGCCAGCGCCTCGCTGCCCGCGGACGGGATTGGCCTGGTCGAGATCACGCTGGATGCGCGCCAGGTGAGCGCGCCCGGCCTCTACGAGGCCCGGCTGCTCGTGATGCGGGCGGGCGAGATGACCCACATCCCCATCCAATTCGAAGTGCTGGACACGCCCGGCACAGCCCCGCTAACCGGCGCGCTGATTGATACCTGGCACGGACAGCCGGTGTATGGCCGGGTGCGGATTGGCGGCGGACCAGAAGTTCAGACTGACTACGCCGGGCACTTCACGGCCACGCTGCCCACCGGTCCATACATGCTCAATGCGGAGGCCACCGGCTACCTGAGCGCCACCGAGAACGTGCTGCTTGTGGACCCCTCGGCGGTGACCATTGCCCTGACGGCGGACTTGCCGCATCTCATCACCAGCAGCCCGGCGCTGAGCGCCACCCTGGCTTTTGCGGAACAGGTCAGCGTGCCGTTCACGATCAGCAACGCGGGGACGCAGCCGCTGTCGCTGACGGCGGGCGTGGCGCCGTTGGAGTGGATCGTGGAGGCGGCGGGCGAGCCGGCCGGCGGGCTGTATGACCTGAGCGCCTTCGAGGCGCTGAGCCTGACGGACGACATGATCTACCCGGAGCCGCTGAGCCTGGGGTTTGATCTGCCCATCAACGGCGCCGTCGTCAGCAAGGTGTATCTCAGCTCGAACGGGTTCGTCAGCGGCGCGCTGCCCGGCTCGGCCGCGCCCTTCGCCAGTTGCCTGCCCAACGGCAGCGTGCCGCCGCTGACGCTGGCGCCTTTTTGGACCGACCTGGACCCGAGCCAGGGCGGCGCGGTGCGCGCGGGACAGGTGGATGGGGACACCTTTGTGGTGAGCTTCGAGGCGGTGCCGCCGTGGCTGGAGACGCCGGTGGCGGACCCGCCGACCTATACCTTTCAGTTGGCGATGCACGCCTCGGGGCAGGTTGAGTATCTGTACGGCGCGATGGCGGCGCCGCCGTTCCGGTGGAGCATGGGCATGGGGCACGACGGGACGCGGGGGCAGAGCCTGGCCTGCTACAAGGCGCCGGTGGAGCTGGCGGGCCGCATGTGGCGGATGCACAACCAACCCTTGCCCACGCTATGGCTCGGAGTCGAACCGGTGGAGCAGTGGGTGATGCCGAGTGAGACGGTCACGCTGACGGCCACGCTGAGCGGCTATGGCTATGCGGCGTGGCACCCGGACCCGTTTGTGGGACCGCTGGTGCTGATAAGCAACGATCCCTCACAACCGGCCGTGGTCATCACCGCCACCGCAAGCATTGGGCCGGCGCCGTATGTGATGTTCTATCCTGTGGTTGGGAAATAGGAACTCCCCTGACAGCAAACTGGGACTGCGGTTCTAATCCGCATCCGACCATTGGCCTGATCCTCACCACGGTTCCGTTAAAAACCGTGCGCTTTGCGACCATTTAGCGGGACCGTAAGGATTCACGACCATGCTTGGGCGCGGATTAGGTAACATCTGCACGCAGCCAAGTTGGCTTTGGAAACGTCAGGCACCCTCGCCGTAGGCGGTGAGGAAGGTGGCGAGGGATTTCTGCATGTCGCGCAGACCGGCCACGGAGCACCACTCGTCCGGGCCGTGGCTGCCGCCGGCCGCGCCCAGCCCGCCCCAGGCGAAGTTGAGGCCCAGCACGTCGGTGAACAGGTAGTAGGGAGTGGCGGAAGGCTCGACCGGGCGCACCAGCGGGTCGTAGCCGTGCGCGATATAGGTTTGCCGCAGGGCCTCGACCACGGGCGCTTCCAGCGGGGTGCGGGCGGCGGGATAGCCGGAGTCGACCGCGATCTCGATGTCGCCGAAGCCGCGGCGCGCCAGGTGCCGGCGCAGGGAGGCGAGGGTGTCCTCCACCGGCATGCCGGGGGGCAGGCGCAGGTCGCATAGGGCGCGGGCCGAGTTGGGGATGATGGTGTGGCTGCCCGCGCCCTGGTAGCCCGATTGCAGGCCGTTGATGTTGAGCACCGGCGCGAACTGGTTGAGGCGGGCCACCTCCAGGGGTGAAAGCTCCTGCTTGAGGCGTTCCGCGCCAAGCTCGGCCAGGACCTCGTCCGGGTCCATGTGCTCGGCCAACACGCGCAGCAGGCGCTCGTCGCCGGGGCGCATCTCGCCGAAGCGAGGCAGTTCATCAATGGTCAGGTGCTGGTGCTCATCCACCAGGGTGTGCAGGGCCTGGACGAGCCGCCAGGCGGGCGAGCCGAGGATGGCGCCATAGCTGGAATGGATGGCCTCGCGCGGGCCGCCCCACGCGCCGGAGCGGCAGGTGAACTCCAGACCGACGACGCCCTTGGTGCCCAGGGTGATGAGGGGCCGGCCGCCGTTGTGAAGCTGGCTCCAGAAGGGCTCGAAGGCGGCGTCGGCCCGCAGCCGGTCCTGGTGGGCGGCGTAGAAGCCGGGCAGGCTGGGGCTGCCGATTTCCTCTTCGCCCTCGATGGTCCACTTGATGTTCACCGGCAGGCCGCCCGCGGCGCGCAGGGCGGCCAGCGCGTGCAGGAAGGCCATCAGCGGGCCCTTGGAGTTGCAGGCGCCGCGCGCCACGATGCTCTCGCCGCCCTCGGGGTGGTCCCAGATTTCGGCGGCAAAGGGGGGCGTGGTCCAGGGCTGGTCGTCCACGGGCTGAACGTCGTACATGCCATAGACCAGCAGGGTCTTGGGCGCGCCCACATTCCACTCGGCGTAGACGATGGGCTGCGCCTCCGGGCCGAAGAAGGTGACGCCCGCGCCCGCCGCCTCCAGCCACTGCCGCAGAAGGCCGGCGGTGTCGCGCAGACCCAGCCCCTGCGCGGAGATGCTGGGCTGGCGCAGGAAGGCTTGAGTCTCGGCCAGATGCGCGGGCCAATGCTCGTCCAGGTACGTGTGCGCGCTCAGCGCCGCCGAAGACATCATGCCGCGCGGCCTCCTTCCCCCAGCGGGTTGAAGCCTTCGCCCAGCGCCTCGTGCGCCTGCCCGATGACCACGAACGCCCTCGGGTCGGCCTCATGGATGATGGCCTTGAGCTGGCCGACCTCGGCGCGGCTGACGGCGCAGAAGAGGATGCGGCGCGCCTCGCCGGAGTACATGCCCGTGCCGGGCCACATGGTGACGCCGCGCTGCAAGTCGCTCAGGATGCTCTTGGCGACGGCCTCGGGCCGGTTGGTGATGATGGTAGCCGCGCGCACGACCGCCGATCCTTCGGAGGCCGCCTCCGCCGCCAGCCCGGAGACGTACAGCCCCACCAGGGCATACAACGCCAGGGTCCAACTGAACGTCAGGCCGGCCAGCAGCACGATGAGGGCATCCGTCACCAGGTAGCTCTGGCTGAGCGACACGCCGCGCCACTTGACGAGCAGGCGCGCGAGGATGTCGGTGCCGCCGCTGGTGCCCTGGCCGCGAAAGACGAGGCCCATGCCGATGCCGCCCAGCACGCCGCCAAACAGGGCGTTGAGCAGGTTGTCGCCGGTGAGGCCGGCGGGCAGGATGTAGGTCAGGCCATCCAGCAGGAGCGCATACAGCACCACCGCCGTGACCGTGCGGGCCATGAAGCGCCGGCCGCCCAGATGACGCCAGCCGAGCGCGAACAACGGCACGTTGCCAATCAGGATCATGACGCCGATGGGCCAGCCGGTGTAGCCGTTGATGATTTGGGCCGCGCCGCTGACGCCGCCGGCCGCCAATTGGCCGGGCACGAGGAACAGGTCCATCGCGAGCGCCTGGAGCACGGCCCCGGCCAGGATGAAGCCATAGTCGCGCAATCGAACGAGCATACGCTCAGGCTCCCAATCGCTTGGAGATATCGGCGGCGGCTTCGCACACCTGCCGCCCCAAAACAGGCCAGCGGTCGGGCGTGAGGCGGAGGGAAGGCCCGCCGAGGCTGATGGCGCCCAGCACCAGGCCGGCGAAGTTGCGGACCGGCGCGCCCACGGCTACATAGCCGGCCTCAAGCTCCTCGGCCACCACCGCATAGCCGCGCTGGCGCGCCACCCGCAGCGCCTGCCGCAGATCGGCGTGGCGCGTGAGCGTTTGAGCGGTGAGGCGCGGGAGGCGGGCGGGCAGGAGGGCATCGCGTTCGGCGCTGGGCAGGTGGGCCAGCACCGCCCGCCCGGTGGAGGTGGCGTGAATGGGCCAGCGCGTGCCCAGCGATTGCGCGCTGCCCAGCACGTGCGAGCCGATCACCTCGTCCAGGATGAGCATCTGCCCATCCACCACCACTTCCAGGGTGGCGGTCTCCTGGGTGGATTGGGCGAGGGCCTCCAGCGCGGGGCGGGCGGCAGCGCGCAGGTCGCTGCTGCGCAGGGCCTGGCCGCCCAGGGCCACGGCCGCCGGGCCGAGGCGGTAGGCCTCGCCGTGCGCGGCGCGGGCCACCATGCCCTCCGCTTCCAGCGCAGTCAGCAGGCGGTAGGTGGTGGTCTTGTTGAGGCCCAGGGCGCGGGCCAACTCGGTCAGGCCGCGCTCGGGCCGGTCGTCGGAGAAGGCCTTGAGCAGGGCGACCGCGCGGCGCACGGTCTGGGTGCCGGGGTACGGTTCACTGCGGGTCATGTTTGAACTCGCGTTTCGCTATGTGAACCGATTGTAACAGAGGCGGCAGAGAAAGAGAAAAAGAAGGAGAAACCCCTCTCTCGACCGAAGTACACGATCAAGAGAGGGGTTCGCGCACAGCCAGGGCGCGAGGGCGCAGGGGACCAACGCGCAGAGGGCCAGCGAATAGAATTCGCGCCTGAAGGCCTTCGGCCGCCGCGTCCACCTACGTGGACGCAGGATGTTTCGCCAATTCGCCTGCAGTATCCAAGTCGAGATGCGCCCCGTGAAAACTCAATGATGCGCGGCGACGGGGCTGAGCGCGGCGGCGGTGAACTGCTCGGCCTCGGTGGAGCCGACGAGGGCGGCGGTGGCGGCCTGGCCGCCGGTGACCGTCATCAGCACCTGGTCGAAGTAGCTGGTGCCGGCCTCGCGCTGGTGCTTGGTGGCGGTGTAGCCGTGCGGCTCGGCGGCGAATTCGGCCTGCTGCAAGTCCACATAGGCGCTCATGCCGCGCGCGGCGTAATCGCGCGCCAGGTCGAAGGTGTGATAGTTGAGGCTGTGCCAGCCGGCCAGGGTGATGAACTGGAAGGCGTAGCCCATGGCGCCCAGCTCGCGCTGGAAGCGGGCGGTATCGGCGGCGTCGAGGTGACGCGCCCAGTTGAACGATGGCGAGCAGTTGTAGGCCAGGCGCTGGCCGGGGAATTGGGCGTGGATGGCTTCGGCGTAGCGCCGCGCCTCAGCCAGGTCGGGGTGCGCGGTCTCGAACCACAGCAGGTCCACGTAGGGGGCGTAGGCGAGACTGCGGGCGATGGTGGCTTCCATGCCGCCAGTGACGACGTAGTAGCCCTCGGCGGTGCGCTCGCCGGTAGTGAACGGGCGGTCCGCCGGGTCAATATCGGAGGTGAGCAGGGTGGCGCTGAGGGCGTCGGTGCGGGCGATGAGCAGGGTGGGCACATCCATCACATCGGCCGCGAGGCGCGCCGCCGAGAGGGTGCGGATGAACTGCGAGGTGGGCACCAGCACCTTGCCACCCAGGTGGCCGCACTTCTTCTCGGCCGCAAGCTGGTCCTCGAAGTGCACGCCGGCCACGCCGGCCTCGATCATGGACTTCATCAATTCGAAGGCGTGGAGGGGGCCGCCAAAGCCGGCCTCGGCATCGGCGACGATGGGGGCGTACCAGTAGGTGTCGTGGCGGCCTTCCAGCCGGGTGATCTGGTCGGCGCGCATAAGGGCGTTGTTCAGGCGGCGCACCAGGGCCGGCACGCTGTTGGCGGGGTAGAGGCTCTGGTCGGGGTAGGTCTGGCCGGCAAGGTTGCCATCGGCGGCCACCTGCCAGCCGCTGAGATAGATGGCCTTGAGGCCGGCCTTGACCATCTGCACGGCCTGCGCCCCGGTGAGGGCACCAAAGGTGGCGACATACGGCTCGCTCTCCAGCAGTTGCCACAGGCGCTGGGCGCCCGCGCGGGCCAGGCTGTAGTCCATGGCCAGGCTGGGCCGCAGCCGCAGCACGTCCTCGGCGGTGTAGTCGCGGCGCGTGCCGCGCCAGCGCGGGTCGGCGGTCCAGCGATGCTGCAGCTCCTGCGCTACGATCTTGCTCGTGCCGTTGTTGGTCATCGGTTCATCTCCTATTCAGCGCCGCAATCAGTAGGCGTGGCGAACCAAGATTCCTCGGCAGAAGACGCCTCGGAATGACATTGATGCTGGGCGCGATCAGTCAAGGTGCGGGTAGGCCTTCAATGTCAGAAACTCGGTGAATGTGGGGCTGAGGACGAGATCGTCCAGCAATTGCGCCGCCAGCCCAAGCCGCCCCTGCCCGGCCCCGCCCAGCCGCGCCAACTCCTCGGCGCGGATGCGTTGATACAAGCCGGGCGTCATCGCGCCACCATCGGCCAATTGGGCGCCGTGCCGCAGCCACTGCCAGAGCTGGGCGCGCGAGATTTCGGCGGTGGCGGTGTCTTCCATCAGGTTGTGGATGGCGGCCGCGCCGTTGCCGCCCAGCCAGGCATCGAGGTACTGCAAGGCCACATTGACGTTCTGGCGCACGCCGGCCTCGGTGATCTGGCCGCCGGAGATGTGGACGGTCTGCAATTGCTCGGCGGTGACGCGGACGTCCTCGCGCAGGCGTTCCTTCTGGTGAGGGCGGTCGCCCAGCACGCCATCGAACACCTCGCGCGCCACGGGCACCAGGTCGGGGTGGGCCACCCAGGTGCCGTCGAAGCCGTCGCCGCTTTCGCGCAGCTTGTCCTCGCGCACCTTGGCCAGCGCGCGCTCGTTGACTTCGGGGTCGCGCCGGCTGGGGATGTATGCCGCCATGCCGCCGATGGCGTGCGCGCCGCGCCGGTGGCAGGTCTGGACCAACAGCTCGGTATAGGCGCGCATGAAGGGCACGGTCATGGTGACCTGGCCCCGGTCGGGCAGAAGGCAATCGGCGCGCTCGCGGAACTTCTTGATGACGCTGAAGGTGTAGTCCCAGCGGCCGGCGTTGAGGCCGGAGGCGTGGCGGCGCAGCTCGTAGAGGATCTCCTCCATCTCGAAGGCGGCAGGGAGGGTTTCGACGAGCACGGTGGCGCGGATGGTGCCGCGCGGCAGGCCGAGGGCATCCTGAGCGAGGTTGAAGACCTCGTTCCACAGGCGGGCCTCGGCGCGGCCTTCAAGCTTGGCGAGGTAGAAGTAGGGGCCGGCGCCGCGCTCGATGAGCTCGTGGGCGTTGTGGAAGAAGTACAGGCCAAAGTCGAGCAGGCTGGCGGAGACGGGCTCGCCGTCAATCCACACGTTCTGATCCACCAGGTGCCAGCCACGGGGGCGCACCAGGAGGGTGGCGGTCTTGTCGTTGAGGCGATACTGCTTGCCGTCGGGGGTGTCCAATCTGAGGGTGCGGCGGACGGCGTCCATGAGGTTCTGCTGGCCCTGGACGATGTTGGCCCAGGTGGGGGAGAGCGCATCTTCCAGGTCGGCCATGAAGACGCTGGCGCCGGAGTTGAGCGCGTTGATCATCATCTTGCGATCCACCGGGCCGGTGATCTCGACGTGGCGCTGCTGCAAACCGGGCGGCGCGGGCGCGACGCGCCACTCGCCCCAGCGGACGGCCTCGGTCTCGGCGGAGAAGACAAACGGCTCGCCCGCATCCAGCCGGGCCTGGCGCTCGGCGCGCTGCTCCAGAAGGGTGAGGCGGGCGGGGCCAAATTCCCGCTGGAGCCGGGCCACGAATTCCAGGGCGGCGGGGGTGAGCACCCGCTCCTGCCCGGCGACCACGGCGCCGGTGACGCGAACGGCATTCATTACATCCATGCTGACCAAGATCACACCTCCACGAATCGCGAGAAATCAGCGGGGAAATTGCTGGTTGAGCAATCTGTCACCAGTGTAGGGCTTGCTTGTACTATTTTGAACAACCAGGCGAGGGGTTTTGGAACAGAAAAGGGGGTGGGCCGGACCTACCCGGTTGGATGGGTCTTGCGCCGAAAGTAGAAACCGGCGGCCTCGGTGCGGTTGTTGACGCCCAGCTTCTGGAAGATGTTCTGAAGGTGAAACTTGACCGTATTCTCGGAGACGCTCAGTTGGTCGGCAATCTGAGGATTGGTGAGGCCTTTGGCCGCCAGCTCCAGCACCTCCCACTCGCGGGTGGAGAGGTCGGGGTTGGAGTCCGGGCGGTGGCCCCACAGCCACTTGCGCGCCGCGGGCGGGAAGACCAGGTTGCCGTGGCCCACCTGCCGCACCGCGTCCACCGTCTGGCGCGGGGGCGCGGTCTTGAGCGCGAAGCCGTCCGCGCCGTTCTCCAGCGCGAACTGAATGGACTCGCCATCGCCAAAGGCGGTGAGCACCAGCACCCGCACAGGCAGCTCGCGGCGGCGCAGCTCGGCCAGGCAGTTCATGCCTTCGGGCGCGGGCATTTGCAGATCCATCACGGCCACATCGGGCCGGTGGCGCTCGATGGCGGCCAGCAGCGCGCCGCCGTCGGTGACGGCCGCCACAACTTCAATGTCAGGCTCGTTCGCCAGCAGACCGCGCAGACCTTCCAGCACCAGCTCGTGATCGTCGGCCAGAATGACGCGCAGGCGGCGGGCGGCGGCAGGCGCGGCGGCAGGCTCACTCATCGGCGGGCACCTCGACCGTGATGCGCGTCCCAGCGCCGGGGGCCGATTCGATGTTGAAGGTGCCGCCCACCAGGCTCACGCGCTCGCGCATCCCGCGCAGGCCAATGTGCTCGACGCGCTCGGTGGCCTCCGGCCCCACCAGCGGGGGCGGGCTGAACCCGCGCCCCTGATCCACCACCTCCAGCCGCACTTGCCCATCCGCCGCCGACAGCACCACGCGCACGCGCTTGACTCCGGCGTGGCGATAGGCGTTGGACAGGGCCTCTTGCAGGATGCGGTAGAGGGCGATCTTAGCGGGCAGGCTGATGCGCGGAACGGCGCCGTGCGCCTCGAGGTCAACGGTGTAGCCGGTGCTTTCCTCGTGCTGGAGGATGAGGCCCTCGATGACGGACAGCAGATCGCGGCGGGCGAAGTCCGGGGGGCGGAAGGTGCCGAGGGAGGTCTTGATCTCGCCTAGCGAGCTTTCCAGCAGGCTGGAGAGGCGGTTGAGGATGGGCGTCAACTGCTCCAGCGACACGGCGCCGTGCTTGGCGCGCGCCTGGAGGACGTTCACCTGCGACAGCGCCGCGAACAGCTTCTGCACCGGGCCGTCGTGGATGTCGAGGATGATGCGCTGAAGCTCCTCCTCGGTGACGGCCAGAATGCGCCGGGCGGCTAAGTGCTCGTCGGACGGTCTCACACCGTCAGTATAGACCGAATCAGCGGGGCAATGTAGGCCGCCGCCTGGTCGGCGCCGTTGGGTCGCGCAGTGGGTTGGGGCGGCAAACGCAGCAAGGCCGCGACGTATTCGGCCCACTCGCCGGCCGCAAAGGCCGCCGCGGGGATTTCCAGGCCCTGCATCGCGCGCTGAACGAACTCGGCCATGACGGGCGATTCGCGAAACTGGGCGCGGGTGACGTAGCCGAACGGCACGCCTGCGTGGTAGGCTTCGGCCACGGTGCTGTAGCCCACCTTGCCGATCACCAGGTCGCTGGCCGCGATCAGGTCCGGATGAAACAAGCCCGATTGGTAGGGTAGTGACACCCGCTGGCCATCGCGCCGCAATTCGGTGGCAGCGCCGGGCAGCACGTAAACCACGTCATCGAGCGCGCTGGAAGGGGAGGGAAAGTGCAGGTCGGTGGTCAGCCCGCCCAGGGTCACCAGCACCATGCGCTCGTGTTCGGCCAGGCCCAGGGCCGCGCGCACAGCCTCCCGGCCCAGGCGCGGGCGGCGGGCGATGGGGGCGAGGCGGGCCGCGGCCACTGGCGCGACGGCGCACAAAGGCTCAGTTTGCAGGCGGTGACCGGCGAGGGTGAACGCCTCGCGGAGGTAGGCAATGTGCGGCTCGAAGCCGGGCGCCTCATCCAGGTAGCCGAGGTAGATCCAATCCCAGGTGAAGTTTTCGATCAGCACCGAGGGCAGGCCCGCCGCCTGCGCCACGGCCAGCCCCAGCGGCGCGATGTCGCAGAGGACCAGTTCGCACCCGAGGCGCAGGAGCCAATCGGCCCAGTGGCGGACAAGGTGCGGGTCGAAGGGCAGGAAGTCGTCCAGGCGCTGGAGGGTGGCGGGCAGGTCTTCCACCAAGGCCGTGGCCTGCGCCAGCCCAACGTCAGTGACGGCGGCGTGGTGGGTGAAGCCCTCGCCCAACGTTTCCTCGAAGACCCAGCGCGGCGCCTGCGTGAAGAGGTGGAAGTGGAGGGCGGGGTCGCGCTCGCGCAGCGCGGCCATGACGGCCCCGGCGCGGGTGGCGTGTCCAAAGCCATGGGCGGAGATGAAACAGGCGACGGCGCGGGTGTCGGGCAGCGCGGCATCAGGCAGGCCCGCCCAGCCAGCCTCCGTGCTCATCAGGCTGGCCCCTTGGCGAATTGGCCCACCTCGGCCGCGGGCAGGGCACGGCGCAGGTCGGCGCGGAGGATAAAGATGGTCGTCCCGCGCACGCCCGAGCCGAGCGAAATCTCGTTGAAGGCAAAGACGCTCTCGTCCAGCAGGACGCGCATGGGGCGCGGCAGGCCAAAAGGCGCGACCGCACCCACCGCGTAGCCAGTGGCCTCCAGCAGTTCAGGCTCAGTTGCCGTCGTCAGCCGGGACTGGCCGAGATGCCGCCGCAGGGCGCGCCAGTCCACCTGGGCCGAGCCGCCGACGAGCACCATCACGTAATCCCCCTCCCCCACCCGGAAGACGATGCTGCGCACCACCTGGCCGGGCTGCTGGCCGCGCTCCTGGGCCGCCTGCTCCAGCGAGTGGACGGGGCCGGGATGGACGAATTCGCGGTGCGGGATGCCGAGCGCGGCCAGAGCGCGTGAAACGGGAGTTGGTTCGGTTGGATCAGGCAAGGACGGCCTCCGAGAGCGTGTGGGCCATAGCGCGCCCGCGGCGGCCAACGGCCTGGGCCACGCCGAGGCGCCGCAGGCAGTAGGTCGTCTTTTCCGCAATGTAGCGCGGCTGGCGCGCGGCGTGGGCCAGGTCGAGGTTGGTGAACGGCTGGGGCAGATCGGGCGGCAGCCAGCCAGCGCAGTCTTGCGGCTGGGTCAACAGCCGCCGGTCGAGCACGGCCAGCAGACGCCGGTCGCACACGCGCCAATCGCGGCGCCAGCGGCGGCGGGCGCGCGGCGCGGGGCAGCGCACTTCCTCTTCCTGAGTCAGCAAGGCCTCCAGGGTGAAGTTGGGATGGGCCAGCAGGTCGGGCAGGCTGACCATTTCAGAGAACAGGTGCAGCCAGTGGCCCCGGCGCGGCGACTTGCGGCGGCCCACCTGGGTGCGGCCATCCGCGGCGAGGTGGACGATCCAGCGCTCGGCGGCGATGGGGTGGACGAGGCGCACCGGCCCGCGCTCCAGCAGGCGGCGCAGCTTGGTCTTGAGGGCAGCAAAGTTGTGGGTCTGAATTTCGATGACGAGGTCGTCACGCAGGAGGTCCACGACGTACCCACCCACTTTGACCTCGCTCTGGTCGCCGGGCTGGGCGTACCAGGCCTTGAGGGCGGCATGCAGGGCGGTCTCGCGCAGGGTGCCGATGCCGGCCATCTAAATGATCAACATGGCGTCACCAAACGAGTAGAAGCGGTAGCCCTCGCGCTTGGCGGACTCGTAGGCGGACAGGATGCGCTCACGGCCGGCGAAGGCCGAGACGAGCATGAGCAGGGTGGAGCGCGGCAGGTGGAAGTTGGTGAGCATGACATCCACCGCGCGAAAGATGTGCCCCGGCTGAATGAACAGGTGGGTGCTGCCAGAGTACGGGGCCACTGCCTCGCCCGGAGCGGCGTGCTGCGCGGCGCTTTCCAGGGTGCGCACGGAGGTGGTGCCCACCGCCACCACGCGCCCGCCAGCTTCTTTGGCGTGGTTGATCCGCGCGGCGGTCTCGGGCGATAGCTCGCACCACTCGCCGTGCATCTTGTGCTGGCTGGCATCGGCCTCACTCACGGGCGCGAACGTATCCAGACCGACGTGCAGGGTCACGTAGTCCACGCCCACACCGGCGGCCTGGAGCTGGGCCAACAACCCGGGCGTGAAGTGCAGCCCCGCCGTTGGCGCGGCGGCGGAGCCCAGGCGCTGAGCATAAACGGTCTGGTAGCGTTCGCGGTCGGCCAGTTCGGCGTGGATGTAGGGCGGCAGGGGCACGCGGCCAATGCGGTCCAGCAGGGGTGAGATGGATTGATTGAACCGCACCAGGCGCCGCGCGCCGTCGTAGGCCTCGACGATCTCGGCGCGCAGTCCTTCTTCGCCATCAATGTCCAATTGGCTGCCCGGCCCCAGGCCGTGCCCGCCCACCAGCGCTTCCCACATGCGGGGGGCGGTGCGGCGCAACAGCAGCACCTCGGCCTTGCCGCCGGTGCGGGCCTTGCGGGCCGGCAAGCGGGCGGGGATGACGCGGGTGTCGTTGAGGATCAGCAGGTCGCCGGGGCGCAGGTAGCGGCCGATGTCCGCGAAGCGGGCGTGCGTGATTGCGTCCGTGGCGCGGTCGAGCACCAGCAGGCGCGAGGCGTCGCGCGGCTCCACCGGCTGCTGCGCGATGAAGTGCGCGGGCAGGTCGTAGTCGAAGTCCGACGTATTCACGACCGGGCTAGCGATTGAACAGCCGCACAACGAGGTTGAGGAGCACCGTCAGGACGAGGCTGATGAGGAGCGACGTGGCGCACGGAAAGTAGGCGGTGACGCTGCCCTGCCCCAGCCGGAAGTCGCCGGGCAGGCGGCCGAGGGGCAGACCGAGGCGGCCGGCGAGCCACACCAGCGCGCCGAGGGCCACGACCCCCAGGCCGATCACCACGATCCATTTGCCAACCGTGCTGGCGTCAGGCATGGCTACAGCAGGCGTCCTTGCTGCTCCGGGCCGTTATAGCTCAGGCCCAGATGCTCGTAGCCGCCGCGGGTGACGATGCGGCCGCGGGGCGTGCGGTCGAGGAAGCCCAATTGCAGCAGGTACGGCTCCACCACGTCCATGATGGTGTCGGCTTCCTCGCTGATGGAGGCCGCAATGGTCTCCAGGCCGACGGGGCCGCCGTTGTATTTCTCGATGATGGCGCGCAGCACCTGCCGGTCCAGGTTGTCCAGGCCGAGGGCATCCACTTCCATCAGGTCGAGGGCGGCCTGGGCGACCGGCTCGACGATGCGGCCATTGGCGCGCACCTGGGCATAGTCGCGCACGCGCTTGAGCAAGCGCAGGGCCACGCGGGGCGTGCCGCGCGCGCGGCGCGCGATCTCGCGGATGCCCTCCGGCTCGGCGGCCACGTCCAACATGCCGGCGGCGCGCTGGACGATGGCCTCCATGGCGGGCTGGTCGTAGAAGTCCAGGCGGTAGACCGCGCCGAAGCGGGCGCGCAGGGGAGCGGTGAGCAGGGCCAGGCGCGTGGTGGCGCCGATGACGCTGAAGCGCGGCAGCTTGAGGCGGATGTTGCGGGCGCTGGGGCCTTTGCCGATGACGATATCGAGCGCGTAGTCTTCCATGGCCGGGTAGAGCACCTCTTCGACCGTACGGCCCAGGCGATGCACCTCGTCCACGAACAGGATGTCGCCCGCGCGCAAGTTGGTGAGGATCGCGGCCAAGTCACCGGCGCGCTCGATGACGGGGCCGGCGGTGATCTTGATGTTGACGCCCATCTCGTTGGCCATGACATGGGCCAGGGTCGTTTTGCCGAGGCCGGGCGGGCCATAGAAGAGGATGTGGTCCAGCGCCTCGCCGCGGCGCTTGGCGGCGTCGATCTGGATGGCGAGGTTCTCTTTGACGCGGTCCTGGCCGATAAGGTCGCTGAGCGTCTTGGGGCGCAGGGCGTAGTCCACCGGCTCGTCGGGGCGGCGCTGGGGCGAGATGAGGCGGTCGGTGTTTTCGGCCATAGGCCGATTATACCGAAGAAATGCCCAATCGAACGAATGCTCTACACTTGCTCATCACCAACACAGTGATTACAATCGCCTCGACCCGGCTGGCGCTCTCCCCTTCCCCGCGCCGGCCCCAGGAGGCAGCATGCCCGACAATGTCTATCCATCCAAACACCCGCTGGTGGCACACAAGTTGGGCCTGCTGCGGAGCATCGAAACCAAGCCCAAGAAGTTTCGCGAGCTGGTGAGGGAGCTGGCGATCCTGCTGGCATATGAAGCCACGACCGACCTGGAGACCGAGCCGATCGAGGTGACGACGCCGATGGGCGCGACGGCGGGCCGCGAGCTGAAGATGGGCATTGGGCTGGTGCCGGTGCTGCGCGCCGGGCTGGGCATGGTGGAGGGCATCTGGGAGATGATGCCGAGCGCGGAGGTGTGGCACATCGGCCTGAAGCGCGACGAGCGCACGCTCCAGCCGATGCAGTATTACGCCAACAAGCCGGTGGAGCCGCGGGTGCAGGTGTGCCTGATCCTGGACCCGATGCTGGCGACCGGCGGCTCTGCGGCGGCGACGGTGAGCTTGCTCAAAGAGTGGGGCGTCAGCCGCATCAAGTACATCGGGCTGATCGCCGCGCCGGAGGGCATTGCCAAGCTCCAGGCCGCGCACCCGGATGTGCCCATCCACGTGGGCGCCGTGGACAGCCACCTGAACGACATCGGCTACATTGTGCCGGGGCTGGGCGATGCGGGGGACCGGCAGTTTGGGACGGGATGAGGGACGAACGACGAAAGACGAAGGACGAAGGCCGTTGGACGACCGGCGACAGACTACCGATGACCGAAGGCGGGCCGGATAATCATGCCGGCTGAGTTTCTGCCAGCCGCTATCGTTGTCTTCGCGGCGTTCGTAATCGCCGTAGTTGTCTCGCCTTTGGCGGGGCGGCTGGGCCGGCGGCTGGGGCTGGTGGATGCGCCGGGCGGGCGGCGGCAGCACCGGGGGCTGGTGCCGCGCATCGGGGGCGTGGGGCTGTTCGCGGGGTTCTTCGTCACGGCGCTGGGGCTGTATCTGGCGGGCGTGGTACAGGACGAGCACCGGCAGCCCATCATCGGGCTGCTGCTGGGGACGGGGTTCGTGTTTGTGTTTGGGCTGGCCGACGACCGCTACAACTTCAAGGCCGCGCCCCAATTTGTGGCGCAGTTCGTGGCGGCCGGCATCGCCATCGCGTTCACCATCTGGATCGAGGTGGTGACGCTGCCATTCACAACCGGGCCGAGGACGTTTCCGTGGTTCATCACCTATCCCCTGACGGTGGCGTGGGTGGTGGTGATGATGAATACCGTCAACTTTCTGGACGGGCTGGACGGGCTGGCGAGCGGGGTCGGGGCGATTGCGGCGACGCTGTTCGCCATCCACTCCTACCGGCTCAATCAGCCGGAGACGGCGCTGTATTCGTTGGCGCTGGCGGGGGCATGCCTGGGGTTCCTGATGTTCAACGTGCATCCGGCGCGCATCTTTCTGGGCTCGGCGGGAGCGCTGACGCTGGGCTATGTGCTGGCGACGCTGTCGATCCTGGCGCCAGCGCGGGTGATGACGGCGCTGCTCATCATGGTGGTGCCCGTGGTGGATACGGGGTTCCAGGCGTTCGACCGCTGGCGGCGCGGCAGGTCGCCGTTCCGGGGAGACCGGGGGCACCTGCACTTCCGGCTGTTGGACCGAGGTTACTCGCAGCGGGCGATTGTGTCTGGGTATTGGGCGTTCTGCGCCGTGTTTGGGGCGATGGTGTTGTTTATCCCGCGCGTCTACAAGCTGGTGGCGCTGGGGCTTTTGGGGGTGGCGGTGGTGGTGGTGTTGGTGGTGTTGAGCCGGGCGCGGCCGAGCGGATCGCAAGCCGCGCAGCAAGGGCAAGATTCCTCGGCACAGGACGACTCGGGATGACAAGGCCGTAAGGCAAGGTCAAGATGCCTCGGCACAGGACGACTCGGGATGACAAGGCCGTAAGGCAAGGTCAAGATGCCTCGGCACAGGACGCCTCGGAATGACAAGGCCGTAAGGCAAGGTCAAGATGCCTCAGCACAGGACGACTCGGGATGACAAGGCCGTAAGGCAAGGTCAAGATTCCTCGGCACAGGACGCCTCGGAATGACAAGGCCAGGGGGTGGAGAGAGCCTTACTCGTACTCTACCTTGAGGCCGGTGAGGCGCGAGATGCCGCGCTCGGCCAGAAAGACGATGGGCACGAGGCACAGGTTCAGGCCGACGGTGATGGTGAAGGCGGCGGCCAGCGCCCGCACCGCGGCATCCACCGGCCCCGTGATCGCCTCCAACAGCACGCTGCCAAAACCCAGATAGTAGAGCGCCGCCGACAAGACGCCCAGCAGGAGCAGCAGGCGCCACCAACCGCGCCGGTCGGAGGCGGAGGGCAGCATCGAGTTGGAGATGGCGAAGACGAGATAGATCAGCAGCCAGAAGTCGGGGCCGCCCACCATCGCGCCGAGGGCGGCCAGCAGACCC
Source organism: uncultured Anaerolineales bacterium (assembly GCA_964497615.1). Lineage (GTDB taxonomy): Bacteria > Chloroflexota > Anaerolineae > Anaerolineales > UBA6663 > CAZCEC01. Next base: position 29,311 of record CAZCEC010000034.1, on the reverse strand, counting down.
AGCAGGTCGCCCCGCGCCAGGGCCTCGCCCGCCGGCCCCACCCCCAGCCGCGTGTAGCCGATGAAGATGATGGCCGTGGCGCCGAACAGCAGGGGCGCTGCGCCAATCAGGGCCTCGCGGACAAAATCAGTCGGCTCGGTCTCCACATAGCCCAGGCGCAGGGTGCCATCGGGCATGCGGGTGGGGATGACGGAGAAGCGGCCGGCGCGCACGCCCAGCACGGTCGCCATGATCCAGTGGCTGCCCTCGTGCAGCAGCACCCCCGGCAGCATGATGAGCGAGTACAGCACCAGCGCGAGGTCAGGATCGCGCAGGATGAGCAGCCACACTCCTTGCAGATGGCGATGGATCCAGCGTTCGAGGACGATGAGCGGGCCGAGGGCGACCAGCAGCCACAGCCAGGAGGTGAGAAACATCACCCCGCGGCGGCGCGCACGATGGCGGCAAACTCGGCGGGCTTGAGGCTGGCGCCGCCCACCAGCGCGCCGTCAATGTCGGGCTGGGTCATCAGGTCCACGGCGTTGGCGGCATTCACCGAGCCGCCGTACTGGACGCGCACCGCATCAGCCACGGTGGCTGAATACAGGTCGGCCAGCGCGCCGCGGATGTGCAGGCCGATGACGGCGTTGGCGCCCGCCGGGGTGGCGGCGCGGCCGGTGCCGATGGCCCACACCGGCTCATAGGCCACGATGGTCTTCAGGGCCTCGTCGGCGCTGAGACCCGCGTACGCCCCGCGCGTTTGCCGGGTGACCACCGCCGCCGTCTCGCCGGCCTCGTTCTCGGCCAGGTTTTCGCCCACGCAGACGATGGGGGTCAGCCCATGCGCCAGCGCAGCCTTCACCTTCTTGTTGACCGACTCGTCGGTCTCGCCGAAGTACTGGCGGCGCTCGGAGTGGCCCAGGATGACGTACTGGCACACCCCCGCCAGCATCGCCGCCGAGACCTCGCCGGTGTAGGCCCCGGACTTCTCCCAGTGCATGTTCTGCGCGCCCAGGCCCACGCCGGTGCCGGCCAGCAGGGGGCCGAGCGTGGTCAGCGAGACGAAGGGCGGGCAGATGACGCGCTCGACGTTGGCATACGCTGCGATCTGCGCCAGCAGGGCTTGTGCCAGGTCCGCCGCTTCGGCGACGGTTGTGTTCATTTTCCAGTTAGCGGCGACTACAGGGGTGCGCATAGGGTCTCCATAGGCATGCGGACGAGCGGCGGCGGTTGAGGGCGACTATCACTTACAAGATTCCTCGGCAAAAACCGCCTCGGAATGACAGGGTCGGCCGTTCGGAATGACAGGGTCGGCCGTTCGGATTGACAGGGTCGGCCGTTCGGAATGACAGGGTCGGCCGTTCGGATTGACAGGGTCGGCCGTTCGGAATGACAGGGTCGGCCGTTCGGA
>CAZCEC010000034.1:0-27821 GCA_964497615.1 uncultured Anaerolineales bacterium | reverse complement strand
GGCCGTTCGGAATGACAGGGTCGGCCGTTCGGAATGACAGGGTCGGCCGTTCGGAATGACAGGGTCGGCCGTTCGGATTGTCAGTGCCGAGTGTTCTAGGAGCCAAAGTAGATGCGAAAGACCATCTTGCCCAGGCACAGTTCGTCGCCGTCTTCCAGGATGAGAGGGATTTCGGAATACAGCCCGGCGCCGTTGACGCGGCTGCCGTTGGTGCTCTTCAGGTCGGTGTAGTGCAGATGCCCGCGCTCGAAGTGCAGCTTGCCATGCTTGCGCGAGACGCCCAACTCCATGCCGCGAAGATCGGCCAGGTCCACATCCGGCTGAAAGGGGCGCGTAGGCTCGGACCGGCCCAAGAAGTATTCGGATTTGCCCGATAGCCGGAACACGTGGCCCCCGGCCGAGGTGAGCATGATGTTGACGCCCGCCCCCTCGCCCTGCTGGGCGGCTAACTCGTCGGTGGCGGCCAGAAAGGCGGTCGCGTCCTCGGCCCGCAGGGGGGCGGTGGGCGGCCGGGGCGGCGCGGTGGCGCGCTGGAAGGCGCCGGTCATGGCGAGCACGTCGGTGTAGCGCTTGGCGGGGTCCTTGGAGAGGGCGGTGAGGATGACGTCCTCGACGCCGCGCGTGAGGTTGGGGTTGAGCGCGCTGGGCCGGGGCGGCAGCGAGATGAGGTGCTGGTGGATCACGCCGCGCGCGTCGGCCGCGCGAAACGGCAGCACCCCCGTCAGCGCCTCGAACAGGATCACGCCCAGGGCGTACTGGTCGGCGCGCCCATCCAGGTCGGCGCCGGCGCGGGCCTGCTCCGGGCTGATGTACTCGGGCGCGCTGTGGGTCAGCTCGCCCGTCACCATGCGGGTGACGCCGAAGTCGGTCACCAGCACGTTGCCATCGGCGGCCAGGAGGATGTTGGTGGGCTTGAGGTCGCCATGCAGCAGCGATTGCTCGTGGGCGAACTGGAGCGCCGAGCCCACACCGCCGACCATGCGCGCGCATTCGTTCACGGGCAGCGGGCCGCGGTCCAGGCGCGTGCGCAGGGTTTCGCCATCCACGAACTTCATCACCAGGAACAGCTCGCCGCCCTGGGAGATGAAGTCGTGGATCGGCAGGATGTTGGGATGCTCCAGGCGCGCCGACTGCTGCGCCTCCTGCTGGAAGCGCATGCGGACGCCCGGGTCGGACCGGAAGTCGTCCTTGAGCACTTTTAGCGTCACCTGCCGGTCGAGCGAGGGCTGGTAGGCCTTGTAGACCACGGCCGTGCGGCCCTCGCCCAGGCGTTCGATCAACCGATAGGCGCCAAGCGCATCGCCAACCGTTAGTGACACGGATGACTCCGGAGAACGGGGTGCATGCGGATATGCTACCCCAATACCGCGCGCAGGGAAAATCGGAAAACGCTATTTGTCTTGCAGCGCCGCCACACCTGGCAGCACGCGGCCCTCCAGCATCTCCAGGCTGGCGCCGCCGCCGGTCGAAATGTGGCTCATCTTGCCGGCCAAACCGGCCTGCTCGACGGCCGCCACCGACTCGCCGCCGCCGATGATGGTGGTGGCCCCGCAGCCGGCCACCAGCCGCGCCACCGCGTTGGTGCCCTCGGCAAAGGCCGGGAACTCAAACACGCCCATTGGACCGTTCCAGACCACCAGCGCCGCCCCTTCCAGGGCCTCGCCAAAGGCCGCCACGGTGCGCGGGCCGATGTCCAGGATGCGCCAGCCGAGGGGCGCGCCGGACGAGGCGTCGGCCACGCGTTTGCTCGCGCCGGCCTCGAACTTATCGCCCAGCACCACGTCCACCGGCAGGCGCAGCTTGCCGCTGCCCTTGGCCAGCAGGGCGCGGGCGGTCTCCAGGCTGGCGTCTTCCACCAGCGAGTCGCCCACCTCCACGCCCTGGGCCTTGAGGAAGGTGTTGGCCATGCCGCCGCCGATGAGGATACGGTCGGCCTTGGTGAGCAGGTTCTCTATGACGCCGATCTTGTCCGATATCTTGGCCCCGCCCAGGATGGCGACGAAGGGATGGGCGGGGTTCTCCACCGCTGCGCCCAGGTAGGCCAGTTCCTTTTCCATGAGGAAACCCGCCACGCCTGGCAGATGATGGGCCACGCCCTCGGTGGAGGCATGCGCCCGGTGCGCCGAGCCGAAGGCGTCGTTGACGTAGAGATCGGCCAGCACGGACAGGCGCTGGGCGAAGGCCGGGTCGTTCTTCTCTTCTTCCGGGTGGAAGCGGACGTTCTCGAGGAGGATCACCTGGCCGGGCATCATGGCCGCCGCCGCGTGCTCCGCCTTCGGGCCGACGCAGTCCTCGACCAGGGGCACCGGCTTGTCCAACAGCTCAGCCAGCCGGTCGGCGGCGGGCTGGAGCGAGTACTTCGGCTCCGGCCCGCCCTTGGGGCGGCCGAGATGCGAGCACAGGATGACCTCCCCACCCTGCTCCAGCAGATACTGGATGGTGGGCAGCGCCGCGCGGATGCGGGTATCGTCCGTCACCACGCGCTTACCGTCAGCGCCCTCCTTGAGCGGCACGTTGAAGTCCACCCGGACCAGCAGGCGCTTGTGGCGCGGCTGGATGTCTCGGACCGTTTTCTTGTTCATGCCCGCCCTACAGTTTCTTGGCGATCATGTTGGCCAGGTCGGCCACGCGGCAGGAGTAGCCCCATTCGTTGTCGTACCAGGCCACCACCTTGACCAGGTTACCGATTACCAGCGTATCCATGGCGCTGTACACGGAGGAGAAGGTGGTGCCCTTCAGGTCGGTGGACACCAGCGGCTCGTCGGTCACGTCCAGCAGGCCCTTCATCGGGCCGGCGGCATACTCGAGCATGGCGGCGCGGATCTCGTCCTTGGTGGCTTCCTTCTCGAGCACGGCGGTGAAGTCGATGACCGAGACGGTGGGGGTGGGCACGCGGAAGGCCATGCCGCCAAAGCGGCCCTTCAGCTCCGGGATGACCAGACCGACGGCCTTGGCCGCGCCGGTCTCGGAGGGCACGATGTTCTCGGCGGCAGCGCGGGCATCGCGCGGGTCCTTCGCGCCCACATCTTGCAGCTTCTGCGAGTTGGTGTAGGCGTGGACGGTGGTGAGCAGGCCCTTCTGGATGCCGAACCGGTCGTTGAGCACCTTGGCGACGGGCGCCAGGCCGTTGGTGGTGCAGGAGGCGTTCGAGATGATGTGGTGCTTGGCGGGGTCGTACTTCTCGTCGTTCACGCCCAGCACCAGGGTCAGGTCTTCGTTCTTGGCCGGCGCGGAGATGATGACCTTCTTGGCCCCGCCGGATTCGATGTGGACCTTGGACTTGTTGGCGTCGGTGAACAGGCCGGTCGACTCGATCACGATCTCCACGCCCAGGTCGGCCCACTTGATGGCAGCCGGGTCGCGCTCGGCCGAGACCTTGATGACCTCGCCGTCCACCACCAGGTTGCCGTCCTGGACCTCGACTGTGCCGGGATACTTGCCGTAGGTCGAGTCGTACTTGAACAGGTGCGCATTCATGGCCGGGTCGAACAGGTCGTTGATGGCGACGACCTGCAAGTCGTCCGGGTAGCGCTCGTTGATGCAGCGCAGTACTTGCCGCCCGATGCGTCCGAAGCCATTGATGCCGATCTTGGTAGCCATAAGCAATACTCCTTGTCTAGGGTTAGCCAGCGGGCAGAGGCCGGTCGGCCTCGGCTTGAGTAAGCAAGTTCATCAGGACGGCCGCCGTCTTGTGGCCGTCGTGCCGCCAGGGGCGGTCGCGGTCGGCCAGGTCGGCGGTGAGTGTGCGGCGCGCGCCGTTCACCGGCGGGGCGAGCGCCACCCACTTCAGCCGCGGCAGCAAGGCGCCGGTCTGCGCGTCGTTCGCCAGCACGATTGGAAACAGGCCGCGGCGCGTGTGGCGCTCGATGGCGTCCACGTGGTCATAGACGCTGTAGCCTTCGGTCTCGCCGGGCTGGGTGGCGGTGTTGCAGATGTACACCTTGACGGCGCGGCTGGCGGCGATGGCCTCGGTCAGGTCGCGCACCAGCAGATTCGGCAGCAGGCTGGTGTACAGGCTGCCCGGCCCCAGCACGATCAGGTCCGCGTCGAGCAAGGCTTTGATGGCCGCGGGATAGGCCGGCACGTCGTCCGGCTGGAGGAACACGCGCCGGATGGCCCCCTCGGCCAGGGTGATCTGCGATTCGCCTTCCACCCGGCTCACTGGCTCCAGCCCCACGGCCAACTCCCCTACCAGGGTAACATTCTGCAAGGTGGATGGCAAGACCTGGCCCCGGATGGCGAGCACCCGGCTCGACTCGACCAACGCCTGCTCGAAACTGCCGGTCACCTCGGCCAAGGCCGTGATGAACAGGTTGCCGAAGGAGTGCCCACCCAGGTCCTGGTCGCGGCCAAACCGGTATTGAAACAACTGGGTGGTGACCGATTCGTCTTCGGCCAGCGCGGCCAGGCAGTTGCGGAAGTCGCCAGGGGGCAGCACGCCCAGGGCGCGGCGCAAACGGCCCGAGGAGCCACCGTCATCCGCTACCGTGACAATGGCGGTGAGATTGGAGGTGTGGGCCTTCAGCCCGCGCAGGATGGTGGACAGCCCGGTGCCGCCGCCAATGGCCACAATCTTTGGCCCGCGGCCGCGCCGCCGGTGGGCGGTGATGGCCCCGGTCACATCCTGCCCCGGCCGGATGAAGGGGGCCAGCAAAGCGCGCTGGATGCCACGCAGCGCCCAGAACATTATGGCCGCCCCCAGGCCGCCAAAGAGGGCCGCCCGCAGCAGCCGGGGGACGAATTGCAGGGTGAGGGCGCTGGCCGCTGGCGGGAGGGCCAGGGTATGGTACAGATCTGAGAGCAGGTAGGCGCCGCCCAACCCCATGAGGGTGGCGCCGACGACCAGCAGCACCAGCCACCGCTTGATGCCGAGGCCCGGCCGCAGCCAGCGCAATTGGGAAGGTAGTGAGTTAACGAGCCGGCGCATGATGGTAAACCGCTTAACCGGTAGGATGATATCAGAGTTAATTTGGCCGGTAAAGAGACGGAAATCGCCAAAACGCCGCACAACTGTCACCTGGTGCGGAAAGTGGCTATAATCGTAAAAGGCTGGTGCAGAGGCCCCAGCCCCGGCACGCCACCGGCGGCCGCGCCGCCTGATTCGGAGACCCCATGGCTACCCTTGAGCTGATGCGCAAACTCACCACCACCGGCACGACCAAGATCGTGCTGCTGGTGCTGGACGGGCTAGGCGGACTGCCGATCATCCCCGGCGGCCCCACCGAACTCGAAGCCGCCCAACGCCCGAACATGAACCGGCTGGCGGCGGAGGGCTGCCTGGGGCTGAGCGTGCCCGTCAGCCTGGGGGTTTCGCCCGGCTCCGGCCCCGCGCACCTGGCTATGTTTGGCTACGACCCGATCAAGTTCGACATCGGGCGCGGCGTGCTGGAGGCGTTTGGCATCGGGGTCCAGGTCGGCCCCAACGACGTGGCCGCGCGCGGTAACTTCTGCACCCTGGGGCCGGACGGCGCCATCACCGACCGGCGCGCGGGCCGCATCAAGAGCGAGGCCGCCGCGCCGCTGGTGGCCCGGCTGGCCGAGATCAAAATTCCGGGCGTCGAAATCGAAGTGCAGCCGGTGAAGGAGTACCGCTTCGTGGTCGTGTTCCGGGGCGAAGGCCTCTCAGCCGAGGTGGATGAGACCGACCCGCAGAAGACCGGCGTGCCGCCGCTGCCGGCCGTGGCGCGCACGCCCGCCGCGCAGCGCACGGCCGATATCGCCAACGCGTGGATCGCGGCGGCGCACAAGGCCCTGGCCGGCCAGCCGCAGGCCAACGGCCTGACCCTGCGGGGCTTCTCCGGCGACCCAAACCTGCCCAAGTACAAGGACGTGTACAAGCTGCGGGCGGCCTGCACCGCGGTGTATCCGATGTACAAGGGCGTGTCGCAGTTGGTGGGGATGGACGTGCAGCACTTCAGCGGCGACAGCCCGGCCGATGAGTTTGCCCACCTCAAGACCATCTGGAACGACTACGACTTCTTCTTTGTGCACGTCAAGCCCACCGACTCGCGGGGCGAGGACGGCGACTTTGACGGCAAGGTGAAGGTGATCGAGACAGTGGATGCCGCGATGCCCGCATTGTTGGACCTGAAGCCGGACGTGCTCATCATCACCGGCGACCATTCCACGCCGGCCAAGCTGCGGGCGCACTCCTGGCACCCGGTGCCGCTACTGCTGTGGGCGCCCGAAACCCACATGCGCGACGCGGCGCAAGAGTTCGGCGAGCGCGCCTGCATCACCGGCGGGCTGGGGCGCTTCCCGGCGACGGACCTGATGCCGCTGGCGCTGGCGCATGGGCTGCGGCTGGAGCGCTACGGGGCCTGAGCACACACGGCTAATTTCACCGCGGAGTTCGCGGAGAACGCGGAGAAAGTCTGTTCAGGCTGATTTACTCACCGCGGAGTTCGCGGCCCCAAAGGGGTGCTTCGCAAAGAGCGCGGAGAAAGTCTGTTCAGGTTGTGATACCGAAAGGGCGCGGGGATGACCGGTGCGGGTCGTCTCCGCGCCCTTTCTGCATTTCTCAGCGAACTCCGCGTGCTCCGCGGTGAGAGGGTTACTTCAGCCAGTACCAGGCGATGCCGGCGATGGCGAGCGCCTCCAGGATCGCACCGCCGCCGACGAAGATGAAGGTATCTTGCCAGAAGCGGATGGGGAACAGGCGGATGAGCGAATCGGACCACAGGAAGATCCAGGTCTCGCTCTCAAAGAACACCTGGTGAAATTGGGTGAAGAAGGTGTTGAAGTTGATGAGCAAGTACACCACGATGGATAGCAGGATGGCGATGGTGAGGCCGGCGCCGCCCAGGAGCGCGCCCCGCAGCGCCGCGCGCTCGCCGAAGTAGTACAGCCCCGCCACCGCCAGCAGGCACAGGATGCCGCCCAGCGCCCAGACGCGCAGCGCCCAGGTGGTCACCACCTTGACGTCCTCCATGTGCTTTAGCTCGCGGTCGTTGTAGAAGCGGTTGCAGTCGCCGTCGAGGTAGAAGGGGCACGACTCGGGCGGCGCGGTGACACCCGGCGGGAAGCGCAGAGCGCGCAGGAACTCAATCCCCTGATCGTTGTGCAGATAGTCAATCGAGAGCTTGGACCACTTGAGCCGGTCTTCTTTGGTGAAGCCGTACGGGTCGGCCGGGAAGCCGGGCAGGCTGTACTCGATCTCTGGGAAGAGGTGCGTCATCAGCAGGCGCACGTTCGTCAGGGTGAGGACGATGGGGATCAGGGCGATGAGGACGAGGCGGCAGGAGAGAGTCAGCCAGGGGGGCATGGTGCGCATGTTCGAGCCTAAGCCAGTTCGATACGCAGCGACTTGCCCAGCGCCGAGGCTGCCCGTTCCAGGGTGGCAATCGTCACGGAGGGATTGGATGGGTCAAGCAGCCGCTCGAGGGCAGCGCGGCTGGTGCCCATGCGATTCGCCAACTCGGTCTTGGTTATCTTGCTACGCTTCATTTCACCCTTGATTTGGTAGGCGATTACTCGCTTCGCAGCAATGGTGACGACTTCATCATAGATGCCTTCTTCCTTCAGAAAGTCATCAAAATTGCCACCGGTGTGCTTCTTGTTCATTGCCTTACCTCTTGTGCAAATCAGCTAGGCGAGCCCGTGCCAGCCGCAGTTCAAAATTCGGAGTCTGCTGGCTCTTCTTGATAAACCCATGCAAGAGCACCATTGCTGAACCGTCAATCGTAATAACCACCCGCGCGATGACATGCTGGAGGCGAGACCTAACCTCCCACAGCTCCGGCTCCAATCTTCGAATAAGAGGCATTCCAATCGGCCAACTGTATTGCACAGCCTTAATGTCCGCGCCGATGGCCTTCCGGTCATCTACTGCCAACGACTTGGGCCATTCGCGCACCGGCTCCGATCCCGTCGCGCGCCGGTAGAAGATTACCGACAGGATAGGAGTCCGCCGCCCGAAGGGATCAGCCACAGGGTGAGTGTACCAAAATTGATACGCCTGTCAACTGCCTATGTGTGGGCAGGGTGAGTGGCCTGCTCCGCCCAGAACTTCCACAGCGTCAGCGCCTCGCCCCACCCGGCCGCGCAGTTGAGCATGGCGCGCAGGCCGGCGGGGGTGTCGCGGTAGCCGTGCTCGCGCAGGCGGATGACGGTGCCGCCCGCGGTGGGTTCAAAGTCGAGCTCGACCGTAGTCTGGTAGTCGCGGCTGTCCGGCGACCACTGGAAGACGAAGCGGTGCGGGCGGTCGGCCTCCAGCACGGGCCCGCCATCGCTGCCAGTGACCTTGTCCGGGCCGAAGTCCTTCCAGCGGAAGACGATGCGGCCGCCGGGGCGCGCGTCGATCTCCGCCCCGGCGGTGAACCAGCCATCCAGCCCGGCCGCCGTGGCGATGCCGTCATAGACGCGCCCGGCGGGCGCGCCCACGAAGGTGGCATAGCGGATTTCATCCTCGATCAACTTGGTCATTTCGCGCGCCTCCCCGCCGTCCGCGGCGCATAGTGCGGAAACGCCGCCCAGATGCGGGCCAACACCTGCTCGGCCTCGCGCGGTTTGACGCCCCCGGCAAACCGGTAGGTCCGCAAAGGCTCGCCCGCGCGGCGGATGTTGATGCCGATCTTGCCGCGCTTGAAATCAAACAGGCCGCTGTCGGTGAGCGACAGCCAGCGCTTGACCGCGCCGCCGGACGGCTGAGACATGAAGATTTCGCCGATCTCGGGCCGAGGGAAAGCCCGGCGCGGCCCAATGCCAAAGACCGCGTGCCGCAGGATGACCTGATCGGCGTTGATCTCAACCACTTCGCGCCCCGCCGTGAGCCAGAGGAAATCCACCAGCGCCACCGCGATGACCATGAACAAGAGAACGGGGGTGAGGGCGCCAAGCACTGGCGCAGGCGGCGCGGCTTCGCCAGCGGCGCCCCCCACCTCCGCCAGAAAGTCCACCGCCAGGATCGCGAACAGCGCCACAAGCATCACGAGCAGCGCATACTGCCAGAGGCCGTGCGGATAGCGGAAGGCGAAGCGGAGGGTTGGGTCCACCCGTGCAGCAGCCGGCTCGGTCATCTCCATGCGCTACGGCCCGAGGTGCTGCACGAGGTCGCCGGTGGCCGTGGCGGTCTCGCCTTCGATGCGCACGCCGCCCACCGGCATGGGCGCGCCGTCGTGGTCGCGGAAGAAGAGGGGCAAGCCCTCGGCGAAGTTAAGGGGATAGATCGACGGATCCTGGCGCTGGTGATGGATGTGGATGTGCGGCTCGCTGGTGTTGCCGGAGTTGCCACAGGCGCCAATCACCTGGCCCTCGACGACGGTTTCGCCCGCCGCCACGGCCACACTGCCCGGCTTCAGGTGGGCGATGACGAGATATGTCCCCGTTTCCATGCGGATAATGACGTGGTTGCCCAGCGGCGCCTCGAGGTTGGGGACGTACTGCCCGCCGGCCTGGTCCGGCACACCGTCGTGCGCGGCGCTCACCTGGCCCGCGATGGGGGCGACCACGGGCACGCCATAGCAGCCATAGTCCTCCAGGTTAGTGCTGCCGTGGAAGTAGGGTTCCGTGCCGAGGTCGTAGGCCCAGCGCTGGTCGGGCGTGATGGCGTGCTGGTTGGTTTCAAGCCGGTCGCCGCCCCAAAACACACGCAGGGGGCCGTCGGCGGGCAGGCGCACCGTGGCGGCGGGGCCGGTAGAGTCGAGGCCGGCAGGATAGGCCACTGGGAACACCAGGAGCGCGGCCGGGGCAAGGCACAGAAGCCCGGCAAGGCCGGTGAAAGCCGCGGCCTTGCTGAAACGCCGCCGCGCGATGAGCACAATGAGCACATAGGCGGCGCAGCCCAGCAGGACGGCCAGGCCGATCACGGGCACCAGGAGCTGCAGGAGATACCAGGCGGTGACGCGCTGCATGCCGCCGAGCAGGAAGAGCACCAGGATCACGCCCAGCGCGAGAGCCAATGCGGCCAGGGGCAGCCAGCGGACGATGCGCCAGACGCGGTGGGAGGGCCGTTTTTCAGGGGCTATCACTTTGCCTCCGCAGATTGATGTAGTAGGGCGCGAACCCAAGGCGTTCCCAGAAGCGCTGGCCCCCCGGATTGAGTGTCAGGACGTCGACCTCGATCAGGCACCCGGGCGGGAAGCGTTCGCCCGCCAGGCGCTCGAAGGCGCGGCGGCCCAACCCCAGACCGCGGCTGGCGCGGGCGATGAAGAACTGCCGCACGTAGGCCACGGTCGCCCCCGGAAAGAGTCCGTCGGGCCGGAGACGATACGCGGCGTAGCCCACCACGCTCCCTTCGGCCTCGAAGAACTCCACCTGGTACTCACCCGCCAACCAGCCCTGCATCCGCGCCTGGAGCTGCGCCAGGGACATGGGATTGGGGCTGCGCTCGTCCTCGATCAATTCCCGGTTCATGCGCGCCAGGTCGGGCAGATCGGCCGCCGTGGCGGCCCGAAGCGAAACTGCTGGTGCCATAGCCTATTGGACGTCAAGCTGATAGAGGCTGCCTTCGAGGATGAAGCGCAGCACGATGGAGTTGGTCAACTGCTCCACCGGCGCCCAGTCGTCGGTGAAGACGATATCCGAAGCGGGCGTGGGCTGGAGGTTGGCGATGGCGCGCCCCGCCGCCGAGCGCAGCAGCGCCGGGGTGGCCGCATCCATCAGCGCATAGTTGGCACGCAGGTTGTCCGCCGTCGTCGGCTGCACGGTGGCGAACAAGATGCTGTTGAATGTGTCGGGCACGTCCACCACATGCACCGAGGCGAACACGCTCTCCAGCGTGCCCACCATTGCCTCGATCAGCCGCCGGTCGGTGAAGGTGCGGCCGACGTTGATGACCAGCACGCCATCGGCGCTCAGGTGGTCGTACGCCTCGGTGAAGAACTCGCGCGTGGTCAGGTGCCAGGGGATATAGGGCAGGCGATAGGCGTCCACGCCGATGACCGAGTAGGTGTTGTCCGAGCGGGCCAGCGCCCAGCGCCCATCCTGCACGATGACGTTCAGGTTCGGCTCGGTCATATCGAAGTAGCGGCGGCCCACGTCCACGATGCCAGGGTCGATCTCGATCCCGTCGATGGGGATGGGGCCATAGACGTGCGTGTACTGCTTGGAGATGGTGCCCGCCGCCAGCCCCACCAGCGCCAGGCTTTGCACTTGCTCGGGCGCACGCGGCGGGGCGTTGAACAGGGGCGCCACCAGGAAGAAATCCCAGGTGCCGAAGGTCTCCAGGTTGGCGGGGTTGTAGATCGAGTGGATGCCTTGCCCCTCGTTCAGCAGGAGGAAGCGGGTGCCGCCGCGCTCGACCACCTGGATGAAGTTGTACTCGGACTCGCGCTCCTCCAGCAGGCCGTCCAGGGGCCGCAGCGAGCCGCGCAGGGCGAAGACAGCCAGCACCGCCACCACGACCGGCATCCACAGGGAGAGCAGCGCGCGGCGGCGGTCCACCCGCCACAGCCCCACCAGGGCCACCAACATCAGCAGGCCGGAGAAGAGCATGAAGGTGCGCAGGGTGCCGAGGGTGGGGATGAGCCACAACGTCGGCGTGAAGGTGCCGACGATGGAGCCGAGGGTGGAGATGGCGTACATGCGGCCAGACACCTGGCCCGCGTGGCGCGAATCGGTGAGCGCGAGGCGGATGGCGAACGGCGAGACGCACCCCAGCAGGGTGATGGGCACCGAGAACAGCACCAGCACCGAGAGGAACGAGCCGCCCATCACCGCCGCATCGAAGGCCTCCACCGCCCGCGCCGCGAACAGCAGCACCGGCCGCGCCACCAGCGGGGCCACGCCCGAGGTGAAGGCGGCCCAAGTGAGCAGGGTGTAGAACGTCACCGGGTTGGGCGAGCGGTCGGCCCAGCGGCCGCCGATGAAGTAGCCGGCGGTCAGGTAGATCAAGATCAGGCCGATGATGTTGGCCCACACCAGGTTGCTGGTGCCGAAGACATTGCCCAGCAGGCGCGCGGCCGCCAGCTCGACGGCCAGGGTGGTCATGCCGCCGGTGAAGACGGCCAGCGCCAGGAAACGGGGATGAACACGCATTGAGATCAGACCTCGTGAGAGTGGGCGGGGCGCCGGGCGCGCCGCCGAAGGGCCAGCGCTGAGACGAACAGGAGGACAGCCACACCAGCGCACGCCGCCAGCCCAGTCTCCAACCAGCCCGCCCCTGGCTGAGACACGAATACTGTTGGCTGCGTCTGCAGGTAGGCCAGCGCGGCGCCGTGGTAGTTGATCCCACCGGTACCGCTGCAAAGGTGAGTCACCAACCCATCTTCGGCCGCCCAGGCGAAGATCAGGTATTTCTGTCCAGCCATAAATGGGAAGTCACAGGTTGAGTTATCGTACATTAACCGGACGGGCGAACGCTGCACACCCTTCCAGGCCTGGCTCACTGACACCACGGCGTACGGCTGATAGGTCGGGGGCGCGGACGCCAAACCGAGCAACCGCCGCAACGGCTCAAGCCGCCGGTCCGAGGCACTGTAGAAGCCATCGTGACTGACCGTGCCTACAAACACCGCGTCGGCCGAGGCGAATACTTCCACTGGCGGCAGTCCAGGCCGCAGGCACGAGCAGGCATACGCTGGGCGGGGCAGGGCCAAGACGCAGAAGCTGACAAGGACGAGAATGGACGACCAACGACGCACAGCGGCATTATAACCGGCTCAGGTGCTCGTCAGCATGCCGCCGAGCGAATGAATTCGCTACTACAAGAACCGCCCCGCCTCCAGGCCGGTGACAATGCGAAGCGCCGCGCGAATGAATTCGCGACTACAACGGGCGGCCCGCCTCCGGGCCGGTGACAATGCGAAGCGCCGCGCGAATGAATTCGCGACTACAACGGGCGGCCCGCCTCCGGGCCGGTGACAATGCGAAGCGCCGCGCGAATGAATTCGCGACTACAACGGGCGGCCCGCCTCCGGGCCGGTTATAATGCGAGGCACGCCGCGTGCCCGCGGCGTTTGCGTGGCTCCGGCATGACCCATTCCACATCCATCGCACAGCGCTACTTCCGCCGCAACTGGGCGGCTTTTTTTGGCGACCAGGTCTTCTTTGGGCTGGGGCTGGTCTTCGCCTCCACCTCCACGGTGCTGCCAGCCTTCGCCGCCACGCTGACCACCAACAAGGTCCTCATCGGCGCCGTCACCGCCATCTGGTCAGGCGGCTGGCTGCTGCCGCAGATGTTCGCCGCGCCGTTCGTCAGCCAGCGCGCGCGCAAGTATCCGGTCCTGATCATTGGCCAGGCCATCGGGCGGCCCATCATCGCGCTCTTTGCGGTGTGGGTGCTGGCGGGCGGCACGCGCTGGCCGGGCGTGACCTTGTTCTTCCTGCTGGTCGCCCTGGGATGGTTCGTGGTCACGGACTCGATTGTGGCCCTGGCGTGGTTTGACATGCTGGGCAAGTCCATCACGCCGCGCGCCCGCGGGCGGCTGGTGGGCCTGGCGCAGATGACGACGGGCGTGCTGGCCGTGGGGGCCGGTGCGCTTATCCAGCGGCTGCTGGGGCCGGACGGGCCGGGCTATCCCCTCAACTACGGCATCATCTTCGCGCTGGCGGCGGGCGCCTTCAGCCTCTCGTTCGCGGCCTGCTTCTTCAATGTCGAGCCGCCCGAGGCGGTGGAGGCCGAGCGCCCCACCCTGCGCGGCTACCTGCCGCAACTGGCGCGGCTGTGGCGGCGGGACCGGGTGTTCTCGCACGTTACCATCGCGCGATTGCTCACCGGCGCAGGGGCGCTGGCCACGGCCTTCTACGTCGTGTATGCCACGGACGTGCTGGCGCTGCCGGCCTCGGCCATCGGGCTGTTCGCGGGGGCGGCCACGGTGGGCGGCGCGCTGGCGGGGGTGGGGCTGGGCGTGGTGGCCGACCGGGCCGGCAGCCATCGCGTGATTCAGATCGCGGCGGGGCTGGAGTTCCTGGTGCCGCTGACGGCGCTGCTGTGCCACCTGGGTGTCTTTGGCGGCGCCACCACGTACGTCTATCCGCTGTTGTATGTGCTGCTGGGGGCGTTCGAGGCCAGCGTGATGCTGGGCTTCTTCAACTTCGTCTTGGAGATTGCGCCGCCCGGACAGCGGCCCATCTACATCGGGCTGACCAACACGCTCTCCGGCCTGCTGGTGCTCATGCCGCTCGTGGGCGGCTGGCTGCTTCAGAATACCTCGTACCCGGTTCTGTTTGCCCTGACCGCCGCCGTCACCCTGGCGGGGGTGGTGGTGGCCCTGCGCCTGCCCAATCCCAGGAAAGAGCAGGCGGCTGGGCAACGGGTTGAGCCGTCGGCTCTGACAGATTCCTCGGCAACCCCCGCCAAGATGCCGCGGGGGCAGGCGAGCGCCTCGGAATGACCATATTGTCGGGGCGGCTCGGAATTGTAGGGCGGGCTAAGGCCTAGACTGCCGCAGTGGCGCCATAGCGCTGGGCCGTCCAGGAGGTGTAGGACAGGGCCGCCACCAGGTCGTCGCCGGCCTTGACTCGAAACGCGGCGATGCCCGCCGCCCACAGCGCTTCCACGATGCCGGCCTGGCGGTTGTAGCCGCCGAAGCTGGCCGCATCCACCACCACCGCCACCACCCGCATCCCGTGGCGCTTGAGCGATTGCGCGCTCAGCACCCAATCCATGTCGGAGGCCGAGGTCACGATAATGAGCGTGGCCCAGCGCGGCAGGGTTTGCGATTCGAGCGCCAGCGCATCGGCCAGGGGCACGCGGCTTTGCGCGCGGAACACGGCCAGGGTCTCCAGCATCTTCGTCAACTGCCGCTCACCCCGGTCCGGCTGGACGACGTCGCGGGCGCGCCCGTAGGTCATCAGCCCAACGGTGCGGTCGCGGCGGATGAAATACTGCGCCAGGGAGGCCGTCACCGACACGGCGTACTCCTCGGTGCTGGGCGCCAGGGTGACCTTGTCGGACCGGCCGTGCAGAAACTGCGCCAGTCCGGTCTCGGAGTCCGTCTCGGTCGTGTCCAGGCTGGCCTGAATCTCCCGGTCGCCATCCAGGAACAGCCAGATGTCCGACAGCGGGTCAAGCTCAAATTCCTTGACGATCAGGCGGTCGCGGCGGGCGGTGGAGGCCCAGTGAATGCGGTTGAACGAGTCGCCGGGGGCGTAGTCGCGCACCCCGGCGGCGTTGGCGGTGACGTAGTGGGTGCGGCGGCGCAGGGCATCGCCGCCGGGCATGGGCCCCAGCGGCAGGGTGAAGTCGGGCAGGTCCACCGTCATGGGATAAACCACGATGCTGGTGGTCTGCGGCACCTGGCGCGTCACCTGGAACAGCCCGAACGGATCGCCGGAGGTGAGCGAGAGCGGCCCCAGCCGGAAACGCCCGCGCTCGCGGCACATGGTCCGCACCACCCACACCCGCTCGCGATGCGCGTTGAGTGAATCCACCACCAGGCTGGCCTGATGGCCGGGCAGGTCGGAGAAGTCGCGCACTTCGAGCCAGAGCTTGGGGATGGGGCTGGTGTTGCGGACGGAGAGGCGCTCTTCCATCGGGCGGCCCACCTGCGCCCGCAAGGCGCGCGTGTGGCGGCCCAGCCGGATGCGGTTAATGGCCGTCCACGTCCACAGGCTGGCGATGACGATGACGGTCAGCCACAGGTAGACCAGGTTGTAGAACAACTCGCGGCCGGTGACCAGGGCCCCGATGAGGCAGGCCGCCAGGAGGCCGAAGACGATCAGCCGGCGCGCAACCATCAGCCGCCTTAGGAGCGCCGCAGGGTGCTGCCGCCCGGCACCGGCACCGCGGCTAGGATGTCGCGGATGACGGTGCGCGCCGAGATGTCCTTGATGCGGGCCGCCGGGCCGATGATGACCCGATGCGCCAGCGCGGAGTCGGCCAGGGCCTTGATGTCGTCGGGGATGACGTAGTCACGCCCGTGGAGCGCGGCCCGCGCCTGCGACGAGCGGAACAGGGCCAGGCTGCCGCGGGGGCTGGCCCCCAGGTACACGTCGGGGTGGCGGCGGGTCTGGTTCACGATCTCCACCAGGTAGGACTTGAGCGCCGGCTCGACGTGCACCTTGCGGACCGAGGTCTGCGCCGCCAGCAGCTCTTCCACGCTCACCACCTGGCCGAGGGTCTCGATCGGGTGCGCGTACTGCTGGCGGTCGAGCATGTCGATCTCGTGGGCGGTGGAGGGATAGCCGAGGGAGAGCCGCAGCAGGAAGCGGTCTAGCTGCGCCTCTGGCAAGGGGAAGGTGCCTTCGTACTCGATGGGGTTCTGGGTGGCCAGGACCATGAACGGCGCGGGCAGCATGTGCGTCACGCCGTCCACCGTCACCTGCTTTTCCTCCATCGCTTCCAGCAGGGCGGCCTGGGTCTTGGGGGTGGCCCGGTTGATCTCGTCGGACAGCACGATCTGGGCCATGATGGGACCGGCGCGGAACTCGAACTGGCGCGTCTGCTGGTTAAAAATGGAGACGCCCGTCACGTCGCTGGGGAGCATGTCGGGCGTGAACTGGATGCGGTTGAAGGTGGTGCCGATGGACTTCGCCAGCGCCTTGGCCAGCATGGTTTTGCCCACGCCCGGCACGTCCTCGATGAGGAGATGCCCCCGGCACAGCAGGCCCACCAGGGTCATCTGCACCTCGGAGGTCTTGCCGATGATGACCTTCTCGACGTTCTCGACGATGCGGTCGGCCACCAGCTTGATGTCTGACAATGTGTTCTCGCGAATGGTTTCCACGCAAGCTCCTACCCTTTGTCCACGGCGCATGCCGCGCCGGCCCAAACCTCAAGTAGTACCCAACAACGGACGCTATGGTTCAGCGCATTTTGGCCGCCGCGGGGCATACAGCCCCGCCCTACGGGAGCGAGTTGGAAGCGGCCGATGGCGTAGTCCGGCCCTTTATGGGCCGGCCCGCGCCCATATAGGCCGCGACTACGGGTATTTCAACCATGTCATCGTCCGCCGCCCTAGCGGCCCCGCACCCGGCGGAAGGCCAAGCGCGCCACGGTGTACAGGGCACGGCCAATTTCGGCGCGCGAGATCTTGCTCTGGCCCATCGTGCGGTCCTTGAACTGGATGGGGACCTCGGCCACGCGCCAGCCGCGCCGCTCGACCATGTACAGCATCTCGATCAGGAACGAATAGCCGGACGAGAAGATGCGGTCGAGCGGCAGGGTTTCCAGCACCTCCCGGCGGTACAGGCGGAAGCCGGCGGTCACGTCGCGGGCGTGCAGGCCGAGCGCGACGTGGGCGATGGTGTTGGCCGTCTGGCTCAGCATCCGGCGCGCGCCGGGCGAATCGACCACCTCGCCGCCGGGCACATAGCGGGAGCCGATGACCAGGTCCGCGCCGCTCAGCCGGTCGGCCATGCTGTCAATGTGCCGCGGCTGGTGCGAGAAATCGGCGTCCATCGTCAAGATTGAGCCGGCCGGGCCGGCCAGTGCGTGCTTGAACCCGGCCACATAGGCCGTGCCCAGGCCCAGCTTGCCGGCCCGGTGAATGACCGTCATCCGCCCAGGGTGGGCGAGGCTCAATTCGTCGGCCAGCGCCCCGGTGCCGTCCGGCGAGGCGTCGTCCACCACGATCAGGCTCAGGTCGGGGCGCAGGGCCAGCAGCTGCGGGGCCAGCTGGCGAAGGTTGTCCAGTTCATTGTATGTCGGCAGGACCACGACAACGGGGCTGAGGCTGGATGCGGACGATGCGCCGGGGCCGGGATGCGGTCCGGAATGCGGTTTGGGTGACATTGATTTCAGTGCAATCCAACCGCCGGCCGCCAGCCACGCCAGCCCGGCCCCCGCGGTCAACCACCAGCCAAACTGGAAACTTCGCGGTTGGTACGCGAAGGAGACAACATGCGCGCCCGCTGGCACAGGCACCGCCCGAAAGGCCGCATTGGCCCTCAGCACGGGCGCGGGCTGACCGTCCACCCAGGCCTGCCAGCCAGGGTAATGTGTCTCGGCGACGACCAGCCATCCGGGCTGATCCAGGGCGACGGGCATTGTAATGGCGTCCTGGGTGAGCGTCAATGAAGCCCCGCCCCCCGCCCCGGCATCGCCCGCCTCCAGCAGCACCTCCCGCGCCGGGTCGAAGGCGGGATCGCGCAGGGCGGCCAGGGCGCTGTCCAGGTCAGGGAGGACGCGCGCTTCGGTCACCACCCACCAGCGGCGCGGCTCGGCGGGCACGCAGTAGAAGGTCACGCCCGCCGCTGGGGCCTGCGCCACCGCCTCCCAGCCCGCGCGCGGCCCGGCGCTGGCGACAACGGCCACGTCCATCAGTTGCAGCAGCGCCAGCGATTCGGTCTCGCTGACGACGCGCATGAACTGGTCGTACCGGGCGCTGACCAGCGGCTCGAAGTTGTTGGCGGTTGCCAGCCAGTCGAGGAGAGAGGTATTGGGCAGCATGGCGGCGCGGGTGGCGGCGGCGAGTTCCGGCGACCCAAACTGCTCGAAGGATAGCAGCCGGTCGAACTTCACCGTCTGCTCGTCGGCGGGGAGATACAGGAGCCGGTGCTGGCCCACAGCGGTGGACAGGGCCGGGGCAGTAGCGGGTGCATCGCGGAGGAGGGCCGGGTCCGCGCCGGGGTTAAGCCCGTAGCTCGCCACGATCAGGTCGAGGGCCACGAACAGCCCAATGGCCGCGACTCTCATGCGCGAGGAGAGCCGGTGCTGAAACAGCGAGAGGAGCAGCGCCGCCAGCAGCCAGCCGCCGCCCAGCGCCAGCCCGCGCGCCAGGGTCTCCACCTGCCGGGCCGCCTCGGTCTGGGGCGTGACGGCCAGCACGCCGATGACGCCGCCTCCAAAGAGGGTGGCCGCACCCATCGCGCCCAGCCGCGTCCAGTACAGGGTCCAGCCGGCTGGGGGCCGCCAGCGGTCGGCGCCGAGACCGGCCAGCAGCGCCAGCGCAAAGACGGCCAGCAGGTTCAGCCGCGTGGGCGCCTGGAACAGATTGAAGGTCGGGATGTAACGATAGAAGAAGGGGAAGACAGGCGTGTTCTGGCCGAGCGATAGGATCAGCACAACGATGACGACAGCCGTGAGGAACAGGGGCAGCCCACCGTCGGCTCGATCATCGCCATCGGGTTGCGAGCCGCGCCGCCGCGCACGGATGGCCCCTGCCGCAACCGCGCCGCCTGCCGCCCCCAGCGCCAGCAGGAGGGGCAGCACGCCAATGTAGACCGCATCCTCCCAGTAGTTGCCGTAGCCGTAGAACGTGCCGCGCGCCGGGTTGCCCAGGAAGTCGGGCGCGAGGAGGGTGATCAGGCGCCAGGGCGAGAAGGAGTAGTTCATCACAAAGGCATAGTCCGCCGCTTCGGCGCGGGGGGATTGCTGCATCAACTCGGCGGTGGGCAGGAGTTGGATGGCGGCCAGTGCCACACCCCACAGAACAGCCCCCATCAGCCACGCGCCCGTCAGCAGGCGGCGCTTCCATGAGGCCGCAATGGTGAGCAGACGCCAGCCGCACCACGCGCCCGCGAACAGCAGCGCGTACCACGCGAATTGGGCGTGCCCGGCCAGCAGGGACAGGCCCACGACCAGGGCCAGGGCCAGCCCGCCGCGCGCCGCCCGGACCCACGCGCCGGCCAGCCCCGCCCGCGCCGCCGCGTTCGCCGCCAGCACCATCCACGGCAGCCAGGCCGCCGTTGCGTTCATGCTGAAGAAACCGGCCCGCGCCACCAGGAACTGCGACAGGCCGAAGGCCAGCCCCGCCACGGCCTGCCCCAGCGGCCGCATGCCCAGGCGCCGCGCCAGGGTGATGGCGCCCGCCCCCGCCCACGCCAGGTGCGCCGCCACCAGCCAGGCGGAGGCCAGGTCCTGCGGCAGCACCAGCCCCAGCCAGTTGGGCGGATAGAGGAATGCGCTCTGGTGGTTGGCGAGGAGAGGCGCGCCGTTACCCACGTACGGGTTCCACAGGGGACTCTGCCCGGCCCGCATCAACTCGAAGCCGTAATCGCGCCAGGGGTAGAACTGGAGGAGCGGCGTGCCCCAATACAGGCTGCGCAGGCCCAGCAGGAACGGCAGCAAGAGCAGCGCGGCCGCCGCAGCCACCAGGGCGTAGGGCCACCAGGCGCTGAGGGCGCTTGGTTCGGCGGCACGACTGGCGTGCTCAGGCTGGGGGCGCATCACGGCTCCACCGCGAAGATGGCGTAGCGGCCAGACTCAAAGCGCCATTCCAGGTAGGGCACAATGCGTGGGTCAAAGCCGCCCAGCGCGGCCTCGCGCGGGCCGAAGATGACGTAGTCAATGCCAGCCTCGGACAGGAGCGAGCGCCGCTCTTCGTCCGGCGTTTGCGCATCGTAGAAGGCGGCCACGCGGGGGAGCTTCTCTTGAACGAATAAGGTCTCTGGGCCGTGGCCGATGTAGGCATTGAGGGGCGTATAGGCGGGCAGGACGTTGCCGGTCTCGAAGGCCGCCAGCCCGGGCTCGCCCGGCGCCGCGTTCTGCCGCAGCCAGGCGAAGGCGGCGAGTTGGTCCGGGGGATGAAAGGCCGGCTCGGCCACGCTGCGAGCAGCGCCCAGCGAGCCCAGGTAGAGCAGCACGGTGGTGGGCAGAGCCAGCGCCAGCACCAGGCCCACCGCCAGCCGCCGGGGCCAGGCGGTGAGCGAGTGCAGCCCCAGCACGGCCAGCGCCACGAGGGGCAACTGAACGCCTTCGATCAGCCGGCGCTGGGTGGGGATGGGCGCATAGGCCAGCACCAACCCCAGCGCCACCCACCCGCCCGCGAAGAGCGCCAGCCGGGCGTCGCGCCGCCACAGGACGCGCCAGCCCAGCACCGCCGGCACCAGCAGGACACCATACGCCAGCGCATAGTGGACCGGGTGCGGCGAGGGGAGCACGTTCTGCCTCATCCACTGTGCCAGGGCGGGGTCCAGCCCCAGCACCACGGCGTTGTAGAGGACCATCGGGGCGGAGACGGCCACCGCCACCAGGGCCGTGCGCCAGTCGTGGCGCATGGCCGGCGCCTCGTCGCCGCGCCGGTCCAGCCACCAGCCCTGCGCGGCGTGAGCGCCCATCACCGCCCAGCCCACGACGATGTACAGGGGCTGCGCCAGCCCGACCCCCAACAAGGCCACGCCCGCCCACAGCCCGCGCCGGCTCAAGTAGGCCAGCAAGGCCAGCAGCAGCAGCGCCCGCCCCAACGCCAGGTGCATCAGCCCAAACAGCATCAGAAAGCTGAAGGCCTCCGGCAGGATGAAGTCCACGGGCAGGGAGCCGTACAGCGCCTCGGGTGACGCGATGGCGAGCAGCCAGCCCAGCCCGCCGCCCAGCGCCACCAGCAGCAGGGCCAGCCGGCGCGCGGCTACCGCTTCAACAAAGCGCGCAATGAACAGATAGCTCACCCAGAGCAGCAGGATGCCGGCCGCCACGCGCGCGGCATGGTAGGCCACAATCTGCGCCCACGGCTCCGGTCCCGCCAGCCAGCCCAGCACATGCAGCACGGGGTAAATCAGCGCGGGGCTGTGCGGTTCGGTGGTGTGGCTAAGCGTGTTGAGGAACTGCCCCATCGCCCCCTGCCGCATCTTGGCGAGGTAGACGTTGCCGTCCTCGACGCCGATGAGGAAGCCGCCAAACTGCCACCCGTCGCGCTGCGCGCCAGCCGCCACCAAGTACGGGACGGTCGTGGCGGCCATCACCACGGCCGCGAAGATCAGCGCCCAGCGCCGCTCCGCCCGCGAGATCATGGCCGGCAACAGCTATTGGGGCGCATAGATCGCGACCTCGTCACTGGCGTACACCGCTTGCCAGTTGGCTGGGACGGCCTGCGCGCCCAGGGCGCGCTCGCGCGGGCCCAGGAGCACCAGGTCCACGCCGCGCGCCTCCACGAACGGCTGCGCCAGCACCGGCTCCGCGAAGAAGGCTTCCAGCGCGGCGCGCTGCGCATCGGCGCGGATGGTCTCGAAGGGGTGGCCGTAGATCACGCGCGCGCCCGCCCAGGCTGGCAAGTATAGGCCCATCTCGGGCGAGCCCGCCACCGGGGCGCCCGCGCCGCCGTTGTCGTTTAGCCAGGCCAGGGCGCGGGCCTCGCCGGTGGTGAGGAAGGCGATGGGGTTGCGCTCGCGCACGGCGCCCATGGCTGCGGCGAAGACGAGCAGGTTGCTGGGCAGGACGGCCAGCGCCAGCAGCGCCAGCGCCATTGGCCGGAACCGAGGCTTGAGGCGAGGCCACACGACCTCGCGCAGGGCCATCACCGCCAGGACGCATACGGGCGCCCACAAGCCCAGCGCCAACCGCCGCTGGAGCGCGAAGGGCGCATACAGCGCCGCCGCGCCGATGATGAGCCAGAGCGCCATCAGCCGGCCCGGACCAGTGCGCTTGCGCGCGGCGCCGATCAGGCCGACCCCGGCCAACAGGAGCGGCACGCCGCCGGAGAGCAGGGCATCCCACAGCGGCGGCGAGGGCGTCAGGTTCTGCGCGTTCCACTCGCGGAGCACCGGATGCCCAATCGTCAGCCAGAAGGCATAGGCCAGCCACGGCGCGGCAGCGAGGCCAAAGACGATCAGCCGGGACGTTAGCAGGGGCCGCACCGAGCGCGCCTCCACCGCGCGCCACAGGCCCACACTGCCCAGGATGAGGCCGGCGTTCAACAGGGCCAGCGGCTGGACCTGCGCCATCGCGATCGTGGTGAGCGCCAGCGCCGCGAGCCGCGGCGTCTCATTCTGGCCGGTCACAGTGACGGTTCGACTGCCCAACTCATCGGGCAGGGCCAGCATCGCCACCCACAGCAGCAGCGCCTGCGCGAGCGCAAAGTGCGCGTTCGTCGCCAGCGCCAGGAAGGGGAAGGCCTCGGCCACGTACAGGTCGCCCGTGAACGCGCCCGCCGGCACCGCCAGCCAGCCCAGCCCGGACCCGAGCGCGAACAACAACCAGGCCGCCAGCCGCGCCCGCGTCGTCTCGAAACAGCGGGCCATGAACAGGCCGGCGGTCAGCAGGAGCGCCAGCCCGCCCAGCACCCGCGCGGCGTGATAGACGGCGATGAGGCTGAGGCCCAGCGCGCGCGCCAGGTGGCCCAGCGCCAGGTAATAGGTGTAGATAAACGCACCCGCCCCCGGCTCGGCGGTGTAGGGCAGTGTGAACGTCCAGCTTCCGGCCCAGCCTTGGCGCATCTTGGCCAGGTACGACGCGCCGTCCACGGGGTTGAGCAGCAGCCCGGTGAAGACATGCTCGCCGCCGCCTGCGCTGGCGGCGGCCACGAACGGCAGGCTGGCCGCCGCCGCAACCGCGAGGCTGCCTGCGCCGATGATCCATCCGTAAATTGAGGCCGGTTGCGCCCGAGGCATGCGGCGGTATTGTATAACAGCCGGTGTATAATCTGCCGCCAATGAGCCGCGCCGCCACGCTCCTCCAGATGCAGGGCATTGATCTCGAAGTGGACAGCCATCGCGCCCGGCTGGCCGCCATCGAGCAGCAGTTGGGCGATGAGCCCGCCGTGCGCGAGGCCCAACAGGCGCTGGTGGAAGCGCAAGCCCAACTGCACGCCGCCCGCGTTGAAATCCAAAACCTCGAATACGAAAACCAGACTCTGGCGGAGAAGCTGGCCGAGGCCACCCAGCGCATGTATGGCGGGGCGGTGACCAACCCCAAGGAACTGCGCGATCTGCAAATGGAGATTGATTCGCTCCAGCGGCGGCGCACCGCCCTGGAAGAGCGGCAGTTTGAGGCCCTGATGATGTCCGAGGCCGCCGAGGTGCGGCACGCCGCCGTGCAGGAACAGCTTCAGGCCGCTTCGGCGGCGGCGGCCGTCACGCACGGCAGCCTGCTGGATGAGCGCGGCCGCCTGTCCGCTGCCCTGGAGCACCTGGCCACCGCCCGCGAGGCCATCAGCGCCCAGGTGCTGGCCGCCGACCGGGAGCTATATGACCGGCTGCGGCCTGCCAAGAAAGGCCGGGCCGTCTCGCGGCTGGAGGACGGGGGCTGCTCCACCTGCGGGGTGGCCCCATCGTCGTCGCGCATCCAAAGCGCGCGCCAGGGCAACGAGCTGATCCTGTGCGGCAACTGCGGCCGCATCCTCTGCGCCGACTGAGCCATGTTCGGCCTGCGCCTGCCCGCTATCGACGCCTTCTCATTCTGGCTGGGGTTTGCCGTCGCCGCGGCGCTGGCCTATCTCCTGTATCGGTTCCGCCACATCTTTGCTGAGGCGCGGCAGGGTCTCGGCTACCGGTTGCGCGGCCTGCGCGAAGTCCTCACCTCGGGCTTCGAGCGCCAGTTCCGCGACGACGTGCTGCGCTACGCCCAGACGGCGCACCTGGCGGGCGCGCTCTTCGCGCTGGACGAAATCCTGCTGCCACCGCGCGTGTGGCCGCTGCCGCCCGCCTTCGACCCCACCGCCCCACCCCCAGACCTGGACCTCAACAGCGCCATCCCCGTCCTGCCCGACTGGCCCGGCCTGGCCGCCCTGTACGGCGCGCCGAGTCTTAGCGTGGCCGAGGCATTGGCGGGCGGCAGCCACCTGCTGGTGCTGGGGCCGCCTGGCACCGGCAAGACCACCCTGCTGGCGCATCTGGCCTCGCGCGTGGCCCAGGGCGACACGTCCCTGCTGGATGGCGAGTTCACGCCGGTGTTCATCCACGCCGCGGATTTGGCCTTGCCGCTTGCGGCAGGGGCCAACGTAGGCGAGCCCCTTATTGCCGCTGCCCAGGCGCGATCCACGCCGGTGCGGGCCGCGCGCCTGCCGCGCCACCTGCGTGTCCGCCTGCGCGAATATCGCTGCGCCATCTTCCTGGACGGGCTGGATGAGGTGTCGCCAGAGGCGCTGAGCGAAATTGCCGGGTGGCTAGCCGCGTTAATGCGCGAGTTTCCGCAGCACCGGCTGGTGCTGGCGGGCGGGCTGGCCGGATTTGGCCCGCTGCTGCCGCTTCAGTTCGCGCCAGTCCACATCGCCCCGTGGGACGCGGCGGGCTATCGCAGCCTCATCGCCAAGTGGGCGGCGGCCTGGGACAAGGCCGCGAGCGCCCGCCGCAAGCGAACCGCGCCCGACACCGATCCGCATCTGATCATGGGCTGGCTGGCCAGCGGCAACCAGGGCCGCACCATTTTCGAAGTGTCGCTTAAGACCTGGGCGGCGTTCGCGGGCGACGCGCGCGGCAAGCGCCCCTGGGACTGGGCGGAGGCCTACGTGCTCCGGCACGGCATCAAGCCAGTGGGCCAGCGCGCCCTGGCCCGGCTGGCCGCGGCCCTGATGGACCGAACGGTCAACCCCAGCCTCACGCGCGCCGAAGCCGTCACCCTGCTGGCGCCGCTGTATGCCAACGCCGCCGGCCAGGTTCAGATGGAGCCAGATGAATTCCTGGACGACGCCATCGCGCGGAGGCTGCTGGCGCGCCACCGTGACCGGGTGAGCTTTTCGCACGCGCTGGCAGGCGCACATTGCGCCGCCACCGCCATGGCCGCCGAGCCCGAAGCCACCCTGCCCGACCTGAGCGATGGCTGGGCGCGGGCCGTTTACTTCTATGCGCCGGTGGGCGACCTGTCGCCCCTCGTCGCGCGCCGACTTGGGCAAACGCCTGACCTGCTCCACACCGACCTGCTGGCCTGCGCCCGCTGGCTGCGCGACACGCCGCCCGAAGCGCGCTGGCGCATCGAGGTGCTGCGGCGCCTGTCCAAGCTGCTGGGCGACCCCAACCATGCCCTGCCCCTGCGCGCGCGCGCCGTGTCTGCCTTCGTGGCCGCAGGCGACCCAACCGTCGCCGCGCTGTTCAAGCAGCACCTCACCGGCCAGGACTCGGAACTGCGACAGCTTTCGGCGCTGGGCCTGGGCGCGCTGGACGAGGTCAGCGCCATCCGGCCGGTGAGCGCGCTCTTCGCCGACCCGCACCTGGAGGTGCGCTGGGCGGCGGCCCTGGCCCTGAGCGTGCTGAGCCATGCCTCGGCGGTGGAGGAGCTGGCCAAGGGCCTGCTGGCCGGCGACGACATGCTGCGCAAATCCTGCGCGGAGGCGCTGGCGCGGCACCCGGAAGAAGGGCACCCGGTGCTGCAAGAGGCCATCCAACACGAGAACCTGAGCGTGCGGCGCGCGGCGGTGTATGGCCTGGCCGCCACGCGCACAGATTGGGCGCTGGCACTGCTGGAGTCCGTGCAGCACCGCGAGCAGGAGTGGTTTGTGCGGAGCGCCGCGCAGGAAAAGGTGGCCGAGTGGCACGATGCGGCCAGCCGCGCGCCGCGGCCCTTCGCGCCGCCCGAGAAGGAGGGCTGGCTGGTGGCCTGGGCCGCCGAACGGGGCATGGGCGTTCCGCCCGGACGCGGCGCCATCGAGATCATCAACCGCGCCCTGGTGGAGGGAGACGAGCCCACCCGCCGCGCGGCGGCCGGCGCCCTGGGCCGCCTGGGCGACCCGAACGGCGCGCGCGACCTCTACGCCCTGCTGCGCGATCCATCCACCAGCCTGCGCCAGGCCGGCTTCGAGGCGCTGACCCTCATTGGGGCGGCGGCCGGGCAGCGCATGGCGGCCCCCATCTAGGCCTATGGCAACCACCGACGACTATCTCAGCCTGATCCATCAGGACCTGCCGCGCGCCGGCCGGCCGCTCGACGTTCTCATCATCGGCGCGGGGCTGGCCGGGCTGGCGGCGGCGGATGTGCTGCTGCGCGCCGGTCATCGCCCGCTGATCCTCGAAGCCCAGAACCGCGTGGGCGGGCGGGTGTGCACCCTGCGCGAACCGTTTGCAGACGGGCTATATGCCGAGGCGGGCGCCATGCGCATCCCGCGCGCCCACCGGCTGACGATGGCCTACCTGGAGCGCTTCAAGCTCCCCACCCTGCCCTTCACCATGAGCAACCCGCAGGCCTATTACCACCTGCACGGGAAGCGCCATCGCATCGCCGAGGCCACCGCCGACCCCCGCCGGCTGGGCTTTGCGGTCCATCCCCACGAGGAAGGCCGGCCCTTTGGGGCGTTGTGGGAGGCCGCGCTGGCGCCGCTGGTGGCGCGATTGCGCGCGGAGGGCGAGGCGGCCTGGCCGGGCCTGGTGGCCGAGTTTGACCAGTATTCGACCCGCGAGTTCCTGGAGAAGTGCGGCTGGTCCGAGGGGGCGATTGAGATGTTCGGCTTGCTGGCCGATCAAGAGGCATTGATGAACGCCTCCTTCTTGGAATTGTTCCGGGAGGAGGCCGGCAACTACTACACCGACATGGTGCAGATCGAGGGCGGCATGGACAACCTGCCGCGCGCCTTCCTGCCCAGCCTGCGGGCGCACATCCGCTTTGGCGCGGAGATGACGGCACTGGGGCAGGATGCCGAGGGCGTCACGGTCCACTACCGCACTGCGGCCGGGCGCTTCGAGGCGCGTGGCGACTATGCCATCGTCACCGTGCCGTTCCCGGTGCTGCGGCACGTGGAAATCTTGCAGCCCTTCTCGCGCGGCAAGCAGCGCGCCATCCGCCAGCTTCACTACGACGCCTCGGCCAAGATCTGGTTCCAGTGCCGGCGGCGGTTCTGGGAGACAGACGACGGCATCTTCGGCGGGGGCACCGCCACCGACCTGCCCATCCGCGTGGTGTACTACCCCGACCACGGGCGCGAGACGGGGCGCGGCGTGATCCTCGCCAGCTACACCTGGTCGGAGGACGCACAGCGCTGGGGCTCGCTGGACCCGAAGGAACGGATTGAGCAGGCGCTCGACGACCTGATGGAGATTCACCCGCAGGCGCGGGAGGAGTTTGAGGTGGGGGCCTCAAAGATGTGGCACGATGACCCGTACGCAGGCGGCGCCTTCGCCCTGTTCGACCCCGGCCAGCAGACATTGCTGTACCAGGACATCATCGCCCCCGAGGGCCGGGTGCACTTCGCCGGGGAGCACGCCTCGCTCTATCACGCGTGGATTCAGGGCGCGATTGAGAGCGGGCTGCGCGAGGCAGCGGCGATCCACCGGCTCAGTCTCGCGTAGGAGCCTGTAGTAGCGAATTCATTCGCTCTCCTTTGGAGCTACGAGCGGGGGGCGAATAAATTCGCTACTACGGC
>CAZCEC010000033.1:40271-65488 GCA_964497615.1 uncultured Anaerolineales bacterium | reverse complement strand
GTCCCCCGCGTCCCCCGCCATCCCCTGCCCCAACAACTCCCAGCCCCCCTCTCCCCCTCTCCGCGTTCTCCGCGTCCTCCGCGGTGAAACGAGTTCCTTCGCTCTAATTCGTCCTAATTCGTGATCATTCGTGGCAAAGGTTCTAAGGCGCCGCCACCGCCTCCGCCGCCGCCGTGGCCGCCGAGAACGGCGTGGCCCGCCCGTTGAGCACATCCGCCAGCGCCTGCCGCAGCGCCGGCCCAACCACCGCCAGCACCGCCCCCGGCGGCTGCACCTGCGCCCGCGCCAGCACCCCCGCCGCCAGCGCCGCCAGCCGCGAGTTGTTCCAGCCCGCCAGCGTGGCGGAGCGCGTGGGCAGCACCGCCTCCGCTTCCGTCCACGGCGCGTGCTGTTCCGGCGCCAGCAGGAAGTTGAGCAGCTCCGCCGCCAGCGCGTGGCGCTCGGGCGCGGCGCTCACCAGCGCCCAACTCCACCCGTCCGCCAGCGCCAGGCTGGCCTGCCCGCGCGTGGGCAGGGTCGTCATCGCCGAGTTGTCCACCCGATGGTTCTCGGCCAGGAACCATTGCGCCGTCGTCACCGCCAGCGCCGCGCGCCGTTCGCGGAACACCTCCCACGTCGCCGACGGGTCCGCATAGTCCAGGGTCGTCAGCGACAGCCGCCCGGTGGCCTGCAAATCCTGCAAAGCGTTCAGCGCATCGGCCAGGGTGTCGGGGTCGAGCTGCGCCGCGCCGCCCGGCTCGCCCAACGCGCCCCCCAGCGCCAGGTAGATGGACAGCACCGTCAGCCCGGAGCTCTCGCCGGAGGGGATGGCCAGGCTGCCGGTCTGCACTTCGGTCCACAACAGGGGCGGGCTGGCATACACATCGCTGCGATAGGCCAGCACGCGCGCATCGGCGGCGAAGGGCAGCCCCACCCACGCGCCGTTGGCGTGGCCCATCGCCTGCGCGAACGGGTAGAAGTCGTCCAGGGTGTCGGCGGGCACGTACGGCTCCAGCGGTGTCACCAAACCGGCGGCGGCGGCCAGCGCCAGGTCGTCGCGGCGCAGCGCCACCAGGTCGGGCAGCACGCCGGGGGCCACGTTGGCGGCGGTGATGAGTGCGTTGAGCAAGCCGCCCACGCCGCTGGCCGCCTTGGTGCGCACTTCCACCGCCGTGCCGGGGTGGCTGGCCTCGAACGCCTGGATTTGCTCGGCCAGGAGGCGGCCGCTGAGGGTGGACACGTCGGGCGTGAATTCGGGCGGCAGCCAGAGGCGCAGCGAGCCGGCGGGCGCGGGCGTGTGCGTCTCATCCGCGCCGGGGGTGGCGGCGGGGGCGGTAGCCGTCAGCGGGCCGGGCGCGGGGCCGGTGGGCGTGCGGGCGGGCGGGGTGGGCGTGGCGCGGCAGGCGGCCAGCAGCAAGGCCGCCGCCGCCGCCAGGCTAAGGACTCGCATCGCGGGGCGCATGCGCCTAGTATAGCCCACGCTGGCGCGCCCCGTAGTCCTTCCCGGCCATTGCTAGCCGGCGCCGCCTGGTATTGGCTGGTAGCCCGGCCAGCCGCTGCAATATTGAATCTTGACAATTGGCATGGTCATGCTATTATTAGTTCAATCGTACTAAAAATATAATGAACAAACAAAACGACGCCCCCGCGCCCACCTTTATCGAGACCGCCCGCCGCGCCCAGATTGTCCAGTGCGCCATCGAGACCATCGCCGAGCGCGGCTATGCCCGCGCCTCCCTGGCCCAGATCGGCCAGCGCTGCGGCATCAGCACCGGCGTCATCACCTATCACTTCGCCAGCAAGGACGACCTGATGGAGCAGGTGGTCGAGACCATCTACCGGGCCGGCGCCGAATACATGATTCCCCGCATCGCGGCGCACGCCACCCCGCGCGCGCAATTGCGCGCCTACATCCAGTCCAATGTCGAGTTCATCGGCCAGAACCGCCGGGCCGTGCTGGCCCTGGTGGAGATCATGCACCACCTGCGCAAGCCCGACGGCGCCGCCCGCTTCGACCTGGCCGCCGAGGAGCCCCAGTTGGCCGCCCTCGACGGCCTCCTGCGCCTCGGCCAGCAGGCCGGCGAGCTCGGCCCCTTCGACGTGCGCGTGATGACCCTCGCCATCCGCCGCGCCATTGACGCCCTGCCCCCGCTGCTGGCCGCCAAACCGGACCTGGATGTGGACCACTACGCCCGCGAGCTGGCGGGCCTCTTCGACCGCGCTGCCGGCGCGCCCGCGACCCGCGCGCGCGCGGCCCGCCCCGCCTAAGCGCCCATGCCCATCATCGAAGTCGCTCACCTGCGCAAGCACTACGGCGCCACCGCGGCCGTGCGCGATGTTTCCTTCGCCGTCGAGCGCG
This sequence comes from uncultured Anaerolineales bacterium, assembly GCA_964497615.1. Classification (GTDB taxonomy): domain Bacteria; phylum Chloroflexota; class Anaerolineae; order Anaerolineales; family UBA6663; genus CAZCEC01. The sequence goes on along the minus strand of CAZCEC010000033.1, from coordinate 63,150 downwards.
GCGAAATCTTCGGCATCGTGGGCCGCAACGGCGCCGGCAAGACCACCACCGTCGAGTGCCTCAGCGGCCTGCGCGCCCCCGACGGCGGTCAGGTGCGCGTGCTCGGGCTGGACCCGCGCCGCGACCGCGCCGCCCTCGCTCAGCGGCTGGGCGTCCAGCTTCAGTCCAGCCTATTGCCCGACAAGCTCAAGGTGTGGGAGGCCCTGGCCCTGTACAGCAGCTTCTACCCGCGGCCCGCCGATTGGCGCGCCCTGCTGGATCAGGTGGGCCTGGCCGAGAAACAGCACGCCACCTTCGACGCGCTTTCCGGCGGGCAGAAGCAGCGCCTGTCCATCGCCCTGGCCCTGGCCGGCCGGCCCGAGATCGCCGTCCTGGACGAAGTGACCACCGGTCTCGACCCGCAGGCCCGCCGCGACGCCTGGCGGCTGATCGAGTCCATCCGCGCGGGCGGGGTGACGGTGGTCCTGGTGACACACTTCATGGAAGAAGCCGAGCGCCTGTGCGACCGCGTGGCCGTGATTGACCAGGGGCGCGTGGCCGCCCTGGACACGCCCGCCCGCCTGACGGCGCGGGCCGGCGGCGAACAGCGCCTGCGCTTCCGCCCCTCCGCCCCGCTGGACGAGGCCGCCCTCGCCGCCCTGCCCGAAGTGAGCGGCGTGGCCCGCGAGAACGGCCAACTGCTCGTCACCGGCCACGGCAACCTGCTCCACGCCGTCGCCACGCTGCTGGCGCAGCGCGGCCTCGCCGCCGAAGACCTGCGCCTGGAGCAGGCCACCCTGGAAGATGCCTTTCTGGCGCTCACCGGCCGCCGCCTGGACGACTAGAGCTGGATAGCCGACGCTGGACGACCGCCGACCGACGAAGCGCATTCAACGTGACACCTGACACCTGACACTTCCAACGCGCCCATGACTCCTTTGCTCATGCTCACCCTGGTCGAATCCAAGCTCCTGCTCCGCACCTGGGGCTGGCTGTTCGTCATCGGCATCCCGGTCTTCAATCTGCTGGTCTTCGGGGTGCCGTTCCGCCTGTCGGACCCGGCCGCCGATCTGCGGGTGGTGGCGGCCGTCTCGCTGCCGGTGGCGCTGGGGCTGGTGGGGCTGTACATGGTGCCCGCCACCCTGGCCGCCTATCGCGAGCGCGGCCTGCTGCGGCGGCTGTCCACCACGCCCGTGTCGCCGCGCGCCCTGCTGGCGGCGCAGCTCACCGTGCAGTTGGCGCTGGCGGCCGTCACCGGAGCGCTGCTGCTGTTGGCCGCCTACCTGATGCTGGGAGTGCGCCCGCCGGGGCAGTGGGGGCTGTTCGCGCTGGTGTTCGCGCTGGGAACGGCGGCGCTGTTCGCGGGCGGGCTGGTCATCGCCGCCGTCGCGCCCAGCGGCCAGGCCGCCAACGGGCTGGGCGTGGTGCTCTACTTCCCGCTGGCGTTCCTGGCCGGGCTGCTGCTGCCCAAGGACCTGATGCCGGATTGGCTGGCGCGCGCGGGCGAGTTCACGCCGCTGGGCGCGTTCCGCCAGGCCGCGCAGGATGTGTGGTTGGGCCTGCCGCCGGACCCGCTGCACCTGCTGGTGCTGGCCGCCTTTGCCGTGCTGGCAGGCTTGCTGGCGGCGCGGGTGTTTCGGTGGGAGTGAGCCGCGGCCTCACTGCACCGGGATGAAACCGTACTCGCTCAGCACTGCCTGCCCCTCCGGTCCCAGCACGTAGTCCACGAAGGCCTGCGCCAGTGCGGCGTGGGCGCTGTCGGCGATGGGCGCGATCGGATAGCTGGCGATGGTGTTCAGCGCATCCGGGATGTCCAGCCGCTCCACCTGGCCGGCGGCCTCGGCGGTGATGTCGCTGGTATACACGAGGCCGGCATCGCCCTCGCCCAGCGTGATCTTGGTCAGCACCGAGCGCACATTCTCTTCGTAGGAAACCACGTTCGCCAGCACGCCGTCCTTGAACGCCGCCCCAAACGCCGGGTCCTGCGCCGCCTTATCCAGAAAGTCCAGCGAGTATTGGCCGACGGGCACTTCCGGCGCGGCCAGCACCAGCAGCAGGCCCGGCCGGGCCAGGTCCTGCAGGGTGGTCACGCCGCCGGGGTTGCCCGTGGGCACAATCACCACCAGCCGGTTGCGCACGAAGGTGCGCTGGGTGCCGCTGACGACGCGCCCGCCTTCGATGGCGACGTTCATCTGCGTGTTGTTGGCGCTGGCAAACACGTCCACCGGCGCGCCGGCCACCAATTGCTGGGCCAGCGCATTGGACCCGGCGAAGTTGTAGCTGATGGTGACGTTGGGATGCAGCGCTTCGAAGTCCGCCTTGATGACGCCGAAGGCATCGGTCAGCGAAGCGGCGGCAAACACCGTCAGCTCGGCCGGCTCCGGCGCGGGCGTACCGCTGGCCGCCGGGGCGCAGCCGGCCAGCAGCAGTGCCGCGGCCGCCGCCAGGCAGAGGATTCGCGTCACGGGGCGCATGGCCGCAGTATAAAGGCAATGCGGAAAACATGGGCCCAGCCCATATCTCCCGCATTGGCAGCGGCTTGCGGCTAACGTGCGGCTGGCCTGACGGCGGCGGTGCGCGGCGTTTACCCCCCTCACGCTTTTACGCCGTTCAGGTGCGTGTTGAACTCGACGATCTTGGCCAGCACCTTGGCGCGCCCTGGCGTCGGCTAGCCGCCCGTTTCTGGTTTCGGCTGGTAGCCCAGCCGGCCGCGCGTCAGCAGGATGATCAGCAGCGCGGGCGCCGTCAGGCCGAACACGAGCGACAGGTCGCCCAGCCTGAACAGCGGCGTGCCCTGGACCGGGAAGAGATCGGGCAGGAGGCCGGTGGCGTTGATGGCGGCATGCAACAGGATGGCGATAAAGATACTGCCCCCGGTGTGGTTGTAGACCCAGGTCATGATGACGGCCAGGGCCACCACCGCCAGGACGAAGATGGGCAGGTTGCCAAAGGACTCGGCCCAGGTGGCGCCCGGCCCGCCGCCCTGCGCCCGCGTCAGGAAGTCTGGCAGGTGCCAGAAGGCCCACACGACGCCCAGGATCAGCGTGCCCCACAGCGGGCCAAAGCGGGTTTGCAGGCGCGGCAGCGCAAAGCCGCGCCAGCCCGGCTCCTCCGCCAGCGGCCCGCCCACGAAGAAGATGACGACGAAGTTGATCAGGTAGAACACCAGGAAGTACACCAGGCTGTTGTTGGGCAGGCCGGTGTAGCTCGCCAGCGCGCCCGGCTGGACGATGATCCCCAGCATCAGCAGCGCCGGGAGGCCCAGCAGGATGAACAGATACCACACCCAGCCCGCGCGCACCTGGAAGAAGCGCTGCCGGAACCGCGCCAGCCCGGCCCGGCCTTCGGTGACGTTGACCATGATCAGCGCCGCCACGAACGGCCCCGCGAACGCTTTGACGACAAACAGGATCGTAAAGAGCGCCTCCGGCAGATAACCCCACTCCGCCAGCACGACCGGGATGGTCATGATCCAGGAGAACGCATAAGCCAGACCGCAATAGGCCAGCAGGGGGTGCTGGCTCAGCCACTGGCGCAGGTTGCCGGGCGCCGCCACCGGCTGCCCGAACGGCTTGGTTGGGTACATCGCTTACTCCTTTTCTGGGTGCCTGAAGAGATATACGCACCGCGCGCCGGAGGGGTGTCGCTGCTCAGGCTCTTGCCGCCGCCGAGCAGCAGCACCGCCAACCGCCCGCCGTGCGCGTCGATGACGGCCCGCCGCACCGCCGCGCCGCACCAGCGGGGCCGCCGCCTGGCGGCCCGCGCCGGGCGCAATGTGGAGTATGCCTATCGGCTCTGATGGTTGACACGTTCTCCGGCGATTGGTACGCTAAATGTAGTGTTGCCCGCCGGAGGCAGGCGCCGGACGGGCAATCCACCCTCACGCCCGAGGCCGCCCATGGCAACCGAGTTCCTGGCTCCTTCCACGCCCATCCCCACCGCAGAGTTTGACCATCACAACCGCCGTGATCCGCACAAGCGGGCCTCGGCCCTGTCCGACATCATCCTGGGCGGGCAGGATGGGCTGGTGAATGTGCTGGGGGTGATCCTGGGCGTGGCGGCGGCCACCTCCGACAGCTACCTGGTGCTGGTGGCCGGGCTGGCCGCTACCTTTGCCGAGTCAGTCTCGATGGGGGCGGTGGCCTATACCTCCACCCTGGCCGACGCGGACTTCTACGAGAGCGAGCGGGCGCGCGAGTACCGGCACATCGCCGCCGTGCCTGTGCTGGAGACCGATGAGATCCGGCGCATCTATGCGGCCAAGGGCTTCTCCGGCGACCTGCTGGAGCGCATCGTGCAGACCATCACCGACGACCCGGATGTGTGGGTGACGGTGATGATGGCCGAGGAGCACCAGCTCGTGCCCGTCAACCGCCGGACGGCGGTGCGCTCGGCGGTGGTGGTGGGCGTGGCGGCCATCGTCGGCTCGCTCATCCCGCTGCTGCCGTTTGCGCTGCTGCCGGTGGGGGCCAGCATCTGGACGGCGCTGGCGCTGTCGGCGGTGGTGCTGTTTATCGTGGGCGCCTACAAAGCCCGCGTGACGGTGGGCCAACCGGGCCGCAGCGGGCTGGAGATGGCCGTCATCGGCACGGTGAGCGCGCTGGTGGGCTACGCCGTGGGCGTGGTGCTGCGCGTGCCCACGGTGCCCTAGACTACCTCACGAACTTTAGACTCCCATTCACCCGGTAGGTGGCGCGCTCCTTCTTCGCGTTGAAGTTGAGTACCACCGGCTCGTCAATCGTGTCCTCGAACAGCTTGCGGAAGTATTTGTCGCTCCCCAGGCTCTTGCCGCCGCCCAGCAACAGCACCGCCACCAGCCCGCCGTGCGCGTCGATGACGGCCTTCTTCACTGCCGCGCCGATCTGCTCGCCCATCGCGATTTCCTGCTCGGGCGTCGGGTCCGCAAAGCCGGACGTGGCGAAGTGGTTCAGGATGGCGTCGTTGAGCGCCTTGGCCCCCGCCGCGTAGCCATCCTTGATCTGCTTCTGGGTGCGCAGGTCGTTGTCGAACGCCGCGGCGATGACGCCCGCAGCGAAGAGGCGGCCGGCGGTGCGGTGGTAGCGGCCCACGCTGGCGGGGATGCTCACCGTGTCGCCCTTGCCGGCCTTCTTCAGCTTGCCCTTGAGCGGGTCGGTGGTGACGACGAACTGGTGGCTGTTGAGCGTGGCGACGCTGAGCTCGATGAAGTACGTCCACAGCATCGGCTCATCGCGGCCGAGGCGGTCGGCTTTGTTGGTGACGGTGAGGGTGGCGAGCTTCAGGTCAATCATGGGACGCTCCTATTGCGAATGCGCGCGAACAGCTCCCGATTCCATTCGGCGCTCGGGTCCATTCGGTGTCAAGAAAGATGCGGCGGGTCATGCGAACGTCACGTCTGGAGGGACATCAACTGGCGCGCGAGTGCCTGTTTCAGGGGCCAGCGGGACGAGGGACCGCCAGGCGACCGTGCGCGGCGGCCGGGTCTCCGAAACCCGCCTTCGCGGGCCGTGCCCGGCCGCCGCCCACCACTTCCCCCGAGTCCCTTCAGTCCCTTTATACCCCTTATACCCCTTAATCCCTTCGCCCTCGTCCCTAGCTCCGCTGCCCGCGCATGAACATCACCACCACGCCCAGCACCACGCCGATCCCCATTACCCACGCCCCGTGGCGCAGGTCGGCGGCGATCTTGAGCGCCGCGAACGCCACCAGGCCCAGGTTCATCAGCCACAGCGTGGCCGCCTCGCCCCACGGCAGCACGGCCTTGGACACCTGCCCGCGCGAGGCCTGCACGCCGAAGAGCACATTCGTCATCATCCCCACGAAGCCCACGTGCGCGAACACCGGGAACAGCCACGGCGCCATCAGTTCCGGGGTGGAGATCAGGCTGATCAGATACATGAACAGCCCCATATAGACGATCAGCCACAGCGTCCCGAAGAACGCCCAACTCTTGACGCCTGTGCCGGTCGGCAGGCTCACCAGCGCCCGCCAGCCGAAGCGCACCAGGAAGATCACCATGCCCGCCATCAGCATCAGCCCGAAGATGGGCAGAATGGCATCCACAATGTTAAGGAAGAACGCGATCGGCACCAGGGTGGCGCCCACCGCCCACAGCACGGCCTGCGCCATCCCCCCCCAGCCCCAGCGCGTGGCCTCCTTGCGGACCGACCACTCGATGATGGCGCTGGCCACCAGGAACAGGTAGGTGTCCATCATCGCGGCGTGCGCGCCCACCCGGTCGCCCGGCGGCAGGGGCAGGAACTGGCCGATGGCGTGTTCCAGCCCCAGCAGCATGCCCACCGTCGCGCCGATGGAGGCCGTCAGCAGCGCGCCCGAGGCCAGCAGGTGCACCGTCGTCAGCGGCGCCTGGTTCTTCATCTGCCCAAACGACCAGATGGTGGCCCACCACAACGTCAGCACCGCCAGCACGCCCAGGATCGGGTGCACATACACCAGGAAGCTGTCTTCAAACGCATACGACAGGCCGAAGGCGATGACGTACAGCGCGAAGATGATCGTGGCCGCCTGCGCCAGCATGCGCGCCTGGCCGGCGTGGGTCGCGTCCACGTTCCGGTCGCCGGTGTAGACCCAGATGGCCAGGCCGATGGCGGACAGGGTGATCCAGCCCACGCTGCCGGCGTGCAGGTGGATGAGCACCTGCCAGCGGTCAATCACGCCCGTGGTCAGGGCGTTGTCGAAGCCGAACCAGTTGTTGATCAGAAAGATGAGCAGGGCCCCCAGGAAGAGAAACTTAAGCGAGCCCCAGACCGAATCGTTCTTGACGCGCGGCAGGTACATCGAGCACTCTCCTTGTGGTGGTGGCCGCGGAGCAAGCCTGATGCGCGCCGTCCCGAGCGTAGACGGTCCCCCCCCCGGCCGCAGGCTTGCCCCCGCGGATGGGTGTAGATTTGTGGAGATTATAGGCCCGCTTAGTTTGAATGCAAATCAGGGGGCCTGGAACAGGGTCACCTGCATCCCGTCCGGGTCCTGCACGCGAGCGTTCAGGTCGCCCCAGGGGGTGAGGGCGGGGGCCTGCACCAGGACGGCCCCATGCGCCAGCAGCCGGTCCACGGCGGCCTGCACGTCGGGCACGCGCAGGGCCAGCCGCACGGGGCCGCTCACGCGCCGGCCCGCTTCCAGGTTGTCCACGTATTCGGCCTGCGGCTCGTCGAACACTTCCAGGGTGGCCCGGCCCAGCTCCATCACCACCACCCGCCCCTGCGGGCCAGACCAGTCGGCGGCGGGCGTCAGCCCCAGGCCCAGGGTGTAGAACTTCAGCAGCCGGTCGTAATCGGCGGTGGTGAGGGCCACGCGCAATTCCAGCACGGGGGCGGGGGATTCGGTGTGGGTCATGGGGAGAGTCCTTTCACTGGATGAATCAGCGCTATCCTTCGCGCGCCGGCCGGGCTGCCGGCCATGCGGGCGTCATTCGCGCTGAGCGTATCCGCCCCCGGGGCCAGGCTGGCAGCCAACACCAATGCCAAGCGGGGCCGCCTACGGCCATGCATACAGCACATCCGGGCAGCGCTCCTCGTTGCCGGATCCGTCGCCAAACGCGATGGCGCGGAACCCGTGCCGCTCGTAGAACCGCCGCGCGCCTTCGTTCGCCTGGAAGGTGTACAGCCGGATGGGCGGGCCGAGCGTCTCCTTGGCCAGCGCCACCAGCGCCGACCCGATGCCCTGGCCGGTGACACTGGGATGCAGGTAAAGCTGCTCGATCCAGCCGCACCCTTCGCCGCGCGTCAGCACCAGCATCCCCACCACCGCGCCGCCCCGCACCGCCACGCGCACGTCGGCCGTCCGCAACAGGTGATCGCGCACCCAGCCGCGCACGTCGGCGTCGCTGTGCGCCAGCGGCGCGTAGGGCAGGAACGCCCGGCGCGACGTGAGATACACGTCCGCGATGAGGTCGGCGTCGGCGGGGAGGGCAGGGCGGTAGGCGATCACGGGGAGCATTGTAACGCTGGCGGTTGGAAACCGCGCCAACCAACTGCCCGAAGCCGGCCTGCGCCGGCTGTTGGGGGCCGTTTGGTTTCGCAGGGGCCATGATTGATGCACCGGCGCACACGCCGGCGCGCGAAACGGCCATCGTTGAGCATCATTGTCACGTTGAGCGCGAACGCCAGCAAGCCAATCCTGCCCGCCCGTCCGCGCGCGAAACGCCTCGCCGACAATCATTGTCACGTTGATCGCGAATGACAACAAGCCGGTCTTGCCCGTGCTTATGCGCGCGAAACGCCTCGCCGACAATCATTGTCACGTTGAGCGCGAATGACAACAAGCCGGGCCTGCCCGTGCTTATGCGCGCGAAACGCCTCGCTGATGAACCGTCGATATCCTTCGCGCGCCGGCCGGGCTTCACGCCCAACGGGCGTCATTCGCGCTCAGGATGACAATGTTTTTCGATGTCACGTCGGACCAAGCGGACGGGATGCCAGGGTGCGTCGTCGTTACCCCGGCCGCCCCAGCGTCACCCGCGTCTCGTACTCCACCCGCAGCACACCCTCCACCGCGAACGCCTCGAACACTTCGCGGTTGATGGCTTCAAAGCGGTCAAAGGCCGCCTCCCCGCGCTCGGGCGCTTCGATCCCGGCGCAGGCCGCGCCAAAGAAGACGGTCCAGTCTTCAGCCTGCGTTTGCGGAAAGCGTAGACTCTCCACCGGCGCTGCGCCGAACAGGGCCGACAGCGGCGGCGAATGCCACTGCGTCTCGGTCTTCTTCGTCAGCGGCTTCAACTCAGCCAGCTTGCCGAACAGCATCTCGGTGAAGGCCCGGTTGGTGAAGGCGTAGTTGACCACCGCCGCCCAGCCGCCCGGCCGCAGGCTGCGCTGCAGTTCGCCGCCCGCCTCGGGCCGGAAGCGCTGCCAGGCGTTGCCGATGACGATCAGGTCAATGCTCGCATCGGGTAAGCCTGTCTGCTCGGCGCTGCGGGCCACGATCTCGATGTTGGGCCACGGGGCCAGGGCCGTTGCCGCCACCGCGTGCATGGCGGCGTCTGGCTCCACGGCCAGCACCCGCGCGCAGTGCGGGGCGAACAGCCGCGCCAACTGCCCGGTGTCCGCGCCCACATCGGCCACGACCGCCGCCGGGCCAGTGCGGGCCAGCACGCCCTCCACCAGCGCCGGGGCGTAGGGCAGGCGGTGGCGCTCGTAGAGGGCGGCTTTTTCGATGTTCATGGTGCGGCTGCCCTGGCAGCACCCTCACCCGGCTGTGGGGCAGCGCGCGCGTAGGGGCCGGGTTTGCAAACGGGCACCTGGATTCCGCGTCGTCCAATCAGTAGCGGAGAGGCACAAGCGGGCAACATCGCCAAACATCACCGGTTTTGGCAATAATCGGGACAGACTCACGCCACCGCGGAGTTTAGATGTATCATGATTGTAAGGGGGTGGCAACCAGCCAAAAACGTCTCCCGCCACGCGCGCCGGTCGACAGGCTTCGAGGCTCCGGCCTGGAAGCATGCCGGCGTCGTGCGTCTCGTTTATCAGGGGAGATCAACATGTCGCACCGTTCCCCAACTTTCGTAAAACCGCATAGCGGTTCTTGCCTGCGCCGGATGGTAACCCTGTTCCTGGCGCTGGTCGTTGCCCTCTCGGGCGCCAGCCCGGCGGAGGCCATGCTGATCGCCCGCCGGATCAGCGGTCCGATGACAAACCCCACCTGGGTGCATCCGTACAAGTTCAGCCCAGACAGCCAATACGTGGTCTATGCCGTCGACGCAGAGATTGACGGCAAGGTGGAGTTGTACTGCGTCCCGGCGAAAGGCGGTCAAGTCACCAAGCTCAATTCCGATCCGGACTACGGGGGGCGGGTCAATGGCGACTTCTTCGAGATCACGCCGGACAGCCAGACGGTGGTGTTCATGGCTGATCTCAACGGCAACGGCCAGGATGGGATCTATCGCGTTCCCATTACCGGCGGAACAAATTACCCGCTTGTGTTTACGACAAGTTCCAGAGGGGTCAGCGCCATGGAGCTTTCTCCCCTCGGGGATCGCGTGATCTACCTCGCCGATCACGACGCGGATGAGCAGTTCGCGTTGTACAGCGTCCCGATCAGCAGCACCGAGCATATCCGGCTGAACCCAGACCTGATTAGGGATGGTGATGTTCGGGATTTCCAGATATCCCCGGATGGTCAGCGGGTTGTCTACGCAGCCGACCAGGAAGTGGACGAGCAGTTCGAGTTATACGGAAACGCTGTTGCTGGGGGCGATTTCGTGGAGCTGTCCGGGTCAATGGTGGACGAGGGAGATGTGAGGCAGTATGAGATCACCGCTAACAGCCAGAAAGTGGTATTCATCGCGGACCGGCTGATCCATCACAGGGACGAGGTCTTCAGCAATCTGTTGGTTGGGGGAGGCCTTTACAAGCTCAACGGGGATACCATAGCGACTGGCGACTACGCCCAGAAATTTGCGTTGGCGCCCAACAGCCTGAGGGTGGTCTATTCGGTGTCTAGAAGTGACCCATCTGGCCATGACCTGTACAGCAATTATTTGACTGACCTGGATCCACCGACCAAACTGAATGGATCCAACCTTGTGCACCTCGCGAAATATGCGATCAACCCAAACAGCCTGCGCGTGGTGTATGTGGCGGATGAGACCACGCCTGGGGTCTTTGAGCTCTTTAGCACTCCCATTGGTGGAGGGGTGGTGCCCGTCAAGCTCAACAACCCGCCCTCGGGGGATGGATGGGTGATGGACTTTTCGATCTCTCCCAACAGCGTGGCGGTCGTTTACCGGCAGGCCCGCGAGGCAAACACGCGCTATGAGCTGTACCTCAGCGCCACCAATGGTCAGGGAGATCCGGTCGAACTGAGTGCGCTCTCGACATTCGGAAACGTAACGAGCTATCAGTTCACCCCCAACAGCCTGGGCGTCGTCTATGCGGCTGACCAGCAGACCGACGGCGTACGTGAGCTGTACCTTACTTTAGGTGTCGCTCCAACCAGGATCAGCCTGCCAATCTCGAACCCGACCGGCGACGTACAGGGTTTCAAGATCAGCCCGAACAGCCAGATCGTGGTTTACCAGGTGGACCAGGAGGTTGAGAACAAAGTTGAACTGTATACCGCTTTCGACGGTTTTGGCATTTTCATGCCCGTGCTGGCCCACTGAAGAGCGCCGGGGCGTAGGGCAGGCGGTGGCGCTCGTAGAGGGCGGCTTTTTCGACGTTCATGGGATTTGGCGGGCACTATCCAACTACACCCACCCCAGCACTCGGCCAATCAGGAAGAGCGTTACTGCTGCGACCACAGCCGCCACCGCCAGCGCCCTTCGACCCGTCACTCGCAGCCGCAGAAAGAGCTGGCTGACTGCTATTGCACAGCCAATCATGATGAAGATGAGCCGGGGCCGGATGAGGTCGGTCTGGCACGACTTGACCGCGCAGGATGCCAGCAAGGCGAGCCCGGTCAGGGACAGCGCCGAGATCGCGAAGACCGACCACCCCACCTGTCGAAGCTGCTGCGACTTCACCTCCGGGGCCGCGGCACTGGCCTGCACTCGCGTTATGAGCGATAGCAACAGTTCCGGCTGGCGGCGGTTGGCGCCTAGCCTGAGCCAGGTGACAAATAGCATCAGACCGGCGGTCATGCCGGTCCACAACGTGGCTACCAGCAAGCCAACGAGTATCCGGTTGAACGTCACATCGGGCAGGTGCAGGATGGCCCAGAAGGTTTGCAGCCAAATGATGACGGCGCCCGTGATCCAGCACCCCAACAGCACAGCTTTGACGGATTGTCTGGTCCGCGTGGTCGGGCGGATGACAACATGCCAGGCGCCCACGACCGCCAGTCCGTAGGCAACCAAGAACAACTTTCCACCAACCAGCGTCTGCGACATGGGTGGGGTCAGTGCTCTGGGTCGCCGGCCAGGAAATCAATCACCGCCCGCGCGAACAGCTCCGGCGCGGTGTACATGGCGATGTGCTGCTGGCCCGGCAGCACCGCCAGGCGGCTGTTGGGCAGCGCGGCGTGCAAGGCGCGCGTGGGGACGGCCAGGAGGTCCGAGCTTTTCTCGCCGGTGAGCAGCAGAGTGGGCACGGGCAGCGTCCCGAAGCGGCGCGGGTCGAAGCGATAACCTTCCTCGGCCCGCATCTCGCGCGGCACGGTGTGGGCGGCCCTCAGCCGCTCCGGCCAGGCTGGCCCGGCCCGCAGCGCGTCCATCTCCTCCGGCGACAGGCCCGCCAGCTCGCCATAGTGCAGCGCCAGCACCCCTTCGCGGTCGCCCGCCGCGAGCAGCGCCTCGTGCCGCGCGATCATCCCTGGCGCATACAGCGGCCCACCGCCCAGCGCGAACGCCGGCTCGTACAAGATCAGCTTGCGGACGTTGCGAGTCAGGAGCGCCGCCTCCAGCGCCACGAGCGCCCCAAACGAGTGGCCCAGCAGGCTTGCGCCTGCGGCCCCCGCGTCCACCGCTGCGGCCGCGTCCACCACCGCCGCCACGTCCTCGGCTTCGCGCTCTAGGGAATAGTCCGCGCCATCGCCGCTGGCGCCGTGCCCGCGCCGGTCCAGCGCGCAGACGGTGAAGCGCGCCCCCAGCGCCGCCACGGCGGGCCAGGCCCGGGGATTAGCCGCGCCCGTCCCCGCCGCCAGCACCAGGGGCGGCCCGTCCCCCAGGCGGCGATAGGCGATCCGCGTCCCGTCGCGCGAAGTGACGTGTTGGATGTCAGGCATTGAGATAGGCCTCCGCCTGCGCGTCGGTCAGCCGGGTCAGGGTCTGCTCATCCTCGCTGCCGTTGACCAGGTACTCGTAGTCGGTCTGATACAGGTAGTACGTCTTGCACGCCGGGCACTGCTGAAGCTGGAGCGCGCGGCTGGAGTGCGGCTTGAAGTCCTTGAGCACGGTGAGGCGGCCCGCCGCCGCCGGCAGGTAAGTGTTGTCCTCGTCCCAGCCGTACTTTTGATAACCAAACTCGCGGTCCTGCAGCGAGCCGCAGGTGGGGCAGTGGGCGTGGCGGGGTGGGGGCATGTCGTTGACCATGGGCCTATTGTTCTAGGGGCCGCACCAGGATGAAGTCCAGGTCGCCCTCCGCGCCGGACGGGAAGAAGAACCTCCGCTCGCCCACGCGCGCAAACCCGTGCCGCGCATACAGCCGCTGCGCGCCCGCATTGCGCTCCCACACGTCCAGCCACACGGCCGCCGCCCGCAGCCGGGGATGCGCCAGCGCCGCCCGCAGCAGGCGCCCGCCCAGGCCCTGGTTCTGGAACGCGGCGCGCACATACAGCCGCCGCAGTTCCACGCTGGCCCCCTCCGGCGCGGCGTCGGGGGACGAGTCGCCGGCCTGGACGAAGCCCACGAGCCGCCCATCGGCCTCGGCCACCAGCATCACGTCGGCCCTCAGCCAGCGGGCGACGTGGGCGTCCGTCAACGCGCCGTCCAGGTGGGCCTGCAATTCGCCGGGCGGCGTGGCGGGGCCAAAGGCCTCGGTGTACGTCTCGCGCGCCAAGGCCGCCAGCGCCCGCGCCTCCTCGGCCCGCGCCGCGCGAATGGTCGCCGCCGCCGAAGCAGAGTCCATGCGGTCAGTATAGCGCCGCCGGTCAGCGGGGCAAGCGCCGGGGCGCGCCCATTGCGTATCGTTGATTCATCCAGCACAAGACTTGCTGGGATTGCGGCGCTGTCCTCGGCAGCGCGGTGGGGTATTGAGGCAGGCGCGCAACAAACCCGGCAGGTCTGATCGTCGCATCCCACCGCGCGCGAGGGGTGTCGCCGAGGTATCCCCGATACGCTTCGCGCGCGAACGAGGCGTAATCCCCAAGTACCGTCATTCGCGCTCAGCGTGACAACGTCTTCCGCAGAGTCCTCTGAGTCCCTCGCCCCTTATGCCCCTTATACCCCTTATACCCTTGCCCCTTTTCCCGCTCTGCACTACCATCAAACCGTGCCCGACCTGTGGACCGTCTCCGCCCTCACCCGCTACGTCAAGCAGATGCTGGAGACCGACTACCGCCTGCAAGACCTGCGCGTCAGCGGCGAGATCAGCGGCTTCCGCGCCTACCCCTCCGGCCATTGGTACTTCACCTTGAAGGACAGCGCCGCCCAGGTAAGCTGCGTCATGTGGCGCGGGCGGGCCGAGCGCAGCCGCTACACCCCGCGCGACGGCGACGCCGTGGTGGCGGTGGGCAACGCCGGCCTGTACGAAGCGCGCGGCCAATTCCAACTCGACGTCATCACCCTCCAGCCCGCGGGCGAGGGCGTGCTGTACCGCGAGTTCGTGCGGCTCAAGGAAGCGCTCGAAGCCGAAGGGCTGTTCGACCCGGCCCGCAAGCGCCCGCTGCCCGGCTGGCCGCGCCGCATCGGCGTCGTCACCTCCCCCAAGGCCGCCGCCCTGCGCGACATCCTCAACATCCTGCGCCGCCGCTTCCCCCTGGCGGAAGTGATGCTCTCGCCCACGCCGGTGCAGGGGGCCGACGCGCCGCCCTACATCGTCGCCGCGCTGCACGCCTGCGCCGCGCAAGCGCCGGACGTCATCCTGCTGGCGCGCGGCGGCGGCTCGCTGGAAGATTTGTGGTGCTTCAACGACGAGCGCGTGGTGCGCGCCGTGGCCGCCTGCCCGGTGCCCGTCATCAGCGGCGTGGGCCACGAGACCGACTTCACCCTCGCGGACTTCGCCGCCGACCTGCGCGCCCCCACGCCCTCCGCCGCCGCCGAGCTCGCCACGCCCGACCGCGCGCAGATCGCCGACGACGTGCTGGCCCGCGCCGAGCGCCTGGCCGATGCCGTCCGCGCCCGCCTGGGCGACCAGCGCTGGGCGCTCTCCGGGCTGCAAACGCAGTTGCGCGGCCTGTCGCCCCTGGGCCGGGTGCGGGCCGCCCAACAGCGCGTGGACGATTTGCAGACGCGGGCCGCTGCCGCGTTGGGCTATAACGTCTCGCTCCAGCGCACCCGGTTCCAGGGCCTGCGCCAATCGCTGTTCAACGTCAGCCCGCTGGCGGTGCTGGCGCGGGGCTATGCCGTGGTGAGCACGCCCGCGGGCCGCGTCATCCGCCGCGCGAGTGACGTGCAGCCGGGAGATGCGCTGCGGGTGCGCGTGGCGGAGGGCGAGTTCGATGCAACGGCGTCACCACCGTCATCACAGAGACACGAGGACACGAAGCAGCACGAAGGTTCTTAAGAATCATAAGTAACTTCGTGATCCTTCGTGGCTTCGTGGTGACGTTAGGAGAGTCGGGATGAAACTTCTGCTCACGTCCGCCGGCATCCGCAACCCCAGCCTGCACACCGCGCTGGTTGATCTGCTGGGTAAGCCGATTGCCGAATGCAGCGCCCTGTGCATTCCCACGGCGATCTACCCCTTCCCCAGCGGGCCCGCCATGGCATACCGGTTCATCAACGGATCAACTGCCAACCCCATGTGCGAGTTGGGGTGGAAGTCGTTGGGCGTGCTGGAGCTCACGGCCCTGCCCAGCATCAAAGCCGAGTATTGGATCGCCGCAGTCCAGGCGGCGGACGCCCTGCTGGTGCAGGGCGGCGATGTCTTTTATCTGTGCCGCTGGATGCGCGAGTCCGGCCTGGCAGACCTGCTGCCGTCGCTGCGCGAGACCGTCTATGTGGGGATCAGCGCCGGCAGTATGGTGACGGCCCCCACTTTCGGCGAGACGTACGACGACCCGGATCGGCCCTTCGTCATTGATACCGGACTGGGACTGGTGGACTTTGCGTTGCTGCCGCACCTGGATCACGCGAACCACCCGGAAAGCTCCACGCCCAAGGTGGAGCGCATGGCGGCCGAGGTCCCCGTGCCGACCTACGGGATTGACGACGAGACCGCCATCAAAGTCGTTGACGGCGCCGTCGAGGTCATCTCCGAAGGCCGCTGGAAACTGTTTGCGCCCCAACGCCGCTTGCCTGATTGAGCACTGACGCGCATCGCCTCCGCAGCCCCTGCCGGCCCCCTCCACGGCCCTGACGCTGTGCGCCCCCTCATTTCCCCCGTGTCCCTTGAGTCCCTTTAGGCCCCTTATACCCTTTATACCCCTTCCGCCCTTCTCCCCTGAGTCCCCCGCCTCCCTTTGTTCCCTTGCCCCCTTTGTGGTTTAATTCACTCGGTGTCGCATGCCTCCCAAAGCCAAACCTAAACCCCTCGCCCTGCCCGAGACCCTGTCCTTTGAAGACGCCTTCCAGGAACTGGAAGACCTCGTGCGCCAGCTTGAAGCCGGCGACCTGAGCCTGGACGACTCGCTGGCCCTGTTCGAGCGCGGCCAGGGCCTGGCCGCCCGCTGCCAATCCCTGCTGGATACCGCCGAACTAAAGGTGCAGCAGCTTGCACCCCGCGCCGCGGGCGGCCCCCAGCTTGAGCCGTTCGACCCGGATGATCCCGGCGCATGAGCGGCTTCTTCGCCGACCTGGCCGCCAACCGCGTGCTCATGGCGGGCTTCATCGCCTGGACCCTGGCGCAGCTCATCAAGCTGCCCCTCAACTACGCCCTGCGCCGCGAGTGGGACTGGAGCCTGCTCATCTCCGCCGGCGGCATGCCCTCCTCCCACTCCGCCCTGGTGATGGGCGCCAGCACCGCCGTGGGCCTGCAGGAGGGCTGGGACTCGCCCCTGTTCGCCATCGCCGCCATCCTGGCCGCCGTCGTCATCTACGACGCCACCGGGGTGCGCCGCCATGCCGGCGACCACGCCCGCGTGCTCAACCTGATGATTGACGAACTGCTCACCGGCCACCCGTTGGCGGAGAAAGAACTAAAGGAAGTGCTTGGCCACACCCCGCGCGAAGTCATCGGCGGCATCCTGTTGGGCATCCTGATCGCGTATCTGTTCGTGCGAGTGTTTTAGGAGTGTCAAGTATCACGTGTCACGTGTCACGTCTTCGGCGTTCAGCCGGGCCTGGCACTTGACCTATGACGCCGTAAACGTGCCAAGTGTCGAGTGCCACGGCAGTGAAGCCGCACACCACTTGACACGTGATACTTGACACCCGACACTTGACACTCGACACTTGGCACATGACACTTGATTCTCATGCCTTTCACCCTCCTCTCCCCCTACGGCCCGCGCTACGAGATCAACGGCCTCAGCTATGTCGGCCGCGACCACGCCTGCGCCATCCGCCCGCCCGATAATCTCGTCTCGCGCGTCCACGCCTGCCTGTGGCTGGACAAGGGCGTGGTGTACGTGCGCGACGAAGGCTCCTCCAACGGCACCTTCGTCAACGGCACGCGCCTGCAGCCCGGCCAGGTGCGCACCCTCGCCCCCGGCGACCAGGTGCAGTTCGGCGAAACCCTGTTCAGCCTCCAGGGTACGCCCCGCGCCGCCGATTTCGAGACCCTGGTGGAGCCGCCGGTGATGGGCACGGAGCCATCCGCCTACGCTGCCCCGCCCTATGCGGTCCCGCCTGCGCCCGGCCACGTGGCCGCCGGCCATGTGGCCGCTCCCACCACGCGCCTGCCCCTGAGCGAGATTCCCCCGCCGCCCGCCAACTACGGCGCCATGCCCGCCGCGTATGGGGCCGCGCCGGCCGCGCCGGCCGCGCCGCGCGCGCGGGGGGGCGGCCTCAGCCTGCCGGCCCTGCTGCTGGGCGGGTGCCTGGGCGCGCTCACCCTGGGCCTGTGCGGGGTGCTGGGATTCTTCCTCACCCCCATCGGCCGCGAGTGGCTGGCGGGGCTGTTCGGCGGAGGCTAAGCGTCATGGATGAGCGGCTCAACGTCCCCGTCACCTGCCCGTGGTGCGGCACCAACTACGCCCGCTTCCAGCCCAACTGCCGCCAGTGCGGCGGCCCGCTGCCCCTGCCGCCCAAGCCGCCCGAGCCGCGCGGCCCCGTCAGCTTCGCCGACTTTGCCCAGGCCGAAGTCCCGCTGCTGGAGCCGCCGCCGCCGCCGCGCGCCATCTCCGGCGCCTACGCCTGGAAACTGCTGGCCAGCGACGGCTGGGCCATCGCGGCGTTCGTCTTTCTGCTGCTGGGCGGCATCTTCGCCTGCGTGGGCATCCCCATGGTGGTGAGCCTGGTGACGGTCTTTGTGGGCATCCCGTTCGCGCTGCTGGGGGTGGCGATGTTCGCGGGCGGCGGGCTGATCGGCGTGTGGCGCTATGACGTGCAGCGCAAGATCGTGCAGGTGCTGCGCGAAGGCACGGCCGCCGAGGGCCGCATCCTGGCGACGGAGATGAACGCCTCGGTGCAGGTCAACGGCCGCCACCCGTGGATCATCAGCTACGGCTTCAACCTGGCCGGGCGCGAGTATCAGGGCCGCGTGAGCACCCTCAACCACCCCGGCCCGCAGCACCACCCCGGCCAGCGCGCCTACGTCCTCTACATGCCCACCGCCCCGGAGCAGAACGCGCTGTATCCGCATCCGTAGGGCGACCTAACCCCCGGCCCCTTCCCTAAAACGGGGAAGGGGTGCCTTTTGGCATGTAACCAGCCTGATCGTCCGTCGTACTTACCAATGGGGCAAGGGTGAGTCAGATGGCAATCCAGGTTCAACGAAGGCAAGCAGGGTTGGCGGCATTGAGCGTGCTCGTGGTGGCTTGCATGCTGGCCGCCTGCCAGCCGCCGATTCCCACCACAACGGCAACGTCCACGAGATTGGTGCCTTCCGCGACACTCACGCGGATGCCGCCGACTCTCACACCGACACCAGTGCCATCGCCCATGCCCTCCCAAGTCTCATCCCAATCGCCAACCCCGTCCCAAACTCCAACGCCACTACCCTCAACCACCGCGACTGATCCTCGGCCACTATTGGGGTCTGGGATGTATGTGCTGTTCATCAGCGGTCAAGGTTTGACAGCTTCAAGCGTAGATGGCTTGACCCACGTAGTAATTGCTCCGCCAATCACTCGTCCGCCCGCGGCTCTGTCGCCCGATGGATCGGTGGTTGCCTTCGGCGACTACGGCCAACTCATGCTGCTTGAGTTCAGAACCGGCCGCCTGACCGAGGTTGGCTTGCCATATCACAACCTGGATGATATTGCCTGGTCACCTGACGGTCAGCAGATCGCCATTGCCGCTGGCGATGGGGGCGACTTCAATTCAATCTACGTTGTGACGGTGGCGACCGGCGAGCGTGTCCGGCTAACGCCTTGGGATACAGTGGAGCGTTCTCCTGCCTGGTCGCCCGATGGCAAGTGGCTGGTGTTCGCGTCGGACCAGGCCAAGATTCACTCTATGGCAGGTTCGTTCCTGGGCGGAACGGAACTGTACATCATGGATACAGCCTGCTTATCCGAGCCGGCGAACTGTGTGGATATGATGCGGCAGTTCACGGATATGGGATTGGAGCAGTCCAGCCACTGGCCCGCGTGGTCGCCGGAGGGTCGATCAGTCGTTTTTGGCTGCGGCCAATTGGAACAGGATGAGCCTCAATCCGAACTGTGCACCTTGGAGCTTGCCAGCGGCCTACTTGAGCGGCTAACCCGCACCCCCGAACATGAAAGGTATCCCGCTTGGTCGCCGGACGGCCGCTACCTGGCCTATACCCGCAACCATGCCGGCACCGCCGCCGACAATGTCTTCGTCATGGTCGCCCCGACCGGCGACGTACAGAATGTGACCAACACGCCGCGCCTGGAGGAATGGATTGTGGGGTGGATGGTAGTCCCGTAGGGGCCGGCTAAAACTCGTCAGTTTCGTCGGCGGCGCGAATCTCCTGCGCGGCCAGCCGCTGCCACGCCGCCTGAACGTCGTCGCCCGCGCCCATGGCGGCCAGCCGGGCGGCGACCGTGGCGGGCGTGCTTTTCAACTCGGGGAAGGCCAATAGCAGCATTGCCAGATCGCGCCAGTCGGTGCCGGACTTGGGGCTGCCCTGCCGGTTGGCGTAGGCCAGCACCTTCGCGGCCACCAGTTCAGCCGGGGCCATGACGAGCACATCGGCGATGCGCTGCGCCTGGGGCAATTGCTCGGCGGGTCGAATATCGACCAGGTGCCGGTTGCCGGTCTTCTGCACCTGATACAGCCGGTAGCCGCGCCCCGCGCCAATCTCGCGCACGCGGAGAGCGATGTGGAAGCGCTCGGACAGGTAGGCCCTTAGCTCGTCCGCGAAGGCGACGGCATTGAGGACTACCAGGTCCACGTCCTGCGTCATGCGCGGCTCGGGCACATAGGCGTTCACCGCCTGCGCGCCAAACAGCACCACGTCGTCGCGCCCCTGCAAGAACTCCAGCACCGCGTTCTGAATCGTCGAGAGCGGCAGGGTTTCCTGGGTCATGAATTCCTGAAAGGCCGTCATCCGGGGCGCGAACATCGTTGGTCCTCGCGGCTGCCAATGTGAAGATTATAGCCCAGCTTCGCTCCGCCTTCGGCCCTACTGAAGTACCCCCTCAGTCCCCCGAGTCCCTCGCCCATGTCATTCCGAGCGAAGCGAGGAATCTGCCCTCGGGCTGGCCTGAAGATTCCTCCGGCCGCAAAGCCCGCGGCCGTCGGAATGACATGGACCACCGAGGCGCCTGTGTCCCCCGAGTCCCCGCCCCTCGCTCACACCTGCTTCCTCGCCGTCGAAAAATACCGCACCGCCCCAAACCCCAGCGACGTATACAGCGCCCGCGCGGGCGCGTTGCGCGCGTCGAAGCCCAGCACCGCCTGCCGCATCCCCGCCGCCCGCATCCGCCGCAGCCCCTCCGCCATCACCGCCCGGCCCAGCCCCCGGCGCTGAAAATCCGGGTGCGTCGCCACTGGCTCGAACAGCCCCACCGCGTTCACCGGGTCGAACCAGAGCGTGCACATGGCGGCGCCGCGGCCGTCGGGCGCCAGCACCAGCAGGTCGCGCTCGCCGTCGTAGACGTCCGAGCGCATGTAGCCCAGGAACTCCTCCCAGGCCCGCGCCCAGTCGTAGTGGGGCCGGAAGGCGGCGTGCGTCACCCGCGCGCGCTGCTCGCCGTCGGCCAGCGACCGCACCGTGCGCAGCGTGAAGCCCTCGGGCAGGGGCGCTTCCGGCAAGTCGTCCAGCCCGCGGCCAAACAAGGGCGCCGCCGGCTCGGCCGGATCAACCACATAGCCGCGCGCCCGCATCAGGCGGTCCATCACCGTGTCGTCGGCCATCGCCCACCACGGCCAGATGTGCTTCAGCCCGGCCTCGCGCGCCCGCGCCTCGGCCCAGGCCACGAACTCGTCCATGACCGTTTCGTGGGCGGCGGTGCCATACAGCGCCGGGCGCACGAAGACGTCGAAGCTGCCCTCGTGCTCATAGCAGAACGCCCAGGCCGCCAGC
The DNA here is from genome assembly GCA_964497615.1 of uncultured Anaerolineales bacterium. Taxonomy (GTDB): domain Bacteria; phylum Chloroflexota; class Anaerolineae; order Anaerolineales; family UBA6663; genus CAZCEC01. The sequence continues at coordinate 42,043 of CAZCEC010000033.1, read as the reverse complement.
ACGGGCGCCGGCCCGTCGGCCTGCTCCCACAGCCGCAGGTTGCGCCGGAACGCGCCCTCGTCCGGCGGATAGTGGATGGCCCAATCGAGCACGCCGGGGTGCATGTACGAGCCGGCCGGGTGCGCCTGCTGGCCGTCCATCAACAACTGCCGCATGGCGGCCAGATCGGCGGGGTCGCGGTAGGGGCGAGCCTGAAGCAGCATGTATTTTCCCAACGGCGTGGATGGCCCCCTCGAGGCGGTAGCATACTCTGAATGGGCGCTGTGCGCTTGGGGCAAACGGCGGCGGCCCGGCTACTGCGACGCCACGGTGCCGATCCACTCGGCGGTGATGATCAGCCGCTGCGTGTACAGCATCGAGAAGTAGTCGAAGCTGCTGCACGTCACCAGCAGCAACTGGCTCCCATCGGGCACGTACAGCCGCTGCACGTCTTCCTCCCCGGCCCGCGACTGGCCCCGCACCGCGTACACATAGTCCTGCCCCGCCCAGCGATAGACGATCTCCTCGCCATACTCCAGTTGGCCGATGCCGGCGAAGGGACCGTACTTGCCCGGCGCCGTGGTCACGTGGCCCACCAGCACCACTGCCAGGTCGTCGCCCGGGTGCTCGCCGGTGGTGGTCAGCCAGCCCACCTCGTCGCCCAGGTGCTCCAGGTCCCAGCTCCCATTCGCAATCCCCACCTGCTCCACGTCGCGATCCAGCTTCAGGTAGGGGATGAGCAGCCGGGGCGGGCTGAGGGGCGTGGGGGTGGGCGGCGGCTCGGTGGGGGGCGTGGTTGGTTCGAGCGTCGCCGCCAGGTCACCCTCCGCGGCGGCGGCCGGGGTGGCGGAGGCGCTCACCCGCGCCGGCTGGGTGGCCGGCGCGGGCGTCGTCGTTGGCAGGCTGAACGGCAGGGTCCAGGTGGGCAGCGCCGTCCGGGCCGGGGGCGCGGCCGCCGTCTCGGGTCTGGCCCCGCAGGCGCCAATCAGCAGGCCCAGCGCCGCCAGCAGGGCGGCCGCGGTGCGGCTCAACTCAATTGCGCCGGGCCGTCCGGCGCAGCACCACGCCGCCCGCCAGCAGCAGCGCCGCCAGCAGGCCCAGTCCCGCCGTGCCCAGCACCATCAGCTCCGCCGGGCCGGGGCCAAAGCCCGTCACCGGGATGCCGGCCGGGGTGATGGTGACGCTGGTCGCGGCTCGGGCGCAGTTAAAGCCGCCCACCGAAGCGGTGCTGATCGCCGCCACCGGCGTGCCGGCCGTGGCCGTGTCGGCCAGCCGCACTTCAATCGTCAGGGTGATCGTCTCGCCCGGCGCCACCGACTGCAAGTGCAGCGACACCGCGTGGCGGCCGGCGTTGTAGCTCGCGTCGCCCCGGGTGGTGGCCAAGCTCACAAACTCCGCCAGTACCGCCAGATCGGTGGTGATGGTCGTCGGGGGAACGGCGATATCGGTGGGGTTGCCCACCACCACCGTGAACCGGACGACAGCGCCGGGCAGCGCCTGGGCCGGGTCGGCCGAGACCGACAGGCTGGGCACGGTCAGGCCCGCGCACGCGGCCAGCGGGGTGAAGGTGGGTGTGGGCGGCGGGTTGCCGGCCGGCGGTTCAGTCGGCGGCGGGTTGCCGGCCGGCGGTTCAGTCGGCGGCGGGTCGCCCGGCGGCTGGGTGTTCGTCGCTGTCGGCGGCGGGTCGCCCGGCGGTTGGGTGTTGGTGGGCGTGGCTGATGGGCCTTCGCCCGGCGGCTGGGTGTTGGTGGGCGTGGCTGATGGGCCTTCGCCCGGCGGCTGGGTGTTGGTGG